>DATKQY010000037.1:0-14258 GCA_035532475.1 Acidimicrobiales bacterium | reverse complement strand
GGCCATCTTGTTCGTGACCGCGCGTCGCTCACCCATCGAAAGCTCCATCGATCAGGCGTAGTTCGCGGCGTCACCGACGCGGAGGTTTTACGTGAGGCAACGATGCGATCTACGCGGAGGTTTCCGATGAGTCAATGCGGGCGCGAACCGTCCGGTCGCTGCCGCGGGTAGGCTCTGGCGTCGTCCCAACCCCCCCTCGAGGTCTCCCTTTGCGTCGCGCGCTCGCCCTTTTGCTCCTGCTCCCGCTGCTCGCCGTCGGCGTCGTCGTGCCGGTCGCCGCCGCCAGCGCCGCGCCGGCCCTTCCGAAAGTGTCCGGGTCGTTCGGCAAGAGCCCGACGATCACGTTCCCGAAGACCGCGCCGCCCTCCTCGCTCATCAGCAAGACGCTCCACCAGGGCACCGGGGCCACCGTCGCGAAGGGCAACCTGCTCGTCGTCAACTACCTCGGCCAGCTGTGGCGGGGCAAGGTCTTCGACAGCTCGTTCTCGCGCGGTCAGCTCGCCCCGTTCGACATCGGCGTGAAGGGGCTCATCGCCGGCTGGAACAAGACGCTGCCCGGCAGCCGCGTCGGCAGCCGGCTGCTGCTCGTCATCCCGCCCGCGGACGGCTACGGAACAAAGGGCAACTCCTCGGCCGGCATTCCGGGCAACTCCACCTTGGTGTTCGTCGTCGACATCGTCGGCACCTACAAGCCGACCGCCGGCGGTGACCCCCACGCCAAGCGCGAGACACCGAACACCGGGGGGGTGCACGTCAGCGGGCCGCTCGGCGGCCGGCCGAAGGTCAGCGTGGTGGGCAGCGCTACCAAGCCCACGGCGCAAAAGACGATCGTCCTCGACAAGGGCACCGGCCGGAAGGTCGTCGCCGGCCTGGTCGTCCTCCAGATCGTCGCCGCGGACTACTCGGGCAAGGTGCTCCAGTCCTCCTGGACCCAGGGCGGCCCGACGGCCGAGTTCGTGGGCGTCCCCACCCAGCCGAGCGCGCTCGACGCCCTGGTCGGCGCGCCGGTCGGCAGCCGCGTGCTGCTCGAGATCCCGAAGAACTCCTCCGGCGGCCCCTACGCCGTCGTCGTCGACATCGTCGCCGAACCCTAGGAGGAGCCCCACGCGGGACCGCACCGAGCGGTCCGCAGCCGGGCCGTCACGGCCCGACCGGGTCAGGGCGCGACCAGGACCGGGACCGTCGCCAGGTGCAGCAGCTTGTGCGTCGTGCTGCCGAGGATGATCCCCTCGAGCGCGCTGCGACCGCGCGTCCCGACGACGACGAGCGACGCTTGGGACTCGGCCACTTCCTCGAGGATCTCGGGGGCGACGTGGCCGAACAGGGCTGGGCGCACGACGCCGCTCGCCCCGAGGCCGGCCGCGGCGAGCTCCGCGAGCGTCGCCTCCATCCGCTCATGCTGCTCCTCGAGCTGCCCGCTCGCGGCGCCGCGCACCGCTGCGGTGAGCGGTCCCGAGCCGGAGGGGATCAGGCGCTCCATCTCATGGACGTGCACCAGCCGCAGCTCGCCGGAGGACACCTTGGCGACCTCCTTCGCCAGCGCCAAGGCCCGACCGGAGCAATCGGACCAGTCGATGGCGACCACGATGCTCTCGAACACCGCCGCCCCCCATCGTCCGGGGACGGTCCGGTCCGTCCTCCGCAAGGCCGAGGCTAGGGCCCCGGCGGAGCCGCAGCCAGCAGCTCGTTGCCCGGCTGCGCCGCCCGGGTCCGGATTCGGGGTTCACGCCGGTGCTGCGGTTGCCGTTAGCCACACCGTGAAGGGGGCAGCCGGCGGGACGGACGGTCGCTGGGTCGGCGTCGGGCACAGCTTCGCGCCCGACGCCGCGGGCGCGGGGCGAGCGGCGCTCGCGGCGGCAAGAGCCGGGCGCGAGCCGTGCCTGGTGCTCGTCTTCGCATCGATCGCGCACGACCTCGGCGCCCTCGTCGCGGCGGTACGCGCCGAGCTCGGCCCCGTGACGGCGCTCGCCGGCTGCACGACGGCGGGCGAGCTCTCCCAGGTCGGCGGCGGACGGGGCAGCGTGGTCGTCGCCGCGCTCGGCGGCGACGGGCTGAGCGCCGAGGTGGCGGTCGGGCTGGGGGCGTCCACGCGCCAGCGCGAGGCGGGCGCCGAGGCGGCGGCATGCCTGGCCGCGATCGACCGGCCGAACCGCGTCCTGCTCCTGCTCACCCCGGGCTTCGTCTCCCACCAGGAGGAGATCGTCCGCGGTGCCTACTCCGTCACCGGCGCCACCGTGCCCGTCGTCGGGGGTGCCTCCGGTGACGACCTTACGATGACCGGGACCCACCAGATCGCGGGCGATGCCGTGCTGACCGACGCCGTCGTCGGCATCGCCGTCGGCTCGGACCATCCGCTCGCGGTGAGCATGCGCCACGGCTGGCGCAAGGTGGGCGAACCCATGGTCGTCTCGACCAGCGACGGCACGACCGTCTCCCAGCTCGACGACCAGCCGGCGCTCGACGTCTACCTCGGGCGCCTCGGGGCCCCGGCCGAGACCTACCACGACCCGCTCGCCCTCAACCGATTCGCCCTGGTCCACCCGCTCGGGCTCCAGCGACTGAACGGTGAGGACATCCGCGTTCCGGGCGAGGTCGACTACGAGAGCCGCTCGTTGATCTGCACCGCCGACGTCCCGCGTGGCGCCCTCGTATGGCTGATGGAAGGCGACGAGGTCTCCGTCATCGAGGCGGCGGCGGGGGCGTGCTCGAACGCCCTCGAGCTGCTCGGCGGGGGACCGGTGGCGGGCGCCCTCGTGTTCGACTGTGTCGGGCGGCGCCTGATCCTCGGCGACGACCTCGTCGAGAAGGAGGTGGCCGCGATCCGGTCGTCGCTCGGTGACGTCCCTGTCGCCGGCTTCTTCACCTACGGCGAGATCGCCCGCAGCCGCGGCAGCAGCGGCGTGCACAACGAGACCTTCGTCGTGATGGCACTGGGTTGACATGCTCGGGAGCTGGTCTGTCCACCAGCTCGTCGAGTTCCTCGCCGCCCTCAGCGAGGACCAGGACGAGCGCAGCGCCCTGCTCCGAGCGGCGGAGCTCGCCTCGGAGACGATCGGCGCGGAGCTCGGCGCGGTCGTGGTCGACGGTGCCGTCGTCGCGGCGGTCGGCTTCGGAACCGGCGCCGTGCCCGAACCCGAGCTCCTGTATGCCGCGCTCGGCACCTCGGAGACGGTGCTGCCGGTCATCGGCCCCTGCCACCTGGCGGTGGTCGAGGTCTTCGGCGACGCCGACCGGCTCCTCGTCGGGCGGCTGACGGGCACCTTCGGTCCCGAGGAGCGCAACCTGCTCGCAGGCATGGGCCGGGTCCTCGGCCTGAGCCTGCGGACGCTTCGGATCCTGGCGGCGGAGCGCGACCTGCGCCTGGCGCAGGAGCAGCTCGCCGAGGAGCGGCTGCGCTCGGTGACCTCGCTGGAGCAGCGCCAGCTGCTCCTCGAGACGCTGCTCACCTTGCAGCGCTCGATCTCCCACCGTGCCCCGCTTCCCGAGATCCTCGACACCGTGACCGCCGGGGCGACGAGCCTGCTCGGGGCCGGGGCGGCGTGGCTGTTCCTGCGCGACGACCTCGATCCCTCGCGCCCGATCATCGCGTCGACGGCGCAACGTCCGAGCGCGTCCGCGCGCGACGCCGCCTTGGACCTCGCACGGGCGGCGATGGCGGCCCGGGGCAGGCGTGGGACAAGCGACACCGAGGTGCTCCGCTCCGGCCGTTTCGTCGCCGCGGCCGTGCACGTCGGTGGGTCGATCTCGGGCGCCCTCGTCACGGAGAGCTCCGAACGGGCCGGCGCCGACAGCGACGACGACCGCCTGCTCGTCACCTTCGCCGAGCACGCCAGCATGGCGCTCACCGACGCACGGACGGTGGCGGCGGTGAAGGAGGCCTTCCACGATCCGCTGACCGGCCTGCCGAACCGGGCCCTCTTCCTCGACCGCGTCGAGCAGGCACTCGACGCGGCCGGTCGCGAGCCGCACGACGTCGCCGTGTTGTTCATCGACCTGGACCGCTTCAAGGCCGTCAACGACAGCCTCGGCCACGCCGCGGGCGACGAGCTGCTCCGGGCCGTGGCCCGGCGGCTATCAGCCTGCCTTGGGAGCTCGGCCGTCGTTGCCCGCTTCGGCGGCGACGAGTTCGCGGTGCTCCTCGAGGAGGGCGCCACCCTGCAGGAGGCGACCGGAACGGCCCAGCGGATCATCGAGCGGCTCCGCGACCCGTTCTCCGTCCAGGGTTACCGGGTCCTCGTCGGCGCGAGCATCGGGATCGCGTTCGCCGAGGGCGCGCTCAGCGAGGCTCCCGACCTCCTGCGCAACGCCGACCTGGCGATGTACCGGGCGAAGAAGGACGGCCGCGGCGGCTGGTCGCTGTTCGAGCCCGGCATGTACCTCGCCGTGCGCAACCGCCTGGAGCTCGAGGCGGACCTCCAGCGCGCGGTCGCCCGCGGCGAGCTCACCGTCCAGTACCAGCCCGTGGTGCTGCTGGACAGCGGCGAGATCACCGGTCTCGAGGCCCTGGCTCGCTGGGACCACCCGGTGCACGGCAGGATCAGCCCCGACACATTCATCCCCCTCGCCGAGGAGATCGGCGTGATCGACGGCATCGGGCGCTGGGTGCTGAAGGAGGCCTGCCGGAGGCTCGCGGACTGGCGCCGAGAGCAGCCGGACCTGCGCGTCCACGTCAACCTGTCGGTGCACCAGCTCCACGACCCGGACATCGTCGAGTCCGTCCGCTCGGTGCTCGCGGCGCAGGGGCTGGCCCCCGAGAGCCTCACGCTGGAGATCACCGAGGGCACGTTCCTCGAGCGCAACGAGATGTTCGTCGTGCGGCTCCGCGAGCTGAAGTGCCTCGGCGTCGACCTCGCGGTAGACGACTTCGGGACCGGCTACTCCTCGCTCGGCTACCTGCGCCAGTTCCCGATCGACACGCTGAAGATCGACCGCTCCTTCGTCGAGGGCGTCGACGCCGATCACGAGTGCGCCGCGCTCGCGCGCAGCATCGTCGAGCTCGGCAACACCCTCGGCCTCGCGACGGTCGCCGAGGGCGTCGAGAACGGCGGTCAGCTGGAGTTCCTGCGCTCGGTCCACTGCCGCTACGGGCAGGGCTTCCACTTCTCCGAGCCGATCGACGCGTCGACGGTGCCCGCACTGCTGGCCGCGCGCCGCCAGGCCGTGCACGCCGAGCATCCGGTCGCGAGACGCACCCGTCACCAGGAGGACCACCCCCCGGCCACGACCTCGCCCGGCGCTGCGGGCCCGGCGCGCCGCTCGCGGGTCCTGGCACCGCCGGTGAGGGCGTCGAGGGGCTGACCGCTTCTCCTTCTGCGCTCCTCTCCGCACGGGCCCATGCGAGCGGGCCGGGCGGGACGAAGGTCCCACCACGCGCGGCGCATGGACCCTGGTCGCGAGGGCCCCATCCGTGGCTTCATGGCATCACGCAACCGACGTGGAGGTGCGCGATGCGTGAGCAAGGACCCCCTGCACCGCACGGCGAGGCCCGACGCGAGCAGCGCGGCGTCGTGATCCGCCTGTTCGAGCTTGACCGGGACGGCACCTTGCGGATCCCGGCGAGCGATGCGCATGGCCGCCACGCGACGCGCGAGCAGTGCATGCGGGCGCACCCGAGCTCGAAGCCTCGCCCGCTCCACCTCGTCTGAGCCGCCCACGCGAAGCGCCGGCGCTCGGGGCCGGTCCCCCGCGAGGAGTGGTACCTAAGGCCCTACCGCCCACCTCGGGGTCGCATCAGACTCTGAGTTCACACGGCGCGACCGCGTCGGGTGGCTTGTTCGCGAGCCCGACGAGGGCCGGGCCGTCCTCAGGGCGGGGGAGGAGACGGAGATGACCGCAGTGCAGCACGAGGTGGTGCAGCACGAGAGCGAGATCGCCGGCACGACGATCTTCGACGGGCGTCAGGCGCGCCGCGGCTACGCCCTCAACAAGATGTGCTACTCGTTCAACGAGGCCGCCAACCGCGAGGAGTTTCTTCGTGACGAGGACGCCTACTGCGCCCGCTACGGGCTCGACGCCGAACAGCGGGAAGCGATTCGCCACCGCAATGTGCTGGAGCTCATCGCCGCCGGGGGGAACGCCTACTACCTGGCGAAGTTCGCAGGCATCTTCGGGCTGGACATGCAGGACATCGGCGCCCAGCAGACGGGGATGACGAAGGAGCAGTTCCGAGCGAAGCTCGCGCAGGCAGGGAGGTGACCCAATGGCGCGCATCGTAGGAACCATCACCACGTCCCACGTTCCCGCCATCGGCCGGGCCATCGCCGACGGCCTCCAGGAGGACCCGTACTGGCGCCCGTTCTTCGAGGGCTACCCGCCCGCGCGTGAGTGGCTGGCGGCGAGGCGACCCGACGTCGCCGTGGTCGTCTACAACGACCACGGCCTCAACTTCTTCCTCGACAAGATGCCCACCTTCGCGATCGGCGCGGCGCACGAGTACCGGAGCGCCGACGAGGGATGGGGGATCCCGGTCGCCCCGCCGCTGCCGGGCGACCCCTCGCTCTCGTGGCACCTGATCGAGTCGCTCGTCGCCGAGGAGTTCGACCTGACGACGTGCCAGGAGATGCTCGTCGACCACGCCGTCACCGTGCCGGCGGCCCTCCTTTGGCCGGGCACGGACCCCTGCCCGGTGCGCGTCGTGCCGGTCTGCGTCAACACCGTCCAGTTCCCGCTGCCGAGCGCCTCGCGCTGCTACAAGCTCGGCGAGGCGATCGGGCGCGCGGTCGAGTCCTACGAGGAGGACCTCGACGTGGTGGTGATCGGCACCGGCGGGCTGTCGCACCAGCTCGACGGTGAGCGTGCGGGGTTCATCAACAAGGAGTTCGACCTGCGATTCATGGACAGCCTGATCGAGGACCCCGAGTGGGCGACGCAGTACTCCTCAAGGGAGCTCGTGGCGCTGACCGGCACCCAGGGCGTCGAGCTGCTGATGTGGCTCGTGGCGCGTGCCGCACTGCCCGGTCGGGCGCGCAAGGTGTGGTCCCGCTACCACATCCCGATCTCGAACACGGCGTCGGGGCTGATGGTGATGGAGCGTGCCGCCTGAGCGCCGTCCCTGCCCCTACGACGTCGGTCCGGCGGCGACCAGCGCCTCGGCCAGCGGCTCGACGAGCTCGGCGCGGTAGGGGCCGCGCATCGAGAAGATCACCAGGTTTACGCCCGCGCTGAAGTAGGGCTGGGCCGCTTCGGCCAGCGCGCCCGGATCGGCGTCGGCCGGCCAGCTGACGTGGACCGAGCGGCGGATCTCCGCCTGGTCACGGCCGATCGCCTCGCAGTGGCCGACGAGGACCTCGTCGAGCGCGCTCCATTCCGCCGCGGACTGCGGGAAGGTCATGTCCCACTGGTCCGCCCAGCGGGCCACGGTGCGCAGCGTTCGCTTCGGGCCCTTCCCACCGATCACGATGGGCGGTCGCGGCTGCTGCAGCGCCTTCGGCTCGCAGCGGGCCTCGACGAGCCGGTAGTGCTCACCGCTGAAGGTCGTCGTCTCCTGGCTCAGCAGGCGCACGATCACCTCGACGCCCTCCTCGAAGCGGTCCGAGCGCTCCTTCGGCGTGCCGAGGGGGATGCCGTACGCGTCGGCCTCGGGGAAGAACCAGCCGGCGCCGAGTCCGAGCTCCAGGCGCCCGTTCGAGATGTGGTCGAGGGTCGCCGCCATGTTCGCCGTGACGGCGGGATGGCGGAAGTGCATCCCGTTCACCATCGCCCCGAGCCGCAGGCGCGTGGTGGCCTGGGCGAGCGCGGCCAGCATCGTCCAGCTCTCGAGATGCGTGCCCTCCATCGGCGGTGTGAGCGGGTAGAAGTGGTCCATCGTCCACGCCGACTCGAAAAGGTCGATCTGGTCGACGGCGCGCCACACGTCGAGGAAGTCACGCCACTCGCCGTGCTGTGGCGGTGTCTTGACGGCATATGCGGTCATGCCGGCACTCTACCCCGGGGACTCCGGACGCCCCCGGTGCCTCGCGGCCCAGAACGGCAGGTCGAGCAGGACCAACAGCGCGAGGCCGACCCCGGCCGCGCCAACGACGTACCAGGGCCAGGGCCCGAGCAGGCGGAGCAGGGTCCACTCGCCAGGCGGACGCCGCAAGAACATGTAGTTGGCGCCGGTCAGCCCGTCGACCAGCCCGACGAACGCCGTGTACGCCGCCGTGACCACGAACACCCGGACGACAGCTCCGGGGCGCGGCACGAGCCGCAGCCCGGCGACCAGGAAGACGGCGGCGGCCACGATGCCGAGATGGCCGACCAGGTACTCGAAGAAGACGAGGTGGGGAAAGCCCACGTTCAGGTCCGGGGTGACCACCGCCTGCAAGGTGCCTGCTAGGCCCCAGAAGTAGGTCAGCTCGACAAACAGCGGCACGTGCCACCAGCAGGCGACGGCCGCGACGAGCACCCCGACGTTGCACAGCGCGAGCGGCAGGGACGTCGTCGGCGACCACGTCCGCGCGACCACCAGCCCGACGGTGTAGGCGACGACGTCGGCGGCGAGCGCCCCGCCGATCACCCGGGCGACCACCTCCCGCCACGCCCCGGGCCATCTGCGGGCGGCCACGCAGATGCCTGCGCAGAACGCCACCGCGAACGCCACCGCCGACCAGTACGCGCCCGGCGACACGATCGCGCCCACCGCCACATCCTGGCCCTCCTACGCGGCTGCCCGCCGAAGGAGGGTGACGACCTCGTCGTCGGAGATCTGGGAGAAGTCCTCGTACCACTCGCCGACGGCGAAGAACGGCTCAGGTAGCTCGAGGATGACGAGCTCGTCGGCGGCGTCGGAGAGCTCGCTCGCCGACGACCCGGGTGCCACCGGCACCGCCAGCACCACGCGCGCCGCGCCCTGGGCCCGGGCCACCTGACAGGCCGCCCGCGCGGTGGACCCGGTGGCGATGCCGTCGTCGACGATCACCGCCGTGCGCCCCTCGAGGGACGGCCGGGGGCGCCCGGCGCGGAACCGCGCCGCCCGGCGCTCGAGCTCGGCCCCCTCGCGCCGCTCGACGGCGGCCAGCTCCTGCTCGCCGACGCCGGCCATCCGCACCACGTCGGGCTGGAGGACGAGCACGCCTTCCTCGCCGATCGCCCCCATGGCGAGCTCCGGCTGGAACGGCACGCCGAGCTTGCGCACGACGATGACGTCGAGCGGCGCCCCGAGCGCCCGGGCCACCTCGAAGGCGACGGGCACGCCGCCTCTCGGCAGTCCGAGGACCACGACGTCCTCGCCTTCGAGGTGCGCCAGCTCGCCGGCCAGCCGCCGACCGGCATCCAAGCGGTCACGGAACACGACGAACCGCCTCCTCACCTGCCACCTCCAGTGTCCTGCCTCGCGCGGGCGGTCGCCAGAGGAGAAGGTCGGTCAGCGACCTCCGGCGCGACCTGGGTTGCCCGGCCGCGTCGCCACCGGCGGATGCGGCGGGGCGTCGAGCGTCAGACCTCGATCAGCACACGGCAGCGCCAGCCGCCCGGCCGGGCCGTCATCGACAGCTCGTGGTAGGAGACCGCCCTCGGCATCGGCCCGACGATCACCACCTGGTCGAGGGGGACGACCTCCATGTCGCCCGCGATCGCTCCCCCCTCGGAGAGCGCGAGATGGAAGCGGACCGGCACGACCGAGAAGACGTCGACCGTGTAGATCACGTCCTCGAGCAGCGCGACCAGGCCGTCCTCGGCTCCCCCCGGCGCCGCGGCGAGCGGGAGGACGCGCGAGGACGGCGTGTCCAGCACCTCCGCGAATCCCTCGACCAGCGCCTCGAGGGCCTCGCTGACGCAGGCCGCAGCGTCTGGCCCCCAGGCCTCGATGACGCAGTCGCTCGTGCGCGGCACGACTCGGTGCCCGGCGGCAGGAGGCTGGTCGGCGAGGTCGTCGCCGACCGGGGCCGGGGCCGGGACCGGCCCGAGCCCGGTACGCGCGCTCGCGTCGGCGTCGGTCACCGCGACGACCGCGCGATCTCGACCACGTCCACCAGGATCCTCGTGGTGCGCATCGGTCCGTGGCACCTCCTCGCCCGGCTCACGCCTCCCTACTGCCCATACGCTGCCACCGACCGACGAACGCCGGGAAGTGCCTTAGGTCACGCGCATGCGCTCATCGCGTCGCCGGCGCGGCCTGCACCGACGGGCGACGACGGCACCGCTGCGGCGGAGCCGCACCGAGCGGGCCGTCCCGGTACAAGACTGTCTCGGTGGCACAGGACCCCGGCGCCGCAGGAGCTGTCGCCGAGCGCCTGCGACGCGCGTACTCCATCCGGGATCTCGACGCCCTCGCCTCATGCTCGCCGAGGACGCCCGCTGGAGCGACGGCGACCGTCCGAACAGGTGCCGCACGTGCACCGACGTCGTCGGGGCGTTCGCACGCCTGCCCGCGGGCGGAGCGGACGGGGACGTCACCGATCTCGTCGAAGGGACGAACGGCATCCTCTGCGGCCTCTCGCTGGTGGCCCGAGGGGGACAAGCGACCGGGCGGCCGGGCGTTCCTCCACGTCTACCTCGTCCGCGGGGGTCGCATCACCGAGATCCAGTGCTGCGACGACCGGGGGTCCGCCGCCGAGGCGGCCGGCATCCGCGGCTGAGCCCGGACGGTCCTGGCGGAGCGTCTCGCGAGTCGCCGGGCCGACCAGCGTACGCTCACGTCGTGACGATCTTCGCCCTGACGATGGTCCACGGTCCGAGCTGGGACGCAGCGCTCCAGATCAGGGAGCAACGCGCCTGGAACGAGCACGCGGCGTTCATGGACCGGCTCGTCGACGAGGGCTTCGTCGTCCTCGGCGGCCCGGTCGGGGACGGCGAGCAGACCCTGCTCGTCGTCGAAGCCGCCGACGAGCACGAGGTCGAGGCGCGTCTCGACGGGGATCCATGGGCGACGCCGGGGCTTCTCCGGATCGGCGAGGTGCGACCCTGGACCGTCTGGCTCGACGGCACGAGGCGTGCGCGCTCGGCCTGAGCGGGGATCCGCTGCGCCCGCCTCGCGGGGATGACGACGCGGCCCGAAGGGCCGGCTACGGTGCGGCCCGCTCAGCGGCACGTAGACGGCCTCGAGCGCCCCGTCGGGATAGCTCCGGCCGGAGCGGAGCAGGCGCAACGACATCGGAGGTGAACCGGCGGGAGACAGCGGGACGCCGCCGCCTGCGAGGAAGGGCAACACCACGAGCTCCAAGCGGTCGAGGGCACCGAGCTCGTGGAAGGCGCGGATCGTCCGCCGGCCACCGACGAGGTGGACGTCGGCGTCGGAGCCGCGCGAGCGCAGCTGCTCGAGCAGGCCCGCAGGGCCGCCTTCGGACGAGATGACGTCCGGCGGCGTCTCTGGGGGGAGGGGGGTCGAGGTCAGGACGTAGACCCGCAGCCGAGCGCCGAGAGGAACGTCGTGCGCCCCATGACGACCGCGTCGCAGTCCTTGATGAACTCCCGGAACCCGCAGGAGCGGCGCGGCCGGAACCCCCGCATGGACGCCAGCACGGGCAACTGGTTCGAGGTGGCGACGGAGCCGTCGGCGGTAACGCCCGTCCGAGTCCGAATCAGATTGCCCATCCTCCCGACGCGCGCGGCACCTCGTCGTCGTTCCTGGCCGAGACGGCACGAGCGACCCGACCGCGAGCGAGTGTCGGCAGCTGCCGGCCCATCGTGGTAGTCGTGTCCGCGGCGGCATGGGTCCCCCGTGTCGTGCCCCGGGTGCTCCCGCGCCCGGCCACCCGATGATCGGAGCGGATCGGTCGAACTCGACGCCGCCGGGCCGGGGCGTGGTCGCCCGACGTGACGCGTTGCCCGGCGGACCGGTCGGGCCGGATGTCGAGGCTCCACCCCCGCTGCGATCTACTGCCGGCGGCGATGACCGCGACGCTACGAGGCGAGGAGGCTGAGATGACCGAGTCGACGCCTTCAACAGACGGTACGCCGGGACCGGAGAGCTCCTCGCCGCCTACGGCCTCGGTGACGAGCTGACGGCCAGGACGGTGCGGGTGCGCGACGGCTGCCGGCCGTGACCGACGGCCCCTATCTCGAGGCGAGGGACTTCGTGTCCAGGCTGTTCATCCTCGACTGTGAGAGCGAGGCGCGGGCGCTCGAGATCGCCGCCGAGTACCCCTTCGCCGACGTAGCACCCGCCGTTCGACCTGCTGTCTTCTTCGAGCGGGTCTGAACACGGCGATTTGGTGGTGTTGGGTTGTCGCTATTCGAACTGGCGAGAGGCGCGAAGCAGGTTGGACGCCGTCGTAGACGTCCTCAAGGGAGCAGCTCGAAGGCCGGCTGGTGACTCGGCCGTACGACACTGAAATGTCTTCGGTCAAGCGTGGCGACCTCGCTGATCTTCAGTCGTTCGGCTGCTGTAACGACGGAGGCGTCCACCGTGCCGAGCGGGAGGTCGCCATATCGCGCGGTCAGCTCGGCGATTCGCAACCAGTCGCCGGCGCGGACCGGCTCCGGGTTCAGCGTGCCGGCGGCGAGATCGCCGAGGAATCGGACCTCCGGTCCGACGCCGAGACGCGTCGCGACGAGGTAAGCGACCTCGCTCACGACGAGGATCGGGACAAGCAGCGGTCCAGGGTGCGTCTCGAGCAGCTCGAGGCACTCGCCATGGTGGCGGTCGTCGGCGTCGATGTACGCGTACAACGGGCCGGTGTCGATCAGGAGCGCGATGCCCTGAGCTCCTTCGACAGGATCTCCTCGACGCGCTCGGAGATGTCCTGGTGCCCGCTTCGTCCGGCCCCCGCCGCAAGCAGGTGTCGCTTGCCCCGATCGTCCGACCCGCCGAGGTACTGGTCGATCGCCTCGCGCGTCAGCTCGGAGACCGTGCGACCGCGACGCTGCGATTCGTGACGCAGTCGAGCATCGAGCTCGTCTGGCAGCTTCACCGTGGTTCGTTTCACCGTATGCCAGCATACCATTCGGCTACGTCGGTGGGCGCCCCATAGTGGTGCTCCCGGCGGTACCGACCGGTTCGATTCCCGTCGACTCTGGCCTGGTCGTCATGTTCCTGACCAGCGTCGACATCTGGTGGCGATTTGGTGGAGCTGCGTTGTCGCTATTCGAACTCCGGCCAGCTGCGGGACCTGCTCGGCCAGCTGCTACAAGACCTCGATCGAACATCATGTAGGCGTTCAAGCAGCCTTCGTTTCTGAGACGCCGGTCCCGTCGACGGTTCACGCGATAAGGGCGCGGGCGGCAACCAAAGCGGTCTCCATGAAGGCCACGGCCTCCTCTCGGCGGGGTTCTGGCTGGTCGAGTGACTCCGGCAGAGCAAGCAGCTGGGGGCGGCAGCGGACGGCTTCGGTGATGATGAGGTGCCAGCGGTCAGGGAAGGCCACGCGGCGCGCCCGGCCGAGGCGTCAGACCGACCAGCGGCCGCCGCGCATCAGCTCGCGGCCGGGCATCTCGTTCACCTCGCGCCAAGCCCGGATGCGGCGCGGGGAGACGCGGAACCAGCGGCACGGCGCGGCCAGCGCACGCGTGTCGAAGCCAGTGCGCGCGGCGAAGCGGTCACCCCGCTCCTGCGCCAGCGCGTCGATCTCGAGGACCTCGACTTCGCCATCGATCATGGACACGTCGCGGGTGTGGCCCAGCCCCGGCCGGACGGCCCGGGTGGCGGCCAGGTTCCCTGCCGGTCGGGCCGTCCGTCGGCGTGGCCATAGGCAGCGCCTCGCCGTCCCAGTCGAAGGACAGCAGCACCAGATACGGCGCACCGTCCGCCGAGGCACTCGCCACCCAGACATCGACGTCGTGGATGAGCCGATGCCCGGTGTCGCGACGGCGCTGGGCGCGGGAGCGGGGGTCAGCACTCACCGGTCCTGGATCAGCCCGAGGACGTTGCCATCGGGGTCGGTGACGGTGGCCACCAGGCGGCCGCCACCGACGTCGTGGACGGCCTCGTTCACCGTGGCACCCGCGGCGGTCACCTCGGCCAGCTTCGCCTCGAGGTCCGGCACGTGCCAGTAGGCCACCGGCGAGGTCATGCCCTGCGGTCCACCGCCCGGCAGCAGTCCGATGTGCTGACCGGCGGCCTCGAAGCCGACGTAGTAGGACTCGTCGGTCTGGGGCGGTACGCCGAGCAGGGCGGCGTACACCGCCTTGGCCGTCGCCAGGTCGGACACGGGATGCAGCACGGTCTTGATTCCCTCGGTGGAAGAGCCGGTCATCGTCACTCCTAGCGTCGTGGGTCGCATCGACCCGCGGTGTCTCGTCAGGGGTATGACGACAGCGAACCAGAGGATGTGACCGTGAGCGACCGTGACCTGCTCGCCCAGCGCTTCGAGACCCACCGGGAGCACCTCCGGGCGGTGGCG
>DATKQY010000036.1:0-36850 GCA_035532475.1 Acidimicrobiales bacterium | reverse complement strand
GGCCATCTTGTTCGTGACCGCGCGTCGCTCACCCATCGAAAGCTCCATCGATCAGGCGTAGTTCGCGGCGTCACCGACGCGGAGGTTTTACGTGAGGCAACGATGCGATCTACGCGGAGGTTTCCGATGAGTCAATGCGGGGGCTCCGTCGGCGGCACCGCGCCGCTGTAGGGTCGTCCCGTGCCGCTCGCCGACTCGCCCTTCCTGCGGGCCTGCCGGTGCCAGCCAGTCGAGCGGGTGCCGGTGTGGTTCATGCGCCAGGCGGGCAGATCGCTGCCCGAGTACCGGCGGCTGCGCGGCGCGGCCAGCATCCTCGAGGCGGTCCGCGAGCCCGAGCTCGCCGCCGAGATCACGCTGCAGCCCGTGCGGCGTTACGGCGTCGATGCCGCGATCCTCTTCTCCGACATCGTCGTGCCCGTCTCGGCCATCGGCGTGGGCCTGGAGATCGTGCCGGGGCGCGGCCCGGTCGTCGCCGAGCCGTTCGGCTCGCCCGCCGACCTGAAGCGACTGCGCCCGCTCGAGCCGGAGCTCGACACCCCGTACGTCATCGAGACGGTGCGTCGGCTCGTCGACGAGCTCGACGTGCCCCTGATCGGCTTCGCCGGAGCGCCCTTCACCGTGGCGAGCTATCTCGTCGAGGGCGGCCCGTCGAAGAACTTCGCCCGTACGAAATCCCTCATGCACGGGGACCCCGCGACCTGGTTCTCCCTGATGGAGGCGCTCGCCGGGATCGCCCTGGCCTCGCTGCGCTCCCAGGTGGGCGCGGGTGCGAGCGCCGTGCAGCTCTTCGACAGCTGGGCCGGGGCGCTCAGCCGCCATGACTACGAGCGCTTCGCGCTGCCGGCCTCGCGCACGGTCCTCGAGGGCCTGGCGGACCTCGGCGTTCCCCGCATCCACTTCGGGGTCGGCACGGGCGAGCTGCTCGACCTGATGGGCGCGGCAGGCGCCGACGTCGTCGGGGTGGACTGGCGGGTCCCCCTGACCAGCGCGCGGTCGCGGGTCGGCCCGGGGCGCGCCCTGCAGGGCAACCTCGACCCGGCGATCTGCCTCGCCGGATTCGGTGTCGCCGCGACCGAGGCGCGGCGGGTGCTCGCCGAGGGCGGGAGCACCGGCTACGTCTTCAACCTCGGCCACGGCGTTCTCCCCGAGACGGACCCGGACGTGCTCGCCCGGCTCGTCGAGCTCGTCCACGCCGAGACGGCATCCGGGGACCCCGCCGTGGCGGGCGGGACGCGCCGTTGAGGACCGGCGTCCTCGTCATGGCCTACGGGACCCCGAGGGGTCCCGACGACGTGGCTTCCTTCTACACCGACGTTCGCCGGGGTCGGGCGCCGAGCGAGGAGCAGCTCGCCGACCTCGAGCGCCGCTACGACGCGATCGGTGGCGTCTCCCCCCTGGCCGAGCGGACCGCCGCCCAGGTGGCCGCGATCGCCACGGCGCTCGAGGAGCTCGCTCCCGGGCGCTTCCGCACCGCCTACGGCGCCAAGCACTCGAGGCCGAAGATCGAGGAGGCCGTCGACGAGCTGGCCCACGACGGCGCCGGGCACCTCGTCGGCCTGGTGCTGGCTCCGCACTACTCGGCCCTGAGCGTCGGCGAGTACGTCGCCCGCGCCAGGGAGCGGGCGGAGGGCCACGGCATGACGAGCGCGTTCGTCGAGCGCTGGCACGACGACCCGGTGCTCGTCCAGGTGCTGGCGGAGCGGGTGCACGAGGCGGTCGAGTCGCTCGGCCAGGCCGCATCCGGCCGCCTCGAGGTCCTGTTCACCGCCCACAGCCTGCCGGAGCGGATCCTCACCACGGGCGACCGCTACCCCGAGGAGCTGGCCGAGACGGCCCGCCTCGTCGCCGGCCGGCTCGGGATCTCGGCGTACCGGATCGGGTGGCAGAGCGCCGGCCGCACCCCCGAGCCGTGGATCGGCCCGGACGTGCTCACGCTCTTGCCGTCGCTGAAGGCCGAGGGCGTCGAGGCGGTCGTCGTCTGCCCGGCCGGCTTCACCTCCGACCACCTCGAGGTCCTCTACGACCTCGATATCGAGGCCCGCCGGGTGGCCGTCAGGCTGGGCCTCGCGTTCGCCCGCACGGCCTCGCTGAACGACGAGCCACGCGTCGCCGCCGCGCTCGCCCGCCGGGTGCTCGCGCTCGACACCACGACCTCGCCGGCTGGGAGGCCCGGCGGCGAACGAGGGGCGGAATGACGGGACGTGCGCGGGTGGTCGTCGTCGGCGGCGGCGTCGCCGGGCTCGTCGCCGCGAGGGCCCTCGCCCGGCGCTGCGACGTCGTGCTGCTCGAGGCCGACGGGCACCCCGGTGGCAAGCTGAGGACCGGCGAGCTTCTCGGTCGGCCGCTCGACCTCGGGCCGGACGCCTTCATCACCCGCAACGGCGCCGCCGCCCAGCTCTGCCGCCAGCTCGGCCTGGAGGACGAGCTCACGCCACCCGCGTCCGGCTCGGCCGCCGTCTTCGCCCGTGGCCGGCTCCGCCCGTTGCCGGCGGGCCTCGCCCTCGGGGTCCCGACCGACCTCGTCGCGCTGTGGCGCTCGGGCATCGTCAAGCGGTCAGCGGTGCTGCGTGCCGCGGCCGACCTCGTCCTGCCCGGCCTCGCCGCGCCCGCAGGACTGATCGAGCTCGCCACGGCCGGCACCGCCGATCCGACCGTCGCGGCGGTGGTCGGCGGCCGGCTGGGTACGGCCGTCCTCGACGCCCTCGTCGACCCGCTGCTCGGAGGGATCAACGCGAGTGACGTCCGGGCGCTCTCCTTCGCCGCCGCCGCGCCCCAGCTCGCCGAGCGCGCGGCGGGCCGCCACAGCCTGCTGCGCGCCCTTCGCGCCACGGGCCAGAAAGCGGCGAACCCCGCTGCGGCGGGCACGGCCGGCCCCCCCGGGACGGCGGACGCAGCCCGGCCCGACCCGCTCTTCCTCGGACTGCGCGGGGGGCTCGGACTCCTGGTCGAGCGGCTCGTCGCCGCCTGCGAGGACGGAGGCGTCGAGATCGTCACCGCGCTCGCGGCGGAGCACCTGGCCCGCGCGGGCGACCCCGGGTGGCGTGTCCACGCCGGTGCCCGGGCGTTCGACGCCGACGGCCTCGTCCTCGCCCTGCCCGCGTACGGTGCCGCCGGGCTCCTCGCCGAGGCCGATCCCGAGCTCGCGAGCGAGTGCGGCGCGATCCCCTACGCGAGCGTCGCCACCGTCGCCCTCGCCTGGGCGGAGTCAGCGGTCCCACCGGCGCTGTCGGGACAGCTCGCCGCCCTGGTGGGGCGCGTCGGCGGTCGGGGCGGCGAGGAGGGCAGCGCCGCGGTGCTGCCGGGCAACGGCGTGCTCGTGCCGCGAAGCTCCCGGCACCTCGTCACGGCGGCCACCTTCACCTCGACGAAGTGGCCCGGCTCGGCGCCGCCCGGCCAGGTCGTCGTCCGCGCCTCCGCCGGGCGGCACGGGGACGACCGGGCGGCGGGACTCCACGACGGGGCGCTCGTCGCGCGGGTCCGCTCGGATCTGCGCGAGATTCTCGGCATCGGCGACCTCCCGCTCGCGAGCGTCGTTGCCCGCTGGCCACGCGCGTTCCCCCAGTACGTGAGCGGCCACCTCGCCCGGGTGGCGAGGATCGAAAAGCTCGTCCGGGCGCACCCCGCGCTGACGCTGGCGGGCGCCGCGTTCGACGGCATCGGCATCCCGGCCTGCGTCGCGAGCGGCGAGCGCGCCGCGGACAGCGTCGCGGCCGCGCTGGAACGGTGACCGGGCGCGCCCGCGCGCACCGCGGGCGCGCCACTTCCGGACCCAGCCTCGCGAGGGGGCACCTGCTGCCGGCCGCACTCGCGCTCGGGGCGGGCGCGCTCGTCGCCGCGTCCGTCCCCCCCTTCGGCCTCTGGCCCCTCGGCCCCGTCGGGGCCGGCCTGCTCGCGGTGCTCCTCGCCGGCCGGCGCCCACGGGCCCGGGCGTTTGTCGGGATCGCCGCAGGGATGGCGCAGTTCGCCATCGGGTGCACATGGGCCCTCGCGTTCACGGCGGCGGGCTACCTCGGGCTCGTCACCGTGCAGGCGGTGTTCACCTCGCTGGCGTGCGCCGTGGTCCCCGCGGGCCGCGGCAGGCTCCTGGCGTTCGGCGGGGCGCTGACGCTGGCCGAGTGGGTGCGGGACTCCTGGCCCCTCGGGGGCATGCCGCTCGGTGGCGCTGCCCTCGGTCAGGCGG
This sequence comes from Acidimicrobiales bacterium, assembly GCA_035532475.1. Lineage (GTDB taxonomy): Bacteria > Actinomycetota > Acidimicrobiia > Acidimicrobiales > Bog-793 > DATKQY01. The sequence continues at coordinate 32,670 of DATKQY010000036.1, read as the reverse complement.
GCGGGCCGCTGCTCGTGCTGGCGCGAGCGGGTGGGCCCCTCCTCGCCGCCGCCGGGGTCTTCCTCGCCGGCGCCGGCATCGGCGCCCTGGCGTCAGGGCTCGCCGAGCGACGGCTCGCCCAGCTGCTCGCCGGGGGATGCGCGCTCGCCCTCGTGGTGGGGGCCACGGGAGCGGCGACGCTCGCGCCCGACGGCGGTCCTCCCGTCGGCCATGTCCGCGCCGGGCTCGTCCAGGGCGGCGGCAGGCGGGGGCTCGATCAGCTCGAGGTGCCGGCCGCCACGGTCTTCGCCGCGACCCTGCACGAGTCGCCCCGCCTCTCGGGGCGGCTGGACCTGGTGCTGTGGCCGGAGGACGTCGTCCGGCTCGGCGAGCCCCTCCGGGCCTCCCCGGTCGACCGGCTCCTCGGGGCCTTTGCACGCCACCTCGGCGCGACCCTGCTCGCCGGCGTGACGGAGCCGGACGGGGCGACGAGGTTCCGCAACGAGATCGTCGCCTGGGGACCGACCGGCCGGGTCGTGGCCACCTTCGAGAAGGTCCACCCGGTCCCCTTCGGCGAGTACGTCCCGTTCCGCTCGCTGCTCTCGCACCTGTTCGACCTGGCCGACGTGCCCCGCGACGCGCTCAGGGGGCACGGCAGCGGGATGATCGCCACGCCGGCGGGGCGCCTCGCGGTGCTGGTCTCCTACGAGACCTTCTTCGCCGGCCGCGGGCGCGCCGGGGTGCGCGCCGGGGGGGAGCTCATCGTCGTGCCCACGAACACGGCCTCGTACGCCTCGAGCCAGGTTCCGAGCCAGGAGCTGGCCGCCTCGCGCCTCCAGGCCGTCGCCGAAGGACGAGATCTGCTCCAGGCGGCCACCACCGGCTTCACGGCCGAGATCGATGAGCACGGCGGCGTGCTCGCGCGGACCCGGCTCGGCGTGCCGGCGCTGCTCCGTGTGGACGTGCCGCTGCGACGGGGCGCGACGCTCTACGAGCGGTTCGGCGACCTACCGGTGCTGGTCCTCGCACTCCTCGCGCTGCTCGCCGGCTGGGCCGTGGCGCTCGGCGGGCGCCGGGGGGTGCACCGGCGGCAGCGCAGCGTGCCAGGCGCAGCGGGGCTGGCTCAGCCGGCCTCGACCGGCAGGTCCACTGAGGAGATCTCGTCCAGCTCGCCCTCGAGGGAGCCGGGGGACGCCGCCTCCAGCCCGCCGAGCACCGACGAGCCGACCGGGACCGCGATCGGAACGTGCTTCTTGAACAGGATCCGGTTGAAGAGGATGAACTTGCCGATCCACATGACGCCGTAGGTGATGAGGTTGGCGAGCTCGACGAGCAGCGTCTGCACGTGGTGCGAGGCGCTCAGATGGTGCGCCTCGTGGGCGGCCGCGCCGACCGCGATGGTCGACAGCACGAGGCTCAGGGCGGCGATGACCCAGAAGGGCACGACCTCCCGCCACAGGTGCGACCTTCCCGACTTGCCCCAGGCCCACGTCCGGTTCAGGTAGTAGGAGGGGACGGTGGTGATCACCGTGGCGATGACGTTCGCCACCATGGCCGAGCCGACGTCGACCACCCGGTAGAAGACGTAGAGAAGGCTGAGCGAGAGGATCGTCGTGACGACCGAGACGCTCGCGTAGCGCCAGAGCTTGGAGAAGCCCGGCGTCCTCACGAGTTCGCGGCCGCGATCCGCTAAGGAGGTCGTCGGCGCAGGCACGGGGCTCCAGGTTACCGGCTCCGGGGCCCCGGAGGGAAGCGAGGCGCGATCCGACCCCCCGGGCGCGGCCCTGCCGAGCGCCCTCACCCGGCCCCGGGAGCGCCGCCGGCACCTCCGAGTGCGTCGACCTCGCCGGCGAGCGGGGTCGCGACGGGCGCAGGCGGCCTGAACAGCACCTTGTTGAAGAGCATGAACTTCCCGACCCAGATCACGCCGTAGGTGAGGAAGCTCGCTCCTTGGACCGCGAGGGTCTGGAGAGAGCGCGAATGGACGTGCACCGTCGCGTGGGCGACGACGCGCACGACGGCCGTCGAGAGCACGATGCTCAAGATCGCGATCGTCCAGAACGGGACGACCTCGCGCCACAGGTGCGACCTGCCGCGCTTGCCCCACGCCCAGGTGCGGTTCAGGTAGTAGGCGGGCACGGTCGTGATCGCCGTCGCGAAGAGGTTGCTCTCCGCCGCCGACTTGATCCCGATGACGCGGTAGAAGAGGTACAGGAGCCCCTGGGCCAGCACGGTCGTGATCACCGACACGCTCGCGTAACGCCACAGGCGGGAGAACGCGTCGGTCTTCACCAGGCTACGACCCCGTTCCATCAGGGACGAGGTTCGTGGTGGCACCGACGCCGAGTGTACCGTCGTGACGTGGCCGAAGGGATCGCCGCGCTGCTCGCGCTCTTGGACCTCGAGACGATCGAGGTCAACATCTTCCGCGGCACGAGCCCGGACGCACGGCGCCAGCGCGTCTTCGGCGGCCAGGTGGCCGCCCAGGCCCTGGTGGCGGCCGGGCGGACCGTCGAGCAGGGTCGCGTCCACTCGCTGCACTCGTACTTCCTGCGCCCGGGTGACCCGACCTTGCCCATCCTCTATGAGGTCGACCGCATCCGCGACGGGCGATCGTTCACCACACGCCGGGTCGTGGCGATCCAGCACGGGCGGGCGATCTTCAACCTCCAGTGCTCGTTCCACCTGGAGGAGCAGGGGCTCGAGCACCAAGACGAGATGCCGGCGGCGCCGGGGCCGGACGAGCTCCCCGAGCTCGCCGACCTGCTCGCGCCGGACGACGAGGCGCCCCGGGGGAACTTCCGCCACCCGAAGGGCCTCGACATCCGCTTCGTCAGCGAGCCGCCCTGGGAGCGCAGCGACGCCGATCAGCGCCGCGAGCAGCTCTGGCTCCGGACGGACTCGCCGGTCGCGGACGATCCCCTGCTCCACGCCGCGATCGCCACCTTCGCGTCGGACCTGACCCTCGTCGACACGATCCTGCAGCGCCACGGGATCACCCCGTGGAGCGACTCGATCGTCGGAGCGAGCCTCGATCACTGCATGTGGTTCCACCGTCCCTTCCGCGCGGACGAGTGGCTCCTGTACGACCAGCACAGCCCGACGGCCCACGGGGCCCGGGGGCTCGCCCACGGCGCCCTCTACACCGAAGACGGCCGGCTCGTCGCGAGCATCGTCCAGGAGGGGCTCGTGCGGCTCCGCAGGGGTGCCTGATGGTGGTCGCCTCGGCCGCCGGCTACGTGGTGTTCGGCGTGTTCGTCGCGCTCGTCGTCGTCCTGGCGGTGTTCATCGTCCGCTTCACCCGGGCACTCGGACGCAAACGGGGCGGGTGAGGCGGGCGGCCCGGGCCCGCTCGGCCGGCGCCGGGTGTCAGGCTGGGCTGGTCAGTGGATGCCGCCGCGGCGGCTCTCCACGACCACGCCGATGATCGCCGACACGGCGAGGGTGAGGCCGACGGTCGCCGTCCAGAACCCGAAGACGAGTGCGAGACCGACGAGGGCGGCTGCCAGTCCGAGGACGAAGGGCCAGATGCTCGTGCTCGGGAAGGTACCGACCACCCCGGCCCCCTGCTCCGGCGTCGCCTCGGGGTCGTCCTCGGCCCTCGGCGTCATGCGCCGGGACCACCAGAGGTAGTAGCCGCCCGGCAGCAGGCCGAGCAGACCGACCGCCACGAGCATGATCGTGCCGCCGCCGGTGATCGTCCGGTAGACGGGCGCCAGGCCGACCGCCCAGAACAGCAGGGCGACCGCCGCGCCGAACGCGGCGAGGAACAGGAGGAACTTCGCCTCAACCTTCACGGGGCGGTCCCGTCCGGCCAGTCCTCGCCCGAAGGCGCCGCTGCGACTCCGGCGCCCACGAGCTCTCGCCGGTCCTTGTCCTGGTGGTGGTCGACCGACAGGTGGTCGGGGTGGTTGAAGTCCCAGACCGGCCGCTCGGAGCGCACGGGCGGGAGCCAGGTGAAGTTGTGGTGGACCGGCGGCGAAGACGCCGCCCACTCGAGGGTGTGGGCGTCCCAGGGATTGGCGGTCGCCGGCACCGGCCGCCGCCACGAGACGTAGAAGTTCACCAGCATGATCGCGACCGAGATGAACAGCAGGTAGGAGCCGACCGAGGAGACACGGTTGAGGCCCGTCCAACCGGCCGTCGTCGCGTACTCGGCGATGCGCCGCGGCATCCCGTGCAGGCCCAGCAGGTACTGGGGCATGAACGTCACCCAGAAGCCGACGAACATGAACCAGAAGCTGGCCTTGCCGAGGCTCTCCCGGACCATCCGGCCGGTCATCTTCGGGTACCAGTAGTACAGGCCGGCGAAGCCGCCGAAAACGGCCGAACCGAACAGCACCTCGTGGAAGTGGGCGACCACGAAGTAGGTGTCGTGCGTGGCGAAGTCGACCGGTGGCGAGGCGAGGAAGACCCCGGTGACCCCGCCGAACAGGAAGACGACGAGGAAGCCGATCGCGAAGAGCATCGGGGTCGTGAAGCTGATCGAGCCCCGCCACATCGTGCCGATCCAGTTGAAGAACTTGATGCCCGTCGGCACGGCGATCAGGTAGGACATCAGGCTGAAGAACGGCAGCAGGACGACGCCGGTCGTGAACATGTGGTGCGCCCAGACGGCCGTCGACAGCGCTGCGATCGAGATGGTGGCGAAGATCATGCCGCGATAGCCGAAGACGGGCTTTCGCGAGAAGACCGGGAGCACCTCGGTGACCATCCCGAAGTACGGCAGGGCGAGGATGTACACCTCGGGATGGCCGAAGAACCAGAAGAGGTTCTGCCACAGCACGGGGACGCCGCCGCCGGCGACGGAGTAGATGTGGCTTCCGATGTGCCGGTCGCACCACAGCAGGATGAGCGCCGCGGTGAGCACCGGGAAGGCGATCAGGATGAGGATCCCGGTCACGACCATGTTCCAGGTGAAGATCGGGACGCGGAACATCGTCATGCCCGGCGCGCGCAGGTAGAAGACCGTCGCCACGATGTTCACGCCGGTGAAGATCGCCGAGAACCCGGTCAGGATGAGGGCGACGATCCACATGTCGGAGCCGGAGCCGGGGGAGTTGACCGCGTCGGACAGCGGCGCGTACCCCACCCAGCCGAAGTCGGCGGCGCCGCCGACGGTGAGGAAGCCGCTCACCATCGTCACGCCGCCCATCAGGTAGAGCCAGTACGAGAGGGCGTTGAGGCGGGGGAACGCCATGTCGGGGGCGCCGACCTGGAGCGGGACGATGTAGTTCGCCAGGCCGCCGAAGGCGAACGGGCCGGCAAAGAGGTAGAGCATCAAGCTGCCGTGCATCGTGAACAGCTCGTTGTAGGCGTGCTGGGTCACGATCGTGCTGTCGGGCGACGTGAGCTGGGTCCGGATGAGGACGGCCATGATCCCGGCGAGGCAGAAGAACACGAGCGAGGTGATCATGTAGCTCATGCCGATCACCTTGTGATCGGTCGACGTGATCCACTTGAGCAGGCCGCTCGGACCGTGCTCGTGCTCCGGCTCCTCGGGCCGACCGACTGCCGGTGGTCGCTCTGCGAGAACCGTCATGACGTTGCTCCTGCCTGCGCTTGGGAGGCCTGCTGGGCGCTCATCCAGCTCGAGAAGCGGCTCGGGCTCGCGACCCTAACGCTGAAGAGCATCTCGGAGTGGTACAGGCCGCAGTACTGCGTGCACTGGCCATTGAACACCCCGGGGGAGGTCGTGGTGAAGTCGAACACGTTGGTGACGCCCGGCTGCGCGTAGCGGCTGAAGTTGAAGGCCGCGACGTACAAACCGTGGACGACGTCGGCCGAGTCGAGCACGATCCGGACCGTCGAGTTGGCCGGAAGCACCAGCTGCGGGTAGTGGTTCGAGGTCGCGGGCTGGGCGAGCAGCGTCGGCTGGGCGGCCGTACGGATCGTCACGCCCTGGCTCTTGCCGTCGCCGCTGTCGTAGGTGAACTGCCATCCCCACCGGTAGGCGAGGACGTGGACGATCTCGGCCGGGTGGGTCGAGACGGCGTCGATCTCGTTCTCGGTGACGACGGTGAAGTAGAAGATCACCGCCACGATCGCGACCGGGATGATCGTGTAGATGACCTCCAGGATCGCGTTCGAGTGGAACTGACGCGGGATCTGGTCCGAATGCCGCCGGCGGTAGCGGATGACCGTCCAGAAGATCAGCCCCCAGACGAGCACCGCCACGACGAGGCCGGCGATGACCATCCCGACCCAGAGCTTGAACTCGTCCTTGCCCTGGACGGTGGAGCCGCGGAACGCCCCGAAGGTCGGCGCCCGGCAGCCGCCGAGCACGAGCGCACCTGCCAGCAGGAACAGCGGGACGGCCGCCCGGCGAAGCCGGCTGCGAGACGAGGTGGGGCCGCCAAGAACCCGCGCGAGCGGCGATCGGCGGGACGCTCCGGCGGTCACGGCTGCGACATTAGCGAGCACGTGGAGAAGCGAGCCAACTGGGGCGGCCGGCTCAGCGGGCGGCGCCTCCGCCACCGGCCCGGCGTGCCGCGGCCCGCTGCCTGGCGACACGTCGACCGGCGCCGGTGATGAGGCCGAGACGGTGCGCCCCCGTCTTCGCCGCCCGGCCTGCGGCACGTCCGGCCACGGGTGCGAGCGCGCCGGCGAGCGCCGCGGCGGCGTTGACGGCGCTCGCCACCTCGCCATCGGTCCTGCCCGCCAGCGGGTCCGCCGGGGCCCGCCCGCCCGCCGGCGCCGCGACGTCGCCGCTCGGGCGCCCCGGCCTCGGTGCGTCGACGTAGGCGGTCGTCCGCTCGATCCGGATCAGCACGAGCGCCACCGCCTCGGCGACGACGACGCCGAGCACGTGGAGGTGCCGGTAGGCCACGACGGGCGAGAGCACCAGCGCGACGATCACGAGCACGTCGCCGACGTGGTGGGCGCGCCTGCTCAGCACGGGGAACGCCCCGAGCGTCCCCGCCGTCGCCACGTTCAGCAAGAGCAGCACCGCGCCGACGGCGATGAGCGTCAGCTGGGTGGCGCCCGACGTGTGGATCCCGACCGCCAGCAGGGCGGCCGCCAGCACGTACTCGGCGATCTCGTGGGCGAGGAAGCGGATCCGACGACGTGCGCTCGCCCGCTCCCTCCGCGTCGTTGGCACCGGAGCGGGCCGGTCAGCGGCCGGCGCCGCTCAGCTCCCGCCCGGGTCCTTCGCCGAGCCGGCCGCCTGGTCGGGCGCCTTGGCGTCGGACGGGGTGGAGTCGGCCCCCTTGGTGGGGTCGCCCTCCTCGATGCCCTTCTTGAACTCGTGCGAGGCGCTGCCGAGGCCACGCGCCAGCTTGGGGAGCTGGGACCCCCCGAAGAGGAGGACGATCACGATGACCGCGATGACGATCAGGCCGTCCGCCCCGAGAATCTCTGCGAGCACACCTGTGGGCACAGGCCCTCCCTTCCACAGCTCAAAGACCAGTCTACGTCGGTCGGCGCGGTCCTGGAACCGGGCCTGCCGACTCGTCTCGCCTCTGTTCGGTGTCGGTAAGGTAGGCGGATGCCGCGGGAGCCCGACCGGTGCTGAGCACGGCCCGCCTGGCGCGCCGTGCCGCCGTCGTCCACCCCGGGGTGGGGGGATGACGCTCACCACGGGAACGGCCGGTCACGGCCGCGGCGGCGAGGACGGCGAGCCGGAGGCGGCCGGCGCGACCTACCGCGGCGTCCCCGTCGAGGAGCTGCGCGCCGACCTCCGCCTCGCCTGCATCACGCGGGCGCTCGATGACCGCCAGCTCATCTTGCACAAGCAGGGTCGCTCGTACTTCCACATCGCTGGCGCCGGCCACGAGTCGTTGCTGCTCGGGCTGGCCCGCTCGCTCCGGCCCGGGTACGACTGGTTCTTCCCCTACTACCGGGACCTCCCGCTGATGCTCGCGCTCGGCGTCACGCCCTACGAGATCCTCCTCGCGTCCGTCGGCTCCTCGGAGGACGCTGCCTCCGGCGGGCGTCAGATGCCCTCCCACTGGGGCTACCAGGAGCTCAACGTCTTCAGCCAGTCCAGCCCGACCGGGAGCCAGTGCCTGCCGGCGGTCGGCTGCGCCGAGGCGACCCGTTACGCCGCAGCGCGCTCGCTCCCAGGCGTCTCGGTCCACGAGGACGAGATCACCTACGTCTCCATCGGCGAGGGCGCCACGTCGGAGGGCGAGTTCTGGGAGAGCCTCAACACGGCCTGCCAGCTGCGCCTGCCGCTGCTGTACCTCGTCGCCGACAACGGCTTCGCGATCTCGGTGCCATCGCGCGACCAGTCCCCGGCGCCGATCTCCGACCTCATCAGCGGGTTCCCCGGCATCTCGGTCACCAAGCTCGACGGCTGCGACTACTTCGCCAGCCGGGCGGCGGGCGCGGCGGCCGTCGCGGACGTGCGGACCGGCCGAGGTCCCGCGCTCCTGCACGCGACCGTCACCCGCCCCTACTCCCACTCCTCCTCAGACACCCAGGCCCGCTACCGCCTGGCGACCGACATCGAGGCCGAGCGCGCACGCGACCCCGTGCTGCGGCTGGAGCGTGAGCTCGTCGAGGCCGGCGTCCTCAGCGAGGACGACGCCGCCGCGACGAGGAAGGAGGCGCACGACCTCGTGGCCGAGGCGGCGGCCAAGGCCGTCGACGCCGCCAGACCGGACCCGACGACGGTGCGGGAGCACGTCGTCTCGCGCGCCCGCCCGCCCCTGCCGCCCGAGGGCAGCGAGGCCGGCGGCAAGCCGGTGCACTTCGGCGAGGCGATCCGCCAGACGCTCCACGAGCTGATGGCCGCCGACGAGCGGGTGCGCGTCTTCGGCGAGGACGTCGCGGACGGGACCTCAGAGGTCCTCGAGGAGCGCGACGGGATGGGCGGCGTCTTCGGCACGACGCTCGGCCTCCAGCGGGCGTTCGGCATCGACCGCTGCTTCAACACGCCCCTCGCCGAGGCGAACATCGTCGGTCGGGCGGTGGGCCAGGCGCTGCGCGGCCTGCGCCCGGCGCCGGAGATCCAGTTCTTCGACTACATCTGGCCGGCCATGCAGCAGCTGCGCTCCGAGGCCGCGACGATGCGGTGGCGCTCGAAAGGAACGTTCACGGCGCCGCTGGTGCTGCGCTGCCCGATCGGCGGCTACCTGGCGGGCGGCGCGATCTGGCACTCCCAGTGCGGCGAGTCGATCTTCACCCACATCCCGGGCCTGCTCGTCGCCTTCCCCTCGCGGGCGAGGGACGTCGCCGGGCTGCTGCGCGCCGCCTTCCGCTACGACGACCCGGTCCTGTTCCTCGAGCACAAGCACCTGCTCCGCCAGCGCTATGCCATGGACCCCTTCCCCGGCGGCGACTTCGTCCTCCCCTTCGGCGTGGCGGCGACCGTGCGTCCCGGCGAGGACGTCACCATCGTCACCTGGGGCGCGACGGTCCAGCGCTCGCTGCTCGCGGCCGAGCAGCTGGCCGCCGAGGGGATCGAGTGCGAGGTGCTCGACCTACGGACGCTGGCACCGTGGGACAAGGATGCCGTGGCCGCGTCGGTCGCGCGGACCTCCCGCCTCCTCGTCGTCCACGAGGACGTCCTGACGAGCGGGTTCGGCGCCGAGATCTCGGCGTTCGTGGCCGACGAGTGCTTCGCCGACCTCGACGCGCCGGTGCGCCGAGTGGCCGCCGCGGACACCTGGGTCGCGTACGAGCCCACGCTCGAGCGGGCGACGCTCCCCCAGGTCGCCGACGTCGTGGAGGCCGCCCGGTCGCTCGCCTCGTACTGAGGCCGCCGAGCGCGGGCTCGCCCGACCGGGACGCTCAGGCGGCCGACGTGCCGTCGCGCTCCGCCGGCGCAGCCGAGGCGTCCAGCGGTGCGAGCGCGCCGGCCGTCAGGCCACGACGCGTGGCCCGCCGCCGTGGCAGAGCACCCCCGCCGACCCTGTTCGGCGAGTAGCGCTGGGTGAGCCGGACGATCAGGCGCGAGGCCAAGATGAGCACCAGCACGAGGAAGACGAGCAGGAGCGCCGAGTCGTACGAGAGGGCCTTCACCGCGGTGGACGGCTGGTTCCAGAAGGTGAACGTCGCATACGTCAGGTACGGGACGGCGGCGTGGACGAGGTGGTCGCTCGGGTAGTCGTTGCTGAAGCCGGCCGTGTAGAGCAGTGGCGCCGTCTCACCGACCGAGATGGCGAGGGCGAAGATCAGGCCCGTCGCCATGCCGGGGATCGCCGAGCGCAGCACGACCCGCCGGAGCACGTGGGTCTTCGACATCCCGAGCGCCTCACCGCCCTCTCGGTACGCGAGCGGCACCTGGCCGAGGGCGAGCTCCGTCGACTTCGCCACGTAGGGCACGACGAGCAAGGAGAGGACGACGAGCGCGGCCAGCAGCGAGAACCCCCAGTGGAGACCGACGACGAGCGCGACGTAGCCGACGTAGCCGAAGACGATCGAGGGGATCCCCGAGAGCACCTCGGAGGCGCCACGCAACAGTCCCGTGAGACGCCCGGGCGGAGCCACCTCGGCCAGGAAGACACCGGCGCCGATCCCGACGACGCCGGCGAGGATCCCGACACCGACGAGGAGCACGAACGTCCCGACGATCGTGTTGGCGAGGCCGCCACCGATCCCCGTCGTCGTCTCGGTGAAGATGCTCCAGCTCCAGTTCGGCACCGCGTTCGCCACCACGCCGGCGAGCACCCAGACGACCGGGACGATGAGCAGCACGAGACCGATCGCGCTGAGGACCCACCACCACAGGTCGAACGCGCGCCGCCGCGAGGAGACGCCGGCACGCCCGAGCGACGGAGCCGCCGGCGCGCCGGGGATGGTACCCGTCGACACCGCCATCAAAAGCCCACCCCGACCGGCAGCGCCGCGCCCCGCGCGGAACGCCTGACGAGCATCCGGGCACCGATGTTGACGATCAGGGTCATCCCGAGCAGCACGAGCGCGGCTTCGGAGAGCGACCGGGTCGCCAGCCCGGTCGGGTCCCCTTGCGCCGAGTCGAGCAGTGAGACGATCGTCGCGGCGATCGTCGTCATCGTGCCGTAGATGTTCGTCGCCGCGGAGATGACGCTGCCGCTCACCAGAGCGACGGCGATCGTCTCGCCGAGCGCGCGACCGAGGCCGAGGATGACCGCCCCGATGACCCCGGTCCGGATCCAGCGGAGCTGCACCGTCCGGAACACCTCGGCGCCGGTCATGCCGAGCGCCTCGGCACCCTCGCGCGTCGCCTCGGGCACCTGCCTGAGCAGGTCGCGAGTCGTCGCCGCGATGATCGGGATGATCATCGCGGCGAGCACGATCCCAGAGGTGAGCAAGCCCTCTCCTGAGCCCACGTAGCCGCGGAAGATGTTCAGCACCGGCACGTTCGGCAGGTGCGCCAGCAGCGGGTAGACGTCGCGGGCGAGCAGCGGGCCGAGGGTCAGCACCCCCCACAGCCCGATGACGACGCTCGGGATGCCGGCGAGGAGCTCCAGGCAGAGCCCGACCACGCCGGCCAGACGCTTCGGCAGCTTCTCCACGATGAAGATCGCGGCGCCGAACGCGATCGGGAACCCGATGGCGATCGCGATCGCCGAGGTCTCGATCGTGCCGAGGATCAGCGGCCACGCGCCGTAGGTGGCGCCCGCCGGGTGCAAGATGCCGTTCGTCCGCACCGGGGGGCTGTAGTAGCTCCCCTGACTCCACGTGGATCCGGTGAGGAAGTGCCAGCCGTTGTACCGGATCGCCGGGAGGGCCTCGACGAGCAGCACGACGATCATGGCCACCAAGGCCCCGAGCGGGACGATCGCCGTCACCGTCGAGCCGGCGCGCAGGGCACGTTCCGCCAGGCGCCTCGCGTACGGGCGTGGCGGCCTCGGCCGGCGAGCGCCCCGCACGGCTCCGGCCGCCGCAGGCGGAGGCGGGCCGCCCTGGCCGAGCGGGTCCACGCTCTCGTCGCTCATCGTCCTCCGTTCCGCTCGTGCCACGTCACGCCCCGGGGGTGACGCCAGCGGGGGCCGGTTGGCGTGCGCCACCCGGCCCCCGCTGCCCGCCGGTTGGCTACTGGATCTTCTTCAGCAGGTTCAGCGCGATCTGCATCGCCCCCGGCGCCAGGGGGTGGAAGTAGATCGGCGTGAGGTACGTCGAGGACGAGCCGTTGCGGGGGTCCATGCCCCACGCGAGGAACGCACGGATCGCCTGGGCGGTCGTCGAGCTCGACTGGTTGGCGTTCACGATCGCGTACTCGAAGTTGACGATCGGGTACCCGAACTTCGCGTTCTTCGAGTTGACGAGCGAGATGGCGCCCGTCGAGGGGATGTGCTGGAAGCTCGCCACCTCACTGCTGATGGCGCCCGGCGTCGGCAGGACGTACTTGCCCGAGCCGTTCTCCAGCTGCGCGTCGCCGAGCCCCGCCTTGAGGGCTGAGCGGAGGTAGCTGATGCCGATGTAGGCCACGCAGCCCGTCGTCTTCTCGCAGCCGGCGAGCATGCCGCCGTTTCCCTGCTCGGCGAGCGCCGTCGGGACGCTCGGGAAGTGGATCGAGGTGTTCGGTCCGCCGCTGCTCGCCACCCAGCTGCTCGGGTCCTGGAAGTCGAGGAAGGAGGTGAACATGAAGGTGTCACCGCTGCCGTCGGAGCGGTGGAGCGGCACGACGGTCGTTGCCGGCAGGCTCACGCCCTTGTTCAACGCGGCGATCGCCGGGTCGTTCCACTTCGTGATCGTCCCGTTGTACATGCCGTTCAGCACCGCCGCGTTGAGCTTCAGATGGCCCTTCACGCCGGGCAGGTTGTAGTCGACCTGCTGTGCGGACACGTCGAGGGGGATGTCGAGCAGGTTCGACGGGTCGCTGATCGGCAGGTAGGCGTCGGAGGCGCCGAGCTGGACCGTCCCGTTCAGGGCATCGGCGATGCCCGTGCCCGAGCCGGTCCCTGCCGTCGTGACGTGGGTCGCCGGGTAGTGCGCGGCCCAGGCGCTGATCAGCGGGTACAGCAGGGTCGAGCCGGTCTCGAGCAGCGACACGCCCGAGGGTGGCTTCTCCAAGCCGGAGAGCTGCTTTTCGACCGAGGCGTACACGTTTGCCGTCGCCTTGGGCTTGCCCTTGGCCTTTGCGTGCGCCGTGGCGGCACCCGCGACGGGTGCGGCCAGGGCGCCGGCCGCCAGGGCGCCGGCGAGCGCGACCGTGGCGGCGGCACCCACGTTGCGGTACCAGGGGCGACGACCGCGCTGCGACGCGGCCTTCTCGTTGGCTAGGTCTCGTGCATCCATGTGGACAGGTGCTCCTTTCGAATGCCCGTCGAACGGGCGGTCCGGGTCTGGGGGGCAGTTGCGTCCGGCCGACCCGTCCGTCACGGGTACCGCCGGTCCGGAGTGAAGACGTCAGTGCGTACCGACGGGGTCGGCGTCCCCACCGAGGTACCGGGCGGTCTCGGGTCGCTGGGGACGGTCGAACAGCTGGGCGGTCGGGCCGTGCTCGACGAGACGGCCCTCGTAGAAGAAGATCGTGTGGTCGGACAGGCGCTTGGCCTGCGCGAGGTTGTGCGTGACGATGATCACGGTCAGCGCCGGCGTCAGGCGCCGCACCAGCTCCTCGACGGCTTCGGTCGAACGCGGGTCGAGCGAGGACGTCGGCTCGTCGAGCAGCAGGACCTCCGGCTCCACCGCGAGGGCCCTCGCCAGGCAGAGCAGCTGCTGCTGGCCGCCGGAGAGACGGAACGGCGAGTCGTTCAGCCGGTCGGCGACGTGGCTCCACAGGCCGACTTCGGCGAGGCGGGTCTCGGCGATGTCGCGGAACTCCGAGCGCTTGGCCATGCGGTGCGCCCGCACCCCGGCGATGATGTTGTCCTGGATCGACATCGGGAACGGGTTCGGGCGCTGGAAGACCATCCCGACGCGGCGCCGCAGCATCAGCGGGTCGACGTCGCGCCCGTGGATCTCCTGGCCGCAGAGCGAGATCGACCCCCGCTTCCAAAAGCCGCGGACCCGGTCGTTCAGGCGGTTGAGGGAGCGCAGGAACGTCGTCTTGCCCGAGCCCGACGGCCCGATCAGCGCCGTGACGGTCCCCCGCGGGAAGTCGACGGTGATGTCCCGCATGATCGTGGCGTCACCGAAGCCGAGCGTCAGGTCTCGCGACGTCATCACGACGTCGCCGCGGGGAGCGCCTTCGGGTGCGGGGCCCGGGACAAGGGTCGTCATCGCTCGCTCGCTCGTGCCGCCGGTGGGATCCATATGCAACGGCACCGTAACGGTGCGACCTGAACCGCAAGGGAACGGTTCGCGACCTGCCGGTGACGCGTCGGTGAAACCTTCCGGAAGTCCCCACGTGCCGGTCCGAAGCGCCTGCTCAGCCCTCGCTGGGGCCGCTCGCGGGGTACGGTCCGTACGTGGCCGATGACCCCACGCCGTCGCCGGCGATCAGCGTGATCGTCGCCCAGATCGACCGACAGATGAACCGGCTGTTCGCGATGGTCGGCGACGCCGTCGCCGGCGCGACCCACGCGCTGCTCACGGGCGACCGGGAAGCCGCGAAGTCCCTGGTCGAGCGGGACGAGGCGATCGACGCCCTCTACCGCGAGCTTGAGCGCCTGGTCCTCGACCAGATCATCCTTGGTGCGGACTCCCCCCAGCGGCTGCGCTACCTGATCACCGTGCTGCGCCTGCTCCCCGAGCTCGAGCGCAGCGGCGACCTCGCCGAGCACGTCGCGCGGCGCGCGACCCAGGGCATCGTGACCGACATGTCGGCGCGCGCTCGCGGGCTCGTCGAACGGATGGGCGAGGTCGCCTCCGAGATGTGGCGGATCGCCGCCGACGCCTTCGCCGACCGGGCGCCCGACGTCGCCGACCGGCTCGACGAGCACGACGACGAGATGGACGAGCTGCTGGTCACCTTCACCGCCGAGCTGGTCGGCGGGAAGATGTCCCTGCCGGTGGTCATCGAGCTGGCCCTGATCGGCCGCTTCTACGAACGCTTCGGCGACCACGCGGTCAACATCGCCCGGCGCGTGCCCTCGAGGTCGACCCGCCCAACGGCGACGGAGCACGAGGGCTGACCGGCAGGCGCCGGCTCCGAACCAAGGATTCGCGCGCAAGTCACCTTCCGTTCACCTTCGCGTTGCCTTTCAGTCATCAGCGGTCGGCAAGCTCAGCGTCGACATGGGAGACGACGCCCGACACCCGACGATGCAGGACGGCAGGCGGCCGGCTCCTCCGGCGCTGGTCGCGACCTCGGCCGTGGCCGAGGTCCTGGACGAGACCCCGATCGGGGCCTTCCACGTGCGGGCGCTCATCGCGTCCGGCCTGGGCTTCTTCACCGACTCCTACGACCTGTTCATCATCGGGACGGCGACCGCCCTCTTGAAGGGCGAATGGCACCTCTCCACGACGGACGTGAGCCTCGTCGGGAGCTCCACGCTCTTCTCGGCGTTCCTCGGCGCGATCGTGCTCGGCCGCCTCGCCGACATCGTCGGGCGCCGGCGCGTCTACCGCTTCGTCGCGGTGGTCATGGTGCTCGGCGCCGTCGCCTCGGCGCTCTCGCCGAACCTCGGGGTCCTCATCGCCTCCCGTCTGGTGCTCGGCTTCGGCATCGGTGGCGACTACCCGGTGAGCGCCGTGCTGATGAGCGAGTTCTCGAACCGCCACAGCCGCGGCCGCCTCGTGAGCCTCCTCTTCTCCATGCAGGCGCTGGGTCTCATCGTCGGACCGATCGTCGGCATGACGCTGCTCGCCGCGGGTTCGGGCGTCGACACGGCGTGGCGCCTGATGCTCGGTCTCGGCGCGCTGCCGGCCGGGGCCGCCGTCTACTTCCGCCGGCGCATCCCCGAATCCCCCCGCTTCGCGGAGCGGGTGCAAGGAGCCAAGGACGCCGCCGCCGCCGAAGTGGCCGGGATCGCCGGGATCGCCACGAACGGGAGCTCGGCGCGGCCGCTGCACGCCTCCGGCGAGAGCGCGGTCCCGCTCGCCGATCGTGGTCCCCGCGTCGGCGCGCGGATGCAGATGACCCTCGGCGACATGGCCCGCCACCCCCGCCTGCTCCTCGTCCTGCTCGGGACGGCCGGGTCGTGGTTCGCCTTCGACTACGCCTACTACGGCAACACGATCTCGACGCCGATCGTGCTCCACTCGGTGGATCCGAGCTCGAGCCTGCTGGCAAAGCTCGCCTGGACCCTGATCGTCTTCGTCGTCGCCGCGCTGCCCGGCTACGTCCTCGCCTTCGCCACGATGGACCGCATCGGGCACAAGCGCCTCCAGCTGATCGGCTTCGCCATCATGGCGGGCGCCTACCTCGTCGCGGGAGCCGTGCCGGGCATCGCGTCGAGCGTCGTGCCGTTCCTCCTCTGCTACGGGATCAGCTACTTCTTCGCGGAGTTCGGCCCGAACACCACGACCTTCGTCCTGCCGAGCGAGCTCTTCCCGACCGGCGCCAGGACGACGGCACACGGGACGTCCGCCGGCGTCGCGAAGGCCGGAGCGTGCATCGGCGTGTTCGCCGTCCCGGTGCTGATCGCCCACCTCGGGCTACGGGGCTCGCTACTCGTGTCGGCCGGCGCCGCGGGGCTCGGGCTGCTGTTCACCCTGCTGCTCCCCGAGCCGGCGGGCCGGGCCCTCGACGAGGTCTCGGGCGAGCACGCCCTGCTCGCCGCGCTCGCCGGCGCCGGCGAGACGGAGACCGCGTCGACCGTCGTCGGCGGCTCCACGGCCGACGGCTCGCCCGTCCTGGCCGCGAGCGCCCGGACGGCTGGCACCGCGATGCTCGCCGACAGCAGCTCGACGCACCCGTGAGGCTCGTGGTCGCGGCGCGATCGGCGACCCGGGTCTGCCCCACCCGCGCCCTCGACCCGCAGCTCGCGCGCCGCCTCGCCGTCGGGCTCGGCGCGCTCCGAGCGCTCCTCGGCATCACCGCGCTCGCCGTGCCGGCCCTCCCGGCCGCGCCGTGGGTCGGGCCGGACGAGGCCAAGCGTCCCGCGGTACGACTGTTCGCGCGGACCCTCGGCGGGCGTGACCTCGCACTCGGGCTCGGCGCCGTGATGGCTGCCCGCGACGGCGCTCCCGTCCGCGGCTGGGTGGAGGCGGGGGCACTCGCGGACGCGGGAGACACGGCGGCGACGGTCCTCGGCTTCGGCGAGCTCCCGCGGCGTTCCCGCTGGCTCGTGCTCGGCCTCACCGTCGGCGCGGCGGTTGCCGGGGCAGTGCTCGCGCCCTTCGTCGACCGCGCCACGAGCTGAGCAGCGCCGACCAGACGACCGGACCGCCGCTCGGGGGCGCGTCGCGCCGAGCCCCGGCGTGAGCGACCGACATGAGCCGGCGGAGGGAGCGCTCCGCGAAGAAGGGCCGCAGCGCGAGATGCACCGGCGGGAGATGGCCGTAGAGGAGCACCGCCTCGCCCGGCGCCAGCCTCCGCAGCATGTCGGCGGGCAGGAGCCGGCGGGTCGCGAGGCTGGCCGTGCGCGTCGTGGCGCCGTGCTCGTCGACCGTCGTCGAGTCGACGACGTGGTCCTCGTCGCCGACGAGCCGGCTGACGTGCTCGAGGGTCGCGGGATCAGCGACACCAGAGCAGACGAGCTTCGCCCGGTGGTTGTTCACGACGGTGGCCCAGCGCGCGCCGTAGCGTGCCTCCACCTGGGCGAGGTCCTGCCAGACGGTGACGACCTGGATCCCGTGCGAGGACGCCGTCGCCGCCAGCGCGTCGAGGCCGGCGAGGGGTGCGACGTTGGCGGCCTCATCGAGCACGACGAGCAGCGGCGGGTCGAGCGCACGGTCGGCGCGCGACGCCGTCTCGAAGGCCGCCTCGACGACGCTGCGAAGGATCGCGACGAACACGGTCTGCAGCCGCTCCTGCTCGTGGGATGGGGCGACCAGGTAGAAGGTGTGGTGCCCGCCGTCGAGGAGCAGCGCCGGGTCCAGCTCGTGGTGCTCGGTCGTCGCCGCCACCGACGGATCGGCGAACGCCGCCAGTACCGTCTCGGCGGTCGTGTAGACCGAGCTGCGCTGGCGATCCTCGCGGCCGAAGCTCGCCTCCGCCGCCCGGACCGCCTCGTCGACCCCGGCGAGCTCGAGCGCGAAGAGGACCTCGTCCACCTCCTCGGTGTCGACCCAACGGACCACGTCGGGCATCGATCCGCCAGAGCTCGCTGCTGCGAAGAGGAGCGGGGCGAGGAGCTTCTCCGCCGTCGCGTACCAGAACGCCGCGTCATCCAGCCCGGCGCCGCCGGCGCGGGCCACCGAGCAGAGGGCGGCCGCGACGCGACGTGCACCGGCCCAGCTGGCCGACGCCGCGAGCGGCGACCAGCCGGCGCTGCGCAGGCCGGAGACCCCGGCGGGGTCGTAGACGAGGCTCGTCCCGACCCGGCGGCGCCACGCCAGCGTGTCGCGCACGAGGTCCGTCTTCACGCTCGTCGCCAAGACGGGTCCCTGCCACTCGAGGATGGCAGGGATCGCGAGACCGGTCGTCTTGCCGGACTGGCTCGGGCCGACGACGAGGAGCGAGTGTCCCCGCTCGGCGGCGACGAGGCGCCGGCCCGCCCGGCCGAGGACGAGGCGACCCGAACCGGCTGCCCGCACGGCGAGCGGTCGGAGCTCGGACGACGCCGCCCAGGTGGCGCTGGCGCTGGTGCCCTTGCCACGCGGCGCCGGGCCCGTCCCCGGACGCGCTCGCCCGACCACCCGCCGGACCACCATCGTCGCGCCGACGACGCCCGCCGCCGCCGTGGCGAGCACCAGCGCGACCGTCGCCCACCAACCGGTTGCGCCAGGCAGATCGGGACGAAGTCCCCGGGGGAAGGCGCGAACGGGCGAGGAGGGATCGACCAGGATGCGCAGCACCAGTGCCGGGGCGGCGCGCAGCGGGACGTCTCGCCACCCGTGCCCGCCGAGCACGGCGTCGATCCCCGACGCCGCCCAGCAGGCCAGCGCGAGCACCGCGACGGCGATGACGGCGAGGCACGCCGCCGGCTCCGCGCGCCCGGGGGCGGTGGCCCCGCCCGGCCTGCGGACCGGCGCGCCGGGCCGTGACCCGGGGAAGGCAGGCCGCGCCCGAACAGACGTCCCGTGGCCACCCCGAGGCGTCACCGGAGCGGGAGGAGGCGGGCGTCGGTGTCGACGAGGGCACGCTCGCCGGGCGCGATCCGGTGCTCGACGAGGAAGGACCGGCCGGCGACACGCCACAGCGCCACACCGCGCCCTAGCCGGGGGAGGAGACGGGACTCGGCCTCGCCAAGACCGAGCGCCGCTGACGCCGCGGGCACCTCGCCCGCGCCCTGGGCGTAGCAGACGAGCGTCTCGGAGTCGGCGAGCAGGCCCTCGGCGATGCGGGCCCCGACGCTGCCGGCGCCGCCCGCGCTCGCGAGGTCCGAGACGCGGTGCAGCACGGCGACGTTCGCGACGCCGTGGGCTCGCGCCAGCTTCCACGACGACTGGAGGAAGCGGGCGACGCCCAGGTTGGCGAGGACCGCCCAGGCCTCGTCGACGACGAGGAGCGTCCGCTCGCCCGTGCCCGCGCGCCAGCCGGCCTCCAGCGCGGCCGCTGCGCAGGTGACGAGGGCGCCGAGCGCGGGCGAATGGTAGACGGCGGAGAGATCGAGGACGACCGCCGGGCCGTGCAGGTCGATCCCGGTGGTGGTGGGACCGTCGAACATCCCCCGCAGCTCCCCGTGGACGAGGCGACGCAGCTCGAGCGCCACGTCGCGCGCCTCGGCCCGCAGCGTCGCGACGTCGCTCGCCACGGCGCGCGCCGACGCGACCGTTGGCGACAGCAGCGCCTCGACGACCTCGGGGAGCGTCGGAGGACGCATGTCCGCGGACGCTCCGGTGAGGGCGAGCTCGAGCGCCGTGTGCTCAACGGGGCGGAGCGGGCGGTCGAGGCACGCCGAGGCGAGCGCCGAGAGCAGCGCGAGCCGGCGCCGGGACGTCTCCTCTGCCGCGCCCGGGCCGCCGGCCCGGGGCGCGTCGAGCGGATTGAGCCGGACCGCGCCCCCGGGCTCGAGCAGGATCGGCTCGACACCGAGCGCTCGCGCCAACGGGCCGTACTCGCCCTTCGGATCGAGGACCACGACCCGCCGACCGAACGCGGCCTGTCGGTAGAGGTAGGTCTTCACGAACGCGCTCTTGCCGCGCCCGATCTGGCCGAGGACGAGGACGTTCGGGTTGGTCAGGACGCCTGCTGCGTACAGCTCGAAGGGATCGTGGACGAAGGCGCCCCCGAACACGTCGCGGCCGACCAGCACGCCGGGGGCCGGCAGCGTGCGGCTCGTCACGAAGGGGTACAGCGCCCCGAGCTGCGCCGTGGTCGCCTCGTGCGCAGGGAGTCTCATGCGCACCCGCGTCCGATCGGCAAGGTGCAGCAGAGCGCCTCCGCCTGGCTGCCGTTGAGGCGGAGCAGCTCGAGGCGGGCGAGCGCCGCGGCCTGCTCGACACGCCCGCAGGCGCGCTCGAGCTCGGCCCGACCCGGCGCGCTCACCGTCACGTAGCCGGAGAAGCGGTAGCCGGCGTGCCCCTCGGCAAGCTCGGACTCGCGCCGGACGACGGCGTCGTGCTCGTGGCGGGCCCGCGCCGTCACCGCGAAGCCGTGCCGGCGGCGCAGCTCGGCGTCGGCCACGGTCGAGGTCCGGGCGTGCTCGGCGGCGCGCACGGCTCGCAGCGGCGCGATCGGGGACATCACGACGGAGATGCTCCTGCGCTCGGAACACCCGAGGAGGAGCGGCAGCAGGAAGTCGCTGCCGACGTCGGTGCGGGGCCACTCGGCGATCCAGAACGTCGCGTGCCAGGTGCCGTCGGTCCGCGCAGACGTCCAGCGCTCCTCGAGGACGGCCGGCCACGGGTGGGTCGGGCGCGGGCCGGTGCGCGACCGCACCTCCAGCCCCCGCCGCAGGGCCGCGCGCAGCCCGACGGGAGAGAGGGCACCATCGACCGGGAGGCCCGCTTCGCGGCACCGTCGCTCCATTGAATCGACCTCGTCGGCGAGCACGGCGGCCGCCTCGGCGAGCCCGGTGCCGCCCGCCCGGGCGCTGCGCACACGGACCGTGACGGCGAGCAGCAGCTCGTGACGGAGGGCGTGCTCGGCCTCGAGTCGCACCAGCGTCGCGTACGACTGTGCCGCGACCGCGACCGCCATCGCATCACGACGCGGGGCGTGCGCGCCCCGGGGCTCGATCTCCGTGCCCGGCCCGGGCGTGCCCGAGCCGGCCGAGGCGCGCCCGGCCGCGACGCGGGCGGCCGGGGACCGGGCCGAAGGCCCGGCTCGTCGCAGCTGCTCGCGGGGATCGGGAAGCGTGCGCGACACCCACTGCAAGCGGTGCAGCGCCGCGCGCTCGCGGGCGACGGACGCGAGCACCGCGGACCAGGCGCCCACCCGCCGCGAGCGCTCCTCCTCGGCGAGGAGCGCGAACGACTCCCCGCCGAGGGAGCACACCGCGGTGAGCGTCCCCTGCCGGGTGTCGTGCACCGCACCGATCGCCCGGCTGCCCGCGGTGGCGGCCTCGACGACCTCGAGACGAGCCAGGGGCTCTGGCGCTCGCCTCCTCGACGGGGCGCGGCGCTGGTCGGCCGGTACGCCGCTCGACGTCCTGCGTCGCGACGCGATGAAGCGCACGGTGACGGGGAGCCACTGCTCGAGCGTCCGGCCGCGAAGTGGCCAACAGGCTGCGGCGGCCCCGGCGAGGGCGGCGCCCGCCCCTGCGACGGCAGCCGGAGGGCCGTGCAGGCCCCGGACGAGACCCACGGCGCAAGCGAGGGAGGCCGCCACGACACCGAGCTGGCCGGTGCGGACGCCCGCGACGAGCCCACGGCGGTCACGGGGCCCGAAGCGGAAGCGGGCCCGCTTCTCAGCCTCGGTCATCGCCGGTCCCGTCCGCCGGCGCGTCCCCGCGGCGGGCGGCGTCGCTCGCCTCGAGATCGGCGGTGATCCGCCCGGCGTCTGCGAGGACGTCCGGCGAGTCGCGCGCCACGCCGGTCGCCTGCCCGACGTCGTCGACCACGGTCGGCGCCCCGGCTCCGGCGGCCGTGTCGCCGCCGGTCGCGAACCCGAGCGCGAGCCCGGCGGCGTTGGATGCCGCAGACCGGGCCGCTCGCCCGCCGAGCCGGGCAGCGCCCTCGAGCTGGCCGACGGCCCCCGCCTCGACCATCGGGATCAGCCGCAGCAGGGCGAAGGGCGAGAGCGTCGCGAGGAGCAGCAGGGCCACCCCCTCGACCATGCCGGAGACGCCGCCTCGGTCCACGAGGGTGCTGGCAGCGAGCGTGAGCACGCCGACGACGACGAGTTTGGAGAGCACCAGCGCGGCGATCGTCTCGCCGAGGCGTCGCGCCCAGTGCGCGCTCGCCGGCCAGACGATCCCCGCGAGCGCTATCGGCAAGAAGAGCGTCGCCACCGCAACTGCTGCCGACCGCACGACGAGCTCGAGCCAGAGGACGAGCGCGACGACCGCCGCCGACCCGGCGATGAGCAGCCCGGCGAAGCCCGCCAGCGGTGCCGCACCGGGCCCGCTCCCCGCGAGAACGGTGACCAGGTGGGCGACGAGCGTCCTCGCCGGAGCACCGTTCGCTCCGGCGAGGGAGGATGAGAGCTCGTCGGTCGCGGCGAGCGCCAGCTCGACGAGCTGGGCCGCGCCTGCCCCGAGGAGCACGGCGAGTGGCAGGCGGACCAGCGCCGCCCTGAGGAGCAGGCCGACGTCCTGGCGCACCAGCGCGTGGACCGCCGCGAGCACGAGGAAGGGCAGCGCGAGCAGAGCCCCGATCTCGGCCATGACGGTGAGCTCGTGCTGGAAGCCTGTGCCGAGATCTGGCTGGGTCGTCGCCTGCAGGACGCTGCCGAGCGCCGAGACGAAGCTGGCCGCACCGGCGACGACCCACGACGTGACCGCCTCCAGGAGCACCCGGGCGAGGCCGGCGCCGAGTAGCGGCACGCCCGCCACGACCAGACTGGAGGCTGCCGGGCGGTCGCCGAGGCCGGCACCGGCGCCGAGGACCAGGGCGGCGTCCACCGAGCTCAGGCCTTCCCGCCGAGGCTGAACAAGAAGTTGAGCAACGGCGGCGCCGCCCCGATGATCAGACAGGCGGCGCCGGAGACGAGCACGGCGCGCCGGCCGGTGGACGCGTGCTGGTAGTTGTTCGTGTGGGACCCGAGGGCCCACGTGGCCGCGCCGACGACCAGGCCGACGAGCGACGCGAGCAGGCCCCACCAGCCGATGCCGTTGGCGAGCGTCTGCAGCGCTGAGCTGCCGGGCAGGGCGGAGCTGTCGGGCGTGAGCGTGATGAGCCCGCTGGCGAGACGCGCGCCAAGAGCGACATGGAGCATCGGCACCTCGTACCTCCGTGGTCCCGGGCCGCCCGCGCGGCGGCCCGTCGGGTTTCGCGAAAGGGGGCGCCGCGGCCGCCGTGCGACATGTCCGCGCCCCGAGAGGTGCCGCCGGGGACTCAACCCGGCGCCGCGATCACCCTAGACGCGCGTTCATGTTGTTTCAATGGGTCTCGTGCATCGCCCGGTGGTGTCCCCCGCAGACGGCCGACCACCGACCCGGGAGCTGCCATGCTGGAGCCGTGCAGTCCGCACGGGAACGCCCGTGACAGCAACGGTCGGCGTCTCGGCCCTCGACTTCGTCATCGCGGCGGTCATCGTGATCGCCGCCGTCGTGCTCGCGTACCTGCTCGGGGGACGACGGGGGGTGCGCGGGCTGCGCCAGCGCCTGCTGGCGCTCGGTAGCCGCCTCGGCGCGGAGGCGGAGGCGGTCGAGCCGCACAACCTCGAAGAGTCCTTGAACTACGTGGAGCGGGCGACGGACCGGGCCGCCGAGGCCGTCGCCGAGTCGAGCGCAGACGCCATCCGCCTCCGGCGGGCGCTCGACACCCTGCCTCAGGCCGTCCTCGTCTGCGACGAGCACGGCGAGCCGGTCTTCAGGAACGCGAGAGCCATCGCGCTGATGGGGAACCGCCACGGGGACGCGCTCGCCGCCCAGGCCGTCGACGAGCTGCTCGCAGCGACGGCTCCGGGCGCGTCGGAGGAGCGCACGCTCGAGCTCTACGGCCCGCCACGCCGGACGTTGAACGTGCGCACGCAGAGCATCGACAACGGCCAGCGGGCGCTCGGCGTGATCGCCGTGATCGAGGACGTCTCGGAGCGGCGGAGGCTCGAGGAGGTCCGCCGCGACTTCGTCGCGAACGTCAGCCATGAGCTGAAGACGCCCATGGGAGCCCTCGGCCTGCTCGCTGAGACCCTCCTCGCCGAGACGGAGCCGGCCGTGTCCCAGCGGCTGGCGCAGCGGATCCACACCGAGGCGTTCCGTATCTCGCGGATCATCGACGACCTGCTCGACCTGACGCGCATCGAGAGCGAGGAGTCGCCGCCGCGCGAGCCCGTCCTCGTGAACCTCGTGATGGCCGAGGCCGCTGAGCGCGTGCGCGCCGCGGCCGACCAGCGCAACGTCGACCTCACGCTCGACGAGCCATCCCCCCCGGTGGCCGTCCTCGGCGATCGGCGCCAGCTCACCTCCGCCGTCTACAACCTGCTCGAGAACGCGGTGAAGTTCTCCTACGAGGGCGGTGTCGTCGAGTGCCGCGGCTGGACCGAGAACGACGAGGTCCTCATCTCCGTCAACGACAAGGGGATCGGCATCCCGGCACGCGATCTCGAGCGGGTCTTCGAGCGCTTCTACCGGGTCGACCACGGGCGGAGCCGCTCGACGGGCGGCACCGGGCTCGGCCTCGCGATCGTCCGCCACGTCGCCCAGAACCATCACGGCACGGTGCAGGTCGACTCGCGCGAGGGCGAGGGTGCGACGTTCACGCTGCGCCTTCCCGTCCAGGGCAGGCCCGACGCGTGAGCGCTCAGGCCGGATCGCTCGAAGGGCGCGACGGGGCCGGACGGGAGGAGGGTCCCGTGGCCGTGCTGCTGGCCGAGGACGAGGAGTCCTTCGTCGACGCGCTCGTCATCGGGCTCGAGCGCGAGGGATTCGCCGTCACCGTGGCCCGTGACGGCGTGGAGGCCCTCAGCCGCTTCGATGCGCAGTCCTTCGACCTCGTCCTCCTCGACGTGATGCTGCCGAAGGTCTCAGGTCTCGACGTATGCCGCTCGATCCGCTCGCGCTCGAACGTGCCGATCATCATGGTGACGGCGAAGTCGACCGAGATCGACACCGTGGTCGGACTGGAGGTGGGCGCCGACGACTACGTCGCGAAGCCGTACCGCCTGCGCGAGCTCGTCTCGCGGATGCGGGCCGTCCTGCGCAGGACACCGCGTGGCGAGCGAGCCTCGGACACCAGCCGGGTCGTCCCGCCGAGCCCCGCCCCCGAAGCCACCCGGCCTTTGCTGCCGAGCAGCCCTCCCCCGTCGAACGTGCTGGAGGTCGGCGAGGTGCGCCTCGACGCGGACCGCCATGAGTGCGTGGTCCGCGGCCAGGAGGTCCAGCTCCCGCTGAAGGAGTTCGAGCTGCTCGAACAGCTCCTCACCAACGCCGGGAGGGTCGTGACGCGCGACACGCTCATCGACCGTGTCTGGGGTCTCGACTATGTGGGCGACACGAAGACCCTCGACGTCCACATCAAGCGGCTCCGCTCGCGGATCGAGCGCGACCCTTCGAAGCCGGAGCTGATCACCACGATCCGCGGGCTCGGCTACCGGCTGGAGGCGCCCCGCAATCGCTGAGCTCCCTGCCGGCGGGCCCCGACGGGTCGCCGAAGGCCGTGGCGCCGAGCCGTTAACCTCGGCGACGGTGCCGGCCATCGAAGTCGAAGAGCTCGTCGTCCGCTACGGCCGGACGGTCGCCGTCGACGGCGTCTCCTTCAGCGCCGAGCCCGGCGAGGTCCTCGGCCTGCTCGGCCCGAACGGCGCCGGCAAGACCACCACGGTCGAGACGCTGGAGGGCTACCGCGTCCCCGGCGCCGGCCGTGTCCGCGTCCTCGGCCTCGATCCAAGGCGCAACCGGTCGACCGTCACGCCACTGATCGGCGTGATGCTCCAGGGGGGCGGCACGTACCCGATGATGGGCGCCGCTCGCGCGCTCCGGCTCTTCGCCTCGTACTACGAGGACCCGCGCGAACCCGACGAGCTGCTCCGCCTCGTGGGTCTCGAAGACGTCGCCGACACCCCGGCGAAGCGGCTCTCCGGCGGCGAACGCCAGCGCTTGGCGCTCGCGCTCGCGCTGGTGGGCCGCCCGCGGGTGGCGTTCCTCGACGAGCCGACGGCCGGCATCGACCCTGCCGGCCGCTTCGTCGTCCGCGACGTCATCGCGCGCCTGCGCGAGGAGGGAGTCTGCGTCCTCATCACGACGCACGAGCTCGGCGAGGCCGAGCGGCTCGCCGACCGGCTCGTCATCATCGATCGGGGCCAGGTCGTCGCGGCCGGGCGTCCCGCCGAGCTCGTCGCGCGCGGCGAGGAGATCCGTTTCGCAGCGCCGCCGGGCATGGACGTCGAAGCCGTCGGCGCCGCGCTCGGCGCCGCCCTGACGGAGGAGCGACCGGGCGAGTACCGGGTCGACACGGCCCCGACACCCGCTGCGGTCGCTCGCCTCACCGCCCTGCTGGCCGAGCGCGACCTGTCCATCTCCGACCTGCGGGCCGGCGAGCGTCTGGAGGACGTGTTCCTGCGCCTCACCGCGAACCGAGAGCGCGATGCCGAGAGCTCCCGCGCCGTTGCGACCGACCCGGACCGGACCGGCGCCGTTGGCGACCAGGCCGGCCTGTCCGGCCGCCCGCGGGGGGCCCGCAGGCGGACGCCCGGTGGCGGCGCGGGCCGCGGGGAGCGCCGCGGGGTGCACCGATGAGATGGCGGGCCCTCCGGGCCCAGACCCTCGAAGAGATCCGCATGACCCTCGAGCGCGGCGAGACCCTGCTCGTGACCTTCGGGATCCCGGTGGCGCTGCTGGTCTTCTTCAGCCTCGTCCCGGTGCTGCCGACGGGCACGCGCCACCGGGTCGACTTCCTCGCCCCGGGGATCCTCGCTCTCGCCGTGATGTCCACCGCGATGGTGAGCCTCGGCATCGCCACGGGATTCGAGCGAAGCTACGGCGTCCTGAAGCGGCTCGGCACGACACCGCTCGGCAGGCCGGCGCTCGTCACGGCGAAGATCCTGGCCGTCGTCGGCGTGGAGCTCGTCCAGGCTGGCGTGATCGTCGCGGTGGCCTTCGGCCTCGGCTGGCGGCCCCACGCCGGCGCCGCCGCCGGGGTCGGCGCCGAGCTGCTCGCCACCGTCGCCTTCGCCGGCCTCGGCCTGCTCATGGCGGGAGCGCTGCGCGCCGAGGTGACGCTCGCGGTCGCGAACGGGCTGTACGTCGTCCTGCTCCTGGTCGGCGGCGTCGTCTTCCCGCTCGCCAAGCTGGGCGGTCTCGCTGCCGCGGCGCGGGTCCTGCCGGCCGCCGCGCTCACAGACGTGCTCCACCCGGTGCTCGGCAGCGGGGCGGCCGCTCCCGCAGAGGCGTGGATCGTGCTCGCGGCGTGGGCCGTGGCCGCCCCCGTGGCCGCGGCGCGAGCGTTCCGTTTCGAGTGAGCGCGTCCCGGATGCTGGAGGCGGTCCTCGGCGCCGCGATGCACCTCGAGGTCCGGCCACGAGGCGAATGGCCAGGTCCGACCGTCACTCCTAGCATGGTCCACCGGTGCTTCCCTCCAGCATGAGCCCGTCCGCATTCCGCCGAAGGGCGCGTTCGGCGCACCTGCCGCAGGTGAGCCCGAGCGCGTTCCGCGCCATCGCGATCGTCTCGGTCGCGTGCTACGCGCTGCTCGTCGTCACCGGGGGGGCGGTGCGCCTGACCGGCTCGGGCCTCGGCTGCCTCGACTGGCCGACGTGCTCCCACGCCAGCGTCACCCCGACGATCTCGTTCCATCCGCTCGTCGAGTTCTCGAACCGGATGGTCTCCGTCGCGGTGACCGTCGTGTCGATCGTGGCGTTCCTCGCGGCACTCCGCCGAGCTCCCCGACGCAGCGATCTCGTCAAGCTCGCCTCGGGACTGGTCGTCGGCCTCCTGGCTCAGATCGTCCTCGGTGGCATCGTGGTCCTCACCAAGCTCAACCCCTACTTCGTCGCCGTGCACTTCGTCCTGACGCTCGCCGTCCTCGCGGACGCCGTCGTGCTCCTCCACCGTGCGACTCACGCCGACACGCCCGCTGAGCCGGCCGTCGGCTCCGACCTCGTCTGGCTCGCCCGCATCCTGCTCGGGACGGTCACGCTGCTCGTCTGTGTCGGCACCATCGTCACCGGTGCCGGACCGCACGCGGGAGGCCCGGGGGCCAAGCGCGTGCCGATCGCGTTCCAAGAGATCGCCGAGTTCCATTCCGACATCGCGCTCTTCTTGATCGGCGCCACGCTCGCCACGTTGTTCGCGCTCCACCACGCGAAGGCGCCCGCCGCCATCCAGCGGCGGGCCCGGACCGTGCTGGAGGTGCTGGCACTACAGGGGGCGCTCGGCTACACCCAGTACTTCCTGCACGACAACGCGTTCGTTGTCGAGCTGCACCTGGCGGGCGCGACCTCGGTGTGGTGCGCCATGCTCGCCTTCTACCTCGGTCTCCACCGCCACCCGGCGGCAGTCGTGCCGGCCCAGGCCGTCGCCGCAGCGACCGACCAGGCCCCAGTCGCCGCGCCGGCCCACCCGGGCGTCGCCAACGCCCCCGCCTAGGCGCGAGACTCCGACCGGGACCGACCCACCCCCGATGAACGCGACGTCCAACACCGCGAGGACCACCGGCACGACCGGTGCCGGTGGAAGCGCTGCGCCCGTGGAGGCCGCCCCGGAGATCCGGGACACGCCGGCAACCGACGACGCGAGACGCCCCGACCGGCCGTGGCTCGTCATCGTCTGGAACGATCCGATCAACCTGATGAGCTATGTGACCTACGTCTTCCAGAAGCTCTTCGGCTACTCGCGGGAGAAGGCGACCAAGCTCATGCTCGATGTCCACCACCGGGGACGGGCCGTCGTGACCTCCGGGCCGCGCGAACGGGCCGAGCTGGACGTCGCCCGGCTGCACCGACACGGCCTGTGGGCCACCATGGAGCAGTCCGGATGAGCCCGCGCCAGCGCCGACGGATCCGGCCGGACGCGCGCGGGAGCTTCGAGGTCCGCCTACCGCCCGAGGAGCGGGCGCTCCTCGCCCATCTGCCGCGCCAGCTCGACGAGCTGCTCGCCACGGCGACCGATCCCGCCGCCCCGGGCGCCGACGACGGGGCCGAGGTCGCTCGACCACGAGACCGCACCCGCGCGCCCCGCGCCGGGGGCGCCGACGACCCCGAGAAGCCGGGCGTCCAGGATCCGTTGCGCCGGCTGTTCCCGCCCGCCTACCTGAGGGACGAGGCTGCGGAGGCCGCCTATGTGGGGATCGTGCGCGCGGAGCTGGTGGCCCACCATCGAGAGACGCTCGCGCTCCTGCTGCGCACAGCCGACGCAACCCGGCTGACGGGCGAGGAGCTCGAGGCCTGGCTCGCCGCGCTGAACGACCTGCGACTCGTCATCGGCTCCTCCCTCGGCGTGACCGAGACGATGGCGGAGCTCGATGAGCACGACCCCCGTTACGCGGAGTGGGTGTGCTACAGCTACCTCTCCTACCTGGAGAACGAGGTGGTCGACGCCCTGGCGGGGGTGCTGCCACCCGCGACGCCTGGCGCGGACGACGAGGCGCCGGAGGACCCGTGGGGAGAGCCGCCAGGAGGACTGCGCTGGGACGGGACGCCGCTGCCCGGCGGGCCGTGAGGGCGGCTTCGGCGCCCGCCCTGGCGCGCCTCGCGGTGCTGATGGGCTCGGGCGAGCTCGCCCCGACGATGGCGAAGGTGCACCGCTCGGTACTCGGCCGGCTCGGTCCGCCGCCGGTGCCTGCGGTGCTCCTCGGCACGCCGTTCGGGTTCCAGGAGAACGCCCGCGAGCTGGCGTCGCGTGCCGCTGCGTACTTTCGCGAGAGCCTGCGGACAACCCTGGAGGTCGCCGGCTCGGCAGGCGGGGACGAGGTCCGGGAGCCCGGAGCGTCCCGCGTCGGCGATCCGTTCGCCGCCGAGCGGCTGACGTCAGCGGTTCGCGACGCTCGCTACGTCTTCTCGGGACCGGGTAGCCCGACCTACGCGCTGCGCAGCTGGCAGGGAAGCGTGGTGCCACAGCTGTTGCGCGAGAAGCTCACCCACGGCGGGGCGGTCGCCTTCGCCAGCGCGGCGGCCCTCACGCTCGGGGCGTTCACCGTCCCCGTCTACGAGATCTACAAGGTCGGCGAGGAGCCCCACTGGCTGGAAGGTCTCGACGTCATGGCCGCGGCGGGCCTGAGGGTGGCCGTCGTCCCCCACTACAACAACGCCGAGGGCGGCTCGCACGACACGCGGTTCTGCTATCTCGGCGAGCGCCGGCTGGCGGCGATGGAGGAGCAGCTGCCCGACGACTGCTTCGTCCTCGGGGTGGACGAGCACACCGCCGTCGTCCTCGACCTCGACGCAGAGACGGCGAGCATCGGCGGCGTCGGAGTCGTGACGGTCCGTCGCCGGGGCCGCTCGACGACGTTCGCCTCCGGGGACACGGTGCCGATCGGCGCCCTCGCCGAAGCGGCCTTCGCGGCGCGAGCGGGAGGGCGCTCGGACGGGACCGGGGGCGGCACCGGTGAGCGGGGCCGGCAACGTGGCGCGGACGGCCCGGGCGCGCGGTTCGTTCCGGGCCAGCCGCTCGCGACCTCGCCCCTGCTCGACATCGTGCGCGCCGCCGAGAAGGAGTTCGCCGCGGCGCTCGCCGCCGGTGACGCTGAGGCCGCCGTTGCCGCGATCCTCCACCTCGAGCAGGAGATCGTCGCCTGGTCGACGGACATCCCCCAGGAGGACGAGATGGAACGCGCCCGTGCGAGCCTGCGGTCCATGGTCGTCGAGCTGGGCCGTGTCGCGGTCGGTGGCCTGCGCGAACTTGGCGAGGTGGTCGGGCCGTTCGTGGAGACGCTCATCGAGCTGCGGGCCAACGCTCGAGACGCGCGGCGCTACGACGAAGCTGACGCTGTGCGCGATCGTCTCGCGCAGCTCGGCGTCGAGCTTCGCGATGCCCCCGAGCGAACCGGCTGGGTCCTCAGCCGCGAGACGCCCGGCGCGGGAGGCTGAGCCGGTCGTTGCGCCGCGCGGCGCGGACCCCGGGCAGCGGATCCGGAGCCGCGCGGCGATGGCGTCGCAGGTCGGGCGCCACGGAACGGCTGGTAGCCTCTCAGCCGTCCCGAGCCGATCCCGGCCCCCATCGTCCAGCGGCCGAGGACGCCGCCCTTTCAAGGCGGAAACACGGGTTCGAATCCCGTTGGGGGTGCACTGCATCATCCCAGCTCATCGGCGATATTTGTCAGGCTTTCAGAACCCGCGCCATCGCTACGTGCGCGATCTGCTCCGGGACTTGGCATTCCTGGACGTGATCCTCCTTGGCTGGCTCCCGAAACGGACGACCTGGCCGGTTGCCAACTCAGCGAGAGCATCAGCGATCGCCCGGTCCCTCTCCTCGGTCGCGTGCTGATAGCGGAGCGCTGCGGCCGGATTGGCGTGGCCGCCGCGACGCATCAGCTCGGCCACCGACGCGCCGGACGCCGCGGCCCAAGTGAGCCCGGTGTGCCGAAGGTCGTGGTAGTGCAGGTCGGTCCGTCCGATCACTTTCCGGGCTCGCTGCCATATCCGATTGAGCGTCACGGGGATCATCGGGCCGCCGCTCTCGTTGGTGAACAACCACGCTTGCGGCTGAGGCGCAACATACCGCCGGAGATGCTCCCGTAGGACTGGCAGAACGTTCGAAAGAACCGTGAGCGTGCGGGCGCCTGCGCTCGTCTTCGGTGGCCCGATCACGGTCATGCCGTCCATCGGTCGTACCACCGACCGCTCGATCCGAATGGTGCCGTGCATCAGGTCGACGTCCCGCCGCTGCAACCCAAGGACTTCGCCGCGCCGTGGCTGGCACCACGCCGGCAAGAGGATGGCAAGTCGGCAGCAACCCGGGGCGGCTTCGACCGCTGCCGCCAGCTCGGCGACCGTCGCGACCGGTCGCTCCGCCGATCGAGCCTGACCAGCACCCCTGACTTGACAAGGATTTCGGGCAATTTGGGCTCCTCGCGAACGAGGATTGACAACAGGTAGGTCCTGAATAGGGAGGGGATCCACCGCGAGGTGGTCCCCGGCTCCCAAGCTCCTCCCTCGCCACGAGACGGCGTCACGGTGATCGCAGAACCTCGTTTGCGAGAGTGGCTCGAGTCGCTGCCAAGCGACGGACTTGGTGAGGAAACCGCGGGCGTTGTCTTCGCGAGATTGGCGGAGCATGTCAGCAGGCGAGACGCTGCTGACCTGCGCCGCGACGACAGCGACTCTCGTTCGCTGCTATCGCACCCGGGGACGCTGATCGGGGTACCGATCGTGGCGCTCTGCGCGTCCTACGCGGAGGTCGAGGCATCGGTGCAGATAGGGATTCGCTGGATCGCGCTCATCGGCGCAGCGTTTGCGGCTCCCGCCGTGATGCTCTGGCGGCGAAAGGCCTCCAGGGCGTGGTCGACTGCCTGGCTCCTTGGCTCACAACTGGTGACGGTGGTCTTTGTCGCCGCCTGCCTAGTCCGTGCTATGAGCTACAGAGCCAGCGGCTGCGGTCCGCTCCGACTCCGTTAACTCCGGGGGTGTCCCAGAATTGAGGGCCAAGCAGCCTTAGCGAACCGCCCCCGATCGTCGGGGACGCAGCACCTCTGAGTGAGAACCTAGGAGGTACAGAGTTAGCGCCCGAGCCCGATCGTGGCCCGGATGTGCTCCGTGAGACTGCGGATTGCCTTGCGCCGCTGGCTCGTCGGACCCTCGTGCACCGTGAGGACGCGTAGCTCGCCTCTGACCTCGGCGCAGATGGCGAG
>DATKQY010000035.1:0-14324 GCA_035532475.1 Acidimicrobiales bacterium | reverse complement strand
AGCACGTTGACGTAGGCCTGTCCCAAGAAACCCAGCTCCGCGCCCTGCACCTGTCCCGCGATCAGCTCCTTCACCTTGGCGATCGGCAGCTTGTCGGCCTTGGCCACCGCGCTGGCCTGCGCGTAGGCATCCGCCGGGGTGATGTCGGGGTCGAGGAAGCTGCCCGAGGTCGTGACGAGGTCGTTGGTCGGCGTGATGCCTTCCTTTTTCAGCAGGGCGATCTGCTTTCGCACGTCCTCGACGAGCACCTTGGAGCGGGGACCGAGGTTCGAGGCCCCCGAGGCCATCGGGTTGTCGGGATCGGGACGGCCCTGGAACCACTTCGGCCCGGTCCACGACTGGCCGATCAGGGTCGAGCCATTGCTCGTGAGCGAGCCCGCCGCCTGGTGCGGGAACACCACCTGTGCGATGCCGGTCTCGAGCAGCGGGTAGGCGAGGCCGCAGACGACGAACAAGAGGATCGAGACGATCACCGACCGTCGCAGGTGCACGAGCATCAGTAGGCCCCCAGTGCGGTGATGACGAGGTCGATGAGCCAGATGAAAAAGAACGGCGCGATGATCCCGCCGACGCCGTAGATCACAAGGTTGCGCCGGAGGATCGACGAGGCGCTGGTCGGCCGGAACCGCACGCCCCGGAGCGCGAGCGGGATCAGGGCCACGATGACCAGAGCGTTGAAGATGACCGCGGACAGCACCGCCGTGTCGGCGTTGTGCAGGTGCATGATGTTCAGAGCGTTGAGCTGCGGGTAGGTCGCGACGAACAGCGCCGGGATGATGGCGAAGTACTTCGCGACGTCGTTCGCGATTGAGAACGTCGTGAGCGCGCCCCGGGTGATGAGCAGCTGCTTGCCGATTTCGACGACGTCGATGAGCTTGGTCGGGTTCGAGTCGAGGTCGACCATGTTGCCTGCTTCTTTGGCGGCTGTCGTGCCGGTGTTCATCGCGACGCCGACGTCGGCCTGGGCGAGGGCGGGCGCGTCGTTCGTCCCGTCACCGGTCATGGCGACGAGCTTCCCGCCCTCCTGCTCGGTGCGGATGAGCGACATCTTCGCCTCGGGGGTGGCTTCGGCGAGGTAGTCGTCGACGCCCGCCTCCTCGGCGATCGCCGCAGCGGTGAGCGGGTTGTCCCCGGTGATCATCACGGTGCGGATCCCCATGGCGCGCATCTCGGCGAATCGCTCACGGATTCCCTGCTTGACCACGTCCTTCAGCTCGATCACCCCGAGGATCCCCGAGCCCTCGGCGACGACGAGCGGGGTCGACCCGGCCCTGGCGACGCGCTCGACGATCGTGTCGAGGTCGTCGGGCACGTGGCCACCCTGGTCGGTGACCCACCGCTTGACCGAGTCGGCCGCGCCCTTGCGGATCTGGCGGTGGTCGAAGTCGAGGCCGGACATGCGGGTCGTGGCAGTGAAGGGGACGAAGATGTGGTCGGTCCCGAGCTCGCGCTCGCGGATGTTGAATCGTTCCTTCGCGAGCACGACGATCGAGCGCCCCTCGGGCGTCTCGTCGGCGAGCGAGGCCAGCTGGGCCGCGTCGGCGACCGCCTCCTCGGTGTGCTCGCCGACGGGGTAGAAGTCCGAGGCCATGCGGTTCCCGAGCGTGATGGTCCCGGTCTTGTCGAGAAGCAGCGTCTGGACGTCGCCGGCCGCCTCGACCGCCCGACCGCTCATCGCGAGCACGTTCTTTTGGACGAGCCGGTCCATGCCCGCGATGCCGATCGCCGAGAGCAGTGCGCCGATCGTCGTCGGGATGAGGCAGACCAGCAACGCCACCAGGATCACGACGTCGACGGTCGCGCCCGAGTAGTGACCGAACGGCTGGAGGACGACGACCACCGGGATGAAGATGATCGTGAGCACGGCGAGCAGGATCGTGAGGGCGATCTCGTTCGGGGTCTTCTGGCGGTTGGCGCCCTCGACGAGGCTGATCATGCGGTCGAGGAAGGTGTGGCCGCGCTCCGCGGTGATCCGGACGACGATGCGGTCCGAGAGCACCTTCGTCCCGCCGGTGACCGCGGAGCGGTCGCCGCCCGACTCGCGGATCACCGGAGCGGACTCGCCGGTGATCGCCGACTCGTCCACGGAGGCGACACCTTCGACGATCTCTCCGTCGGACGGGATCGCGTCGCCGGCCTCGCAGACGACGAGGTCGCCCATCTGCAGCAGCGCCGCGGCGATGCGCACCTCGCGCCCGTCGGCGCCGAGGCGTCGGGCTTCGGTCTCAGAGCGCATGCGCCGGAGGGTGTCGGCCTGTGCCTTGCCCCGCCCCTCGGCGACGGCTTCGGCAAAGTTGGCGAAGATCACCGTGAGGAAGAGCCAGATCGTGATGCTCCACGGGAAGATCCCGCCGTGGGCGATCGTCTCCACGAAGGTGATGACCGTGCCGACGAGGACGACGAACATCACGGGGTTCCTGACCTGGACGCGCGGGTCGAGCTTCTTGAACGCATCGGTCAGCGCGTGGCGCAGGATCTCTTTGTCGAAGAGGCTGCGTGACTCCGCCACGCCGTGCGCGACCGTCGGTGGGGTGGCCGCGCGCTCGGCGGTGACGACGGCGTCGGCCCTCGTGCCGGGCGTCTCGGGAACGTCGCTCATACCTGGTGTCTCCATCAGAAGAGGTGGTGGCTCAACTGCTCGACGATCGGGCCGAGCGAGATGGCGGGGAAGAAGGTCAGGCCGCCGATGATGACGATCACGCCGATCGTCAGGCCGACGAACATGCCGTTGTCGGTCCGGAACGTCCCGAGCGACTCGGGAACGACGTTCTTCGCGGCCAGCGCGCCGCCGAGCGCCAGCGCGGGGATCATGATCGCGAACCGGCCGAGCAGCATGTCGACGCCGCCGATGACGTTGTAGAAGGTCGTGTTGCCGGTGAGGCCGCCGAACGCCGAGCCGTTGTTGTTGCCCTGGGAGGTGAGGGCGTAGAGGATCTCGGTGAAGCCGTGCGGCCCGGCGTTCAGCGGGCCGGCGCGCCCGGCATGGATCGAGACGGCGATGCCGGTGAAGATCAGCACGATCATCGGCATGACGAGGGCGGCGAGCCCGGCGAGCTTCACCTCCTTGGCTTGGATCTTCTTGCCTAAGTACTCCGGCGTCCGGCCGATCATCAGCCCGCCGATGAACACGGCGATGACGGCGTAGACGAGGATCGTGTAAAGACCGCTGCCGGTGCCACCGGGGGTGACCTCGCCGAGCATCATCCCGGTCAGGAGCCCGAACCCGCCCATCGGGGTGAACGAGTCGTAGGAGGCGTCGGCCGAGCCGGTCGAGGTGTTCGTCGAGGCGACGCCGAACAGTGCCGTCGTCGTGTCGCCGAAGCGGACCTCCTTGCCGACCGTGTTGCCGGTCGGCTGGTGCGTGACGCCCGCCGCGGCGACCGCCGGGTTGCCCACGTGCTCGGAGTAGCTCGTGAAGGCCACCCAGGAGCCGAAGATGATCACCATCGCGGCGAGCAGGGCGACGCCGTGGCGGACGCTGCCCACCATCTTGCCGAACGTGTAGGTCAGGGCGAACGGGATGCAGAGCAGGAGGAAGATCGACAGCCAGTTCGTGAGCCCGGTCGGGTTCTCGTAGGGGTGTGCCGAGTTGGCGTTGAAGAAGCCGCCGCCGTTGGTCCCGAGCTGCTTGATCGCCTCCATGAAGCCGGTCGGGCCCCGGGCGATGGTCTGG
The DNA here is from genome assembly GCA_035532475.1 of Acidimicrobiales bacterium. Taxonomy (GTDB): domain Bacteria; phylum Actinomycetota; class Acidimicrobiia; order Acidimicrobiales; family Bog-793; genus DATKQY01. The sequence continues at coordinate 10,651 of DATKQY010000035.1, read as the reverse complement.
GTGACCCCGTTCAGCACGTCGTGGATCGTGGCGGTCCCGGCGAGCGTCTGCACCGCCCCCTCGCCGACGAACACCAGCCCCGCCAGGAAGGCGATGGGCAGAAGGATGTAGAGCAGGCAGCGGGTGATGTCGACCCAGAAGTTGCCGATGGTCGCCGACTTGCGCCGGGAGAAGCCGCGCACGAGGGCCATCGCCGCGGCGATGCCGACGGCCGGGCTGACGAACTGCTGGACGGTCAGCGCCACCATCTGCGAGAGGTACGACATGGTCGTCTCGCCGCCGTAGTTCTGCCAGTTCGTGTTGGTGACGAACGAGGCGGCGGTGTTGAAGGAGAGCGCAGGCGGGACGGCCCCGAGGTGCTGGGGATTGAGGGGCAGGCTGCCCTGGATCCGGATGATGAGGTAGGTCACCAGGATCGAGACGCCCGAGAAGATGACGAGGGCGCCGGCGTAGCGCTGCCAGCTCTGCTCGTGCTCCGGGTCGGTCCCGAGCAGGCGGTAGATCGGCCGTTCCAGCCAGCGGAGCCAGCGGACGCGGCCGTCGAAGACGGCCGCCATGTACGAGCCGAGGTAGCGCCAGGCCAGACCGAGCGCCACGACGAGCGTCAGGATGGTCCAGAAGTAGCCCACTTAGAACCACTCCGGCTTGAACATCGCGACGCCGAGGTAGATGAACATGACGATGGAGATCGCGAGGAGGAGTGCTTGCACGGCGCTCATACGCGCTCCAGCGCCCAGACCAGTCCCAGCATGACCGCCACGAAGGCGATCACCCCGATGACCGTTAGGAAGTCAGCCATGAGGACACTTTGTGCCGGGCGCGTGTCAACAGGGCCTCAACGGCCGGAGGGGCGCATCAACGATTCGTCAACGGGGTCCGGCCCTCCTCCGGGGCTGTCGGCCCGGCGTGGCTCAGAGCGGGCCGGCCGGCGCCCGGGGCGCTCGTCGCCTCCTCGCTCGGGTGGCCGCCTCGCTAGGGTGGCCGCATGGAGCAACGACGACTCGGCAAGACCGGCTTCGACGTCAGCGTGATCGGCTTCGGGTCATGGGCGATCGGCGCCGACTGGGGTGACGTCGACGACGCCACGTCGATGGCGGCGCTGCACGCCGCCGTCGACGCCGGGGTGCGGTTCATCGACACCGCCGACGTGTACGGCGACGGCCGGAGCGAGCGGCTGATCGCCCGGCTACGGCGGGAGCGGCCCGAGCGGCTCGTGGTCGCGACGAAGGCGGGCCGCCGCGCCCCGAGCCAGGTGCTCTCGGCTTACACGCCCGAGAACCTCACCTCCTGGGTGGAGCGCAGCCGGGAGAACCTCGGGAGCGAGACGCTCGACCTGGTCCAGCTCCACTGCCCGCCGACCGACGTCTTCTACCACCCGGAGGTCTTCGCGGCCCTGGACGACCTGGTGGCCGCCGGGAAGATCGCCCACTACGGCGTGAGCGTCGAGCGGGTGGAGGAGGGCCTGAAGGCCCTCGACTACCCGGGCGTGTCGAGCGTCCAGATCATCTACAACATCTTCCGCCAGCGCCCCGCGGAGCGCTTCCTGCCGGCGGCACGCGCCGCCGACGTCGGCGTGATCGTGCGCGTCCCCCTCGCCTCGGGGCTGCTCACCGGCAAGCTCACCCGCGACACGACCTTCGCGCCGGACGACCACCGCAGCTACAACCGCCACGGCGAGGCGTTCGACGTCGGCGAGACCTTCGCTGGCGTGGACTACGCGACGGGTCTCGCGGCCGTCGAGGAGCTGCGCGGGCTCGTCCCCGAGGGCGACGACCTGGTGTCACTGGCACTGCGCTTCTGCCTGTCGGACCCGGCAGTCTCGACCGTCATCCCCGGAGCGAAGACGCCCGAGCAGGCGCGCGCCAACGCCGCCGCCGGCGAGCGCGGGCCGCTCGACCCCGAGCTGCTCCGACGCGTCGCGGAGCTGTACCGCGAGCGGATCGCCCCCGAGGTCCACTACCGCTGGTAGCCGGGGCGTCGCGACGCCGGGGCCGGCCGGCGCGCGCCTCAGGCGGGCTCGAGATCGAACTCGAAGTCGATCGTGATGCTGGCGCCCGACTCGCCGTGGCGGTACTCGACGCGTCCGAGCAGGCCCTCGAGCTCGCCGGTGCCTGATTGCGGGATGATGTTGCCGAAGGTCGCCGGGGCGTCGCGCCCGCCGCGCACGCCCCCGTGCTGGACGACGAAGGTGCCCGCCCGCCCGTCGAGGCGGCCGGTGATCCGCTCGTTCGCGACGTAGCCCTGCTCCCCGCAGGTGAGCAGCTCGGCGGTGCTCTCCCCTTCGAGGTGGCCGGCGAACACCTTCTTGATGGTCACCCGACCGAGCGCCGGGCCCTCCTCCGGCTCGTCATAGGCGTTCTGCTCCCACGAGACGACCTCGAAGCTGGCGGTGGCACGCTGCATTCCGCTCTCCCTGTCGGTCCTACGGCTGGGCGGCTCACAGCATGGCATAGGCGTCCGCACGCCCACGGGGGCCCGGCGGACGCGCGGGTGCGGCCCGTGCGTCTCCTCGTGACGGCGCGCCGCCTAGCGCGCGAGGGCAGCGTGCACCGGGCGCAGGCCCGAGAGCGTGGCCTCGAGGCGCCGGGCGAGCTCTTCGGGAGGGCCGAGGGGGATGAGGTGGACGCCGGCGAAGCCGCCGTGGTCCATGACCACGCGCACCTGCTCGCATGCCTCCTCGATCCCCGCCACCGGATCCGCCGCGACGCGCTCGGCGAGGTCGGCCGGCACGTCGATGCCCGCGACGCCGGCGGCGCTGCGGGCGCTTCGGAGCACCAGCACGCCGGCGTAGACCGGCCCGTCGAAGCGCAGCGAGTCCCTCCAGGCGAACAGGTCGCTCATGGAGAAGGTGACCTGTGAGAAGACGAAGTCCGCCTCCTGCTTCCAGCGCGGGAACGGGCCGAGCCGGGCGGCCACGCCCACGCTGAACGGCGCGGACGACGCGAAGTCGCGGCCCGAGCCGTAGGAGCGGACCTCCTCGATCATGGCCTGCACGTTGAGGTCACCCGTGCGGCCCCCGGCACTCGGCCGGTCGCCGTAGACGCACAGCAGCTGGTCGATGCCGTAGGTCGCGGCCGTGAGCAGGTCCCGGCGAAAGCCGAGCACGTTGCGGTCGCGGGAGTTGAGGCAGGCGACTGAACGCACCCCGAGCCGCTGGACCTCGTGCGCGACGGCGATGCTCGAGACCGTCGCCCGGCCGATGTGGCTGTCGGGGACCACGAACGCCGACGCCACGTTCGACAAGGCGCGCACCTGCTCCTGGACGCGGCCAAGACCCGGTCGGGTCGGGGGCTGGACCTCGCAGACGACGCTGAACCGCCGGTCGGCCGCCCCCGTCGGGCGTGCGCTCACGCCGGGTCCCGCCTCGCCGGCGTCGCCGGCGAGGCGGCCGTCAGCGACTCCCGCACCGAACGGGCGGCCGCGACCATGTTGGCGAGCGCCGGCTCGACCTCCTCCGGCCGGCGGGTCTTGAGGCCGCAGTCGGGGTTGACCCAGACGCGATCGACGCCGAGCACCTCGGCGATCTCGAGCACGCGACTGGCGAGCTCGGCCTGCGAGGGGACGCGCGGCGAGTGGACGTCGTACACGCCGGGACCGATCGCGGAGCGCGGCCCTTTCCCGGCGAGGCCGTCGAGCACGGCCATCGCGCCACGGGCGGCCTCCATGGAGATGACGTCGGCGTCGAGCGCGGCGACGGCGTCGAGCACGTCGCCGAACTCGCCGTAGCACATGTGGGTGTGGATCTGCGTGCCGTCGCCGACGCCGGAGGTGGCGAGCCGGAAGCACTCCGTCGCCCACGCCAGGTAGTCGTCCCGCTCGGCCCGCCGTAGCGGAAGCCCCTCGCGAAGCGCCGGCTCGTCCACCTGGATCATGGCGAACCCGGCGGCTTCGAGGTCGGCGACCTCGTCGCGAACCGCGAGCGCGATCTGGCGGCACGTCTCGGCGCGTGGCTGGTCGTCGCGGACGAACGACCACTGGAGGATCGTGATGGGGCCGGTGAGCATGCCCTTCACCGGCGAGGAGGTGAGCGATTGCGCGTAGCGCAGCCAGTCGACGGTGATCGGCGCCGGCCTCTCGACGTCGCCGTAGAGGATGGGCGGCCGCACGCATCGCGTGCCGTAGCTCTGGACCCAGGCGCTGCGGGTGCTGGCGAAGCCGTCCAGCCGCTCGGCGAAGTACTGGACCATGTCGTTGCGCTCAGGCTCGCCGTGGACGAGGACGTCCAGGCCGAGCGCCTCCTGCAGCCGGATGACGCGCTCGATCTCCTGACGGCAGAACTGCTCGTACTCCTCGAGCGTCGCGCCGCCCGAGACGTAGCGCTGGCGCGCCCGGCGGATCTCGTCGGTCTGGGGGAACGAGCCGATCGTCGTCGTCGGCAGTCTCGGCAGGGCGAGCGCCTGCTGCTGCTCGCTCCGGCGCGCCTCGAAGGGGGAGTGGCGCGCGGCGTCGCTCGGGCCGAGCGCGGCCACGCGGCGGCGGACGTCGGCCGAGCGCGTCCGCGGCGAGCTCCGACGGGTGCGAGCGGCGTCGTCGCTCGCGGCCAGCGCCTCGGCGACGCTGCCCGGCCCTTCGTCGAGGGCCCGGGCGACCACGGTCACCTCGTCGAGCTTCTGGCGGGCGAAGGCGAGCCAGCTGCGCAGCTCCGGGTCGAGCTCGGGCTCGAGGTCGAGGTCGTGGGGCACGTGCAGGAGGGAGCAGGATGGCCCGACCCAGAGCCGGTCGCCGAGGAGGCGGTGCGCGTCCTCGAGGAGGGCGAAGGTGCGGCGCAGGTCGTTGCGCCACACGTTCCGCCCGTCGATCACTCCCGCCGACAGCACGGACGCGCCGGGCAGGCGGTCGAGCAGGCGGGGGAGCTGTCCGGGGTCGCGGACGAGGTCCACATGGAGCCCGTCCGCGCGCAGCCCGCAAGCGAGGTCGAGGTTGTCGCCGAGGCCGCCGAAGTAGGAGGTGACGAGCAGGCGAGGGCCGCCCGCCGCGCCGAGCACGTCGTAGGCCGTGGCGAACGCCTGCCGGGCGGCGTCGTCGAGGTCGGTCGCAAGGCACGGCTCGTCGAGCTGCACCCACTCCGCGCCGGCTGCTCCGAGGTCTCCCAGCAGTGCGGCGTAGACCGGCAGCAGCTCGCTCAGCAGGTCGAGCACCGGGAACCCGGCCTCGGTCGGCCTCGCAAGGAGGAGGAAGCTGACAGGTCCGACCAGCACCGGCCGGGTGCGGAGGCCGAGCGCCTGCGCCTCGCGCAGCTCGTCGACCGGCTTGGTCGAGGCCGGGCGGAACCGCGTCGTCGGGCCGAGCTCGGGGACGAGGTAGTGGTAGTTCGTGTCGAACCACTTGGTCATGACCATCGCCGGGACGGGCCCGCGTGGCGACTCGGCACCCCGCGCCATGGCGAAGTAGGTGTCGACGTCGACGAGCCCGCCGTCGAAGGCGAATCGCTCCGGGACGGCCCCGAGGAGGCAGCAGGTGTCGAGGACCTGGTCGTAGAGGGAGAAGTCGTTGGAGACGATCTGGTCGATGCCGGCGTCGACCTGGGCCTGCCAGCTCGCGGCGCGCCGCTGGCAGGCCACCTCCGCCAGCTCGGCGGCGCCGAGGTTGCCGGCCCAGTAGGCCTCCGTGGCGCGCTTCAGCTCGCGCTTCGGTCCGATTCGTGGCATGCCGAGGGTCGTCGACCAGGTCATCAGCCAGCCTTCTCCTGTTGCTCGCGGGGTTCGGTTGGACCGTACGCGGGCGCGGCGGACGCGGGTAGACACAGCTCGGCATGAAGATGACCAGAACAGTTGCGAGTAATCAGCGCCATTTGGCAGACTGTTCTCGTATACAGTTCACGCCGCCGCCCGTCCCAGGGGCGCGCCGGCACGGCGCGAGATGAGGAGCCCGATCGATGCCCCTCGCCACCCGGCGAGACCGCCACCTCTACGAGCAGCTCGCGGACTCGATCGAGGCGCAGATCCGCGCCGGCACGCTTCGCCCGGGCGAGCGGATCCCCTCGGTCCGCAAGCTCCGCGAGCGCTATGGCGTCAGCCTCAGCACGGTGCTCGAGGCCTGCCGGCTCCTCGAGGACCGCGGCCTCGTCCGGGCGCGCCCGCAATCGGGCCACTACGTCCAGCCCCTGCGCGAGCGCCAGCGCCTCGAGCCCGACCCGTCGAGGCCGTCGGCGGAGGCGAGGCGCGTCGACGCCTCGCTCGCGATGAAGCTGAACCTCGGGATCGGCAATCCGCAGGAGCCCACCCTCGGCGCGGCGGTGCAGGGTCCCGAGCTCATGCCCATCGCCGCGCTCAACCGCCTGGTCAGCCAGGTGATGCGCCACCAGCCAGCGGCCTGCCACTCCTACGACGCGCCGCCTGGAAGCCCGGCGCTGCGCCGGGCGATCGCGCAGCGGGGCGCCGACGCCGGCTACGCGGTGTCGCCCGACGAGATCGTGATCACGAGCGGTGCGAAGGAGGCCGTGTACCTGTCGATCCGGGCCGTCACCCATCCGGGGGACACCGTGGCCATCGAGTCGCCCGCCTACTACGCGCTCCTCGAGGTCCTGGCCTCGCTCCGGCTCCGCGCCGTCGAGGTCGCGAGCCACCCGCGCCACGGGATCAACCTCGACGAGCTCGAGGCGGTCCTCGGCTCCCAGCCGATCGCCGCGGTCGCCTTGGTGTCGAACTACTCGAACCCGACCGGGGCGTGCATGAGCGACGACGCCAAGCGCCGCCTGGTCGACGTGCTCGAGGACCACGACGTGCCGCTCGTCGAGGACGACGTCTACGGCGAGCTCGTGTACGACGGACCGCGGCCGAAGGCCATCAAGGCCTTCGACCGTCGGGGCCTTGTCTTGTACTGCGGCTCGTACAGCAAGACCCTCTCGCCGGGGCTACGGGTCGGCTGGGCGATCCCCGGCCGCTACCAGAACGAGCTCGAGCTGCTGAAGCTCGTCGTCAACCAGGCGACGGCCACCGCCCCCCAGCTCGCCATCGCCGCCTTCGTGGAGAGCGGCGGCTTCGACCGCCACCTGCGCAGGGTCCGGCGCATGTACCGGGAACAGATGGAGCGGACGATCGACGCCGTCACACGCCACTTCCCCGACGCCACGCGCTTCACGCGCCCGGAGGGCGGTCACGTGCTGTGGGTCCAGCTCCCTCCGGGCGTCGACGCCATGGGTCTGTACCAGGAGGCGTCGGATCTCGGCATCAAGGTCGCGCCGGGCCCGATGTTCTCGCCGTCGGGCGGGTACCGGGACTTCGTCCGCCTGAACACCGGCTTCGCGTGGAGCGCCGGCACCGAGCAGAAGATCGAGACCCTCGGGCGCCTCGTGGCCCGCCGCGCCGACCTCGCGCGTCACGGCTGAGTCGGCGGGCGGGTCCTCGAGCCGGCAGCGCGACCCGGCTCAGGAGTTCCACTACGTCGTCGCCGGCGACCGCCGCGTTGTCGTCGGCCTCGACCCGGCGGACGGGATCGCCGGACAGCAGCTTGATCGTGCAGAGCGCTGCAGGCGAGCCGGACTCGGCGCGCTCGGGATCGGCGAGCTCGCGCGCCCGGCGAAATCGGCCAGATCGTGATGACCGCCGGGAGATCCTTTTCGTATTAGAGAGCACAGCCCGAATCGCGCCTTGAGCATCGAGGCATCGATCACGTTTCTCAACGGGAACGGCTTCGCTGGAATGTTGCTCGTACAGAGTTAGCGCTCGATCGATCCCGTGACCCGTGAGGTCTAGGGCATCCTGGCCAAGCTTCCGTCGCGTGCTGAATCGACCATGTCTCGCACGTCTTTCCAAACTCGCGCGCGACCAGCGCGAATGCAGTCGCGCAATGCTCGCGAATTGCTCACGAGTTTGCTCGACTGGTGTACATGTCGTTGCGACGCCAACAGTTCCGGCGCCAGCGGTGCCGCAGCTGCCGGCAGCTCGAGGTAGAGCTCGCCGAGCGGGCACACGAGATCGATCGCCTCAAGACCGAGAACGCGTCGCTCCGGGCGAAGCTCGACGAGGCGCGCCGGACGGCCAAGCGCCAGGCGGCACCGTTCTCGCGCGAGCAGCGCACGCCACAGGCCGAGCGCAAGCGCCCCGGACGAAAGGCGGGCGCGGCGCACGGACGGCACGGCCATCGCCAGGCGCCCGCGTGTGTCGACGAGGAGCTCGTCGCCGAGCTGCCCGCCGCCTGCCCGCACTGCGGGTGTGAGAGCCTCGAGCTCACGGACTGGGCCACCCAGCACCAAGAGGAGATCGTCGCCACCGTGGTGCGCCGTCGGTTCCTCGTCGCTCGGGGCCGTTGCCCGGACTGCGCACGCGTCGTACGGGGCCGGCGACCTGAGCAGACCTCCGACGCGCTCGGGGCCGCAGGCGCCATGCTCGGGCCCAAGGCGATCGCCCTTGCCGCCTGGCTGCGCTACGGCTGCGGCGTCTCGGCGGCCAAGGTGGCGCAGCTGTTCGGCGAGCTCGGGTTGTCGATCACCCCGAGCGGCATCACTCAGGCCCTGCTGCGCCTGGGCGACGACGCCTCGGGGACCTACGACGCCCTCCTCCAGGCGCTACGCGCCTCGCCGGTCGTCTCCCCCGACGAGACCGGTTGGCGCATCGACGGCGAGCGGGGCTGGCTGTGGGTGTTCGTGGGCGACAAGGTCACCGTCTACGAGATCGCCGTCGGACCCGGGGCGCGCGGCTTCGAGGTGGCGAGCGAGGTCCTGGGCGAGGACTTCGCCGGCGTGCTCTGCCGTGACGGCTGGGCGCCGTATCGCAGCTTCGAGCAGGCCACGCATCAGACGTGCGTGGCTCACCTGCTGCGTCGGGCGAACGAGATGATCGCCGACTCCAAAGCCGGCCAGGCCCGCGTCCCCCACGCCGTGCGCCGCTTGCTGAAAGACGCCCTGGCACTGCGGGACCGGCGCGACGTGGGGAAGATCGGCCCCCGGACCCTTGAGCGCGAGATCCAGAAGCTCGAGGCTCGCGCCGACGAGCTGCTGGCCGGCCGCCCCGTCCATGGGCCCAACCGCCGCCTGCTCGCTCACCTGCGCACCGAGCGCGATGCCCTGTTCACCTTCCTACGCCAGCCAGGCGTGCCGGCAACGAACCACGAGGCCGAGCGCGCGATCCGACCTCAGGTGTGCATGCGCAAGAGCTGGGGCGGGAACAAGAGTGAGTCGGGAGCGCGCGCGGCGGCCGTGCTCGGCAGCGTGCTGCGCACCTCGACCCAGCGCGGCACCAACCCCATCGACACGTTGATCGCCATCGCCACGAGCGACGGCCGGCGCAACGGGTTGGGCCTGCCGTCCGGGCACGGGCCATGAGCCCCGACGACGATCGGCGCTACGAGGTCACCGTGCTCGAGCACGCGGCCGACGGCTCGACCAAGGAGCTCGTCGGCGGGCGCTGCAGCGCCTTCGTCCTCGCCATCTGCGCCGAGGTCAGAGGCGAGCTACGCGTCCTCACGGTGCACGAGGGTCCGACGAGCCAGCGGCGCAAGGCAATCCGCAGTCTCACGGAGCACATCCGGGCCACGATCGGGCTCGGGCGCTAACTCTGTACTGTTGCTCAAGTTTCTCTCGAGTCGGCGGGAGGAAGCGCCATGGACGACCAGGCGAGTGGAGTAGGTAGGAATGATCGAATCCCGGGCCAGGCGTTGCCTGCCCCGACCTTCAGTTTCGAGATCGTCGTCGTTTCCGGCGACGAGGCGGAGGAGCTGAGGTTGGCCCAAGCGCATGCGATCCGGCAACTCCTCGAGGACGTCGCGGAACGCCGATCGCAGCGAGGGCTCCTCCGTGAAGACGTCATGCCGCCAGCTGCGGGCACGAGCGATGTTGGGAGACCCGAGGCATAACGCTTGCCGTTCATAACGGAGAGCGTTATGTTGTTGGCGTGCTTCGGTCGTTCCGGGACAAGGACACGGAACGGGTTTGGTTGCGACAGCGTTCGCGACGGCTGGACGAGCCGACGCAGCGAGCGGCACTGCGCAAGTTGCTCATCCTCGACGCCGCTGACGCGTTGAGCGATCTGACGGTTCCGCCGGGCAACCGGCTCGAGAAGCTACGAGGCGATCGAGCCGGCGAGCACAGCATCCGGGTCAATCAGCAGTGGCGCATCTGCTTCCGCTGGACCGCCGCCGGTCCGGAGGACGTCGAGATCGTCGACTACCATTGAGGAGGACATCGTGGCCCCGGCTATGACCATGACGCCGATCCACCCAGGGGAGGTATTGCTCGAGGAGTACCTCGTGCCCCTCGGGATCACCCAGCACCGGCTCGCGGTCGCGATCGACGTCCCGCCGCGGCGCATCAACGAGATCGTCCACGGCAAGCGCGGCATCAGCGCCGACACGGCGCTGCGGCTGGCGCGGTACTTCGGGACCACCGAGCGGTTCTGGCTGAACCTCCAGGGTCGCTACGACCTCGAGGTCGAACGGGACCGTCTAGCCGAGCGGCTCGAGCGGATCCAGCCGCTCCGGAGCGCCTGAGCAGATCACCGCCGCGAGGTGACACACGACCGCTCTCATGGCTCGGCATCACGCAGTCGTCACAAAACACCTTGCAGAATTTCGTGCCCCCGGCAGTGTCCGGTTCCACCAGATAGTGGACACCATGTCCCAGGACATCGTGGACACCTGCTCAGGTGGTGTCCATGGATCGTGCTCGCTATGCCGTCGACGCTGTGGTGATCGAGGGCCGGTCCCTTCGGTCGGT
>DATKQY010000034.1:0-15544 GCA_035532475.1 Acidimicrobiales bacterium | reverse complement strand
CATCGTGATCTCCTGGGGTCGCGACGCGCCTCGAGACAGCCAGAGACGCGACGAACGGCCCCCGAGGGGGCCGTTCGCTCAATGTCACACCCAAACGTGAAGATGTGGGAGGTCCAAACGTGAAGACCTCTCAGTGGAGGTGAGCGGACTCGAACCGCCGACTTCCACGTTGCGAACGTGGCGCTCTACCAGCTGAGCTACACCCCCGAGGGACGACGCCGGATCGGATGGTCGTGCGGCCCGGTCCAAACGTCGCCTAGAAGGATACTCGCGGCGAACCGACCGCATTTCCGGCGACCCGGACGCCGCGACAGCACGATTCTCCCTCCGCCCGCCTACCGTGCCATGGGGACCACGATCGAGCAGACCCGACGGAGGGAGACCGGATGACCCGCTACATCGTCTACGGCGCCGGGGCGATCGGCGGAGCGATCGGCGCGCGCCTGTTCGCCCACGGCAGCGACACGGTCCTGATCGCCCGGGGCGCCCACCACGACGCCATCGCCGCCGACGGCTTGCGGGTCGACTCGCCGGAGGGCAGCACGACCGTCCGCATTCCCGTCGTCGACCACCCCGCCCGCGCAGGGCTTCGCCCCGGCGACGTCGTCCTGCTCACCATGAAGACCCAGGACACTCAGGCCGCGCTGCGCGACCTCGCCGCCTGCGCGCCGGCTGGAATGCCCGTCGTCTGTGCCCAGAACGGCGTCGAGAACGAGCGCATGGCGCTCCGGGTCTTCCCGGAGGTCCACGGCATGGTCGTGCTCATGCCTGCCGCCCACCTCTCGCCCGGCGTGATCATCGAGTCCTCCTCACCCGTCGCGGGCATCCTCGACACGGGCCGCGCGCCCTCGGGTCACGACGCCGTCGACGACGAGCTCGCCGAGGCGCTTCGGGGTGGCGGCTTCGAGTCGCAGGCCATCGACGACGTTATGGCCTGGAAGTACCGCAAGCTGATCAGCAACCTCGGCAACGCGGTGCAGGCCGTGGTGGGCATCGGTGACCACGGCCACGAGCTGACGGTACGCGCCCGCTCCGAGGGCATGGCGTGCCTGGCGGCCGCCGGCATCTCGAGCGTGAGCGACGAGGATTTCAGGATGCGCCACGGCGAGTTCGTGACGATGAAGCCGGTCGGGGGCGAGATGCGCTCGGGCGGCTCGTCCTGGCAGAGCCTCGCCCGAGGCGCCGGGAGCGTCGAGGCCGACTACCTGAACGGCGAGATCGCGCTCCTCGGCCGGCTGCAAGGCGTGCCGACTCCTGTGAACACCCTGCTCCAGCGGCTGGCGAACGACCTCGCCCGGCGGCGCGAGCCGCCAGGGTCGATGTCGAGCGAGAAGGTCCTGGCGCTCCTCGACGCGCCGTAGAGGGGGCATCCGCGCGCCGATCGGCGCGTCCCGGGCCGGTTCCCGGCACGATGGTGCGATGCCCGACGCCCCCGACGCCGATAGGGGACAGCGGGGGCTCGTCACCGGGACGATTCGCGGCGTCGGTCGGATCGACCGCTCCGCGCTCCTCGTCCTGCCGGGATTGCGGGTCGCGTTCGGCATCGTGGCGGTCCTCTCCGCCGGGCTCGCCGCCGGTGACCGCGGCGCCGCGGCGAGCATGGCGGCCGGGGCGCTCCTCGTGGGCGTGCCCTCGCTCATGGGCGGATCGCGGCCGCCGCGCCTCACCATGGCGGCGGTCACCATCGCCATGGCGGTCTCCACCTTCGTCGGCTCGGTGACCGGCCACGTCGGCTGGCTCCACATCGCCCTCCTTGCCCCGTGGAGCTTCGCCGGCGGCATGCTCGTCGCCGTCGGCAACCCCGGGGCTTCGGTCGGGACCCAGGCCGTGATCGCGATGATCGTCTTCGGCCGCTTCTCCGAGCCCGCGCCCCAGGCGCTCCAGCTCGCGGGGTTCGTCGCGATCGGCGGGGCCGTGCAGATCCTGCTCGTGACGATGACCCGCTGGTCGGCGGGGCTCCGGGTCGAGCGGCGCGCGCTCGCCGACGCCTACCGCCTGCTCGCCGGCCTGACGGTGCCGGGCCCCGCACCGTCGAGCCTCGCGGCGGCGGGCGCGCTCGATGCCGCCGAGGGGCTCCTCAGCTCGCCCTCCCTCATCGGTCGGGCTGACGCCAGCGCGCTCCGCAGCCTGCTCGACCTCGGGCGACGGCTGCGACTCGAGCTCGTCGTGATCGACGAAACGGTCTGGCGACTCGAGCAGCAGGCGGGCGCCGAGCTCCGGGGCATCCTCGACACGGCGCGCCGGACGCTCACACTCGCCTCCTTCGCGATGAACGGCGTCGCGGGCGCCCTCGAACAGCGCGAGCCCTTCGACACCGTCGCGCTCGACAAGGCGGTCGCCGAGCTCGCTGCCAGATCGACCCGTGATCTCGCGTCGGGAGCGGGCGACCCGACGACGGGGGCGCTTCTCGCAGCGCTGCTCGACCGCATCGCCGCGCTCGGCGGCCAGCTCCGCAGCGTCGCATCGCTGGCGCTGCGGCCCGCCGGGCCGGTCCGGATCGCTGCCGACTTCCACCGCCCGGCCCTTGAGCCCGACGCGTTCGGCGACTGGTTCCGTTCGCGAGCCGAGCAGCTCCGCGCCAACCTCACGCTCCGCTCCCCTGCCTGCCGGCATGCCGTCCGCCTCGCCGCGGTCGTCCCACTGGCAGAGCTCCTCGCGCTCCACTCGCCGCTGCAACGCGGCTACTGGGTTCCTGTGACCGCGACGATCGTGCTCAAGCCCGACTTCGGGGCGACGTTCCTGCGCGGGATCGCCCGGATGCTCGGGACCTGCCTCGGCGTGCTGCTGGCCGGCCTTGTCGGCGTCGCGCTCCACCCGAGCGAAGCGGCCACGGTCATCGTGCTCGGAGCGCTCGCCGTCGCGGCGTGCGCGACCTTCCAGGTGAACTACGCGATCTTCACCGGCTTTCTGACCGGCGTCGTCGTGCTGCTCATCTCGCTCGTGACGCCCGGCACGCTGACCACCGCGATCGACCGGCTAGTGGACACAGTCGTCGGCGGCGGTCTCGCCCTCGTCGTCTACGCGCTGTGGCCAACATGGTCACGGGAGGAAGCCCGGCGCTCGCTCGTTGCCCTTGCGCAACAACAACGCGAGTACCTGCGGGCGGTGCTGCGCGCCCTCACCGGTGAGGCGAGCTTCGACGAGGCGACGCTCCGCTCGCTCTCCCGACAGACCAGGCTCGCCCGCTCGTCCGCCGACGCGGCCGTCGCCCGCTCGGCCGCCGAGCCGGCAGCGCGCCGTATCGACCTCGCGGAGAGCTCGGGCGTGCTCGCCGGGCTGCGCCGCACCGGCATCGTCGTGCACGCGCTGCGCACGGACATCCGCGCCGGGCGCATCCCGGCGCCCCTCCCCGAGACGGCCCCGCTCGCCGCGGCCTTCGACACGGCGGCGGGCGAGATCGTGGCGCTCGTCGCGGTACCGGCGGACGCGCGTCACGACGTCCCCGCCGGGGCCGGCTGGCCGCCGCTCCGCCGCCTGCACGGCGAGCTCGCCGACGCGCTCGGGGGACGCGCGGCATGCGCGCTGGTCCTCAGCGAGCTCGACGAGCTTGTCGACGCGATCGACACTCTCGCCGGACTCCTCGCACCGCCGCTCGCCGCTGCGCCCTGAGCCACGCCGACGCGCGGCCGCGTGCGGCACGCTCCATGTGCCGCGGAGCAGGTCCCGCCGGCAGCGGGCGCCGCCGGCTCAGCGCATCGCCTCCAGGATGACGAAGGCCGGCCGGGCAGGTGGCAACGGGGTGATCGTGGCCGGCTGCCGGCCACCTTCGACGACCCGGAGCGGGACGTTGGCGTCACAGTCGTCGCCGGCGGTCGTCTCGAGGCGGCGGAAGTGGACGAGCAGCGCCACGTAGCCGCCGGTGAGCAGGAGGTCGACGACGGTGAGGTCCCACAGCACCCGCAGTGCCGGGATCGCTCCGAGCACGAAGGTGCCGAGCGCCGTGCCGGCGAGGATCGCGAGTGCCCGCCGGCGCCTCGCCAGCCGCTGCCGGGCCCGCTCACGCGCCGCCCGCCTCGCCGATGCCGCCCGCCGGGTGCCGTCGGGGAGCGCCGCCGCCTCGACCGTTCCGTCCACGCCGCCGCCCGCCGCGGCACGCGCGGCCATGGCCGGGTAGGTGCGCCGGAGCAGCCGGGTGCGGTGGTCGAACTCGGAGACCGACGAGGAGAGCTGCCACTCGGAGAGTTTGCGGAGGGCCAGCGGCAGGAGGGCCACCACCCACACCAGCAGGAGGATTACGACGATCACCGAGTCCGCGCGCCTCGCCTTCGCCTCGATGGCCAGCGGTCGGGTCGACCCTAGCGGAGCCGTCCGGCGCGCGGGTGGATATTCACACCCTCGGTGGTCAGCCGGTCACCGGGCGTTCGACCACCGTGTAGTCCGCGCTCGCCGACGCGCTCAGGCGGTCGGCTCGCCCCCGACGCCGTCGAGCCGGCGCCAGCTCCCCGAGCGCCCACCCGACTTCTCCCACAGCCGGAGCTCGCCGATCGTCATGGTGCGGTCGGCGGACTTGCACATGTCGTAGACCGTGAGCGCCGCGACCGCACAGGCGGTGAGCGCCTCCATCTCGACGCCCGTCCGGTCGAACGTCTCGACCTGGGTCTCGACCTCGACGTGGTCGTCTCCGATCGTGAAGTTCACGTTGACGCTACCGACGAGGAGCGGGTGACAGAGCGGGATGAGATCCGCGGCCCGCTTCGCGGCCTGGATCCCCGCGACCCGGGCGGCGGCGAGCACGTCGCCCTTGGAGATGGCGTTGCTCGCCACCTTCGCCGTCGTCTCGGGCAGCATCTCCACCTTGCAGCGGGCGACCGCCCGTCGGTGAGTGGCGTCGCGCGGGGCGACGTCGACCATGCGGGCCCGGCCCAATGGGTCGAGATCGGTGAGGATGCGCTCGGACACTGCTGGAAGTCTATGCGAGCTGCCGCGTCGCAGGCCTCCAGGGGCGCCCGCGGCGGCGCCCGGTATACTTGGCACTCATAAGGGCCGAGTGCCAACCACGGTGCGCGCCGTCGACCGGTGTGTGCCCGGAACCGGGAGGAGGGCGATGCCGACCTACGAGTACGCCTGTCGATCCTGCGGCAAGCACCAGGAAGTGGTGCAGTCGTTCAAGGACGACCCGCTGACGACGTGCCCCGCATGCGGCGGCGAGCTGCGCAAGGTCTACGGCAACGTCGGCATCGTCTTCAAGGGGAACGGCTTCTACAAGACCGACAGCCGCACCACCACAAAGGGCGGCCACAGCGGCTCGGGCGGTGCCGGCGACGCGCAGAAGGCGCCCGCCGAGACGCCGAGCTCGTCGTCGGAGACGTCGAAGCCCGCGGAGCCCGCCACCTCCGCGACGAAGGACGCGGGCTCCTCCTCCGCCGGCTCGGGCGCATCGTCGAACGGCTCGGGCTCGGGCGCATCGTCGACCAGCCCGGCGAGATCGGTCCCCGCGGCCTCCTGAGCAGCGCGCCCGGCGCGACGCCGCCGCGCGGGCGGTGGCCGACGCGGACCTTCGGTCAGCTCCCGCTCATCGCGACGTCGGCAAGCGTCAGGCTGACGCCGCACGCGACGCCGGGGAGCCACTCGACGTCGCTGCCGACGGCGAGGACGCCGAGCAGCATCTTCTGAAGCGTCGAGGCGATCGTGATCTCGCGCACCGGCTCGGCCAGCGAGCCCTCCCTGATGAGCAGGCCCTCGGCGCCGACCGAGAAGTCGCCGCTCACGGGGTTCACCCCGGAGTGCACGCCGCTCACCTCCTGGACGAGGAGGCCGTTGGCGACGGCGGCGATCATCGCCTCCTGGTCGACGTCGCCCGGCACGAGGCTGAGGGCGCGAGCACCGACGCCCGGGGTCGACTTGAACCCGGCCCGCACCGCCGAGGCGGTCGAGGCGGTGCCCGCGAGGCGCGCCGAGTAGGTGTCGTAGAGGAACCCGGACAGCCGGCCCGACTCGACGAGGGCGTTGCGGCGGCAGGCCAGTCCCTCGGCGTCGTAGACGGTGGCCCCGAACGCGAGCGGGTTGGTGGGGTCGTCGACGAGGGTGAGCGAGGTCGTCGCGACCTGCTCGCCGATGCGGCCGGCGAAGAGCGAGCGGCCCTTCGCCACCTCCTCGCCGGACAGCGTCCCCGACAAGATGGCGAGCAGCGTCGCCGTCACCCTGCGGTCGAGCACGACGTCGAGGCGTGCGCTCTTCGGCTTCTTCGCCCCGAGCAGGCGCGTCGCCCGCTCGATCGCGTCTCCCGCGGCGTCCGCGACGTCGAGCTCGGCGGGCTCCCGGCCGACCGTGTAGCCGACGCCCGTCTGGGTGTCGTCGCCCGCCCCGGCGACCACGTCGGCCGAGAGGTAGCAGTTCGTCCGTCGGCTGGCAACGGCGATGCCGGTCGAGGTGGCCACCGCCGACTCGGCCTGGCCGTCGCCGTAGTCGGTGCTGACGACCTGGCGGATCCGCGGGTCGCCGGCCCGCACGCGGGCCTCGAGGTCGAGGGCGAGGGCGACCTTGTCGGCCGTCGGGAACGACGCCAGGGCGTCGCGCCACAGCTCGAGCGGCTGCGCCGCGACGCCGTCGGGCGCCGCGAGGCCGACGTGGTCGTCGGGCGAGGCGAAGCCGGCGTTGTCGCGCGCCTCCTCGAGGGCCTCACGCGCCAGGCGCTCGTCGAGGTTGCCGACGTAGGCGAAGCCCTGCCGGCCGCCCGACACGACACGCACCCCGATCCCCGCCGATTCCGCCGAGGAAAGTGACTCGACGTCGCCCTCGTAGACGCGGATGTCGGTGTCGCGGTGCCACGAGACGTACGCCTCGACCTCCTCGCCCGGGCGGGCCGACTCGGCAATGCGCCTGGCGAGGTCAAGCAGCTCAGGCACCGGCGGTCCCTCCTACCGTGACGCCCGTCACGCGAAGCGTCGGCTGGCCGCAGCCGACCGGCACGCTCTGGCCGTCCTTGCCGCAGGTCCCCGGGCACATGTCGAAGTCGTTCCCGACAGCGTCGATCTTCGAGAGCACGTCCGGGCCGTTGCCGATGAGGTTGGCGTCACGCAGTGGCTCGGTCACCCGGCCGTTCTCGATCAGGTACGCCTCGGTCATGCCGAACACGAAGTCGCCCGTCGCCGTGTTGACCTGGCCGCCGCCGAGCTTCGCCACGTACACGCCGTAGGGGGTCTGCGCGACGATCTCGTCGGGATCGTCCCTGCCGGCGAGGAGGTAGGTGTTCGTCATCCTCACCATCGGGAGGTGCTGGTAGCTCTGGCGCCTGCCGTTGCCCGACGAGGAGCGCCCCTCCTTCCGGGCCCGGAGGAAGTCCCACATGTAGTCGGTGAGCACGCCGTCTTGGATGAGGACGTTGCGCTGGGCAGCTTTGCCCTCGTCGTCGATGGCGGAGCTGCCCCACTGGTCCGAGTAGGTGCCGTCGTCGACCAGGGTGACGAGCGGGCTCGCCACGAGCTCGCCGACGCGGCCGCGGTACGCCGAGGCGTCCTTCACGATGTGGTCGGCCTCAAGGCCGTGCCCGCACGCCTCGTGGAACAGGATCCCGCCGGTCCCGCTCTTGATCACGACCGGCACGACGCCCGACGGCGCCGGGCGAGCGGAGAGCTTGGCGAGCGCCCGCCCCGCGGCCTGTCGGGCCGTGTCCTCGACGGCGAAGCGGTCGAACAGCTCGAAGCCGACGGTCAGCGCGAGCGTCTCGTAGCCGGTCTGCATGCCGGTGTCGCCCGAGGCGACGCACATCACCGAAAAGCGCGTGCGGACCTGGTCGTCGCCGACCAGCAGGCCGTCGGAGTTGGCCACGAGAATGCGGCGCCGGCTGTCACCGTAGCCGGCGGAGACCTGGACGATCGAGCCGCTCGCGGCGCGGGCCGTCTCGTCGGCCCGCTGCAGCAGCTCGACCTTGGTGGCCTTCGGCACGGTCTCGGGCGCGATCGCGACCGTGCTCGGCGAGGGCACATCCCGGCCTTCGAGCGCCACCGTGCGCACGCCCGGGCCCCCCGAGCGGGCGACCGCGGCGGCGGCCTCGGCCGCGGCGAGCAGCCCCCGCTCGCTCAGGTCGGCCGTGTGCGCGAAGCCCGTGGTCTCGCCGACGACGACACGGACGCCGGCGCCGCGGTCGCGCCCGGAGGCGAGCTCCTCGACGCGCCGGTCGTCGAGCGAGATCCCCGTCGAACGTCGGTCCTCCACGAAGACCTCGGCGAACCCCCCGCCCCTCGCGAGCGCGGCGGCGAGAGTCCGCTCGACGGCGGCCGGATCGACGAGGGGGGTCTCGGTCTCGGTCACGGCTGCTCCTTGCTGCTGCTCGGCGGGTGGCCCGACGCTCGCCGGATGCACGACGGCGATGCCGCGCGTCGGCGGTGGCGGCTGGGCGCCCTCGTATCGTATCGGCGCGCCCGGAACGCTCCCGCGGCCCCGCCGATGGTCCGGGACCGTATCCTCGGCGCCGTGCATGCGATCCGAGACAGACGCCGTAGGAGGTTCCGCCGCGGGCAACGCCGGGCGGCGACGGCGACGGCGGGCGCATCCCTCCTCGCCGCGCTCTTCGCGCTCGGCGCCGGCTCCGGGCCGGCCGCGGCGGCACCGGCGGGGCGTCCGCACGCCGGGCGCGCCGGCATCCCGGCGTTCGGCCACGTCTTCGTCGTCGTCGAGGAGAACCTCGGCTACGCCGGGACGCTCGCGACGCCCGGCTTCGCCGCGCTGGCGAAGCGCTACGCCCTCGCGACGCAGTACTACGGCGTCAGTCACCCGAGCCTGCCGAACTACCTCGCCCTGACAGGCGGCAGCACGTTCGGGATCACGAGCGACTGCACCGACTGCTACGTGCGGGCCCCCAACCTCGCCAGCCAGCTCGGCGCCGCGAAGATCTCCTTCGGCGCCTACATGGAAGGCGCTCCCGGCCCGTGCTTCCTCGCCCAGTACGGCGGCAACGACTACGCGTCGAAGCACGACCCCTTCCGCTACTACGACAATGTCCGCTCGAGCCGCGACCTCTGCTCGCGCATCGTGCCCGAAAGCAGGCTCCCGGCGCTTCTGTCGGGTCCGGGCGCCAAGGTGCCACGCTTCGTCTGGGTGACGCCGGACCTGTGCAACGACGGCCACGACTGCGCCGCGACGGTCGCCGCCTCCTGGCTGACGCGCTTCGTCAACCAGGTGACCGCCAGCGCGGCATGGAAGCAGAACGGTGCCCTCTTCGTCACCTGGGACGAGTCCGACAGCGACAACTCCGCCCTCCTCGCCTCCGGCAAGGTCGCCGGCTCGGGGGGCGGGGGCCGGGTCGCCACCTTCGTGATCGCGCCGCACGTGCGCCGGGGGCTTCGGGTGGGGATCGGCTACAACCACTACTCCCTGCTCGCCACGATCGAGGACGCGTTCGGGCTGCAGCTGCTCGGCCAGGCGGCGCACGCCACCCCGCTCGCCGCCTTCTTCGCCCAGCCGGCGAAGGGCTGAGCTGCGCCGGGCATCCGCGTCCTCGCCGGCGCAGCTCGGTACGATCGGCCCAACATGCGCCCGCCGCGGTCGGCTCGGCCCGTTGCGGGCGCGACGAGCGTGAGCGAGGCGCTCAAGGGCGTCGGAACGGGGCGATGATGGACCAAGGCAGCGCGCCGGACGAGCTGGGCGAAGCGACACCGATCTTCAGCCTCTACCGCCGGGGCGGCTATGACCCCGATCAGGTGGACCGTTACGTCGCCGACCAGCACCGGCGCCTCGACGACACGCTGCACCGGGCGACCGAGGCGGAGCGCAAGCTCGCCGCGGCCGTCGGCCAGCTGCGTGAGCTGCACCGCCGGATCGCCGTGCTCGAGAACCAGGAGCGCTCGGCGCAGCCGCAGCCGCCGCCCCTCGACACGCTCGGCGAGCGCGTCCAACGGATCCTCCAAGAGGCCTGGGAGGGTGCCTACGCGCTGCGACAGAACGCCGAGCAGGAGGCACTCGAGCAGCGCGAGCGGGCCGCGACCGAGGCCGAGGACATCATCGCGACGGCGCGGCGCAAGGCCCAGGCCATGGACGAGGAGATCGAGCGCCGGCGCCGTGCCTACCTCGAGCGTGTCGAGGAGGACCGCTCCCGCGCCGTCGCCCAGATCACCTATCTCCACGAACAGCGCAAGATCGCCCTCGGCGAGCTCTTGCGGGTGAAGGAGAACATCGAGGCAACCGTCGGCGACGTGGTCGCCCCGAGGCCCGGGGTCGCTCCTGCAGGAGCCACCCCCCGCTCGTCGCGCCCAGCCGCTACCGGCCGCACCACAGCTCCGACCGGTACCGAGCCCGGCCGGCCCGGAGCGAAGCTGGACGAGGCCGAGCCCGACCAGGCGGCTCTCGGCGCCAGGGGCGAGCCGAGCGGCACTCCCGACGCGCGCGAGCTCGACGCCGAACGACATGGCGCCCCCGGCGCGACGCGCCGCCCCCCCGAAGACGCCCCGGTGGCGTCGCGCCCGTTGCACTCGGCGAGCCGGCCCAGAGCGCGCGACGCCCAGGAGGGCGACGAGGCGGGCGGGCCGCCGGCGCACGCGAGGCCTGCCGACGCCGACGAGCGGCCGACGTTCACCACCGGCGAGCTGGCGCGGACCATGCCGGTCCACCGGCTCGAGGCCACGAGGACCGACGACGCCGGCGAGCCTCTGGACGCCTCCGAGCTCGTGCGGAGCCACCGCGAACGCGCCGAGCCGCGGGAGGCCGGGACCCGCCGCTCCCGCGAGGGGGCCGAGGACCTCACCGCGCGCCAGGCCCGTCGGGCAGGCGTCTTCGACTTCGAGAAGGAACAGCCGACCTGAGCCGTCGAGCGCCCGGGCGGCCGAGATCCGCCGGGCCTCCTCCGCCGCGCCCGCAGCTCGGATCTGCCCGCCAGCTCGCGCGTGGCTCCTGACGGGCGACGATCACGCGGGCCGGGTCAACCCCTCCCGGTCGAAGACCGCGAGCACCTCCTCCGGGGTGACGCCGAGCATCGCCGCGAGGCTCCACGCGTCGTCCGCCCGGAGCACCACGACCCGCCCGAGCCGCCCTCGCCGGCGCGAGCAGACGATCGAGACGAACCCTCGTAGCTGGTCCCAGCCCGGCCCGTCGAGCTCGTCGAGCCGGGCGAGGTCGATGCGGAGACGAGCGCCTCCGAGCTCGGCGAGGCCGAGCTGGTCCGCCCACGACGACCGTGCCCGGCCGACGACCGAAGGATCGACGTCGACCGACTCGGGGATCAGCTCGTCGAGCGCGACGCCGTAGAGCGAGGCGAGACGGAGCAGCCGGAGCACCGAGATCGTGCGCTCCCCGCGCTCGTAGGCGCTGACGCTCGCCGCCTTGAACTCGCTGCGGGTCGCGGCCTCGACGTCGTGCAGCGTCATCTGCGCTCGGGCCCTCGCGCCGCGCAGCAGCATGCCCTGCGCGGCGGCGAAGCTCGCCTCCGCATCGGTCGCGGCCGCGTCGAGCGACATGCCAGGAGGCTACTCACCGCGCCAGTTGCTGGCGCGTACCAATACCGTCGCGCGCCGCCCGCGGTGCCGGATCGGTCGGCGCGGACCCGTTGCGCCGCCCGCGCCTCAGCCCCAGCGCCAGGTCGGCGCGACGATCACGAGCTTGGCGAAGTCCTCGGCAGAGACCGGCGGCGAGAAGAAGAAGCCTTGGGCGAGGTGGCACCCGAGGTCGTTCAGCGCCGCCAGCTGCTCCTCGGTCTCGACGCCCTCGGCGATCGCGGCGATCCCGAGCGCTTCGGCCATGCCCACCACGCCTGCGACCACCGCCTGGCTGTGGGGGTTCAACGGGAGCCCGGCGACCATCGAGCGGTCGACCTTCACCCGGTCGATCGGCAACTGCACAAGGTAGGCGAGCGAGGAGTAGCCCGTCCCGAAATCGTCGAGCGCGAAGTGCACGCCCATGTCGCCGAGTCGACGGAGCGTCCAGCTCGCCCGGTCGAGGTCGTGGATGACCGAGGTCTCGGTGATCTCGAGCACAAGGCGATCGGGGGCGAGCCCGCAACGGTCGAGCGCTTCCGCGACGCGCCCGATCAGGTCGGGCGAGCCCAGCTGGCGTGCCGAGAGGTTCACGGCGATGCGGATGTCGCGCCCCTCGACCGGCCACGCAGCCGCCTCCTCGCACGCCTGCTCCACCACCCACGCGCCGAGCGGCACGATCGAGCCGGTCTCCTCGGCGAGCGCGATGAACTCCGACGGCAGCAGCAGACCACGGGCCGGGTGCTCCCAACGCACGAGCGCCTCCGCTCCGACGATCTCCGCGCTGCGCAGGTCCACGATCGGCTGGTAGTGGAGGATGAACTGCCCGTCGGCCATGCCGTGGCGCAGCGCGGACAGCGTCTCGATCTTGTCCTGCGCCTTGGTGCGCATCCCCTCCTCGAAGACCTCCGAGCAGCCGCCGCCGCGTGCCTTGGCGGCACGCATGGCGACGTGCGCCTCGGCGAGGTGCACGTGGAGATCGCCGCCGCCGCCGGCAGCGCCCGGCGGCACGACCGTCGCGCCGACGCTCACCGTCGCGTAGACGTCGCGCCCGCCGATGAGCATCGGCTCGGCCATCGCCCCGACGAGGCGTCCGGCCACCGAGAAGGCCTCGCTGCGACTGTGCAGGCTGGTGGCCAGCACGACGAAGTCGTCACCGCCGAGGCGGGCCACGATGACGGACCGCGCGAGCTCGTCGCCGAGGCGCCGCCCGACTACCCTGAGCATCTCGTCCCCGGCGGCGATGCCGAGCCCGGCGTTGACCAGGCCGAAGCGGTCGATGTCAACGTGCGCGAGCGCCGCCCAGCCGCCCGTGACCTCGAGGCCGTGCAACCGGCTCCAGTGCTCCTCGAGGGCCCGCCGGCTGGCGAGGCCCGTCAGGGGGTCGGTGAGGAGGAGCTTGGAGACCTCCATCTCGAGCTCCTTGGCCCGGCTGATGTCCCGGATCGAGATCTCGAGGATGCGGTGGCCGTCGTCATCGCGCTGGCGGAAGGTCGCGCGCGCCCACACGTACGAGCCGTCCCGGCGCATCGAGCGGTACTCGTAGGGCTTGTCGGAGAGGGCCTCGTCGTCGTAGTCGGCCCGCAGCTGGTCGATGATCGGCGGCTCGACGGTGGTCAGCAAGAGATCCATTCCACCCTCGTAGATCTCCTGGTCCGTGTATCCGGTGAAGTGGACACACGACGGGCTGATGTACTCGATGTCCGAGTCGCCGCCGATCCGGTAGCGGATGACGAGATCACTGGAACGCTCGCCGAGCAGGCGTACCCGGTCGAGGGCCCGATGCTGGTCGGTCACGTCGAGCGCGACGCCCCGGATGCGCAAGGGCACGCCGTCCTGCTCGTCAAGCACGATGGCGCTCACGGCGAGCCAACGGACCGTGCCGTCCTGCAGCACCATCCGATGCGTCGTCGAGGCGCGGTTCGATCCGTCCAACGCTGCCGTCGCCAGGTCGAGCAGCCGGGCGCGGTCACGAGGGTGCACGAGATCGAGCGAGATCCGGCCCGACGCGTCCATGGCACCCTTCAGCCCGACCGACGACCAGTCGCCGCCGGCCCACCAGACGGGCTCGTGGCCGGAGAGGTCCACCTCCCACGCGAGGGCGCCCGACGCCTCCAGCAGACCTTCGAGCCGGGTCGAGGCGATGGCGAGCTCGGTCTCCATCCGGCGCTGCGCGGCGAGCTCGCGGAGCACGATCACCATGCCGGTCACACCACCCGACGCGTCGAGCAGGGGCGAGGCGTGCACCTCGACCTCGTGCGTGGAGCCGTCCGGACGGAGGTGCACGGTCGGGTAGCCGACGACCGGCTTGCCGGCCGCCGCCCGCGCGAGGAGCGGCGCGAGCACACCCGAGGGGACCCCGCGCACGACCCGCTCGATCGGCTGGCCGACCAAGTCGGCCGCGTCGCATCCGAAGAGGCGCTCCGCCTCCGGCCCGAGCGAAAGGATGCGCCCGTCGCGACCGACGACGATCGTCGTGCAACCGGCGTCGTCCGCGGGCAGAGGCGCGAAGAGGGCGTCGCCGGCCGTCACCGCGCCCTCCGGCGCCCGTGCTCGATCAAAGCCCTCACGTCCGTCCCGCCTCCACAGTGCGACACCCACCAAGGCACCGCCGTGTGGATCTGTCGCGGCGGTCGGCCGGGTCGGAGCCGATGGCCGCGTCCACGGGACGTGCCGGTCGGCAGCTCGTGATCTAGGGCGGTGCGTCTGAAGGTCCAACGGTCGACGCGCGGCATCCTTTGAGGCGTCCCGCCAGGGGAATTTGGCGGCAATCGAACGCCTCCGATCGTCTGGACCGCCCGGCCACGAGAACCCTCAGGCTGGCGGGCCGCCGCCGGTGGCGCCGACGTACGCGCCCCCGAGCGGCCGTCGCATCCACCCGCGCGGCTCCGGCGCATCTGCTGGCACGTCGGCACATCGCGACGACTCTCCGGGCATTCCGACAGCGGAGGCCGGCCGGACGCGCGCTGCGAGCCTGGTCGGCACGGGAGGTGGCGAGGTGCCGCGGACCGGGGCGGCGGCGCCCGTCTGGGCCGACCCGCGCCCGTCGGGCCTTCAGAGCTTGTAGCCGATCGCGCGCAGCAGCGACTTGCGTTCGGCCACGTCGGCCTCGCCCTCGGCCCCGAGCGGGGAGGCGCCGTCGACGACGCCGAGGACGCCCCGTCCGAGCGGCGTCTCGGCGAGGAGGACCTCCACCGGATTGGCCGACGCGCAGTAGATGGTGCAGACCTCGGGGACCTGCTTCAGCGCGTTCAGGACGTTGACCGGAAAGCCCTCACGTAGGAACACGACGAAGCAGTGCCCGGCGCCGATGGCGAGCGCGTTCACACGCGCCAGGTCGACCAGGTCCCCGTCGTTGCCGGAGGTGCGGACGAGACGCTTGCCTGACGCCTCGCAGAAGGCGATGCCGAAGCGCAGCTGCGGGCTGCTCCCGGCGAGCGCCTCGTGGAGATCCTCGACGGTCTTGACGAAGTGCGCCTGCCCGAGGATCACGTTCATGTCGTCGGGCTTCTCGAGCGCGACGCTGACCAGCTCCATGTCATCTCCCTCGCTGTCCTGTTTCTCGGCGTGCCCCCTGGACCGTCCGGCGCCCCGGCCGACGCAGCCCGCCGTCCCGGTGGGTACTTCGGCCCTGGTGCGCGAAGCGGGACCCGCCCATGCTGACGGTACGACAATGGGAGGGGACCATGAGCGAGCGACGAGTGTGGACCGTCGAGATCGTTCTCACCGAGGACGCGGATCGCACCCGAGCTGACGCCCACCTCCGTGCCCCGCACCGCGAGCTCGCGGCCTGGGGCCGGGCCCGGCGCAACCCGGCAGATCCGGACGTGCCGGCCGTGGGTGAGGAGCTCGCGGTGGCGCGGGCCCTGTCCGAGCTGTCGCACCTCCTCGTGTCGGAAGCTGCCGATACGATCGAGGCGTTCGAGGGCAAGCCGGTCGAGCTGCACCTTTGAGCGGGCAACTCGGAGAGGCGCACGGGCTTCGCGCCCGTAGCCGGTGGTGCGCGTTTCGGATCGGGGCGTCCGGGCTCCTCTAGGCTCGCGGCGTCGGGCGATCGGCGAACCGGGTAGCTCAGCGCCCGGGTTTCGCTTCGCCCCTCGGGCCGCTAGCTCATCGGGTAGAGCGGGGGACTTTTAATCCCA
>DATKQY010000033.1:0-42705 GCA_035532475.1 Acidimicrobiales bacterium | reverse complement strand
CTTAGGGCCCGAGTGAGAACTACTTGCGTGTAGTTCTCCGTCTCTTCGGGGTGAGGTCGTAGTTCCATTCACCGTGCCAGTCGTGCGCGGCGAGCGGGAGTGCAGCGAGCTCGGCGTCGGGGACCTCGACGCCGAGCGGATAGGAGCCCTGATCCCACTCGGCGCGAACGCGAAGTCCCGCCTCGGTGGTCGTCGCGGCCGCGAGCTCGACGATCGCGCGGTAGGACGTGAGCGGACGGCCTCGCCAGTTGATCGTGATGAAGCTGAAGAGACGGTGCTCGACCTTGTTCCACTTGGAGGTGCCCGGCGGGTAGTGACAGACCGTGATCTGGAGGCCCGTCTCTTCTGCGAGCGTGGCGAGGCCTTGTCGCCAGAGCTTGTTGCGGTAGCCGTTCGAGCCGCCGGCGTCCGCCGTCACCATGAGGCGACGCGCCTTCGGGTAGCGCTCGGCGCCCATCTCCTCCCACCAGCGTCGGATCGCGTTCACGGCGAAGGCGCCGGTGTCGTGGTCATCACCGACCGACATCCAGCCCTCGTTCGCCCAGACGTCGAGGACCCCGCAGGGGATCGCCTTTGGGACGTCTTTGTCGGGCAAGTCGTGGACGTCGGTGCGCTCGGGCTGGCCCTTCGGCTGCCACTCCCGCCCGGCGTTCGACTTCTTGCCGTTGACGAGCTCTTTCTTCTTGCAGTCGACCGAGACGACCGGCTCGCCGGCAGCGAGGCGGTCTCCAGCGAGGCGGTTGATGTAGGCGAACTGGGCGCCCCGGTCGGGGTGCTGGGCTCCTTCCACGGTCTTCGCGTCCGCCTGCAGCGAGTAGTCCATCTGATGGAGCAGCTGGCCGACGGTCCACGACGACACCTGGTGGCCCATGTCCACAAGCGCCCGGGCGAGCTGGCGGGTCGACTTCAGCGTCCAGCGCAGTGACGACATCGGATCACCGCGCGCGTCGGGCTCGACGAGGTCGTCCAAGTCGGTGAGCAGGCTCGGGTCGAGATCGACGAGCCTCGGCCGCCCGCCCCCCTCGCGCCGCACCCGCGCGGAGGGTCCGGCGCCTGCCTCGAACTCCTTCGCGCCGTCAAAGACCGTGCGGGAGCTCATCTTCGAGGCTGCGACCACCGCCCTCTGCCCGCCGCGGCCGAGCACCCGCGACATGGCACCGGCCATGAGGCGGCGCTGGCGCTCGTCGAGGAGCGGCGCCATGAACGAGAAGAAGCGCTCGAGCCCCTCCTCGGTCAGCTCCACACGGCAAGGCTACTGCAGGGTCCATCCGTTCTCGCGGATAGTTCTCTCGCGATCCCTTACCGAAGAAGGCCGTCGTCGTCGCAGCGAGCTCGCCGCTCGGGCCGCCTACTTCTTGAAGGCGTCCTTGACGTTCTCCCCGGCTTGCTTCAAGTTTCCCGAGACCTCGTCAACCGTGCCCTCGGCTTCGAGCGATCGGTCATTGGTCGCCTTCCCGACGCCTCTTTTCATCTTCCCCTTGGCGCTCTGCAACTTGTTCTTGATCTTGTCGAGTGCACCCATGGTGAGCCTCCTTAGTCTTGCCATGCAGGTCTACACCCAGGATGGTGCAGCACCTACTGGACGCGTCCTGAAAGTTCAAGGGGGCGGCGCGCGCGGCATCGGGGCACTGGCGGATGCGATGCCAGCCGAGTACCACCCGATGGTCTACCTCGGTGCCGTGCTCGGACTGCGGTGGGCCGAAGTCGCCGGGCTCGAGGTGCGCTCGCTCGACCTAGATCGCTCCTCCCTGACGGTCGCCCCTGAGCCGTTGCGACTGCAACCCGGCTGCAACCGGACATGTCGCCACCGACCCCGCACGGCCCGGCAAGCTGTGCAGTTGCGGGCGCCCGGCCGTCCTCGTCTACCTGACCGAGAAGTTCGGCCGCGTCCGGAGCTGCCGCTTCGACTACATCACGCCGCGTATCGCGGCACCGTCACAGCCTGAGGAGAAGATCACGCGATGAGGAAGATCGCGGCCACGGTCCTACTCGCGGCGCTGTTCGTCGCCGCTGCGGGCATCCTGGGCGGACGACACGACCCCGGCGGACGTGGCCGTCGGGGTCGCTTGCGCGGGCAGTAACGCCCGACAGCACACGGTGGAGACAGGGGGGCTGTTTGGAGCCCACCGCGGCAACGTGCATTTTACATTGTCCCTGCAGCCTGTGGACACCCTGTGGCGGCGCTGAGAGTTCGGTGAGCCGCATGCATCCACCTGAAACACCGCCTTCGGGTGGCGGGGCCGCTTCGCGTCTAGTCGACGAGGTAGGTCTCACCGCTCAGGTGGATCAAGGTCGAGCGATTCGTAACGCAGTTCCCGGCGAGGTCGATCCAGCACGACGGGATAGACCCGTGATTCCAGTTGTTCTCCGGCGCCGGCTGGTGCTGAAACCAATGGATCGCCTTGGAGGGCCAGTACGCTGAGGTGAGCTCGAACACGGGGGCTCCGGCCGTTCCCGGCCACCGAAAAGAAGTCGACGCCGTGATCGGCGAGCACTTCTCCGAGCTCGAGCAGGCGACCTCGACCAAGAGCGCCTGTCGCCTGCTCGGCGCCAGCCGGGCATCTCACTATCGTCGGCGCCGTCCTCGCGTCTCTCGCCCACCGGCGCCACGGCCGAGCCCGCCGAACGCGCTGTGGACGAAGCGCGCCCCGTTCATTGACTCGATGACCGCCAGCACATCCTCGTTCCCGTGGTCCCTTGTGACACAGCGGACGAGCGACCGCAGGCCATCACGATCCGGTGGTGCCGTGGTCACCTCAAGCGTCGAGCCGTCCTCGGCGAGGAGGTGCACATCGAGGCGACGTCGAGATAGATCCAGTCCAGCGTGCAACATGGTGGTCAGGCCTCCCTTGGTGATGGGGTTTCCGGTGACAACCACACGCTGTCACCGGGGGAGGCCCCTCTTCATGCCATTCGAATACGGGAAACGCAGCACCACAGGTGAGGTCTTCACGTTTGACCTCGCCCCATCTTCACGTTTGGGCGTGACATTGAGCGAACGGCCCCCTCGGGGGCCGTTCGTCGCGTCTCTGCCCGCCTCCAGGCGCGTGGCGACCCCGGAGGACCGCGACGCGCACGGGTCGTGGCGCGACTACGGCGGCGCGTTCGCGCCGGCTCCGGCGAGGTCGACGAGCGTGCGGCGCCGCCGGCGTCGGGGCCGCGGCACGCGCGGTGCGCTCCGGCGGGCCTCCTCGGCCTGATGCGCCTCGAGGCGTCGACGAGGGAGAAGTTCACGACGACGCAGGCGCAGGCGAGGAACAGCCCAAGGGGCGTGACGCCCATGAGCTTGCACCAGCCGCGGACGTCGATGTTGATCCCGGCCGGGTCCTTCAGCCTCGAGTTGGAGCGCTCGACGCCGCTGCGGCGGACGTAGGAGCGGCGATGGGCCGCCGAGGGGTAGTCGTGGCGCTGGGCGGTCTTCGCGTTGACGGCCGGCGCGACGGTGAGGCTAGACGGCCGGTCCTCCTCACCGGAGAGCCGGCCGCCTTTCACGTCGAGGCCGCCTCGACCTCTGCGATCCGCGACGCTGAGGCGCGCGCCGCGGCCGGCGGGCCGGGGCTGATCAGGGCCTTTCGGCACCTTTCCGCGCAAACCGGAATCCGCGTGGGGCGCACGGGCGTTGCTCCGAGCAGACCCCGGCGGCTGGGCGTGAAGGCGTCGGCTGAGAACAGGACATGCACCATGGCGCAGGTCCGTTGCATAGCTCTCGCAGGGCGCCGAGCCGCACGAGGGCTAGCGGGCAGGTTCGAGCACCACCGGGGCGGGCACGCCGGGAGGCGCGCCGCGGTGGCGAGCGCCCCGTCCCACCTCAGCCTTCTCGTCGCCGGCGGCCTGGCTGCGTTCGGCCTTGGGGCCTGCGGCGGCTTGCAGGGCGGGGCGGTGCCCAAGGGGGTGGTGAAGGTCGTCGCCGGGGAGAACTTCTGGGGGAACATCGCCGCCCAGATCGGCGGCGACGACGTCCGGGTCACCTCGATCCTCACCAGCCCCGACGCCGACCCCCACCTCTACGAATCCTCCGCCGCGAACGCCATCGCCGTCGCCGAGGCGAACCTCGTCATCGCCAACGGCGCGGGCTACGACACCTGGCTGTCCCAGCTGCTCGGCGCCACCAGACACGCAGGGCGCGTCGTCGTCACCGTCCAAGACGTGCTCGGCATGACCGGCTCAGACGTGAACCCCCACTTCTGGTACGACATCCCGCAGGTGCCGAAGGTCGCCGGCGCCATCGCGGCGGCGCTCGCCGGGCTCGAACCGGCCCACGCCAAGTCCTTCGCCGCCAACCTCGCCGCGTTCGACCGCTCCCTCGGCCCCGTCGAGGCGGTGATCGCCCAGATCCGCGAGCGCTATCCCCGCGCGCCGGTCGCCTACACCGAGCGGGTCCCCGGCTACCTGCTCGAGGCCGCCGGGCTCGCCGTGAAGTCGCCCGTCGGGTTCGCCGCCGCCATCGAGGACGGAAACGAGCCGAGCCCCGCCGACAGCGTCGCCATGGACCAGCTCATGTCCGGCCACAAGGTCAAGGCCCTGCTGTACAACGCGCAGACCACCTCCGCGGTGACCGAGCACGTCAAGAGCCTCGCCAAGTCGTCCGGCATCCCTATTGTGGCGGTCACCGAGACCATGCCAGCCTCCTACTCCCGCTACCAGGCGTGGCAGCTCGCCCAGGCGAGCGCCCTCCTCCGCGCCCTCGGACGCTCGACCTCATGAGCGACGGGGCAGCGGTCACACTCCGGGGCGCCACGTTGCGCTTCGGCCACCACGCCGTGTGGGAGAACCTCGATCTCGACGTCACCCCGGGCGAGTGCCTCGCCATCCTGGGACCCAACGGGTCGGGCAAGACCACGCTGTTGCAGGTGCTGCTCGGACTGCTCCCGCTCACCGCCGGCGCAGTCAGCATCGACGGCCATCCTCCGCGGCGCGGAAGCCCGGCCGTCGGCTACGTCCCCCAGCAGCACGCGTTCGACCGCGATCTCCCCGTCCGGGGCCGGGACCTCGTCCAGTTCGGCCTCGACGGTCACCGCCGGGGTCTGCCGCGCACCCGAAGCCGCCAGGTCGACGCCGCCGTCGCAGCCGTCGGCGCCACCGCGTACGCCGGGGCACCGATCGGGCAGCTCTCGGGCGGGGAGCAGCAGCGGCTCCGTATCGCCCAGGCGCTCGTCGGCGAGCCGCGCCTTCTGCTCTGCGACGAGCCGCTCTTGTCGCTCGACCCCTCCTCCCAGCAAGAGGTCGTGTCCCTGATCAACCAGTACCGCCAGACGCGCGGCGCCACCGTCGTCTTCGTCACCCACGAGCTCAACCCGGTCGTGCGGGTGGTCGACCGCGTCCTCTACGTGGCGAGCGGCCGCTGGGCGGCGGGCAGCACCGAGGACGTGATGACAACCGAGACCCTGAGCGCCCTCTACGGCGCCCACATCGACGTCATCCGGGTGCACGACCGTCTCGTCGTCGTCGGCGGAGAAGGCCCGGGGGGCATCGGCACCCACCATTTCGACGCCGAGCCGGCCGACGCCCGCCTCGACCACGACCACCATCACCCGCACGGCGGGCCTCACCGACGATGAGCATCGGCTTCTTCCTCCAGCAACCCTTCGCTCAGCACGCGCTGCTCGCCGCGACGTTGGTAGCGATCACGAGTGGTCTCATCGGCCCGTTCGTCGTCACCCGGGGGATGGCCTTCGCCGTCCACGGCACCGCCGAGCTCGCCTTCACCGGCGCCGCGGCAGGCCTGCTGATCGCCAACAACCCCGTCGCCGGGGCGCTCATCGGCTCGCTCGTCGTCGCCGCGCTCATCGCCACGCTCGGCGCCCGCCAGCGCGAGCGTGACTCGGCAATCGGGGCGATCCTGGCGTTCGGGATGGGGATCGGCATCCTCCTGCTCGGCTACTACCGCGGCTTCGCCACCGCGGCGACGAACATCCTCTTCGGCAACATCTTCGGGGTCTCCGGCAGCCAGCTCCTCGTGCTGGTGGTGATCGGCGCCGTCGTCGTCGCCGTCATGGGCACCTGGTACCGGCCTTTGCTCTTCGCCTCGGTCGACCCCGAGGTCGCCGCGGCGCGAGGGGTCCCGGTCCGCGGCCTCGGCCTCGTGTTCCTCCTCGTGCTCGCCCTCACCGTGACCGGCGCGGCGCAGGTGGTCGGCACGCTGCTCGTGCTGAGCCTGGCCATCACCCCGGCCGCCGCGGCCCAGCGCCTGTCGGCCAACCCACGTCGCGTCGCCGCGCTGTCGATCCTCTTCGCCGTGATCGCCGCCGACGGCGGGCTGCTCGCCAGCTTCGAGGCGAGCAACGTCAAGGCGAGCGTGTTCATCACCAGCATCAGCTTCGGCATCTACCTCCTCGCCCGCCTCGTCGGACCGGCGGTGCGCGAGCAGCACCACCACGACCACGGCCATGACCACCACCCTTCCCCGACGGCGGGCCCACACCCGGGCTGACGACCGGCGCCGGCGTCGTCGACGCCGGACCATCGCCGGGCGGCCGGCGCCTCCGTCACGCGGGGTGCGACCGGGCCGCTCGCCTCGCTGACGTCGCGCGGTAGAGCGCGGCGTCCGCCCGCTCGAACCAGGACTCGAAGTCCTCGCCGTCGCGCCGTTCGGCGACCCCCGCGGACCACCGGCCGTCCCGCTCCCCCAGCCCTTCCATCACCAGCTCCGCACCGGCCACGTCGGTGTCGGGGAGGAGCAGCAGGAACTCGTCCCCGCCGTAGCGTGCCGCGCCGTCGCCCGGGCGGAGCGAGGCGGAGATGCCGGCGGCGAAGCGCCGGAGCAGGGCGTCGCCGCCGAGGTGGCCGCCGGTGTCGTTCACGGCCTTCAGCCCCTCGATGTCGAACACCGCCAGGGTGGCCGGACCACCCTCGCGCCGGACGCGGAGGAGCTCACGCTCGGCGAACGCCCGGATCGCCGAGCGGTTGAGCAGGCCGGTCAGGGGATCCGTCCTCGCCTGGGTCCGGGGCGTCCCCACGACATCGCCGGCGGCGACCGCCGAGATCGCCAGGGCGACGACGATCCCCGCCCGGGCCCGGGTGTTGGCGACTTCGAGGGCGGTCGGGTTCCGGCCGGACGCGCGGGAGTCGTCGCGGTCGATCCTCGAGGTCGCCGACGGCTCGCGCTAGCGCCGCCGATCAGGTCCCGGCACCGGCGACGATCGGGAAGCCCGAGGTGGGCCGGACGGAGCCGTCGAGGCGGATCAGGTAGGCCTCGTAGCCCGGGAGGTCCGCGAGGAGGTCGACGCCGCCTTCGCCTGCGACCATCAGCGCCGTCGCCATCGCGTCCGCCAGCGCGAGGTCGGGCCCGCAGACCGACGCCGACGCGAGCCGCGCGGCCGGCCGGCCGGTGTGGGGGTCGACGAGGTGGGCGCCGCGTTCGTAGGTCCCGGAGGTGGCGATCGCGCCGGTCAGCTCGACGACACACGCCAGGCGGTCGGCGGCGAAGGGGTCCTGGACCCCGACGCGCCAGGCAGTGCCTGGCTCGGGGCCGCCGTGGGAGGCGATATCCCCCGCAGCGTTGACGAGCGCCCCGGAGACGCCCGCGGCGACCAGCTCGCCCAGGGCCTTTTGCGCGGCCCAGCCCTTCACC
This sequence comes from Acidimicrobiales bacterium, assembly GCA_035532475.1. Taxonomy (GTDB): domain Bacteria; phylum Actinomycetota; class Acidimicrobiia; order Acidimicrobiales; family Bog-793; genus DATKQY01. The sequence goes on along the minus strand of DATKQY010000033.1, from coordinate 35,135 downwards.
AGGCCGGTCGGGTCGACACCTCCCGGCATCGCCCACGGGTCGAACCAGCCGCCGCTCCACCGCCGCGCCTCGGCGCAGAGCTCGAGCACGTCGCGCACCACCTCCGGGGCCTCGGACAGCTCGAGCTCGCCGCGGCGGAGGCAGCTCATCGGGCTGTTCTCCTTCCACGTGCTGAACACGGCGTCGGCTCGCCTGAGCGCCGCCCGCGCCCGGGCTAGCGCGACCCACGGCATCTCGGGCAGGGCCGGGGCGAAGCGGACGTCGAACGACACGACCGTTCCCATCACGTGCTCGACGTGGCGCACCGCACCTTCGGACGACGGCGTGACGACCTCGGTGACTACTTGAACCCGAGCTGGTCCAGCGCCGACTGCAGTGAGGCGATGTACGCAGCGCTGGTGTACGACGCGCCCGAGACGCCGTTGATGTTGGCGCTCTGGGCGGAGAGCGCCTCCTGCTGCAACATCGGCGCGGCCGCAGCGTTGATCTGCGCCGAGCGCGGGTCGAACGCGCTCAGCTGCACGGTCTGGATAGCGGTGATCCGGCTGCCGACCACCGTCACCTTAACTTGCACGGCGCCGTACTGGGTCTGCTCGTCGGCTCCGACGGCGGAGCGCGCGGCAGCGGTCGACGCGGCCGTCGTCGGCGTCGTGGACGAGGAGCCCGAGACCGAGCCGCTCGGGCCGGTGCCCGAGCTCAACGACCCGGCGCCGGTGGACGCGCTCGACGAGGAGCCCTGCGAGGTCGAGGAGCCCTGCGACCCCGCTGCCGGCGAGGTCCCGCCCGGCTGCACCAGTGAGACGGTGGAACCGTGCGTGTGGAAGCCGAGGATGGCGACGAGGCCGACGGCGGTGCTGCCGAGGACCACGGGGGCACGTCTCATCGCCGGCCCCTGCGCCGGTCCGTGCACGTCGTCGTCCCGCCCGGACGACGTCCGTGCGCGCGGCGTCGGGCGACCGCACGCAAGGTGGGACGCGGTCGCGGGGGGGACGCGAGGAGGAGCCGCGTACCGCTCATCAGAAGCTGAAGGCCTCCGTGTGGAGCCGCTCCGCCGGCACGCGCAACCGCTCCGCCGCGGCGACCACGGACGCGGTGAACCCGTCAGGGCCGCACACGTAGACGTCACGCGACGCGATGTCGGGGACGAGGTGGCGGATCGCCCTCGCGTCGAAGCGGACGTCGCCGCGCTGGCCGACGACCTCGTGGAGCCGGCCTCCCCGCTCATCGACGAGGGCGGACATCTCGTCGCGCAGCACGAGGTCTGCCGGCTTGGACCCACGCAGGATCACGACCGCGTCGACCGACTCGGGCAGGTCCTCGAGCAGGGCCCGGAGGGGGGTGACGCCGACGCCCGCGCCGATCAGCACGACGCCGTTCGTCTCGCGCACGTGGTGGGTGAAGGTGCCGTACGGTCCTTCGATCGCCACTCTGGTGCCGGGCTCGATCGCCGCCAGGGAACGGCTCTGGTCACCGAGGGCCTTGATGGTGAAACGCAGGTACGGCGGGCGCGGCATCGCGGAGATCGAGTAGGGGTGTGCCTGCCACCACATCCCCCGCCTCAAGAAGCGCCACTGGAAGAACTGGCCGCCCGACACCGCCAGCCGCTCGAGGTGCCGTCCCTCGCAGACGACCGAGACGACGCCCGGGCCCTCCTCGTGCACCTGCACCACGCGCAGGCGGTGCCGCATGCTCCGCCAGACTGGCAGGGCGATCCGGAAGACGAGGACGAGCCCGGCGGTGCACGCCCACGCGACGGACCAGACGATGCGGGTCAAGGGATGGCCGACGAACGAGGCGCCCGTGCCGATCTGGTGCGCGAAGGCGAGGGCGAGCGCGAGGTAGGTGTAGAGGTGCACGGCCCACCAGGACTCATAGCGCATGCGGCGCCGGGCGAGGCGGAACGAGGTCACCCCCGCCGCCACGAGCAGTCCGAAGGCCGCGACGGCGGCGAGGATGTTCGGGTACGAGTCGATCAGGATCCACAGCTGATGGAGCACGCCCGTACGCGCCGCCTGCGCGTAGCCGAGGGTGATGAGCGCCCCGTGGGCGGCGATCAGGCTGATCGGCCAGGGCCCGATGCGCCGGTGCCAGCGCAGCAGCCGGTCCTGGCCGACGGCGCGCTCGAGGAACGGCATCCTGGCGATCAGCACGACCATGACCAGCATCAGATAGGCGCCCGTCAGGCCGGCGAGTCGCCCGAGCGCCATCGCGACCCCGCCGGGCGCCACGAGGGCGCCACGGGTCTCGGCGGTCACCGCGAGACCGAGCGTCGCCCCGAACCCGAGGCCGGCGAGCGCGAGGAAGAGGTCCGCCAGCCGCCGCGACGGCGCGCGGGCGGCCCGTCGCGTCGGCGACGGGGCGCGCTCCGGCGACGACGCCGGCGCCAGCGCCCGCCGCGCCGGCGGGCGAGCAGGGCCCGGGTGGGCGGCGAGCGCCGGTCGGCGGACCTGGCCGGGCCGGGGGGCCCGGACGGTGTTCGGGGTCGTCGCGGGGCCGCCGCCGGAGGTGGGGGTCACGACCACATTCTCGGCAAGCTCGTTGTGAGTCTCATGTGAAGGTCACGAGAGCCGGTTGAGAGGCGGGCCGTCCGAGGACGCACCGCGCCCCGGCGCGTCACGGCTGGAGCGTCCATACCGCCATGATGGCGGTGATCAGGTAAAGCGCAGGCAAGGTCTCGGACAAGGCCCGGCCAATCCCGCGTCGCGACCGAGGGTGCACGCCGCCACGTCGCCCGGGCCGGAAATCCTGACTCGATCTATCAACATTTCGCTCGCGGCAGCGTACACTGGCCCCGTGGCCCGACCCCTCCTCACCTTCCCGAACCCGGTGAACGACGTCGCCGCACGGACGGTCGCGACCGGGGTGGTCGTGATGGCCGTCGTGGCGGTGGCGGCACGCCAGCCGTGGCTCACCATCCCCCTCGCCTACGGCTTCGTCGCCCGGGTGCTGACCGGACCGCGCCTCAGCCCCCTCGGCCAGCTGGCGACGCGCCTGGTGGCACCCCGTCTTCCGGGGCACGCGAAGCTGGTGCCCGGCCCCCCAAAGCGCTTCGCACAGATGATCGGCGCCGCCTTCACCCTCGGCGCGCTCTCGCTCTGGCTCGACGGACACGCGACGGGCGCCTACGTCGTGCTCGCCCTCCTCGCCGTACCGGCGTTCCTCGAAGCCGCCCTCGGCTACTGCGTCGGCTGCCAGCTGTTCAGTCTCGGCATGCGGGTCGGGCTGGTCCCGGCATCGACCTGCCGGGAGTGCGCCGACATCTGGGGTCCGGCCGCGGCGGCCCAGCGCTCCGCCGGCGCGCGCAGCTGAGGCTCCAACGGGTCCGGCAGGGCGCGCCGGGGCGCTGGCGTCGACGACGTGGCGCGTAGGCGGCTCGCGGCGCAAGCGACCGTGACGCGCGGAGCGCAAGAATCTGCGCCCGTGGCACTCGCGCGACGTTCCCCGCTCCCCCTCGCGCTGGCACGTGCGAGCCATCCGGGGCCGGTCGTCGCCGTCACCGCCGTGAGCGTCGCCTACGCCGCGGTGGTCGGCCGTGGTGCCGCAGGGATGGCGGTGGTCGGGGCCGCCGTCCTGACGGGCCAGCTCTCGATCGGCTGGCACAACGACTTCCTCGACGCGGCGCGCGACGCCTCGGCCCGCCGCCCCGACAAGCCGGTCGCCGTCGGCCTCGTGGCTCGGCCCGTCGTCGGTGCGGCAGCCCTGGCGGCGCTGACCTCGACCGTGCCGCTCTCGTTGGCGTCGGGCTGGCGCGCCGGCGCCGTCCATCTGGCCGCCGTCGCCTCGGCGTGGGCCTACAACGCGGGGCTGAAGGCGACGCCGTTGTCGTTCGTGCCCTTCGCGCTCTCCTTCGGCCTGCTCCCCTGCTTCGTCGTCCTCGGCCTCCCCGCCTCGCCGCTGCCACCCTGGTGGGCGGTCGGCGCCGCGAGCCTGCTCGGCGTGGGGGCGCACCTCGCCAACGTGCTCCCCGATCTCGACGACGACCTGGCGCTCGGCGTCGCCGGTATCGGCCATCACCTGGGCCGCCGGCGCAGCCTCGGTGCGACGGCACTGCTGCTGCTCGGCGGCGCGGGCCTGCTCGCCTTCGGGCGCGGGTCACCGGGCGCGCTCGAGCTGGCGGGCTTCGCCGTCTCGGCCGTGCTCGCCGTCGCGACGCTGCAAGCGGCACGTGACCCCCGCTCACGCCTGCCCTTCCGGCTGACCCTGCTCGTCGCGGTCGTCGACGTCGGGCTGCTGCTCGCCGAGGGTCATTAGCGGCTCCGGCGTGGCGACCGGACGACGGCATCGTGCCCACCGGGCCCTTCGCGACGCGCTCGACCAGGGCGACCAGACATGCTCGGGGCTGACGGCGCGCGCCGCAGCGTCCTGCTGGGTCGACCGGCCGGGGTTTCGCGCTCGGTGAGGCGCGCGACGCACGTCACGAGCAGATCCGTCGCTCCGCGGCGCTCCGAGGAGGAGGAGGAGGAGGAGGAGGAGGAGGGCCAGCCGGGGACGACAGGGATCCTCGGAGCCTCCCCAGCCCCGCGCGGCGAGGGAACCCGCCAAAGGGCGGCGACGCCCGTGCAGTGCCCGCAACGATCCTCGGCACTCAGCCATCCGGTCCATCGTCGGGACGGACGGCGGTGAAGGTCATCGCCCTCCCGGGGCGGCCCGCGCCTTGTTGACTAGGTTGCTCCGGAGCATCCGTACCGACTGGGAGGTCAGCAACGGTGGGAACGATTGACCGCGGGGTCGCAGTGGTGACCGGCGCGTCGAGCGGGATCGGCGCGGCAACGGCGCGTGCGCTCGCCGAGGCGGGCTTTCGCATCGTGCTCGGCGCACGCCGGCTCGATCGTCTCGCCGAGGTGGCGGCGAGCATCGGCGACGGCGCAAGCTTCGCCGCCCTCGACGTGACCGACCCCGAGTCCGTCGTCCGTTTCTGCGACGGTGTCGAGGAGTGCCGGCTGCTCGTCAACAACGCCGGCGGCGCGATCGGGCTCGAGCGCCTGGAGGAGACGAAGGAGGCGGACTGGACGTGGATGTACGAGGCGAACGTCCTCGGCGTGATGCGGATGACCAAGGCGCTGCTGCCCAAGCTCATCGCGTCCGGTGACGGCCAGATCGTCACGCTCGGCTCGGTCGCCGCGTTCGATCCCTACGTCGGCGGGGCCGGCTATTGCGCCGCCAAGGCCGGCGTCCGAGCGGTGATGGACGTCCTGCGCCTGGAGCTGCTCGGCCAGCCGGTTCGGCTGACCGAGGTCGATCCCGGCATGGTCGAGACGGAGTTCTCCCTCGTCCGCTTCCGCGGCGACGAGGGCCGGGCGACAGACCTCTACGCCGGGATGACGCCGCTCACCGGCGAGGACGTCGCAGACTGCATCGCCTTCGCGGCGACCCGCCCGAGCCACGTCGACATCGACCAGATGATCATCCGCCCACGCGACCAGGCGCGCGTCGGCGTCGTCCACCGCCGCAAGGAGGGCTGACCCCGCCGGGCGCAATCGGCCGAGGCACCGCTCGCCGTTGGGCGCACCCGCCTCGCGACGCCACCGGCGTCACGTCGAGGTGGAGGCGAATCCCTGGACGAACTGCTGGATGAGGCTCTTCGAGAACGGCGTCGCACCGGCGGGCGCCGTGATCGGCGTCGCCTCATGGCCGACGAGCATGTCGAGGGCCACGTTCTTGCCGTTCGAGGCGACCGAGGCGGTGAGCTCCTTTAGGCTGCCCGACGAGTCGGTGAAGAGCTTGACGAGATAGTCGCCGCCCACCGAGGAGAGGGAGGTGCTGGCGGCGCCGACCGCCGGAACCGCCCCGCCCAGCTGCTGGAGCTGGCCGATGACCGGCTCCAGCGACGTCACCAGGTTCTTCAGCGAGCCCGAGATGTCGACCTCGGTCTCGCCGTTCCTGCCCGGGCCGGCGCTGAACGTGGCGTTCTTCGTCAGCGCCTGGAGCAGGGCGGTGTCGATCTGGGTCGCCTGCGTCTTGCTCAGGTCGTTCTTCACCGACTTGTTCGTGAGCAGGGAGCTCGGCAGCGAGAACCAACGGTCTCCGACGAACGTCTGCAGCTCGGAGATCGTGCTCTTCGTCGACGGGCTCAAGGTGATCGGGAGCACGGACCACGAGGAGATGTCGAGGCGGAAGTAGAGCTGCTTGCCGTCGATCAACCGGAGCGAGGCGAGCGTCGCCGAGCCGTAGTCGACAGAGACGTCGACGCTCTCCTGCTGGCCGGCGGCGGAGAGGTTCTTGCTCGTGTCGTCGGAGCTCGCCGAGATCACGAGCCTCGCGTTCTTCAGGATCGCCTGCGTCTCCGCCACGCTCGTGCCGGACCCGGTGACGGCATCGGTCGACACCGACTCGGTGAGCTGGAGGTAGGGGCTCGAGTCGAGGGAGGTGATCGCCGCGGCCGCGGACTTCTGCGGTGCCGTCGCCGTGTCGGCGCTCGAGCAGCCGGCGATGATCACACCGAGGAGAACGACCCCTCCGGCAGCAGCCGAGCGGCGCATCCTCATTCGACATTCTCCCGGTTCCAGGGGGCGGAGCGGCGCGACACCCGCGGGTTCGCGTCCCTCGTCGGACGGGGCAATGGTACTACCGGTCGCGCCCCACTCCCCCGCTCGTCGACCCGCGCCCGGGCGACGCAGCTGGCGCGCGGCCGCAGGACCTCACCGGCGCGCCGGGACCCTCGAAGGTCTTTCCAGCCTGCCGCAATAGAGTGGGAGGCGCACACCCTGATCGCCGGCGAGCCTGCGCGTCGAACCGAGCGTCGGCCACCAGGACTCGGATCGAGAAAGGACGCTGCGATGCGCATGGGAGTGCTGACTGGCGGCGGTGACTGCCCCGGCCTGAACGCTGCCATCCGCGCCGTAGTCCGCAAGGCCGAGGTCAGTCACGACGACGAGGTGTACGGCTTCCGGGACGGCTGGCGCGGCGTCATCGACGACGTCGCCATGCCGCTCACCATCGAGCGGTGCCGCGGCATCCTGCCACGTGGGGGCACCATCCTCGGCACCTCCAGGACGAACCCCTTCAAGGTCGACGACGGGGTCGAGCGCGTCTTCGCGACGATCGAGCGCCGCGGGATCGACGCGGTGGTGGCGATCGGCGGCGAGGGCACGCTCAGCGCGGCCTGGCGCCTGTCGGAGCTCGGCCTGCCCGTCGTCGGGATCCCGAAGACGATCGACAACGACGTGAACGGGACCGACGTCACGATCGGCTTCAACACCGCCGTCCAGGTGGCGACCGAGGCGATCGACCGCCTGCACACCACCGCCGAGTCGCACGACCGGGTGATGGTGTGCGAGGTGATGGGCCGCCATGTCGGCTGGATCGCCCTCTATGCCGGTCTGGCCGCCGGGGCGGCCGTGGTCCTCATCCCCGAGGAGCCGTTCGACGTGAAGACCGTCTGCGAGCACCTGAGCCGCCGCCACGCGAAGGGCCGCTACGCCTCGATCGTCGTCGTGGCCGAAGGGGCCAAGCCGGTGGAGGGCACGCTGGAGCTGCCCCCTCCCGAGATCGACGAGTACGACCACGAGCGCCTCGGCGGGATCGGCACGGCAGTCGCACGCGAGATCGAGTCGATCAGCGGCCTGGAGGCGCGGGTCACGATGCTCGGCCACGTCCTTCGCGGCGGGACCCCCTCCGCCTTCGACCGCATGCTCGCGACCCGCTTCGGCATCGCCGCCGTCGACGCCGTGCATGACGGCGACTACGGCACGATCGTCGGGCTCCAGGGCCAGCGGGTCGTTCGTGTGGCGCTCGCCGACGCGGTCGGCGAGCTGAAGCGGGTCCCCGACGAGCTCTTCCGGGGGATCTCCCACATCTTCCTCGACTGAGGCGTCGCCCCCTGACCGGCCGGCCGGTCAGGCTCCGGCGAGCGTGACGCGCAGTGCCGGCTCGCCCGGGTCGATCGAGCGTGCCGCTGGTGGCAGCTCGTCGAGCGAGGCGCGTGCCCGCGCCCGGGCCTCGTCGAGCCCGCCGCCGGGGGCCCGCCGGCCCGCGTCGATGACGCGGACCTGGAGCGGACGGGCGCTCCACGCCGTGCCGGCCTGTGATGCGAGCGTGCGCGCGACCTCGGCGGGAGACGTCGTGCCGTCGAGTGCGAGGACCTCCCGCCGGGCGATGCCCTCGGCGTCGACGAGCCGGAAGGCCAGCTTGCGGCCGCCGATCGTCTCCTTGTGCACGGACTGCTTGGCGACCGGCCGCATCGGCGCGCCTCCCGGGCCGTCGGCCACCGCGACCAGCTTGTAGACGAAGCCCGCCGTCGGAGCGCCGGATCCGGTGACGACCCGCGTGCCCACCCCGAAGACGTCGATCGGAGCGCCGCGGAGCTCGGCGAGGGCGTACTCGTCCAGGTCGGAGCTCGCGACGATGCGCGTCGACGTGGCGCCGAGCTCGTCGAGGAGGGCCCTCGACTGGCGCGCCCCCTCCCCGAGCTCGCCCGAGTCGAGCCGGATCGCCCCGGGCCCGCTCGCACCGCGCTGCCTCGCCGCGGCGACACCGGTGCGGATGGCGTCGGCGACGTCGTAGGTGTCGACGAGGAGAGTGGTGTCGAGCCCGAGCACGTCGAGCTGCGTGCCGAACGCCTCCGCCTCGCTTCGATGGGCGAGGGTGAAGGCGTGGGCCGCGGTGCCGGCGGTCGGGATCCCGTAGCGTCGCCCCGCCTCCAGGTTCGAGGTCGAGGCGAAGCCGGCCAGGTACGCCGCGCGCGCCGCCGCGATCGCCGCCTCCTCGTGGACGCGGCGGCTGCCCATCTCGACGAGCGGACGGTCCCCCGCCGCCTCCACCATGCGCGCCGCGGCGCTCGCCACCGCGGTGTCGAAGTTGAGCGCGGAGAGCACGATCGTCTCGAGGAGCAGCGCCTCGCCAAAGGGCGCCTCGACCGTGAGCACCGGGCTCGCGCCGAAGTAGCACTCCCCCTCGGCGTAGGCGTCGACCGTGCCGGAAAAGGAGAACCCGGCGAGCCACGCGAGCGCCCGCGGCGAGACGACGCGGCCGGCCTCCAGGTGGGCGAGCTCCGCCTCGCCGAAGGTGAACTCACCGAGCAGGTCGAGCAGCCGGCCGAGGCCGGCGACAACGCCGTAGCGGCGCCCGGCGGGCAGCTCGCGCGCGAACACCTCGAACACCGACGGCCGCCCGGCCACGCCCGAGCTGAGGGCCGCGTCGAGCATCGTCAGCTCGTAACGGTCGGTGAGCAGGGCAGTCGAGATGTCGTGCCTCCCCGTCGGCGGCGGCCGGAACGCTGACACGCTAACAACGGCCGGGATTGCGCCACCGGGGCGGTGCGCAGGTAGGGTCGGGCCGTGCTCGGGGCCAACGACGCGGGACTGCTCGCCGCGCTGGCGAGCGCCGCCACGGCGGTCCGGGTGTCGCTCCACGTGCTGGCCGCAGCGTTCTGGGTCGGCGGACAGTTCACGATCGCGGGGCTGTTGCCGACCGTCCGCGCGCTTGGCGAGGGGGCGCCCCGCGCCGTCGCCCGGGCGTTCGGGCGCCTGCAGTGGCCGGCGTTCGCCGCGCTGGTGGCGACCGGGATCTGGAGCGCCGTGGCGTCCCACCCGAACCGCCAGACGGACGCCTGGAACGCCGTGCTCGGGGTGAAGATCGCGGTCGTCGCCATCGCCGGCATCACCGCCTATCTCCACCAGCGGGCGCGCTCGAAGGCGGGTCTGGCAGCCTTTGGCGGCCTCGCCGGGATCGCCTCGCTGGCGGCCCTCGTGCTCGGAGTACTGCTCGCCGGCTGAGCGAGCCGCCGACCCCGACTCCGCCGGACGGCGGGCACCACCGCCGGGACAGCGATCGGGCACCGGCGGATGGAATACCTGGTCCAAGGGGCGGCACGACGGTGCGCGGACCGGTCGGCGTGTCGGTCACGGGTAGGATCGCGACCGACGGCGCACCCCGGACGTGCGGGGTCCTCCCGATTCGAGGTTCAGCCATCAGCGATCTTCTGGAGCGACTACGCGAGCGCAAGTGGCGGGTGACGCCGCAGCGCCGCGTCGTCGCCGAGGTGCTGGACGGCGAGCACGTCCACCTGACCGCCGAGGCGGTGCACGGTCGCGCGCAGGAGCGCCTGCGGGAGATCAGCCTGGCGACCGTCTACAACACCTTGAACGAGCTGGTCTCGATGGGAGAGGTGCTGGAGGTGTCCGCGGGCTCGGGCCCGAAGCGCTACGACCCGAACACGCGGATCCCGCACCACCACCTGGTCTGCACGTCCTGCGGCACGCTGCGCGACGTGCTCACGATCGGCGACGCCGCGCCCTCGCTCGCGCCCGGTGAGCAGCACGGGTTCGTCGTCACCGGGGTCGACATCGTCTTCCAGGGCCTCTGCCCGCAGTGCGTCGCGGTCCCCGCGACCAACGGTACGGTGGCCGCGGGGTCGACCCCGGCCACGTTCTGAGCGGCGCTTCCAGCGGAGCGGCTCGCCCCGGGCGCACGGCCCGCCTGCTCGCGTCCCGCCCTCAGCCGCCGAGGTGCTCCGCGGGGACCTGTCCCATCCGGCCGTGCTGGTAGTCCTCGAAGGCCTGGCGGATCTCGGTCTCGGTGTTCATGACGAACGGCCCGTACCATGCGACGGGCTCGCCGATCGGCACCCCGCCGAGAAGCAGGACGTCGAGCTTCGGGGCCCTCGTCTCCTGCGAGGCGGCCGCCGACACGACGACGTAGTCGCCGGGCCCGAGCAGCGCGAGCTGGCCGCTCTGCAGGGGCCGCCCGTCGCTGCCGATGCTGCCGCGACCGGAGAGGACGTAGACGAGGGCGTTCTGCTCGCGCGGCCACGGCACCTCGACGCGCGCACCCGGCTCGATCGTCGCGTGGACGAACGTGATCGGCGTGTGGGTGACACCGGGCCCCGAATGGCCGGCGAGCTGCCCGGCGACGACCCGCAGCAGCGCGCCGCCGTCGTCTGAGGCCAGCAACCGCACATTGCCTGCACCGATGTCCTGGTAGCGGGGTGCGACCCACTTGCTCGACGCAGGAAGGTTGACCCACAGCTGGACGCCGTGGAAGAGCCCTCCGGAGGCGACCAGGTCCTCCGGCGGGCGCTCGATGTGGAGGATCCCGGCCCCCGCCGTCATCCACTGCGTGGCGCCGTTCGTGATCAGGCCGCCGCCGCCCGTCGAGTCACGGTGCTGGAACGTGCCGTCGATCATGTAGGTCACCGTCTCGAAGCCCCGGTGCGGGTGCCAGGGCGTGCCCTTCGGCTCACCGGGTCCGTACTCGACCTCCCCCATCTGGTCCATGTGGACGAACGGGTCCAGGTCGGCCTGCGCGACGCCGGCGAACGCCCGGCGGACCGGGAAGCCCTCGCCCTCCAGCCCGTGCGGCGCGTTCGTCACCGAGCGCAGCGGGCGCTCCGTGGAGACGGCCTTGTCCGGTCGCGCGACTCGCGGCAGGACCAGCAGGTCTTCGACCGATACAGCAGGCATCTCCAACTCCTCTCGCTCGGCCAGGCGCGCTCCCGACCGGCTGTGTGACCCCCGGCTCAGGTCCCCCGGGCCCGCTCCGCAGTGGGCGGGGCACCCGGGTGGACTCAAGGTCGTGAACGCAGAACCCGAGCTCGTTGTTCCCAGCGTGGCACGGGGCACGGGGCACGGGGCACGGGGCACGGGGCGCCGGTGCGTCCGCGACCGGACCGCACCCGGCGATTCGCGTCACCGGGCGCTGCCACAGCCGCGTTAGGTGCAACGGGAACCCCGCCTGGGAGCGTGGCTCGCGTGCACCGACATCTCTTCGCGTATGGCTGAGCCGATGGCCTCCCCCTCCCCCGGCCGCGCCGACACTCGACGGGGCGACGCAGCGGACCGCGCGAGACCTCGCCGCAGGCGCCACGCCCGCCGCACGCGGCGTGTCGGCCGCGACCTGGCCGGCTGGCTGGCCCTCGCGCTCGTCGTCGCGACGGCGCTCGTCCTGACGACCGCCCAAGGGGACCGCCACCCCGCGACGCCCGGCGTGAGCGTCGCCACGACGCGGGGCCGTTCGCCGCGCGCCTCGACCACCTCGACAACCAGCTCGCCCGCCGCTGCGTCGAGCACGTCTCCCACCACCGCCATCACCAGCCCGAGGAGGACGAACGTGCCGCCGACGACCCCCACCCAACCGGCGCCGTCGCCACCGACCACCACGCCACCGACCACCACGCCCTCGACCACGGCCGCCTCGGTCGAGCCGACGTCGACGGCCCCGTCCACCACGGCGGTGACGACGGACCCGGCGACCTCCGACCGAGCACCAGCCACCCCATCGGCGCCGGCGCACCCGTCCCGGGTGCCGCGCCGCGCCGGCTTCCCGTCCGCCCTCGTCGCGAGCCGTTGGGCCGGCGACCTCGCGAGTCCGGGCGTGTCGTCGGCCGTGTACCGCTTCACGACGGTCGGCGGCCTCGTCTCGGCGACCGCCGCCTGGTCAGGTGACCCGGTGCTCCAGGTCGTCGTCGCGTGTGGCGACGGTTCGTCCAGGGTCACGGGATCGTCGGGTCTGGCGGTGTCGGTCGTCGCGGCGCCCGGGCCGTGCACCGCGACGATCGAGAAGCCCCCCGGCGACGGGGGTGCCGTCGCCTACACCGTCACCGCCCGCTACCGACACGAACGGAGGTCCTGACGTGGGGACCTGCGGCGGTCGCTGCACCCTCGTGCAAGGGGCGGTCGCGCTCGTGAAGAGCGTCCTGCTCGCTGGCGGGGTCCCCGTCGCCCTCTTCCGGCTGTGGCTGCTCGCCCCGGCCCCGTCACGTCACTGGCATGCCGCCACGTTCGAGAGTGCCGCCTTCTGGGACCACGCCGTCCTCGCCCTCGTCGGGCTGGCCTGGACGTGGGCGACCTGCTCGCTCGTCTGCCAGCTTGTGCGCGCGCTGCGCGGCGGCGTCACGTCCGGCACCTCGTGGGCGGCGCGCTGGGCGGCGCGGGTCGCCGGGCTGGTGCTGCTGATCGGCGCAGGCTCGGGGCTCGGCGTCGCGTCCTCGGCGGCCGCGGCGCCAGTCGTCGTCGCGGCCCGCGGAGCGGCTGGGCACGCCGCTGCAGGCGCCGCGGTCGGCGAGACCGGTCCGGCGCCCCATGGCGCGCGCGTCGACACACCGTGGTACGTCGTCCGGGCCGGCGACTGCCTCGCCCTGATCGCGGCGCGCGAGCTCGGCAGCGCCGCCGAGTGGCCGGCGATCGCGCGCCTCAACATGGGCCGACGCCAACCCGACGGGCGGCGGATGACCGACCCGAGCCTCATCTACCCGGGCTGGAAGCTGGTGCTTCCCGGCGCCACCCCCGGCGACGTCGCCCGGCGCGGCCCGGACCGCCCGGTCGCGTCGCACGGGCGCGGCGCCGATGGGCGCTCCACCGTGGCCGGCGCCGCCGCGGCCGCACGCCGGACGCCACCTCCGCCGGCGCCCAGGACGACGACCGTCGCTCGGCAGCAAGATGGCCCTTGGCACCCGGCTCCGGTCGCGCCCCGGCGCCACCTCGACGAACTCGCCTTGGTCGGGCTCGGCGTGCTCGCGACCGCCGCCCTCGCGCGCCGGCTCCGCCTCCTGCACCGGATCGGGGAGTGCCTGCGTCGGCCCGGCGAGCGCCAGCCGGCGGTGACGGCGCGCGCCGGTCGTGCCGAGGCTCTGCTCGGGCCGCTCGCCGACGCCCACCTGCTCGAGTGGATCGAGGGCGCGAACAGGCTCTTGTGGAGGGCGCTTCGGGACAGCGACGACTCGCGGGCGCTGCCCGACGTCCGGGTCGTCCGGGCCGGGCCGGACGGCGTCCAGCTCCTCCTCGCCCGGGCGCTACCGGCCGCACCCGATCCGTTCGTGGCGCTGGACGGCGGCCGATGGTGGTCGCTCGACCCGACGCTCGACCTCGACGAGGTGGAGGCGCTCGCCGCCGGGTGCGGCCGCTTTCTCCCGTGGCTCGTCCCGGTGGGCGAAGACGAGACGGCGTCGTTCCTGCTCCCGGTCGGGCCGGGCCGGCGCCTCGCGGTAGCAGGCGAGGGCGACCGGCCGCTCGCCGCGGTCTCGGCCATGGTCGCAGCGCTGCGGACCGTCCCCTGGGCCGAGGAGCTGCGGGTCGAGCTCATCGGCGTCCGCCCTCCCAACGCCGGGGAGCGCTGTTACCAGCTCGGCGTCTCGAGCGTGCAGGAGCTGCGGGAGCTCGCCTCGCTGCCGCACGCCGACCAGCGGGCACGGCTGGCGACAGCCTGGTCCTGCGAGCCGCTCGTGGTCGTGGCGGTCGCCGACGGGACGCTCGAGGATGCGCTCCTCCAGGCCGTCGGACCGGTCGCCGGGATCGTCTCGCTCGGGGGATCGGGGACCGATCGACTGGAGATCGGCGCCACGGTCGCCCGGATCGAGCCCTACGGGATCGAGCTCGTCCCGATCACGCCGGACGCCGAGCAGCTCGCGCTCGTCGACGAGCTGCTCGCGAGCGCCGCGAGCGAGCCGGAGCGGGCCAGCACACCGGTGACGGCCAGGCGCCCGGAGGCCGGCGCGCCGGCCCGGCGCGCCGGGCCGGCTGGGCACCTCGCTCCGGCGGGACCCGTGGAGGTCCGCCTGCTCGGCGCCGTGCCCGAGATCAGCGGTCTCGCCGCCGCGCCGCCGCCGACGGACGCGGCGCGTGTCGTCGAGGTCGTCGCCTACCTCGCGCTGCACGAGCACCGGGCGTCGGTCGAGGCGCTCCGCGAGGCGGTGTTCGGCCGGGCCGATCACGCCGGCTCGCTCGGGCGCGTGCACAACGTGATGTCCGCGGCGCGTGCCGCGCTCGGCCGCCGTCGGGACGGTCGCGCCTATCTCCCGCCGGCCGGCGCCGGCCCGTACCGGCTGGACGAGGCGGTGACGAGCGACTGGACCCGCTTCTGCGGCGCCGTCGCCGAGGCGCGCACCGCAGCGCCACCGGTCGCCACGGCTCTCCTGCGCGAGGCGCTCGAGCTGGTGCGCGCCAGACCGTGCGCCGACGCCCATGCAGGCTACGACTGGCTCGTCGCCGAGGGTCTCCTCGCGGCGATGACGGCTGAGATCGTCGACGCCGTCGACCATCTGGCGAAGCTCGCCGTCGCCGTCGCCGACGACGATGCCGGGCTGGCGAAATGGGCGATCGCCAAGGGCCGGCTGGTCGAACCGGCGTCCGAGACCCTCGCCAGGGACCTCATGGTCGCGCTCGGCGCGGAGGGCGACCGGGACGGGGTGCGCCGTACGTGGGTCGAGCTGGAGTCCTCGCTCGACCGCCTCGGCGGGAGCGAGCCCTGCGCCGAGACCCGCGAGCTCTACCGCCAGCTCACCGGGCCCGAGCCGCCTCGTCCACGCCTGCTCCACCGCTGAGGGATCGGCGCCCGCGCGACCCGGACGAAGGAAATCGTCGCTGTGGACGGTTCGCACAACGGAACACCTTGCTCTTGAGGCCTCCCGGTGGCACGATTCGAAGGAAACGCTCGCGTCGCCTGCTGCCGCGCCTGGCGGCGCCCGGCTCGCGAGGACCGAAGAGGTGCGAGGCATGAGGGTCGGCATCCCCCGCGAGGTGAAGGACAACGAGTTCCGGGTCGCCATGACGCCCGCCGGCGTGCGCGAGCTCACGTCGGCGGGGCACACCGTCCTCGTCGAACGGGGGGCGGGCGTCGGCTCCACGATCGCCGACGACGAGTACGTGCGGGCCGGGGCAAAGATCGTCGACTCGGCGGACGAGGTGTGGGGCGGGGCCGAGCTCGTGTGCAAGGTGAAGGAGCCGATCGCGGAGGAGTTTCACCGCCTGCGCAAGGATCTCGTGCTCTTCACGTACCTCCACCTGGCCGCGTCACGCGAATGCACGCAGGCGATCGTCGGCTCGGGCGTGACGGCCATCGCCTACGAGACCGTCCAGCTCCCCGACCGCACCCTGCCCCTGCTCGCGCCGATGAGCGAGGTCGCCGGCCGGATGGCGCCGCTCGTCGGCTCGGCCCACCTCATGCGGCCGGGCGACGGCCGCGGGGTGCTCGTGAGCGGCGTCCCGGGCGTCCATCCGGCGCGCGTCGTCGTGATCGGCGCCGGGGTGGCCGGGTCGAACGCTGTGGCCGTCGCCGTCGGCATGCACGCCGAGGTGGCGGTGCTGGACCGCGACCTCGCGAAGCTGCGCGCGCTCGACCACGACTACCAGGGGCGGCTCACAACCGTCGCGGCCACCGGCCACACGATCGAGGAGGCGTGCCTCGGCGCGGACCTCGTCATCGGCGCGGTGCTGATCCCGGGCGCCAAGGCCCCGCGGCTCGTCACCGACGACCTGGTCGAGCGGATGCGGCCCGGGTCCGTCCTCGTCGACATCTCGGTCGATCAGGGCGGCTGCTTCGAGTCGAGCCGTCCGACGACGCACTCGAACCCGACCTTCACCGTGCACCGCTCGGTCTTCTACTGCGTCGCCAACATGCCTGGCGCGGTGCCCCACACCTCGACGCACGCCCTCACCAACGCGACGCTGCCCTACACCTTCGAGATCGCCCGGCTCGGCTGGCGCGAGGCGGTGCGCCAGGACCCCGCGCTCGCCCTCGGTGTGAACGCGGTCGGCGGCGCGGTCACCTACGCGCCCGTCGCCGAGGCGCACGGGCTGCCCGCGACCGACCTGAGCACCGCCCTGGCGTGACGAGCGGCGGGGAACATCAACTGAATCCGCACGCGATGCTGCATTTGCCCTTCGAAATCGGTACCGGATAGCGGCGCGCACCCGCCGTTCCGGCGCGACGTAGGTCCACTCGGTGTGGACGTGCCGCGTCCGTTGATGCATGCTTTCCGCACTGCGCCTCCCTGGGGAGGCCGGGGGGAGGTGTTCGCGAGAGATGACCGACGTCACCGCCGCCGTCACGGCGCCGCCCGGGCGGGCCGACGTATCCGACAAGGGCCTAAAGAGCGGCGCGCTCGGCCTGATCTCGAGCGTGGTCGTCGGTGTCGCGTCGACGGCCCCCGCCTACAGCCTCGCCGCGACCCTCGGGTTCGTCGTCGCCCTGATCGGACCGCAGATGCCGATCATCGCGATCCTGGCGTTCGTCCCGATGTTCTTCGTCGCGATCGGCTACAACGAGCTGAACAAGGCCGACCCGGACTGCGGCACCACCTTCACCTGGGCGACGCGCGCCTTCGGTCCGAAGACGGGCTGGGCGAACGGGTGGGCGATCGTCGCCGCCGACGTGCTCGTGATGGCGAGCCTCGCCCAGGTCGCCGGCCAGTACCTGTTCCTGCTGTTCAACGCGAACGGCATCGGCGCCAACCCGAGCAGCGGGTGGGTGCTCCTCGTCGGGATCGCCTGGATCGTCGTGATGACCTACATCTGCTACCGGGGCATCGAGCTGTCGGCGAACCTCCAAAAGGGCCTGCTCGGCATCGAGCTCACCATGCTCGTCGTGCTCTCGGTGGTCGCGCTCGTGAAGGTCGGGACCGGTCACGCGCCGATCGGCCACCTCGTGCCGACGGGATCGTGGTTCAACCCCTTCTCGACGCCGAACTTCTCGAAGTTCATCCAGGGCCTGCTGTTGATGCTCTTCATCTACTGGGGCTGGGACACCGCGGTCTCGGTGAACGAGGAGACGGCGGACGCCTCGAAGACGCCGGGCAAGGCGGCGGTCATCTCGACGCTGCTGCTGCTCGCCACCTACGCGCTCGTGATCCTCGCGGTGCAGTCCTTCGCGGGTCTCGGCACGAAGGGGGTCGGGCTCGGGAACCCGAACAACGTCAACGACGTGCTCTCCCCCCTCGGCAAGGCAGTGTTCGGGTCCTCGACGTTCGGCAACGTGCTGTCGCACCTGCTGCTGCTGATGGTGCTCAGCTCAGCGGCCGCCTCGACGCAGACGACCATCCTGCCGACGGCGCGCACGACGCTGTCGATGGCCGCGCACCGGTCGATCCCGCGCTCGTTCGCCAGGATGCACCGGCGCTTCCTGACCCCGACGGTGTCGACGCTCGCGATGGGCGGGGTCTCGATCGTCCTCTACGTGATCATGAACTACATCTCGGCCGGCTCGGTGATCGCCGACTCGGTGACGGCACTCGGGATCTGGATCGCCTTCTACTACGGCTTCACGGGGTTCTCCTGCGCCTGGTACTACCGAAAGACGCTCCGCCAGAGCGCCCGTAACTTCTGGATGCGCGGCGTGATCCCGACGACTGGCGGCGTGATCCTCTTCGCCATCCTCGTCTGGAGCCTGCACCTCGACTGGGGAGCCGGGTTCGGGTACACGCACTGGAAGATGACCTTCCCGCCGCACTGGGACGTCGGCGGGGTCTTCGTGATCGTCTTCCTCTCGGCGCTCGTCGGCGTTGTCCTGCTGCTGATCTCGATCCCGATCTTCCGGCCGTTCTTCCGGGGCGAGGCGTTGAACGCCGACACGCCGACACAGCTGTCCGAGGACCCGATGGCCCTGGTCATGCCGGTCGACGACGGCGGGCCGCCGGCCCGGCTCGTCGACTGAGAGCGACGCCCGGACGGGCCCGGGCACCGCTCTTGGGCGCCCCGGGACGGCTCAGCCGTCGATGAAGTGCATCACGTGCTTGATGCGCGTGTAGTCCTCGAGGCCGTAGATCGAGAGGTCCTTGCCGTAGCCGGAGCGCTTGAAGCCGCCGTGCGGCATCTCGGCGACGATCGGGATGTGGGTGTTGACCCACACCGCGCCGAAGTCGAGCTCCTTCGACACGCGCATCGCCCGGCCGTGGTCCTTCGTCCACACGCTCGACGCGAGCCCGTACTTGACGCCGTTCGCCCAGGCGAGCGCCTCTTCCTCGTCGCTGAAGCGCTGCACGGTGATGACCGGCCCGAAGATCTCGTCCTGGATCATCTCGTCGTCCTGGCGGAGCCCGCCGACGACGGTCGGCTCGAACAGGAAGCCGCGCTCGCCGACCCGGTGGCCACCGGTCAGCACCTCGGCATGGCCCGGCCTGCGCTCGACGAAGCCGGAGACCCTGGCGAGCTGGTTGACGTTGTTCAGCGGACCGAAGTCGGCGTCGTCCACGTCGGTGCCGCCGACCTTGGTCCTCTCGGCCTGCTCGACGAGCGCGCTGAGGAACTCGTCGTGCACCCGCTGGCCGGCGAGCACCCGCGTGGCCGCGGTGCAGTCCTGCCCGGCGTTGAAGTAGCCGGCGGAGGCGATGCCGGCGGCCGCCGACTCGACGTCGGCGTCGTCGAACACGATCACCGGGGCCTTCCCCCCGAGCTCGAGGTGGACCCGCTTCAGCCCCGCGGCGGCGCTCGACGCCACCTCCATGCCGGCGCGCACGCTCCCGGTCACCGACACCATCGCCGGGGTCTCATGCTCGATCAACAGCCGGCCCGTGTCACGGTCGCCGCAGACGACGTTGAAGACCCCGGGCGGGAGGTGCTCCGCCATCAGCTCGGCCATCCGCAGCGTCGCCACCGGCGTGGTGTCGGACGGCTTCAGGACCATGGCGTTGCCCGCCGCGAGGGCGGGTGCCCACTTCCAGACCGCCATCATCAGCGGGTAGTTCCACGGCGTGACGGCCGCGCAGACCCCGAGCGGCTCGCGCCGGACGTAGGAGGTGTGCCGTGCCATGTACTCGCCCGCCGAGCGTCCCTCGAGCACGCGCGCCGCGCCGGCGAAGAAGCGGATCTGGTCGACCATCGGGGGGAGCTCCTCGGTCATCGACAACCCGAACGGCTTGCCGGTGTTCTCGCACTCCAGCCGGAACAGGTCCTCCCCGCTCTGCTCGATCGCGTCGGCGATCCTGAACAGGGCCAGGCTCCGCTCCGACGGCGTGGCCTCGCGCCAGACCGGGAACGCATCGGCCGCGGCGCGCATCGCCGCGTCGACGTCGGCCTCGCTCGACACCGGGGCGAGCGCGTAGGGCTCGCCGGTGCTCGGGTTGACGATCTCGATCTCCCGCTCGGAGCGGGCGTCGACGAAGCCGCCGCCGACGAAGTTCTGGAGCCGCCTGAGCGACGACGAAGCTGCCACTGCCCCTCCCGGTGCGCTCGGACCTCGTGAGACGAACCCTCGGGCCCGCCACACCGTCCATGGTCGCAGAATTCAGTCGCACCGACAAGCGAATTCGTTGCAATGCACGGCCTGTACGACGGAATCACTTGACGAGAGCGGCTAGCCTGGCGCACGGTAGTGGAGCAGGAGGTGGACGTGGACGGGCTGGACGACGCCAACAGGGCGATCATCGAGGAGCTCCAGCGCGACGGGCGTCGCTCGTACAGCGCGATCGCAGCAGCGGTCGGGCTCTCCGAGGCCGCGGTCCGTCAGCGCGTGCAGCGCCTCCGGGAGAGCGGCGTCATCCAGATCGTCGCCGTCACCGACCCGAAGCAGGTGGGCTTCGCCCGCCAGGCGCTCGTCGGCATCCGCGTCGACGGCGACGTCCGGCTGCTCGCCGAGAAGCTCGCCGCGGTCCCCGAGATCGACTACGTCGTCATCTGCGCCGGCGGGTTCGACCTCCTCATCGAGCTCGTGTGCGAGGACGACGCGCATCTCCTCGAGCTGTTGAACTCGACCATCCGCACGCTCCCCGGGGTGCACCAAGCGGAGACCTTCGTCTACCTCGACCTGATCAAGCAGACCTACACGTGGGGGACGCGATGACCATCACGACCAACGCACAGCTCCAAGAGGCGGCGCACCGCCACCTCTGGATGCACTTCACGCGCCTCAGCGCGTACGAGGGCCACGACGTCCCGATCATCGTCCGTGGCGAAGGTCCCTACGTCTACGACCAGCACGGCAAGCGTTACCTGGACGGCCTGTCAGGGCTGTTCACCGTCCAGGTCGGCCACGGGCGCTCCGAGCTCGCCGAGGCGGCGGCCAAGCAGGCAAGCGAGCTCGCCTACTTCCCGCTGTGGAGCTATGCGCACCCCCGCGGCATCGAGCTCGCCGAGCGGATCGCCGCGCTCGCCCCCGGGGACCTGAACCGCATCTTCTTCACGACCGGCGGCTCCGAGGCGGTCGAGTCCGCCTGGAAGCTCGCGAGGCAGTACTTCAAGGCGATCGACCAGCCGAGCCGCTTCAAGGTGATCAGCCGGGACATCGCCTACCACGGCACGACGATGGGCGCCCTGTCGATCACCGGGGTGCCGGCGCTGAAGACGCCGTTCGAGCCGCTCGTGCCCGGCGCGGTGAAGGTGCCGAACACCAACTTCTACCGGGCGCCCGAGCACGGCGACGATCCCGTCGCGTTCGGCGTGTGGGCCGCGGACGAGATCGAACGGGCCATCTTGCGCGAGGGGCCCGACACCGTTGCCGCGGTCTTCCTCGAGCCGGTGCAGAACAGCGGCGGCTGCTTCACGCCCCCGCCGGGGTACTTCCAGCGGGTCCGCGAGATCTGCGACCGCCACGGGGTGCTGCTCGTCTCCGACGAGGTGATCTGCGCGTGGGGTCGCCTCGGTGAGTACTTCGGTGCCGAGCGCTACGGCTACCAGCCCGACATGATCACCGTCGCGAAGGGGCTGACGAGCGGGTACTCGCCGCTCGGCGCGCTCATCGCCAGCGACCGGCTGATCGAGCCGTTCCTCTCCGGCGGCAGGACCTTCCTGCACGGCATCACGTTCGCCGGTCACCCGGTCTCGTGCGCGGTCGGCCTCGCCAACCTCGAGCTGTTCGAGCGGGAGGACCTCTGCGCGCACGTGCGGGCCAACGAGGGCGCCTTCCGCCGGACGCTCGAGAGCCTCTCGGACCTGCCGATCGTCGGTGAGGTCCGCGGTGACGGCTACTTCTACGGCATCGAGCTCGTGCGGGACAAGGCGACGAAGGCGACCTTCGACGACGCCCAGTCCGAGCGCCTGCTGCGGGGCTTCCTGTCCCCACGCCTGTTCGAGGCGGGGCTCGTGTGCCGTGCCGACGACCGTGGCGATCCGGTCATCCAGCTCGCGCCGCCGCTTGTCTGCGAGCAGCCGCAGTTCGACGAGATGGCCCAGATCCTGCGCAGCGTGCTCCAGGAGGCATGGAACCTGCTCTGAGCGCGCCGAGCCCCGTGCCCGGAGGGGCGCCCGGCCCCGGCTATGGCGCTGTCTCGTTCTGGTTCGACTCGCTGCCCGAGCCCGTGGTGGCGCGCGCCCCCCTCCCGGGTGACCTCGAGGTCGACGTCGCGATCGTCGGTGGCGGCTACAGCGGGCTGTGGAGCGCGTACTACCTGAAGCGGGCGGACCCGTCGCTTCGCGTCGCGGTGCTCGAGCGCGAGGTCGCCGGCTTCGGCGCCTCGGGACGCAACGGGGGTTGGTGCTCCGCGTTCTTCGCCGCGTCCTGGGCGGCGCTCGCCAGGTCCGACGGGCTCGGCGCGGCGACGGCGCTGCGGCTCGCGATGCAAGACACCGTCGACGAGGTCGGGCGCATCGCGGCCGAGGAGGGCATCGACTGCCACTTCGCCAAGGGTGGGGCGATCGACGTGGCGCGCGGCGACGCCCAGCTGGCACGGGCACGCGCCGAGGTCGAGGAGGCCCGGACGCTCGGCATCGGTCCCGACGACCTCACGCTGCTCGGCGCGGAGGAGGCCCGCGCCGTGCTCGGCGCGACCGGCGTCCTCGGCGCGACGTACACGCCACACTGCGCGGCGATCCACCCTGCACGCCTCGCCCGGGGGCTCGCGGCGGCCGTCGAGCGGCGCGGGGCGGCGGTCTACGAGGGCACCGAGGTGCTGGCGATCGACGGGCGCCGCGTCCGTACCCGCGGCGGGACGGTGCGCGCCGAGGTCGTCGTGCGCGCGACCGAGGGCTACACCTCCGAGCTGCCGGGCGCTCGGCGGACGGTAGTGCCCGTCTACTCGCTCATGGTGGCGACGGCGCCGCTGCCGGCCGAGGTGTGGGGCGGGATCGGCCTCGCCCGCCGCCAGACCTTCACCGACTTCCGCCGCCTCGTCATCTACGGCCAGCGCACAGCGGACGACCGCCTCGCGTTCGGCGGACGCGGCGCGCCGTACCACCTCGGCTCGGCGATCCGCCCGGAGTTCGACCGCGACCGGCGCGTCCACGACGGGCTGGTGGCCACCCTCGCCGAGCTCTTCCCCGGGCTCCGAGGGGTCGAGATCACGCACCGCTGGGGCGGCCCGCTCGGCATCGCCCGGGACTGGCACCCCTCGGTGGGCTTCGACCGCTCGACCGGCCTCGCCTGGGCGGGAGGCTACGTGGGCGACGGCGTCGGGACGGCGAACCTGGCCGGCAGGACGCTTCGCGACCTGGTGCTCGGGCGCGACAGCGAGCTCAGCGCGCTGTGCTGGGTCGGGCACCGGTCGCGCCCGTGGGAGCCCGAGCCGTTGCGCTACCTCGGCGTGAACGCCGGCCTGTGGGCGATGAGCACCGCCGATCGGGTCGAGCGCCGCACCGGCAGGCCGGCGCGGCGGGCCGAGTGGTTCGAGCGGCTGGTCGGGCGCTGAGGACCTGGTCGGGCGCTCGTCGGCCGCTCCGGGGCGCGCGATTGCCACCACCTGCTCCGGCGGAGCTACTACCGTTCTCCCGTGCCTTCTCACGCTAAATCGAACTCAGTCCGTCGCGCCTTCCCACTCGGTCGCAAGCAGCTCCTGATCGCGGGCGCCGCCGTCCTCGTGATCGCCGGGGTCATCGTCGGCATCGTGGCCACCGGCGGCCCCAAGCACACCTCCGCCAACGGCGGCACCACCTCGTCGTCGTCCTCGACCGTGACGACCCAGGCGCTCGCCTCGAACCGCTGCCCGCTCACCGACCTGCCGGCACCGGGCGGGACGCCGCCTTCACGCCCGCCGGCGGCCGTGAAGATCGGCAACGAGCCCGGCCCCGACGCGGGCGGTCTCGGCGCAGCACGGCCCCAGAGCGGCCTGAACGAGGCCGACGTCGTCTACGACACCCCCGCCGAGGGCGGCATCATGCGCTACGTGGCGCTCTTCCAGTGCAACGACGCCTCGCTGATCGGCCCGGTGCGCTCGGTCCGCTGGGTCGACTGGCACATCCTCGCCGAGTTCCGGGTGTCGATCCTCGCCCACGTCGGCGGCATCAATCAGGACCGCGCCGTCGTCACCAGCAAGAAGTACATCCTGAACGCGGACGACTTCTCCTACTCGCAGGCCTACGAGCAGATCGCGAGCCGGGTCTCGCCCGACAGCACGTACACGAGCACGAGCGCCCTCTACAAGCTCTTCCACAACGAGACACCCCCCCGCCCGATCTTCAAGTACACGGCGACGCTGCCGGCGGGGGCCAAGCCCACCGCCTCGGTCGGGATCAACTTCTCCTACGGCACCGACGTCCTTTGGAAGTGGGACCCGACCACGAAGAGCTGGCTCCACTTCTACGGCTCGGGGTCGACGCCGGACATCGACACCTTGGACAACAAGCAGGTGTCGACGACGAACATCGTCATCCAGATCGTGAACTACCGGCTCGGCCCCTACGCCGAGAGCCCGGGCGGCTCCGGTGACGTCGAGAGCATCACCACGGGCTCCGGCCCCGGCTACGTGCTTCGTGACGGCGAGATGATCCCCGTCACCTGGCACCGCTCGACGCTCCAGGACGCGACGACCTACACCACGGCGAACGGGGCCACGGTCGGCCTCGCCCCCGGGCGCACGTGGGTGGAGATGGTCCTCAACACGACCGCGAAGGTGAAGGGCGCCCTGACGTTCACCTCGTAGCCAGCCCCGGGGCCACCGCCGCGGCGGCCCCGGCCGGGCTGAGCCTCAGCCCGGCCGGCCGCCCACGACGTCGGCTCCGGCCGGGGCTGCTGCCGGGTCGGCCCGGCGCTCGCGCAGGCGGTAGCGCGCGATCGCGGCGGCGGCGAGCGCCAGGCCGCCCACGATGCCGCCGGGCCCCCAGCCGATGAGGGCGCAGCCCGACCCGAAGATCACGGCGGCGACGACGGCACCGAGCGGGCGCGCCGGCACGTAGCGAGAGGCGAGGGCCCCGACGAGGGCGCCGGGGACGCCACCTGCGACGACCGCGGCGGTGAGCGAGAGGTGCAGCCCGCCACCGACGAGGTGCCCGAGCGCGGCCGCCCCGACGAGCGGGACCGCCTGGATCAGGTCGGTGCCCACGAGCTCGGCTGGGCCGAGCTCGGGATAGAGGGCGCCCATCGCGACGAGCATCAGCGTCCCCGAGCCGACCGAGGTGATGCCGACGATCGCCCCGCCGACGACACCGACGGCGAACGTCGCGAGCGGGCGCACACCGAGGGCGGCGCTCGGCTCGGCACCCCCGGCCGGCCTGCGGCGGTGGCGCCGGAGGCGCCTTGCGATCGCGACGCCGCCGCTCAGCAGGAGCGCCACCCCGATGACCGGCGACAGCACGGTCGCGGACTGAGATGCCGGGACCAGCGTTCGCGAACCCCACCCGGCGAGGAACGCGGCCGGCACCGACCCGGCGGCGAGCCAGCCGACGAGCGGCCAGTGCACCGTGTGCCGCCCGAGGTGGACCGCGCCGGCGACCGGGCGCATGACCAGCGTGGCGACGAGGTCGCTCGAGACGGCGGTCTTGGCGTTCACCCCGAGGAGGAGGATCAGGACCGGGGTGAGGAGCGCCCCTCCCCCGCTGCCGGTGACCCCCACGACCAGGCCCACGCCGAGCCCCGCCAGAACCGCGTCCAGGCCGAGATGCACGCGGACAGCTTAATGTCGATGTTGCCTGTGATCACTAGTATTTCTGGAATACCCAGTCGGTTGATCGGCATACCTCCCGGCGCGGACCGGATCGCCGCGCGACCGCTGCCGCCGAGGGGCCTCGCGCCGTTGCCGCTGGACGTGCACCCGCGACGAGGGACCAGCGGTCGCGCGATCCGCGTCGCTAGCATCGCTACGTGACGGTGACGCCCGACACGAAGGATTGGACCTGGGTCCTCGCCCGGCCGTGCCCGGAGTGCGGGTTCGACGCGTCGGGCTTTCCCTGCCTCGGCGTCGCTGGGGCCCTGAGGGAGAACGCCGGCGCGTGGCAGCCCCTCCTGGAGCTGCCCGACGCGGGCCGGCGTCCCACGCCGAGCGTGTGGTCGGCGCTCGAGTACGCCTGCCACGTGCGCGACGTGTTCCGCATCTTCGACCGGCGCCTGGCCCGCATCCTCGCCGAGGACGACCCGCTCTTCGAGAACTGGGACCAGGACCGGACCGCGGTGGAGGACCGCTACGGCGAGCAGGACCCCGGGACGGTCACCGGGGAGCTGGCGTCGGCGGGCGCGGCCCTCGCCCAGCGCTTCGACGGGGTCACACCCGACCAGTGGTCCCGTCCGGGGCGGCGCAGCGACGGTGCGAGCTTCACGGTCGACACGTTCTCCCGTTACCTGCTGCACGATCCGGTGCATCACCTCCACGACGTCCAGCTCGGCCTCCAGTCGATCCGGGGGCGCCGGTAGTCAGCAGGGCGCCCGGCATCTCACGCCCCGGCGGACGCCGGCGGACGAGCGGTTGGCTTCGGGGTCGCGGCGAGGTCGCGCGAGCCGTGATCGGTGTCGTGGCAGCCCTACGACGCCTGCCGGCGCGAGGCCGGTGCGGCGCTGGGCGGGGCGATCTTTCCACCTCAGGTGCAGTCGGGTGGAATGCCGCATCGCTGACTTTCGGGTTATGAGCCCCATCTGAGCCGTCCGGTCCATCCGGCAGCATCCGCCACTGTCCGCCGTTCTACGATGTGACCTGGACTTTTGTGGAGAGCTGCGCTTCCCTCCCCGGTGCGAAGGTAGACGGCCTGCGCACCAACGACGATCACGGCATCGCCGTGCGTAGCCAACAACGTCAGAGCATCGAGAAGCACGCTCCGGGCGGCGACGTAGAGCGGATCGAGGGTGGGGCTGTCAGCCATCGGTGCCTCGCACGGGAAGCTTGTCGAGACGCCAGAGGCTCTCGTTCTCGGTCATCCACTGGAGGAGAGCGTCGCCTTCGGCCGGCATCCGACCGTTGCCCGTGAGGCAGTCGGCAGCGACCTGGGACGGCGCCACGTAGGTCAGGCCGTCAACGAGGGACGCCCGTTCCCACACGACGGGATCGAAAGGGGTCATGAGAGCGACGTTGGCCCCCTGGTCTGCAGGGATGAGACCGAGAGCGTCAGCGATGCCCCGCAGATCATCGACGTAGACCGCCAGGAGGGCCGGGGCGGCCACCGGAGCGATCCGCCCGGCGGCGAACGATCCGGTCACAGCGCTTCGGCTCCCGACCGTTCGAAGCTGGTCGAGAGCGCTGGCCGCCCCGGCGGGAGCGAGAAGTCGCTGCGGCTAGTTGAAGCGGAAGACGTCGTACGTCTCGACCCACCTGCGGATGAGACGACTGATGTCGACGGTCTCGACGCGTCCGCGTTCGGACCGCCCAATGAGCGCCTCGGCGTCCAATGTGTCAAGCACGCGTGACACATAGCCGGGTGTGAGGTCTACAGCCGCGGCGAGATCGCGCACTCCGTACGGAGGGCGGACGTCGGCGAGGAGCCGGATGAGCCGCCCGGCCTTCGGGCCTTGGACGCGCGCCTTGCTCCGCTGGAGCGGGCTGGGATCCTTCGGCGCGCCCTCCGTCTGGACGTAGAGGGTCGGGTTGTCGAGGCGGATCAGGGCGTTGCCGGTGAGGTCAAGGTAGTTGAGGCCCTGGTCGCTGAGCAGCTCTTGTGTTCGCTGACTCAGCCAGGGTGCGACCACCAGGATAGGGATGTGGCCGGCGAGAGTCCGGAGCGTCCTGGCGACGCCCCCAAGGAGGCGGTCCACGTCGCGCCGCCCGAAGACCCGCTTCACCTCGACGACCATGGTCGTGAAGGTGCCGCTCGGCCCTTCCAGGTCGATAGCGGCGTCGACCCGCCCGTCTGGCGTCCGGAACTCGGCGCGCGAGGTGGGGCCGACCTCCCAGCTCTGGGGAAGCCGGTCGCGAAGCCAGGCAACGGCGGCCTCCGCCATCTCGTTCTCTGTGAGTGCGCCGTTTGCTGTCATCGTGAGCACCGAGGACAGCACGGTTTGTTGCCTCATACGGCACGGTTTGCTGACCTGGCAAACGGGCCTTCCTGGGCAACAGACCTGGTCAACCTGGGGTGACGGTGGTGGCTGGGTCTAGGTGGGTCCCTCCAGATCGGTCCCGATCGCCCGAACGTGCCGCACGGTCGGGCGTACCTGCAAGGCCTGAGCAAGACGCGCTGAGCGCGTGCCTGTTCCGGTGCCGACCGAGCACGGCCCCCGGGGAACGTCGTAACCGCTCCTCTGGAGGGCACCCCAATGGCGTCGAACGCCACCAACCGCACCCCCGGCCGTATGGCCCAGGTCATCCACTGGCTCCTCCCTTCCCGCCGGCAGGTCGCCGTGGGCCTGGTGGCCCACGTTGGCCTCGCGATCCTCGGACTCCCCCTGTGGGTCCACCACGACGATCATTGAGGGAGCGCCCGGCGCAAGTCGAACAGCTGCGCCAGCTCCTCTTCAGGCAAGGCGGTCTCTCCGAGAATCCTCTCGAGCGAGTGCCCGAGCTTCTCGATGACGCGCCTCGCCTGCTCCTGGTTTCGCTCGACGGCGATGTCAGACCCGATCACCTGGCCGTGTTTGCTGGCGGCCACCGGATCGGAGCCGGACAGGTAGGTAGTGGTGTGATCCCGGACCTCCCGGACGCCGGCCGGAGGAGATGGCAAAGATGTCCTGGATGTTCGGGCATCACATCGACCGGGACCAGCCGACGAAGGTGTGACCTGGAGTCTCTTCGATACCCGCCCCATGCAGGTTCCACCTCGGCCTGCCGACGGCATCCGACGACTGAGCACCGGAGTGCCTGAAGGTGTCAGCGTGTTCCTTCACCACCACGAGGTTCTAGCCTTGCACTGAAACCGTGGCCAACGGCCAAGACTCGCAGGGTCCCGGGCGACTTGAGCAAACAGGCGGGAAGCGAATGAAGCGGTCCTCGAGCACGGACGAAGGCGGACTGCGCCCGCACTCCAGCTCCGTCAAGCATCGGACGCGGGCCCGGTACGCGTTGGCCGCGCTCGTCCCACTGCTCGCGGTGAGCAGCTGGGCATCCATCGGTGCGGCTTCAGCTCGCGTCGTATCCACATCGCTCCCCGCCTTGCCACGGACCTGGCCCACCGATCGATTCGCGATCGGCATGGCAGACGGACCCGGTGATGCGGCAACCCTTCGCCGAGCCGCCCCCTTCGCCTTCCGCTACCAGTACCTCTCGGGAGGCGTGAACACCGGCTCCGGCTGGACCACGTGGAATCCGGACGGAACCTTCGTGACGCGCTACGACGACGAGTCCTTCGCTGCGGACATCACCCCGGTCTTCAGCTACTACATGCTGCTCCAGTCGCTTCCCACAGGAACCGATGAAGGGGTGGTGGACCTCGCGCACCTCCAGAATCCCTCGCTGATGCGGGCATACTGGTCGCAGGTCCGGTTGTTCTTCCGGCGTGCTAGGGGAAGTCGGCCGGTGGTGCTGCAGGTCGAGCCTGATCTGTGGGGCTACCTCGAGCAGGCCAACGCCGTGGTATTGGCCCGTTCGTTCGCGAGAGAGCTCGTCGCCTTGCGCAACGCGCTCGCGCCGAACGTGCTCCTCGCCTACCACATGAGCGAATGGGGAACCGGCCACGACGCCTTCACGGGGAATCCTTCCGACGCGACGGTGCGCTCGTACGCCGCCCGCTCCGCGGCGTTCTACCGGTCGCTCGGGACCCACTTCGACATCGCGTTCACCGACTTGTCGGATCGCGACGCCGGCTACTACGAGCACGTCGAGCACCGCAACACGTGGTTCTCGGCGCAGGACTTCGCCCACGCCGCCCTCTACGACGCAACCTTCGTACGACTCGCCGGGGTTCGGCTGGTCGTCTGGCAGGTCCCCCTCGGCAACACGGTGATGCGCTCGGAGAACGACACCTGGGATCACTACCAGGACAACCGGGTCCAGTGGTACCTCGGCACGAACTGGCGCGCGCACCTCGGCCCACTGGTGAAGGCGGGGGTCATAGCACTGCTCTTCGGCCGCGGCGCCGACGGCAACACCTGTGCCTGTGACGCCGCGCATGATGGCGTAACCAATCCACCGCCGATTGACGGCAATGTCGGGATTGCCACCTCGCCTGACGATGATGGTGGCTACTTCAAGAGCCGCGTCGCCCTGTTCTACAAGGCGGGCGGCCTGGCACTGCTGCCGACGTAGCCGGCTGGCAAACTCGCGAAGTCCGGACCGAGTGGGACGATGCCGTGGCGCTCGACGCCGTGCTAATGGATGCGCTGCGGGCCGCTGCCGCCTTGTCCGTGCAGCTGCCGGCCGCCACAGTCGATGCTGATCCATGCTGGCCGCCCCACGGCGGCGGTCAGCCGGAGAGTGCCATCGTTCGCTCGGCGACCGCGTCGGTTCGCTGACTCTCGATGTCGGTGAGGACCTTCTTGAAGGCCGCAACGGTCTCAGTGCGTGCCCAGTCTCGCTGAAGCTCGCACACGAGTTGCGCGACGCTTGTTGACCTCGCGCCGGCCAGGAACATCCGTTCGAACCCGGCGCGGTGCGCCGCCGGAGACGTACCGGCGACGATGTCGACGACCGGATAGATGTCGTATCCGGCCAGCACCGCGTCGAGCGCCGCGAAGGCGAGACAGACCTCGGTCCTTGATCGTCAACGAGTGACCCTGGTTCGGGAACTCCTCGAGGTCCGTGGTCACCGAGGCGTGCCGGTACTGCTGCAGCGTGGTCGTCCCGTCCGTTCCACCACCTGCCGGAACTCAACGTCCTCCCAAGCCACCTCCCGCCACCCGGAGTTACCGGGGGCCGGACACGCCGACACCTGCGCGCCGGCGGTCAGGGCCACCCGTCGTCGGGCCTTGCGCGCTCAGCGCCGTTCCGCTGTCCCGGCGCCGCTCCTGCGACGCTCGGCCTTGTCCACCCGGGCGGCGTGAGCGTCGATGGCCCGATGCTCCGGGTGGTTGGCGTCCCAGACGGGCCGCTCGGACCTGATGACCGGTATCGACACGAAGTTGTGGGGCGGCGGAGGCGAGCTCGTCGCCCACTCGAGCGTGTGGCCGTCCCACGGGTTGGCCGCGGCGGGGACGGGGCGGCGCCAGGAGACGTAGATGTTGACGGCGAAGACCGCCACCGACAGTCCGAACAGGTACGACCCCATCGTCGAGGTGCGGTTCAGCCCGGTCCAGCCCGTGCCGAAGGCGTACTCGGCGATGCGTCGCGGCATCCCGTGCAGGCCCAGCAGGTACATCGGCAGCAAGGTGACCCAGGCGCCGACGAACATGAGCCAGAAGCTGGCCTTGCCGAGCCGCTCGTTCAGCATCCTGCCGGTAGATCATCAGGCTGCCGTGCATCGTGAACAGCTCGTCGTAGGCCTGCTGGGAGACGACGGTGGCATCGGGAGACGCCAGCTGGGTCCTGATGAGCATCGCCAGCGCGCCGGCGATCAGGAAGAAGACGAGCGACGTGACGATGTAGCTCGTGCCGATCACCTTGTGGTCGGTGGAGGTCAGCCACCGGACGAGCCCCGACGGAGCAGCTCCGTGCTCCTCGGCGAGGTGCTCCCCCGCGACGGGACGGGGGGCGACGAGCCTCAGGGTTGCCTGCCGTTCGCGCCCGGAGGCCGCTGCGCCGCCCGGCGGCCGACCCGATCACCCGTCCGCCGGCGGCGGGCACCGGCCTCACCGTGAGCCGGATGCACCCGCGCCCGCCCGGATTTCCACTGCGTCATGGCGCGCCACTCCCCGTCGCCAGCGCCCTGAAGGTCCGGGTCATCCTGCTCAGAGGCTGCCCTTTATGTCAAAGTCTTCTACTCTACGTAGAGTGTCGTAGTGATTGATCCTGTGACGGGCGCCAACGGTTACCGTGTCGTCGCGGACCATCGCGTCCCGACGCTCCCGATCACGGACGGCTGCTCGTGAACATGACATTGTCCAAGCGAGGCGACTACGTGGTCCGCTCGGCGATCGCGCTCGCGCGTGCACTCGAACGGGGGAACGCGATCAAGATCCGGGAGGTCGTCGCCGACACGAAGGTCCCGACGACGTTCGCCTCTCAGATCCTCGCCGACCTCGTGCGCGCCGGCCTCGCCAGCTCCAAAGCCGGTCGCGACGGCGGCTACCGCCTGGAACGCCCGCCCGAGGAGATCACCGTCCTCGAGGTCGTCGAGGCCGCCGAGGGACCGCTCCGGGCTGAGCGGTGTGCCCTCGCCGAGGGTCCCTGCCGCTGGGACGCCGTCTGCCCCCTGCACGAGACGTGGTCCGCCGCCACGGCGGCGCTGCGCGAGGTGCTCGCCGCGACCACCCTGGCCGACCTGGCGCAACGGGACCGGCTCATCGAAGGGGGCGCCTACGCGGTCCCCGTCGACTCGCACCGGGGGGGCCGCTCGACGCGCGACCGCTAGCCGATCCCGCCCGCCGTCACGGTCGCCGACGCCGACCTCGCCGTCGCCGCCGGCGGTGACCGGCGCGGGGGCGAGGCGGGGGCCGCGGCGAGACAGTCGGGACTCACAACGTTCCCCGTCGCTGCAGCAGGACGAAGCTCAGCCACCCGACGGGGATCGGGAGCCAGAACGTGGCGGCGCGGAAGAGCAGCACCGCCGGGACCGACTCGTGCGCCGGGATGCCGATGGCGGTCAGGCCGGCCGACATGGCCGCCTCGACCGCCCCGAGGCCACCGGGCGTCGGCGCCACCGAGCCGACGGTGTTGCCGACGAGGTAGACGGCCACGGTGGCGAGGATCGGGGGATGCGCCCCGATGGCCCGGAGCGAGGCGAGCAGCGCCACCATGTACCCGGCGGTGAGCAGCAGGTTGCCCGCGATGCCGAACAGGAGGCGGAGCGGCTGGGAGATCGCTTCGAGCAGGCGCGGCACGACGTCGCGTACGTGCGGCCAGACGTGCACCGCGAGCGCCCGGCGCGTCAGGGGGACCGCCAGCAATGCCGCGACCACGACCACGATGCACCCGATGCCGATGAGCAGGTCGCCGCTCGGGGCGACCTTGAATCGACTGACGCCCGAGCCCGTGAGCAGTCCGACGACGAGCAGGAGGGCGAGCGTCGTCACGACGTTCACGATCTGGGAGACCGCGACCGCGGCGGCGACGGCACCCTCCCCGACTCCCTGACGACGCAGGTAGCGGCCGTTCACCGCCACATGGCCCACGGTCGGCGGCATGGCGATCCCGACGAACGCGCTGGAGAGCTGCACGAAGAACCCGCGAACGATCGAGAGGCGCTTCGGCACGAACGCCGCCAGGTTGAGCGCCGCCCCGAGGTAGGTGATCGCCGACCCGAGGACCGCCACGACGAACCACCACGGTTCCATGCGGCGCAGCGCCCCGGCCAGGTTCACCTTCGACAGCTGTCCGACGAGCACGTAGGCCGCCAAGGTGACCGCCACCGCCGTCAGGACCGTGCGCCACCGGAAGCGCTCGAGCCGCAGGGGCGGGGCGCTGTCGTCGGGACCGACCAGCTCGCGACGCACCTCGCCGAGGCAGCCCCTGGCGGCGCGCATCGCCGACCAGCCCCATGTGGCGAGGGCCACCGGCTGGAGGATCGCGGCCACCGCCTCCTCGTCGTCGGGCTGGTAGCCCTCCCGGAAGGCCTTCACGGCTTCTGAGGCCCCTGCTAGCTGGCCCATCGTGGTCAGTAGCTGGGCCACGTCGAGGCGGCGCACCACCTCACCGGATCCGGCCTGCGCCCGCTCGAGAGAGGCGAACCCCGCCGAGTCCGGCCCGACCAGCAGGTTCTCCGCCCGCAGGTCGCGGTGGGCCACACCCGCCCGGTGGAGCAGCCTGAGCGAGCGGAACAACGCGACGCGAGCCTCCGGCGCGGCGTGCTCGTCGAGCGGGCAGCCGTTCGGGCACGACATCGCGAGCACGAGCGTTTCCGGCGGCAGCTCCCCCAGCAGCAGGACCTGCGGCGCCACGGCGCCGGCGGCCGCTGCGCTGTAGCTTGAGAGCGCCTGGCGCTCGAGCTGTGAGCGCAAGCTGAGCGCTTCGGCGCCGGTCGCGGCCCCGCTCACCCTGAGGGAGTACCAGAGCCGGCGGACGACCCCTGAGCCGCGGGTGTCCCGGTTGGCGAGGGACACCACCAACCGCTGGCCGTTCGCCAGGACGCCCCCGAGCCGCCGGCCGTCGCTGCTCTCCGCGAGCTCCCCCACCTCCACACCAGACGTCTGCAGCCACGCCGCGATCCTCGCGGCGGTCGGCCGGACCGAGGCGACGCCGAGGGACCACCGCACGGCGAGGCCGATGGCCCAGCCGCCGAGGATCACCGCGAGGGCGGCGATGGCCGTCAGGTCGTTGAGTGCAAGCTCGGTCAGGACGAGCGCGCCGGCAGCGAGCAGGCACCGGCGCGTCCATCTCGGACGCCGCAAGAGGTCCGAGCCCGTGAGAAAGGCCAGGAAGCCCACGGTCACCACCAACAAGGTGGCGTTGGTCCCCCGCAGCATCGCGATGGCCACGCCGCCGCGTCGGGAGTGCCATGCCGCGACGCAGCCGATGGTGATCCCGGACGCGACCGCGAACGACACCACGGCGTTCAGCGCGTCGCGCCGCGCGTAACGCAGGAGGAACACCATCGCCAGGACGACGAGCAGCGAGGAGCCCAGGTCGACCACCGCGGCGAGGAAGAAGGCGAGCACCCGCGGCACGTGGTGGTGCAGCCAGGTCGCGACGCCGTTGGTCAGCTCGATGGTCCCGGCCGGCAGCGCGTGGGCGAAGCCGAGCAGCACCCCCAGGGCGCCGAGGACGATCAGCGCCGTGAGCAGGTCGGCCGGACGCCGCACGCGCTCTCGGGGCAACCGCCTTGCCTGGCCTTCCGGCTGCTGCACCACGCGCCCGTCCTCCGCTGGCGTCGACCGGTCGGTACGGTGACGGCTGGCTCCCGTGCTCCTGCCCCCGCCCGCCCGGGCCACCACTGCCCGAGTGCCGGTCGTTCCGGACCACCGGGGTTCAAATGCCAACCGCGTGCGCGCCGGTGTGCGACGTCTTGCCCCGTTGTCCCGGCTGCACCCTATGCGACCCCGTCGTGGGTCCGGTCAGGTGGCCGACCCGCCGAGCCGTGCGGGGGCCGGGGGCGCGGTTCGCCCCCACCCGGGGTGCCGTGCACGCTGGGCGCGTCTTCCTCTCGCTGGCGGATCGCCTGTGGCATGCTCGATTTCATGCAGGTACTCGGTCTCCACCATGTCTCGATCAACGTCGACGACGTCGGCGCGGCACGCACCTTCTACTGCGACGTCCTCGGCCTCGAGGAGCGGAAGGACCGCCCCGACTTCAGCTTCGACGGCGCGTGGCTGGACGCCGGAGGCCAGCAGATCCACTTGATCGCCGCCGAGGTGCCCGCCGACCTTGGCCAGCACCTCGCACTCTGGGTCGGGGACCTCGACGC
>DATKQY010000032.1:0-5006 GCA_035532475.1 Acidimicrobiales bacterium | reverse complement strand
TCGCCTTTTCGAGCTCGGGGATCTTCGGTCGCATCCGCGTCCTCGCCATCTGCGCGAGCACGGCGGGGTCGCGCTCACCGGCGATCAGTGCCTCGAGCATCTGGCGCCCCGAGGTCCCGGTGATGTCGGTCGCGAGCGAGGCGAGCTTCACGCCGGCATCCTCGAGCAGCTTCTGGAGGCGCTGAACTTCACGGAAGCGCTCTTGGACGAGCCGGGTGCGGTCGCGCAGCTCTGCGATCGCCTTCGGCGGCACGAAGCTCCCGCGCAGCAGTCCGCACTAGGCGAGCTGGGCGAGCCAGGCCGCATCCCCGATTCGCACGCCCATCGAGGTGAGCAGACGGTTGAATTCGTAACCGGTGGGACCCGCTTCGTGGCAGGCGAAGAGATCCCGGGGGTCCCCGAGCCTCGCGATCATCCGGCGGATCGAGGATTGGTCGTGCGCGATCTTTTCGGTGTCGGGCTCGACCTCGTCAGGCCGCAGGATCGCCACGGCGATCGAGTTCTTCGCCACATCGAGCACGAGATGAACACGGCCTCGGTCGGTAGTGTTCGCTTTTGGCACGGTCGGCTCCCCTCTGTGTGTGGCTCCGTACATGCCGAAGGATTGGACGATCCACGTCTTTTTTGCTGACGGGAGCCGGCCGTTCCATCACAACTTGGCGTGTTCCCCTCGGCCGCGCACGCCGGCCCCGAGCGATCGGTCAGCCCGTGACGGTGCGCAGTCGACGAAGATCCGAGCCGGGTCGCCCGCGGTGTGACCGCGGGGCATCCCCGCGCCGTCACCTGCTCGGGCGCCGCGGCCGGCGGCACCGGTCGGCGACGGCCCCGGTGGTGCTCGCTGCGGTCGCGCTGTCGCTCGGGGCGCTGCTCGGCACCCCCGCTGCCGCCGGGCCGGGCAGGCCCCGCGCCGGCTCGGCCACGCGGCTTTCGACACCGGTGGCACGCGCCGAGCCCGCGAGCGAGGCGCGCGACGAATCGGCGGCCGGACG
Source organism: Acidimicrobiales bacterium (assembly GCA_035532475.1). Taxonomy (GTDB): domain Bacteria; phylum Actinomycetota; class Acidimicrobiia; order Acidimicrobiales; family Bog-793; genus DATKQY01. The sequence continues at coordinate 4,017 of DATKQY010000032.1, read as the reverse complement.
GCGCTCGTGCAGGGTCACGGCCGCACTCTCCTCGTGGCCGCTGTCGCGCCTCGCCGCCCAGACGATCGCGGTGCCGGCGCAGGAGGGCGCCGTGGCTGCGGTCGCGCGCGAGGCCCGGGCGGCGTTCGGCGGCGTGGTCTTGTTCGGCGCCTCGGCACCGGCGGGTCTCGGATCGGGGCTCGCCGCCCTCCGCCGTGACGTCCCCGAGCGCCTGGGACTCCTCGTCATGACCGACGAAGAGGGTGGCGGGATCCAGCGCATGGCCGACCTCGTCGGCAACCTGCCCTGGCCGAGCGAGATGGGCGCCACGATGACGCCCGGTCAGATCCAGGCGCTCACCCGCTCGGTCGGGTCGAAGCTGGTGCGCAGCGGGGTGAACGTTGACCTCGCCCCGGTGCTCGACGTCGACGGGCGGGCCGTCCTCCCCAACAAGGCCGATCCCGACGGGTTCCGCTCCTTCAGCGGCACGACGTCGGTCGTGTCCGCCGACGGCGTCGCGTACCTGCGCGGGCTCGTGCAGGCGGGAGTGGTGCCCGTCGCGAAGCACTTCCCCGGTCTCGGCGGGGCGAGCGGCAACACCGACTTCGGCCCCGCCTCGACGCTGCCGTGGTCGACCCTCCGGAGCGTCGCGCTCCCGCCCTTCGAGGCGGCGATCAAGGCGGGCGTCCCGGCGATCATGGTCTCGAACGCGCGGGTGCCCGGCCTCGCGCAGGTGCCGGCGGGCCTCTCCTACGAGGTCGTCACGGGGCAGCTCCGTGGCGCCCTCGGATTCAAGGGACTGATCCTCACGGACTCGCTGTCGGCGCTGTCGATCTCGGCGATGAGACTGTCGGTCCCGGAGGCGGCTGTCGAGGCGCTCGAGGCCGGCGACGACATGATCCTCTACAACTCCACCGGATCCGCCTCGAAGGACCTCACCCTCGCGAGCGGCACCGACCGGGCCATCGTGGCGGCCGTCGCCTCGAAGCGGCTCTCGAAGGCGGCGCTCGTCGCCGCGGCGGCCCAGGTGCTCGCGGCGAAGCGGGTCGACGTGTGCTCGCTCCCGGCCCGCGGGGCCTGACCGCGTCCCTCGCTCCGCCGGCTTGGCCGGCGCCTCAGCGCGGTCGGACGGCCGCCTCCGCCCCGGCCCGTTCCGGGCGCGCACCGTGGCCGCCCGCCAGGATCCAGGACGCGCTCGCGACCAGCCACACGTCCCCGAGCGCCAGGCCGAGCCGCTGGAGGAGGCCGTGGGCCGGTCCGAGGACGGTGGCCGCAAGCACGATCCCCGACGCCACCCCGGTCGCGACCGATGCGATCGCCGCTCGGGGACGTCCGGACGCGGCGAGCGGCCGCGCAGCGAGGAGGGGCGTCGAGGCGAGCGTCACGTAGCCGAGCGTCGCGAGGCCGCCGTGGACGAGATCCTCGGTCCGCGACACGTCGAGGGGGAAGCTGGCGACGCCGAGCGTCGCGAGCCCGGTCACGGCCGCGGTCGTCCAGGCCGGGCCCGGCACGGCCTTGCGGAGCGCTGCGGCGTAGACGACGACGCCCACCCCGAAGGCCACGAAGCCCGCGGTCATCAGGGGTCGGGTCGACGAACCCACCGCGGCGAGCTTGCTGATGGCGTCGTCGACCGGCGAGTAGTCCGGCCGGAGCGCGCCGCCGACCGCCCAGCCCGACACGAACGCGACGGGCCCGGCCACCCCGCCCCAGGCGGCTCGCCGGAAGAAGGGCTCGAGCCTCGTCATCTCGGCGCCGCTTCCTCCTGCCCGCGGGACCGGGTTCCGGCGCACGATGCTCCCGGTTCGCCGGCCGGGCCGGGCGTCAGGCCGGCCAGACGAGCACGTTGCGACCCATCACCTGGCGCGCCCGCAGGCGCTCGAGCCCGACGGCGACGTCCGCGAGCAGATAGCGGGTGTCGATCACCGTCGTGATGCGGCCGTCGGCTGCGAGCTGCACCGCCGCCTCGAGGTCGCGCTGGGAGGCGGCGACCGAGGAGACGATGCGCGCCTCGGACAGGATCAGCTCCACCGGGTGGATCTTGAGCTCGTCCGGCGTGTAGCCGATCGACACGAACGTGCCGCGACGGGCCAGCGCCCTGATGCCCGCGAGCATGCTGGCGCCGGTCCCGACGAGCTCGAAGAAGTGGTCCGAGCCGGCGCCGTCGGTGAGCTCGCGCACGCGGTCGGCGACCGCGTCGTAGCCCGCCTCGTCGAGCACCACGGTCGAGTACGCGCCGACCTGTTCGGCGAGCGCGGCCTTCTCGTCCGAGTCGGCGACGGCGAGGACCCGGGCGCCGGCGGCCTTCGCCACCTGGATCACCATCAGCCCCACCCCACCGACCCCGTCGACGACGGCGGTCTCGCCGAGCGAGACGCCGGCCAGGCGCACGGCGTGGACGGCGGTCATCCCAGCGCAGCTGAGCAGCGCCGCGTCCTCGAAGGAGACCGCGTCCGGCAACGGGACGAGGTTCCTCGCGGGGACGGCGATGAGGTCGGAGAACGTGCCGTCCAAGGTGAAACCGAGCTGGCCCGTCGGGTCCGTGCACACCTGGTCGTTGCCGCTGCGGCACCACTTGCAGCTGCCGCAGCCGATCATGTTGTAGATCGCCACCCGTTGTCCGGGGGCGACCGGGCTCGCGGCCGGTGCGCTGAGGACGACGCCCGAGGCCTCGTGACCGATGACGAAGGGATAGCTCGGCGGCTCGAACATCGCGTCGAGGATGTGCAGCTCGGTCCCGCAGATCCCCGCCGCGCGTGTCTGGACGAGCGCCCAGCCCTCCCGCTCCGGCTCGGGGACGTCGCGCACCGCGAGCTCGCCCCGGCGCTCCAGCACGGCTGCCTTCATCTGGGTCCTCCATTCGATGGGTCGTCCGGGCCGAGCCGGAGCACGTTGGCGAGGTTGTCGCCCATGATCGCCTCGAGCCGGGCCTGGGGGATCGGATCGAGCCCCGAGCGCTCCGCTTCCTCGTTCACGCCGAGCAGCTTGTCGCGAAGCGCCACCGGGTCGTAGAGGAAGCCCGGGTAGTCGGTGCCGAAGAAGAGCTTCTCGAGCGGGACGAAGAAGGACTCGAGCGAGGAGAGCCAGAGGAAGAGGTCGCGCCTGCTCACCGTGGCGAGGTGGTAGCTCAGGTCGGCGTAGAAGTTCGGGTGCTTCGTGAGGAGGAACATCGCCTCGCGGACCCAGGGGATGCCGCAGTGGGCGATGATCAGCCGTAGGTCGCGCAGCTCCCGCCCGATGTCGTCGAGGAGCGCCGGCCGGCCGAGCTCCATCCTGGCGTCGATGCGGGTCGATCCCGCCTGGTGCACCATCACCGTGATGCCGAGCTCGGCCGCCTTCTCGAAGATCGGGAAGCCGAGCTCCCGGTCGTTCGGCGCCCAGTGCTGGTACATCGGGTAGAGCTTCACGCCGGTCAACCCGAGCTCGACCACCGAGCGCTCGAGCTCGTCGAGCGCGTAGCGGACGCCCCGGTAGCAGGGGTTCACCGAGCCGAAGCCGATGAACTTGTCGGGAGCCGAGCGCACGACGGCGGCGATGTAGTCGTTGCACTTCTCGGGATGCGGCGGGCCCGCCACGTCGGTGACACCGTCGGTGTCGACCGTCCCGATCAGGCGCCCCTCGAGGAACTGCGGCGACATCGCGAGGATGACCATCTGGTCGAAGCCAGGGTGGTCGCGGATGGCCTCCGCGGGCCCGGTCACCGGGAAGCCGTCGTGGTGGAAGCCGACCTCCTCCCACTCGGCGTCGCTCGGCATCCGGTGGCTCGGCAGCAATCCCCGGCTGCGGTAGATGCACAGCGACCCCTCCCTGCCGTACGCGGTGGTGAAGGCGCGGTCGGCCGAGAGGCTGAGCAGGTGGGTGTGGGCGTCGATCTGCACGTCAGTGCGCCTGCGTTGTCTTCTCGGGGACGACCATCCGCCCGAGCACGGCGGCGAAGGCCTCGTTGGCCTTCGCGCAGACGAGCTCCTCGTCGACCGTCGTCAGCCGGCGCCCGGCCATCACGACCCTGCCGTCGATGATCGTCGTGTCGACGCAGCTGCC
>DATKQY010000031.1:0-52145 GCA_035532475.1 Acidimicrobiales bacterium | reverse complement strand
GGGATTATGAGTCCCCTGCTCTGACCACTGAGCTACGGCCCCTCACCTGGGCGCTCACCAGCTCGCGGGACCCGGCGCCTCCAGCGCGCCCGAGGCTGGCCGCTTCTCGCGGGTCGGCCGGGCGGCAGCTCCGGGGGAGAGACTCGAACTCTCAACCCTGCGGTTAACAGCCGCATGCTCTGCCAATTGAGCTACCCCGGAATGAACCCTCGCAGGATAGTAGTTGGGCTCGCGCCGCTGTGGCGACCAGGCCGTTCCGACACACAATCGACGCTTGGCGAGCGGCCGATAAGGGACTAGAACAGCGCCCATGCGAAAAGGAGCCCTACTGGCCGGGGTGGTGATCGGCGCATGCGCGGGGTGGCGGGCGGCCCGCAGCGGACTCGGGGCGCTGGTGCCGGCTCCGCGATCCGCCTCGAGCGGCCCGACGATCGCCGTCTCGGGCGAGACCGTCGAAAAGGCGAAGGCTCTCGCCGATCTGGGGCGTGAGCGTGTGCGGGACGTGCTCACCCAAGTCCTCGGCGGGCACACCGGCCACGCTGCCTGACCCTTCGGCCTGACTGCGGGCCGACGTGCCCGCCGGCTGGACCATCATCCTCCGTGCGACGCCACCAGTGGGCGCCGCCGCCCCGCTGCTACCTGTTCAGCGGGCCGACTGGCAGGACCACCCTGCGCCACGTCGCGTTCGTCACCCCCGCGAACGACGCGTACCAAGCGAGGATCCCGGTGACCAGGCCGACGTAGCCCCCCACCTCCTGGACCGTGTGGTAGCCGTGGACGTTCCCGCCGAACTGGGCGCCAGCGAGCAGGAAGAATGTCACCGTCAAGAAGAAGAAGACGAGCATTACGGCGATGTTGGTCTTCAAGGACGCGACGAACATGTACAGCGTGAAGATGCCCCACATGATCAGGTAGAAGCCGACGGCATCGTCGATGGCGGCGCCTGAGGCGAGGCCCGGGAGCCACCACTTGACGAGGACATAGAACGAGATCCAGAACGCCCCGTACGAGGTGAACGCCAGGCCACCAAAGGTGTTCCGGTTCCGGATCTCCCACATCCCGGCAAGGAACTGGGCTGCGCCGCCGTAGAGCAGCGCGAGCGGCAGTACCGCCGCCTCTGCCGACGCACCGATGACGCCGGCGTTGATGAGACTGAGCAAGACGGTCGTCATGGCGAAGCCGGCCAGGCCGATCGGCGCCGGGTCGGCGATGGGTGAGTTGATGGTCGCTTCAACCAGGTGCGGTTGCCTGCTACTCATGATGTCTGGCTCGGCGGAACCACCGGATTGATCAGACATGTCGTCCTTTCCCCCTATTTTGCCTGTCGTCTCCCGGGTGACGCCCTTGCCGTCGTCAGACGGCGACCCGCGTAGTCGGGCTCCGGGTCACTGTCGAGTCGTTCCGCCTCCCTTCCCTCCGTACGCGTCCCGCCACGGATCGGTCCCCCGGGCTACCCGTGGCTCGTCCCTGCTTCTAGCTGGTGCCCTGGGGCCTCGCCGGAACCGCTAGCCCTCGGCCTCAGCTTTGTGCATGCTCTTTGCCCGCTCCGCGATCTCTTGTACCACCGTCGCGTTGGCGAGCGTCGTGACGTCGCCGAGCTTGCGCTGCTCGGAGATGTCGCGGAGCAGCCGGCGCATGATCTTGCCCGAGCGCGTCTTCGGCAGCTCGTCGGTGAAGACGATCGACGCCGGGCGCGCGATCTTGCCGATCCTCTGCGCGACGTGCTCCCGCAGCTCCTGGATCAGCTCCTCGTCGCCGATCCGGTCGCCCTTCAGCGTCACAAACGCCGCGATCGCCTGCCCGGTCTGGGGGTCGTCGCGTCCGACGACCGCCGCCTCTGCGACCGCGCGGTTGTCGACGAGCGCCGACTCGACCTCGAGCGTCGAGATCCGGTGGCCCGACACGTTCATCACGTCGTCGACGCGTCCAAGCATCCAGAAGTAGCCCTCGAGGTCGCGCTTGGCGCCGTCGCCGGCGAAGTAGACCCACTTGTTCTCCTCGGGCTTGGAGAACTTGCGCCAGTACGTGTCGATGAAGCGCTGGTCGTCGCCGTAGACACCGCGGAGCATCGCCGGCCACGGCCGCGTGAGCACGAGGTAGCCGCCGCCTCCGAGCGGGACGCTCTCGCCCTGCTCGTCGACGATGTCGGCGCCGACCCCGGGAAGGGGGACCGTGGCGGATCCCGGCTTGGTCGTCGTGACACCGGGCAGCGGGGAGATCATGATGGTGCCGGTCTCGGTCTGCCACCACGTGTCGACGATCGGGCAACGGTTCTCGCCGATGACGTGGCGATACCACATCCACGCCTCCGGGTTGATCGGCTCGCCGACGGTGCCGAGGAGGCGGAGCGACGATAGGTCGTGGCGGTCCGGGAACTCTGTCCCCCACTTCATGAACGTCCGGATGGTCGTCGGCGCGGTGTACAAGGTGGTGATCCCGTAGTGCTCCACGATCGCCCAGAAGCGGTCCTTGTCCGGGAACTGGGGAGCGCCTTCGTAGATGACGGACGTCGCGCCGTTGGCGAGCGGGCCGTAGACGACGTAGCTGTGGCCGGTGACCCAGCCGATGTCGGCGGTGCACCAGAAGATGTCCTCGGTCTCGTGGAGGTCGAAGACGTTGCGGAAGGTGGCGGACACCCCGGTGAGGTAGCCGCCGCAGGTGTGGACGATGCCCTTCGGCTTGGCGGTGGTGCCCGAGGTGTACAGCAGGTACAGCATGTCCTCGCTGTCACACTCGGTGGCCGCGCGCTCGGCGCTTTGGTGCTTTACGATCTCGTGGTACCAGACGTCTCGGCCGTCGACCATGGTGACGTCGTTCTCCGTGCGCTTCACGACGAGGACATGGGCGATCGAAGGCGACCGCGACACCGCGTCGTCGGCCATCTCCTTCAGCGGGACGATCTGGCCGCCGCGCCAGCCCCCGTCGCAGGTGATGAGCACCTTGGCCTGCGCGTCGTTGATCCGGTCGGCGAGGGCTTCGGCGGAGAAGCCGCCGAACACGACCGAGTGCGGCGCCCCGAGCCGGGCGCAGGCCAGCAGCGCGACCGGTAGCTCGGGCACGAGGCCCATGTAGACGGCGACGACGTCGCCCTTGCCGACGCCGAGCTCGGCGAGCGCGTTCGCGAGCCTGCACACCTCGGCGTGCAGCTCGCCGTAGGTGATCACCTTCCGGTCGCCCGGTTCGCCCTCCCAGTAGTAGGCGACGCGATCGGCGTGATCGGCGAGGTGCCGGTCGAGGCAGCTCTCGGTGACGTTGAGCTTCCCGCCGACGAACCACTTCGCGAACGGGGCGCCCGACCAGTCGAGCACGGTGTCCCAGTGCTTGCGCCAGACGAGCCGCTCCGCCTGAGCTGCCCAGAAGGACTCGTAGTCCTCGCCGTCGGCATAGATCGAAGTGGAGGAGATGCCCGCCTTGGCGGTGAACTCGGGCGGCGGCGGAAAGGTCCTCCCCTCATCGAAGAGTGCCTCGATCGTGTTCTGCGACGGGCTCATCGGCAGTTCCTCCCCCTCTTCCGCCAACCTGGCAGTGGTCGGCCAGTTCTTGTTGTCAGTCCTTTTTCCGCTGCCGGTCGTGGCCCCCTGCCGGCATCGTCGTAGTCGTGTGGCGCGCTAGGCGGCTCGCTGCCCCCCGTTATACGACCCCCTGTATCAGGACACAAGAGTTTCGCGTTACGATCAATCTGCTTCGAAGTAGTCGCGCAGTGGTCGCGAAACCGTCGGCTGGCGCAGCTTTGCCAGCGTTTTCATCTCGATCTGGCGCACCCGCTCACGGGTCACCCCGAAGATCCGGCCGACCTCTTCCAGGGTGCGGATCCGGCCGTCCTCGAGCCCGAAGCGCAGGCGGACGACCTCCTGCTCCCGCTCGGACAGTTCGAGCAGCGCCCGTTGGACCGCCTCGTTCAGCAGCACGCGCGTCGCGGCGTCGACTGGGACCTCGGCACCCTGGTCCTCGATGAGGTCCGAGAGGCTGAAGTCGTCCTCGTCACCGATCGGTTGGGACAGCGAGATCGTGTCCTGGCTGATCCGTTGGATCTCCCGGACGCGTTCTGCGGTGAACTGGATGCGCTCGGCGATCTCCTCGACCGTCGGCTCGCGGCCGAGCTGCTGCGAGAGCTGGCGCTGGACGCGCACGACCTTGTTGATCGTCTCGACCATGTGCACCGGGATCCGGATCGTCCGGGCCTGGTCGGCGACGGCCCGGGTGATCGCCTGGCGGATCCACCAGGTCGCGTAGGTGGAGAACTTGAAGCCACGCCGGTAGTCGAACTTCTCGACCGCGCGCATCAGGCCGAGGTTGCCCTCCTGGATGAGGTCGAGGAACGCCATGCCGCGGTTGCGGTAGCGCTTGGCGATCGACACGACCAGGCGCAGGTTGGCCTCCGTGAGCAGGTCCTTCGCCTCCTGGCCCTCGGTGATCTGGCGCTCGGCCGCGGCGCGTTCGTCGGCCGGCACGGTGTCGACGATGCCCTCGTCGCGCCACTGCTGGACACGTTGGGCCGCCTGCTGGCCACGCTCGAGGCGTTTGGCGCAGAGCACCTCCAGGTCCGCGGAGAGCAGCGAGACGCGGCCGATCTCGCGCAGGTACGCCCGCACGGTGTCGGCGCCCGGAGAGCCCGCGCCCGAGCCGGTGCCGCCGCCGCGCAACGCCCGGAGCGCGTCGGTCGCCTCGTCCTCCTCGTCGTCGTGCACGCGTGGCGGCCTGCTGGCGCGTGGCCGCGCCGTCGCGGGCCCGGGAGCGCTCCGGTGCGGCTGGACGCCGTCGGTCACGGGGCGTGCTGCCCCGTCCCGGGTGGCCGGCACGGCGTCATCCTCGGGCGGTCGCGGTTCCTTCTGGAGCGGATCGATGCTCGGCGTGGTCACCCCTCCAGCCGCCGTTGACCCTGCAGCTGCCGTTGCAGGAGCCAGGCTACCAATCGCTCGGCCGCGTCGATCGCGCAAAGGGGATGGCCGGGCTGGAGGACCGGATCGCGCAGCAGCTGGAGCTGTCCGGCGAGCCACGCCGACGCCTCCGCGACGGCTGCCTGGCCGAACGCGTCGCCGACCTCGGCCGCCACGCGGGCCTGGCTGTCGAGCTCGCGAAGCGTGCGCTCGGTCGCGCTGCGGGCCAGCTCGAGGAGGGTCCCGTCCGGGTCGAGGTCGGCCGGGACGTCGCTCGCGGCCAGCTTGACGAGCAGCTCGCGCGCGTCGGGCTCGGCGCTCTCCATCGCCTCGTGGAGGTTGGACGACTGCCGAAGCGCCCGGAACGCCGCCCGCTGGGTCTCGTCGACGAAGAGCACCTCGTCGAAGCGCTCGAGCACCTCGGAGCGCCGGTGGATCGCGAGGAGCAGCGCGTCGCGGCCCTTGCGGGTCCGGGGGCCCTCGCGCTGGGCGGCGCGGCGCGGCGCGTCGCCGGTCGCGACCGGCGCACCGGGCTCGTCGCGCGGTGGTGGGTCGTAGTCGGCCTGGGCCGCCCCCCGCTGCTGCCCGTCCCGGTCGCGCCCGTCGGCCTCGGGGGTGCGCGAGGCCGGCTCCTTGCGCGCGACCTGGGTGCGGGCTTCCGCCAGGAGCGCCCGCAGGCGGTCCGGGTCGTGCCCGGTGCGGTCGGCGACCCGGGTCACGTACTGGTCGTGCACGAGCTCGTTCGGGTGCTCGGCGATCGCGCCGATCGCCGCCTCGGCCGCGCGGGTGCGCCCCTCGGGAGTGCTCAAGTCGGCGGCCCGGAGGGCTCGCTCGACGCGAAAGCCCAGGTAGGGGCGGGCTCCGGCCACCGCCGCGGCGAGCGTGGCGGGGTCGTCGCGGGCCAGCTCGGCGGGGTCGCTCCCCGCTGGCAGGTCGGCGACGGCGAGCTCCAGCTGGTGGCGCCGCTCCCACTCGTAGAGCCTGGCCGCCGCGTTCTGCCCCGCGCTGTCGGCGTCGAACGCGAGGACGACCCGGTTGCAGAAGCGGGCGAGCAGCCGGAAGTGCTCCTCGGTGAGCGCCGTGCCGCAGGTGGCGACGGCCCGGGGCACGCCGGCCTGGAAGAAGCCGATCACGTCGGTGTACCCCTCGCAGACGACCGCCTCCCCCGAGCGCGCCACCTCCGCCTTCGCCCAGTTGAGGCCGTAGAGGGTGCGACGCTTGGCGTAGATCGGCGACTCGGCCGAGTTGCGGTACTTCGGCCCGGGGTCGCGCTCGCTCCGGCGCAGCTCCGGTGGGAGGATGCGCCCCCCCAGCGCGATCGTCCGGTTCGAGGGGTCATAGACGGGGAAGATCACCCGCTCGCGGAAGGTGTCGATCAGCCCACCGCGCGCCCCCTCGTGGGCGAGCCCGGCCTCGCGCATGACCCTCGCCGGCAGGCGCAGCGCGCGCACGAGCTCGTCGTAGGCGGCGGGGGCGAAGCCGAGCCGGAAGCGCCGCACGACGTCGCCGTCGTAGCCGCGCGAGCGCAGGTACTGGCGCGCCCGGCCGGCGTCGGGATGGCGCACCAACCGGTCGTGGTAGAAGTCGACGGCGGCGCCGAGGGCCTCGTACAGCTGCTGGCGCCGGCCGCGCTCCGCCGACGCGGCAGGGTCGGCGTCGTCGCGGATGGTGATGCCGGCGCGCCCGGCGAGGCGTTCCACCGCCTCGACGAAGTCGCAGCCCTCCATCGCCCGCACGAAGGTGATGGCGTCGCCGGACACCTGGCAGCCGAAGCAGTAGTAGAGGCCCTCCTCGGCGTTCACGCTGAACGACGGGGTCCGCTCGCCGTGGAACGGGCAGAGGCCGACGAAGCGCGTCCCGACCCGCTTCAGGGCCGTGTGCTCCCCGATCAGCGCGGCGAGGTCGGTCGCGGCACGCACACGGGCGACGTCCTCGTCGGGGATGGCCATCACCGGGACGGTACCGCTTCGCTCGCTCGGCCGTGCGAGGTGCGCTCGGCGGGTCCCGCGTCAGGCCGCGGAGGTCGCCGCCGCCTCGGCGTCGATCCGCAGCAGCGCCTGGGCGGCGGCCAGGCGGGCGATCGGGACGCGAAACGGCGAGCAGCTCACGTAGTCGAGCCCGACGCGCGCGAACAGGTCGATCGACGCCGGGTCGCCACCGTGCTCCCCGCAGACGCCGAGCTTCAGCAGCGGGTTCGCCGCCTTGCCGCGCGCGGCCGCCACGCGCACGAGCTCGCCGACGCCGTCGCGGTCGATCGTCTCGAACGGGTTCGCCGGGATGAGACCGCGCTCGAGGTAGAGGGTCATCATCCGGGCCTCGACGTCGTCGCGGCTGAAGCCGAACGTCATCTGGGTGAGGTCGTTCGTGCCGAAGGAGAAGAACTCGGCCGCCTCGGCGAGCTCGCCGGCGCACAGCGCGGCGCGCGGCGTCTCGATCATCGTGCCGATCGCCACGGGCGTGTCGCCGTTGCCGCTCGCCGCGATCGCCTCCTCGGCCCACGCACGCGCGAGCGCGAGCTCCTCGCGCGAGATCGTGAGCGGGATCATGACCTCGACGATCGGGTGGCCGCCGGCGGCCGTCCGGTCGGCGGCGGCCTCCATCAACGCCCGTACCTGCATCGCGTACAGCCCCGGTTTCATGATCCCGAGCCGCACGCCGCGGGTGCCGAGCATCGGGTTCTGCTCTTGCCAGCGCTTCGCCGCCTCGAAGAGGCGCTCCTCCTCGGCGCTGAGCCCCTCGCGCGCCGCCTTCAGCGCGAGGTCCGAGACGTCGGGCAGGAACTCGTGCAGTGGCGGGTCGAGCAGGCGCACCGTGACGGGCAGGCCGTCCATCGCCTCAAGGATTTCGACGAAGTCCGCCCGCTGGGCCCGGCGGAGCTCGTCGAGCGAGGCGGCTTCCTCCTCCTCCCCCGAGGACAGGATCATTCGGCGCACGATCGGCAGCCGCTCGTCGCCGAGGAACATGTGCTCGGTCCGGCACAGCCCGATGCCCTCGGCCCCGAGGCGCCGGGCGTTGGCGGCGTCGGGGCCGTTGTCGGCGTTGGCGCGCACCCCGAGCCGCCCGCGTCGGATCTCGTCCGCCCACGACAGGATCGTCTCGAGCGATTCCGGCGGGCTCGCCGCCGACAGCTTCACTGCGCCGATCACGACGACGCCGGTGGCGCCGTCGATGGAGATCACCTCGCCCTCGGGAACGACGGCATCGCCGATCCGGATCTCGTGCTCGCCGATCTCGACCCGCTCGGCACCGACGACGGCGGGCTTGCCCCAGCCGCGCGCGACGACGGCGGCGTGCGACACGAGGCCGCCCCGCCTCGTGAGGACCCCCGCCGCGGCCAGCATGCCGTGGACGTCCTCCGGCGACGTCTCCGTGCGCACGAGGATGACGTCGTTGCCGGCCTTGGCCTCCTCGACCGCCCTCGCCGCGCTGAGGCAGACGCGGCCGACCGCCGCGCCGGGTGAGGCGCCGAGGCCGCGGGTCGCCACGACGGCCTGCTCCTCGGCGAACTGGGGGTGGAGCACGCCGTCGATGTGGTCGGCGTTGACGCGCTGGACCGCCTCGGCACGGCTCAGCCGGATCGCCGGGTCGTCGACCATCTCGACGGCCATGCGCAGCGCGGCGCGCCCGGTGCGCTTGCCGACTCGGGTCTGCAGCATCCAGAGCTTGTCCTGCTCGATCGTGAACTCGATGTCGCACATGTCGCGGAAGTGGCGCTCGAGCCGGGAGAAGATCTCCGTCAGCTCGCTGTGGAGCGTGGGGAAGCGCTCCCCGAGCGCCTCGAGCGGCAGGGTGTTGCGGATGCCGGCGACCACGTCCTCGCCCTGGGCGTTGACCAGGAAGTCGCCGTAGGGACGGTGCTCCCCGGTCGCCGGGTCGCGGGTGAACGCGACGCCGGTGCCCGAGCGGTCGTCGCGGTTGCCGAACACCATGGCCTGGACGTTCACGGCGGTGCCGAGATCGTGTGGGATGCCCTCGCGCTCGCGATAGGCGCGGGCCCGCGCGCCATTCCAGGAGGAGAAGACCGCCTCTATCGCGCCGCGTAGCTGCGCGCCCGGCTCCTCGGGGAACGCGGCACCCGTCGCCTGGCGGACGATCTCCTTGAAGTCGGCGACGATCTCGGCGAGGGCCGTCGCGGGCACCTCGGCGTCGGCCACCGCCCCAGAGGACCCCTTGGCCGCCTCGAAGCGGGCGTCGAACGGCTCGCCGTCGAGGCCGAGCACGATCCGCCCGTACATCTGGATGAAGCGCCGGTACGAGTCGTAGGCGAAGCGCTCGTCGCCGGTCTGGCGGGCGAGGCCGGCGACCGACGCGTCGTTCAGCCCGAGGTTCAAGACGGTGTCCATCATCCCGGGCATCGAGTGCTCGGCGCCGGAACGGACCGAGACGAGGAGCGGGTCGGAGGCGTCACCGAGGTGCCGGCCCATCTGCTCCTCGAGGCGCCGGAGATGCTCGCCGAGCTCGGCCGAGAGCGAGTCCGGCCAGCCCGACGCGAGGTAGGCGCGGCACGCCTCGGTCGAGATCGTGAAGCCCGGGGGGACCGGCAGGCCGAGGACGCTGGTCATCTCGCCGAGGTTGGCCCCCTTGCCACCGAGCAGCGCCCGCAGCTCCCGGGGCGGTCGCGGATGGACGTGGTCGAAGTCGAAGATCGCGGCCATGCGTTCAGGCTCCTCGTTCGGTGACAGCGGCTCGCTCCGGTGGCGGCGCCCGCTCAGGCGCCCTTCGTCCGGGCGAGGAGCTCCTCGACCAGACCGTCGATCGGCAGGCGCACCTGCTCTGTCGAGTCGCGGTCGCGCACGGTCACGGCCCGGTCCTCGAGGCTGTCGAAGTCGACGGTGACGCAAAGGGGCGTGCCGATCTCGTCCTGGCGCCGGTAGCGCCTCCCGATGGACTGGGTGTCGTCGTACTCGCACAGGAAGTGTCGCCGACACATCGCGAGCACCTCGCGTGCGAGCGGGGCGAGCGTCTCCTTCTTCGACAACGGCAGGATCGCGACCTGGTACGGGGCGATACGGGGATGGAGGCGGAGCACGACGCGCCGCTCCCCGGCGACCTCGTCCTCGTCGTAGGCGGCGATGAGGAACGCCATCATCGTCCGTGTCGCGCCGGCGGCGGGCTCGATGACGTGCGGCACGTAGCGCTCGCCCGTCGCCTGGTCGAAGTACTCGAGGCGGACGCCGCTCAGCTTGGCGTGGGCGTTGAGGTCGAAGTCGGTCCGGTTCGCGATCCCCTCGAGCTCGCCCCAGCCCCAGGGGAAGTCGAACTCCACGTCGGAGGTGCCGGCCGAGTAGTGCGAGAGCTCGTCGTGCTCGTGCTCGCGCAGCCGCAGCTTCTCAGTCGGGATCCCGTAGCGCTGGTACCAGGCGAAGCGCTCCCCGCACCAGTACTCGTGCCAGCGGGGGCTGTCCGCCGGCGGCACGAAGAACTCCATCTCCATCTGCTCGAACTCGCGGGTGCGGAAGACGAAGTTGCCCGGCGTGATCTCGTTGCGGAAGCTCCGGCCGATCTGCGCGATGCCGAACGGCGGCTTCAGCCGCATCGTCGTCATGACGTTCATGAAGTTCACGAACATGCCCTGGGCCGTCTCCGGGCGCAGATAGGCGATGGAGGCGTCGTCCTCGACCGGGCCGACGAACGTCTTGAACATCAAGTTGAACGGCCGCGCCTCGGTGAGGTCCGTCGACCCGCAGTTCGGGCAGACGAGGACGTTGTCCTCACCCTTGGTCGGGAGCTGGTCGGCGCGCCAGCGCTCGTTGCACTTGCGGCAGTCGACGAGCGGGTCGGTGAAGGTCTCGAGGTGGCCCGAGGCCTCCCAGACCCTGGGGTTGGTGAGGATGGCCGCCTCGAGCGGGACGACGTCGTCTCGCTCTTGGACCATCGAGCGCCACCAGGCCTCGCGGACGTTGCGCAGCATCAGCGCGCCGAGCGGCCCGTAGTCGTAGGTCGAGCGGATCCCCCCGTAGATCTCGGCCGAGGGGAAGACGAAGCCGCGGCGCTTGCAGAGGTTGACGACGGCGTCGAACAGCCCGGGGGCGCGGTCCTTGACGGCCTCGTCCACTGAGGGGTCGTTCGGCATGCGGCGAGGATACTCGTCAGAGCTGCCTGCTCCGCCGGGCGCGAGCGCCGCCGGGAGCCGGGGTTGTCAGCCCGCGCCGGCCGCCAGCGCGGGGGCGGGCGACCCCGAGACCGCCGCGGGCGCGCCGGCCGGCCGCCCCGCGCCGGCCACGCGCCGCGTCCGGGCCAGTAGGGGCGTTTCGGCGGGCAGGGCGGCGAACGCGAGCAGCACGACGAGGGGCATCGTCCCGACGTCGCTCGCCGAGCCCGAGAGGAGGCCGCCGGCGTTCTCGCCGGCGAGCCAGAAGAGGGCGCACGACAGCGCCCCGAGCCGGAGCGGCCACGCCCGCCACCGGCCGTCGAGCACGCCCGCCAGCGCGACCGCGACCTCAAGGGCCACCAGGACGGCGGTCACCGCCTGGCCGTGGCCGCCCGCGGCAGCGCCGAGGCGGTGGTCGAGCGCGGCGAGCGCGGCCGGCTGGCCGTCGGCCAGCTCGCCGAGATCGGCGCGCAGCTTGAAGCCGAGGCTGACCACCGGCACGACCTGGAGCCCCGCCGCCAGGAGCCAGAGCCCGGTCCAGGCCGTTCGCGCCCGGGCGGAGGGGGCGCCCGGGTACACCACGATGGTGGCGAGGCCGTACAGGAGCGCCGCGCCGGGGGCGCCGCTCGGCAGCATCGCGTAGCCGCTCGCGAGCATCCCGAAGCCCTCGCCACCCGCCCACACCGCGAGCGCCCAGGGCACGGAGAGCGCGAGCCCGAGGCGCCGCGTGCGCCGCAGCAGGATCGCCGCGCCGAGACCCAGCTGGACGGCGGCGACGGCGAGCGCCGAGGCCGTGTCGTGGCGCGCCACGACACGGCCGAGCGCCACGAGCAGGTGGGCGAGCGCGCCTGGCTGGCCCATCGCGTTCTCCTCGATGCCGAGGGCGAGCCCGCCGTGGAGGAGCGACGGCTGCAGCGCGAGGAGCCCGTCTGCCAGCCAGAGCGCGCCGAGGGCGCACTGCAGGCGCCGGAGGCGCCGCGGCTCGATGTGGGCGGCGTCCGCCCTCCCCGGTGTGCCGCCTCGGTCCGCCATCTCAGCCGGCGACGGTCATCGCCCCGGTCATGAACGGGTGGATCGAGCAGTAGAAGGGGTACGTGCCCGCCGTCGTCGGGGCGAGGACGCTCTTCGTCCCGCCCGGCTCGATCGGGCCCGAGTTGAAGGAGGCGGACGGACCGGCGCCGGGCATGGCCGTGAAGGTGTGGGCGACGCCGTCCTTGTTGAGGATGGTGACTCGCTCGCCCGGCGAGACGGTGAAGCGAGCGGGGGCGAAGGCGAAGTTGACGATGGTGACCGTCACGCCGTGGGCGAGGGCCTTGGTGCCGCTCGAGCTGCCCGCAGCGCCCGCCGATGCCGCGGCCCCCACCGTGTGATCTCGCGGCGGGCCAGGTGTGGCGTAGAACCCGAGGAGGACGGCGCCGGCGACGACCGCGAGTCCCGCCGTCGCGGCGATCGGGCGGACCGGACCAAGGTCGGCGCGCGCGACGAGGGCGCCGCAGGCGACGAGCGCGCCGAGCTCCAGCGCGCCCGCCACGGCACCGGAGGTGGTCGCCACCTCGCGGAAGCCGAACAAGCCGACGGCCCGGCTGAGCACGTAGCCGCCGAGCGTGCTGGCGGCGAGCAGCGCGCCCGTCACGTGGACGATCGGGCGGTCGAGGGCGACGAGGGCGAGCGCCGTGGCGAGGCACGCCGCCGCCTGGAACACGAACAGCACCCCGATCGTGGGGACGTGGCGGTAACCCGTGAGGTAGAGGTCGAGGTGGATGCCGGCCGTCCCGGCGAGCAGGCCGGCCGCGGCGACCCGCAGCCCGACCGAGCCGGCATCGCGCCGGGGGGAGGGTGCGAGCAGCCGGGAGAGATCGAGCGCCATGCCCGTTCTACGGTCCAGCGCCCCCGCCGGATTGGCCGGCGCCGCCTCGCGGTGGCTCCCCGAGGGCACCGGGGAGCTCACCGGGCGTGGACTCCGCCGTGGCGAGTTCACCTCGGTCTCCGAGCTCCAAGAGGCCCTCGAGAACTCCGCCGAGCACTGGGACGACGACCCGAGGCCCTTCATCTGGCGAAAAATGGCAGAGGAGCGCATCGAGAAGGTGCGACGGGGCACGCTCGGAGTTGGCGCGAGTGAGCGAGCGCAACGGTCCACCAAGCGAGGGACTCACCGCGAGGCTGCGAGCGAGTGAGCGATCACGACACGTTCTCCCGAGCCGAGCTGGGCCAGCTCGGCGTGCACGAGCTCGGGCCGACTGTCCGGTGACGGTCGGTCGGGGTCGGCGAGCGGGGGGTAGAGAGCCTGCTCGCCGTCCTCGCGTAAGGCTTCGACCATCTACCACTGCCAGTGCCGGCGTGGACGACGGTTCTGCCAGCCGTGCAGGACGAGGAAGCGCCCTGACCGGGGAGCATCCACGAACGCAGACTCACCCTGGGCTGTCCGAGCCATTTGAGCGACGGATCACGGGCGCGATGCGCCGGGACGGAGCCTCAGGCCGGGCGCACGCCGGAGTCGGGATGGTGGCGGGTGCTGCGCAGGCGCCGGTCGAGGTGGTGCTCGAGCGCCGAGGTCGCAAGGCGTTCGACGGCGTCGGTGGTCGCGTCCGCCGGTTCCGTGAGCACCCTCGCGAGGTCCCCGCCGAGGATCCTTCGCACCAAGGCGACGGTCTCGGCCGAGACGGCCTGTCCGCGCCGACACGATCGGCAGAGGAAGCCCCCCTCCTCGACGTCGAAGGCCACGAGCTCCGCGTCGGTCCCGCATCGTGCGCAGCTGTCCACCACCGGGCCGACGCCCTCCACCGCGAGCAGCTTCCAGCAGAACGCCCCGAGGACGAGCGGCGACCCGGTCTCGGCCAGCGCCCGCAGCGCCCCGACCAGCATCTTGAAGTGCTCCGGCATCGGGTGGTCCTGCACCGCGACCTGGTCGACGATCTCCAACATGGTGAGCGCCGGCGTGAGCCGGTCGAGGTCCTCGCGGATCGCCCGGAACGAGTCGAGCACCTCCACCTGGGTCACGACGTCGAGCTCTCGGCCACGCCAGCACAGCAGGGACACGTGGCTGAGCGGCTCCACTCGTGCGCCGATCCGGCTCTTCGTCTTCCGGACGCCCTTGGCCACGGCGCGGACCTTGCCGTGCTCGGGCGTCACGATCGTCACGATCCGGTCGGCCTCGCCGAGGCGCATGGTCCGGAGCACGACGCCGACGTCCCGGTAGAGGGCCACCGCGTCAGGTCCCGTGCATCTTGCCCCCGACGACGATCAGCAGCAGGCCGATCAGCACGACGGCGATGAGGCCGAGCGCGGGCTTGAAGCCGATCGCGGCGAGGAAGATGAGCCCTGCGAGCGCGAGCAGGCCGAGGACGGCGCCCGACAGCCGTCCGATGTGGTCCCAGAGCCACTGCCGCCGCGGGCCGCCGGCCGCGCTCACCCGTCGACCCCGCCGTAGCGGCGCTCGCGCCGCTGGAACTCCCGGACGGCTTCGAAGAGGTGCTCGCGGCGGTAGTCCGGCCACAGCACGTCGCTGAACACGAGCTCGGAGTAGGCGATCTCCCAGAGCAGGAAGTTCGAGATGCGGTACTCGCCCGACGTGCGGATCACGAGGTCCGGGTCGGGCATGTCCGGGTAGTACAGCCGGGAGCGGATCGCCCGCTCGTCCACCTTGGCCGCGCTGACACCGTCTTCCACCAGGCGGCGCACCGCGTCGACGACCTCGGCGCGCCCTCCGTAGTTGAAGCAGATCGTGAGCGTCATGGTGCGGTTGCGGCGCGTCATCTCGACGGCGTCGTCCATGTTCCTCAACAGGCGGCGCGGGACGCGCCAGTCGCGGCGTCCCGAGAAGCGGATCCGTACGCCCTTCGCGTGGAGGTCGTCACGGTTGCGGATCAGGATCCCCTCGTTGAACTGCATGAGGAAGCGCACCTCGTCTGCAGGGCGGCGCCAGTTCTCGGTCGAGAACGCGTACATCGACAGCCACTGCACGCCGATCTCGAGCGCCCCGTCGATGGCATCGAGCATCGCCTCCTCGCCCGCGGTGTGGCCGGCGGTACGTGGCAGACCGCGCTGGCGCGCCCACCGACCGTTCCCGTCCATGACGCAGCCGATGTGGCGCGGGACCTTCCCGAGATCGATGTCCTCGACGACCACGCAGGCGAAGTTAGTCCTCCGGGCGCGGCGCTGGTCCCGGCGCCGGACCTGGAGGGCCGCGCCCGGGTGGCCCCGCGGCCGGGCGGCCGGGCGTCATTGCGCCCGGCCGCCCGGTGCGGCTATGAGTCCGACGTGCCCGTCGGCGAGCCGCCAGAGGAGGTGCTGGAGGCCGAGGGCACCTCCACGTTGGTGAGCGTCAGCGTGCCGTTCACAAGCGTCCCGTCGGCCTTCACGTCCGCCCCGACGACGACCCCGGTGAGGTCGAAGCCGGACGGGACGGCGAAGGTGACCTGAGCGCTCCCGTCCGTAGGTTGGACGACGAGGGTGCTCGTGTCGACCGAGGCGACGGTGCCGGTGGCGTGGGTCGTCTGGTCGCCCTGCTCGGCGCTGCGCACCTCGACGTTGGTGAGCGTGAGCGTGCCGTTCACAAGCGTCCCGTCGGCCTTCACGTCCGCCCCGACGACGACCCCGGTGAGGTCGAAGCCGGACGGGACCGCGAGCGTCGCCTGCGCGGCACCATCGCCCGGCTGAACGACGAGCGTCGCCGTGTCGACGGAGACGACGGTGCCCTCGACGACGACCGCCTCGTTGCTGCCGGTGCCGGACTCGCTCACGCCCTGTGTCGTCCCCGAAGCCGCGGCGTGGTCGTCGTTGATCGTGACGAGGGTGAACGCAGCGTTGGAGTAGGAGACGAGGACCTCGACCCGGTCGCCGACGGCGATCGTCGTGGGCAGGCTCAGGCTCGGCGGGATCGTGATCGTCGTGAGCGCGCCCTGCTCGACCGCGAGCTGGAGCGAGCCGGCGCCGAGCGACGAGATCACGCCGTCGAGCCCGACGAGGCCGGTCTGACCCACCTGCTGGAGGGAGGTCGCGTCGAGGACGCCGGTCGGGTTGATCGCGACCGTCGCGCTCACGACCTGGCCTGCGCCGAGGCCGCCGGCGGAGGACGTGCCGGTGACGTGCGCCGACAGCCCGCCGCGGCGGACGGACAGCTCGCTGCCACCTGCGGAGAGGAGGAGCTTGGCGCCGGAGGAGCCCACGACCGTGCCGTGCAGGCGCGCGCGCCGCACGCGCCCGGTGACCGCAAGCCGTCGCATGAGGAACGTCCCGTCGGCGAGCGCGTTGTCCCTCGTCAGCACGCGATCGCCGATCGCCGCCGTGTGCGCGCCCACCCGCAGCGTCCGGACGAGCCCGTTCGGCGCGGCGACCATGAGCGTGTGGCGGGCCGCGTCACGCCCGACGACGACGCCCGCGACGGTCCGGGTGACCGTGGCGCGATGGGCAAGCGGCCGGATGGAGGCGGGACGCTGGGCCGCGGCCGCCGGTGACGACACGCCCGCCACGATGACGAGCGCCCCGAGGGCAGTGAGTTTCGTTCGCATGTCGCTCCTTCGTCGAGACCAGATTCGAACGGCGCACGTACCGCGGCACGGACGTCGGGCTCTAATCGCGCAGCGGCTCGGATTGTCACACTCTGCGCGCACCCGGCTACTTCGAGTGCTCAGCGCGCCCGCGCTCAGCGCCAGCGTGTCCAGGAGGTCCCGGCCGCGCGCGTCACGGCGTGATCGGTCGACCCGGGCTGCGACGTGGCCGGCGTGCCGTCCGAGCCGACCGCTGGCGAGCTCGTCGGCGTCGCCGAGTCGGTGCCGTCCTGGGAAGCCTGCGCAGACGTCGTGACCGGCGCCGCGCCGCTGGCAGTCCCGGCATCACCGCCTCCAGCACCACCGCTGCCGCTCGGGGCACTCCCCGGCTGGTCGCCGCCTACGGTGGTCGTCGTAGGTGCCACCGTCGTCGTCGTGGGCGCCGCCGTCGTCGTCGTGGGCGCCGCCGTCGTCGTCGCGGCCGCCGCCGTGGTCGTCGTGGGCGCAACCGTGGTCGTCGTTGTCGGTCCCGGGCCCCCGACGCCGGACCTGGAGCCGCGCCGTGACGGCGTGGCGAGGAGGTGGTCGGCTCGGGCCAGGAGCGATCGCGCCGCCGCCTCCACCTTCGGCCGATCGCCCGGCGTCAGGTCGGCCAGCTTCGACCGGAGGACGGCCGCCCCTCGCCCCACGGCCGAGCGGTCGTTGGCGGTGAGTGCCCGCGAGAGGCCGACGAGGTCGCCCTTGACGGCGGCGACCTGGGCGTCGTTGACCGGGAGGCCGATGGAGACGGCGATCGAGCGAAGCGGGGAGGGCAGGGGCATTCCCGACACGGCGAGCGCGCCGACGATGATCACGACGGCCGCCGCCGCGGCGAGCGTGACCGACGCTCGCAGGTGCGGCCGCAACCTTCTCGGCTCGGCGACAGCCAGCTGGAGCCTCGCGACCTCGACCGCGCCCGGCCTGATCGGTGGCGGCCGGAGCGCCTCGCCGAGCGCTTCGAGCAGCTGGTCGTCGGTGAGCGAGGTCATCGGGGGTCCTCCCCGAGGAGCACGCGCAAGCGCTGCAGCGCCCGCGCCTGGGCCATGCGGACCGCCCCGCCGCGTCTGCCGACGATCTCGGCCACCGCCTCCGAGCCGAGACCGACGACGACGCGCAGGTAGAGGATCTCCTGGTCGGCGGGTGCGAGCAGCGCGAAGGCGGCGCGCATGGTCTCGGCAGCCTCGTCCGCCAGCAGCCGCTCGGCGACATCGGGGACGTCGCTCTCGTGACGGATCGCGGCGAAACGCCGGTCGCGCCCGGCGCGCCGGTGCCGTTCGATGATGACGTGATGCAGGATGCCGAAGACCCAGCCCTCGAACCCCGCGCCGCGCCACCTGAAGCGGCCGATGCCCGCGACGGCCCTCGCCATCGTCTCGGACACGGCTTCGCTCGCCGAATCGACGTCGAGCCGGCGCCGCGCGTACCCGATGAGCCGCGGGTACATCGATGAGTAGATCGCTTCCCACGCCGCGCGGTCCCCGGCCCGGGCCGCCTCGACGAGCCGCATCAGGCGGGCGCGGCGCTCGTCGCCCTCGCAGTCCTCCCACGCCGGCAACGCGACCTCGCCTGGCGCGGAGAGCGCCGCGCTGAGATCGCTGTCGACCATGTGTACGTCCAACGGCATGCTCGGCCGGTCGCTCCAGTGCACCAGCTGAGCGGCCTCGCTCCCCGGCGGCCGCTCGCTCGAACATGAGCGGGGCAAGCCGGGGGTCGGGGCGCCGCTCGGTCCCCGTCGGACCGCTGCGCCGCCGGGCGAGCCCGGCGCTCAGGCGCCTCGCATCGACCCGGCGTCGGGAGGATCCACCGGAACGGAGCCTCCGCCACCACGCTCGGCGAGGCAAGACGCGACCCAACGTCGGACGACGTCCTCCGCCTCGCGCTCGCTGCCGGCGGCGACGAGGTCACCGAGTCCGGCGTCGAGGAGGCTGCGCCAGTCGAGGCCCTCGGTCGAGTGCCCGCCGCCTCGGAGCGTGGCGCGGGCGCGGGCGAGCAGGACGGCCACCGCCTCGAGCTCGGGGCCGACGAGTCCGGCGACACGGTCGCGCAGCCAGGCGGCGAGCGCCGGGCTGGCGCCGTCGGTCGACACCGCGACCGACACGGTGCCGCGGCGGAGCACGGCGGGGAGCACGAAGGAGCACGCCTCCGTGTCGTCGGCGGCGTTCACGAACACCCCGGCGGCCTCGGCGTCGGCGGCAACCTGCCGGTCCACCTCGGGCAGGCCTGTCGCCGTGATGACCAGCCGGTAACGCGCCGCCTCACCCGCCTCGTAGGCGCGGTGCTCGACCTGCACGCCGCAGCGGAGGATGGCGTCGTCCACCTCGGGAGCGACGACCGTCACGTGCGCCTCGCTGCGGGCCAGGGCGTCCACCTTGCGAGCCGCGACGCGACCTCCGCCCACCACGAGGCACGGGCGGCCGGCGACGACCAGCGAGACGGGGAACGAAGGGGCGCCGAGCGGCATGCGCGCCGAGTCTACGAGGGGCCGCTCGAATCATGACCTGACAAGTCGAGAAAAATTCTTGACCTGTGAGGTCGGGTATAGTCAGATGGCAGTCGACGAGGGGCGGCCTGAGCATGACAGTCGAGAGCATTCCAAAGCCGAGTGGTCGGTTGGTGCAGGATGTCCCCGTGGACCTGCACGCCGAGATCGAGCTCGCGGGGCGCCGCCTGGAGGGCGCGGACCCGCTCGACGTGCTCGGATGGGCGGTCGACCGCTTCGGTGACGAGCTCGTCGTCACCTCGTCCTTCCAGGACTGCGTGCTGGTCGATCTGGCGGCGCGTGCCGAGCCCACCGTGCACGTCGTCTTCCTCGACACCGGGTTCCACTTCCCCGAGACGCTGGCGTACCTCCGGCGCATCGAGCGCCGCTACGACCTCAACCTGGAGGTCGTCCGACCGGGCCTCGCCGACGACGAGTTCCCCTGCGGCAGCCCACGCTGCTGCGAGCTGCGCAAGGTGGAGCCGCTCAATCGCGTCCTCGCGACGAAGAGCGCCTGGGTGACCGGGGTGCGGCGGGTCGACACGCCCGAGCGGGCCGACGCCGCAGTCGTGGCCTGGGATCCGGCGAAGCGGATCGTCAAGGTCAACCCGCTGGTCGCCTGGACCGACGACGACGTCGAGGCGTACGTGGTCGAACACGACCTGCCGCGTCACCCGCTCAACGCCGTCGGCTACCTCTCGATCGGCTGCGCGCCGACGACCCGTCCGGTCGCCGCCGGTGAGGATCCCCGCGCCGGACGCTGGCCGGACAGCGACAAGACGGAGTGCGGCCTGCACCTTTGAGGCCGCTGCGCCCGCCGGCGCGGCGTCCCAGGCGCAGCCCCCGCCGGTTGCGCACCCCCGAGCCCGTTCCCGACCGACAGGGCATCAGCAGGCACCCTTATGGAGTTCATCCGCCCCTTCCGTCACGGCTCGGAGCTCAACAACGTCGAGCGCCTGAAGCTCGAGCGGCATCCGCTCGACGTCGCCGAGGCCGTGCGCGAGCGCTACTCGAAAGCGGGCGCCGAAGCGATAGCGGCGGTGGAGGGCGAGCACGAGCGCCTGAAGTGGGTCGGCATCTACCCCCAGCGCCAAGGTGGCGACGCGTTCATGCTGCGGATCAAGGTGCCGGGCGGCCAGCTCAGCGCGGCGCAGGCGCGCCGGATCGGCGAGATCACCGACGACTTCGCTCGCGGGCCGGCACCCCACCCCGAGTGGGGTGACCGCTACTGCGACCTCACGACGCGCCAGGACGTCCAGCTCCACTGGATCCGCATCGAGGACGTGCCGGAGATCTGGCGGCGCCTGGAGGACGTCGGACTGACCTCGATCCAGGCGTGCGGCGACTCGGCGCGCAACGTGCTCGGCTGCCCGGTCGCCGGAGTCGACGCGGAGGAGGTGTTCGACGCCTCCGGCGTCGTGCGCGCGATCTCGGACTTCTTCACCGGGAACCGGGAGTACGCCAACCTGCCGCGCAAGTTCAAGCTGAGCGTGTCGGGCTGCCGTGACGACTGCGCCCAGGCGGAGATCAACGACGTCGGGCTGTGGCCGGCGCGCCTCGACGACGGCTCGATCGGTTTCAACCTGCTCGTCGGAGGCGGACTCTCCGACGGCGCACGGATGGCGAGCGACATCGACGTCTTCGTCGCCCCGGACGAGGCGCTCGAGTGCACACGTGCCGTCGCCCAGCTGTTCGGGGAGCTCGGCAACCGCGAGAACCGCGGCTTCAGCCGCATGCGCTACCTCGTCCAGGAGCTCGGGCCGGAGGACTTCCGCGCCGAGCTGGCCGCCCGGGCCGCCTTCGGTCTGCGTCCCGCGGGGGAGTCGCTCACCCGCCGCTACCGCGGCGACCACGTAGGCGTTCACCGCCAGCACACCGCCGGCCTCTCCTACGTCGGCTGCTCGGTGACCGTCGGGCGGATGGCCGGGCTCGACCTCGTCGAGGCGGCCCGCCTGGCCGACACCTACGGCGACGGGCAGGTCCGCCTCGCCACCGACCAGAACTTCGTCATCACCGGCGTGGCCGACGACCGCCTGGACGACCTGCTCGCCGAGCCCCTCCTCGCCCGCCACTCGCCGTTCCCCGGGCCGTTCAGCCGGGGGGTCGTCGCCTGCACCGGGAGCGAGTTCTGCCGCTTCGCCATCGTCGAGACGAAGGCGCGTGCGACGCGGTGGGCGACCGAGCTCGACCGGCGCTTCGCCGACGAGTTCGGCGGCCCCGAGGCCCTGCGCGGGCGCGCCGACGACGCGGTGGTCCGCCTGCACTTCTCGGGCTGCTCGGCGTCGTGCGCGCAGCCGCAGATCGCCGATGTGGGGTTCCGCGGCGAGACCGCCCACGTGGGCGAGGAGATCGTGGAGGCCGTGGACATCGGGCTCGGCGGGAGCCTCGGCGCCGATGCCGGCTTCGGCGACTGGGTCGTCGGGGCGCTCGCGGTCGACGACGTGCCCGGGGCGCTCGACGCCCTCATCACCCGCTTCGTCGACGAGCGCCGCGACGGCGAGCCGTTCCACGCCTGGGCGCGGCGCGCCGAGCAGGGAGCGTTGCGGGCCACCCTGGTCGCCGGAGCGTCGCTCGAGGCGTCGCAATGACCGACCTCGCGATCCCGCCGTTCCGCCTGCGCGAGTCGATGAACGGCATCGCCGAGGCGCCGGGCAAGGTGTGGTTCTTCGAGCTGGCCGCCGCGGTGATCGACGCCGACCGCTGCGTGCGGTGCGGTGCGTGCGTCGCCGCGTGCCCGACCGACTCGATCGGCGTGAACGCCGACGACCTTCCCCATCTCGTGAAGATGTGCACCGGGTGCTCGCTGTGCTGGGACTTCTGCCCCCGTGGCGGGCTCCGCTACGAGGCGACCTGGTCCCCCGGCGAGCAGGAGCCGCCGGCTGACTGGCGGATCACCGGCGCCGACCCCGCGCCCGGCCTGGGAGCGGTCCTCGAGCGCCGCGCCGCGCGCGTGCGGGACGGGTCGAAGTACCGTGCGCCGGCTGCCCAGGACGGCGGGGTGGTGACGGCGATCCTCCTCGCGGCGCTCGAGGCCGGAGCGATCGACGGAGCGCTGGTCGCCCGGGAGGACCCCACCACGCCGTGGCGGGGCGTCCCCCACGTGGCGACGACCCGGGCGGAGATCGTCGAGGCCGGCGGCAGCTTCTACAACCAGACCATGGCGCTCGCAGCGCTCGACCTCGCCCGCGTCGGGCTCGGGCCCGATTCCCGGATCGCTATCGTCGGTACGCCCTGTGAGATCCAGGGGATCCGCGCCCTCCAGGAGCGCTCGTGGCACCGGGGAAGCTCTCGTGTCGACGCCGTGGCGCTTTCGATCGCGCTGTTGTGCACGAAGAGCTTCGACTACCGAAAGCTCATGGTCGAAGCGCTTCGCGACGAGCGCGGGCTCGATCTCGCCGAGGTCGGCAAGGTCGACGTCATCCACGGACGCATGATCGTGGAGGACCGCTCGGGCGCGGTCCTCGTCGACGAGCCGGTGAAGGCGTTCCACGGCGCGGCGCTGAAGGGCTGCGACGAGTGTGCCGACTTCCTCGGCCGTGGCGCCGACCTCTCGGTCGGCAGCGTCGGGAGCGCGGCGGGGTACTCGAGCGTCCTCGTCCGCACCGACGCCGGGCTCGAGGCGTTCGGGCGCGTGCGCGCCGAGCTCGAGCTCGCCGAGCTCGACCGCCCCGAAGCACTCGAGAAGCTCGATCACCTCGACAAGCGGATCGCCGGCTCGTCGCTGCGGCGACCCTTCGATCCCGACGGTCCGCTCTTCGTCGATTTCGAAGAGCACGTCACCTTCTACGCCGGCACCGACCGCGCGCCGGTGTGGCGGGGACGGTGAGCGGGGCGACCGAAGCGCGGCGAGCCGGCTCCATCTCGCCCTCGCTCCGCCTCCCACGAGAGCCCGAGCGCCTGCGCCGGGAGCTGCGCGAGCTGGCCGGCGAGGACCCTGCCGCGGCGAAGGCCGTGATCACGAAGCGCCTCACGGAGCGGCTGTGGCGGGCGTGGCGACCCGAGCTCGCGCCCCGCGGCGGGTCGTCGCGGGCGCTTCGGAACGTGATCGCCGCCGACGGCGTCGAGACCTGGCTCTGGGTGCTCGGGGACCGCCGGTGGGACCAGCTTGTCGAGGGGCTTGCGGGGCGCGTCGCGCGCCGCGTCTGAGCCCGGCCGACGCGGGCCGCCCCGGGCCCCCGCCCGCTCAGCGGACGTAGCAGGTGGCGATGCGCTGGTTGAGATTCAGGTCCTGTACGGACGCGGGGAGCGGGCCCGTGAACAGGGACGCCACCGAGGGGGAGCGGTTCCCCGCCGCGAGGAAGCCGGCGCCGGGCGTCGAGCCCCCGAGCGCGAGCTCGAAGAAGCGGGTCGTGACGCTCGAGACGACGCGGAACCCTGCGGCGTCGCTGCCGTCGTAGGGGGGGAGGTGCGTCGCGTGGGCGAGGGCGAGGAACCAGCGGTCGGGCTGGTCGATGGCGTTGTAGAGCGCGACCGAGTTCTGCGGCGGGTTGCACGTGTCCGTCTCGCTCTGCACGACGAGCAGGGCGGGGTCGCCGGTCGCGGGTCCGTAGTCGTCGGGTTCGAGCGGGTTCTCCTGGCCCGACAGGACCGCCACGGCGCGGTAGGTGAAGCCGTGCGCGAGTGCGCGGTAGGCGGGGTCGCGGTCGTAGACGAGCATGGCGACGGTCTCGCCGCCATCGGACTGGCCGGCGAGCGCCAAGCGGGACGGGTCGACGAGGCCGTGCAGGAGCGGGCAGCCCGCCTCGCCGGCGCTCGCCCCGAGGACCCGGTCCGTCACGAAGGCGACGTCGGCCGGCTGGTTGGTGCGGACGTCCGTCTCGGCGTTCGGATCCTGGTGCTGCGCGGCGAGGCCCGCCACGCTCGTGTCCGGGAAGACCGGTGCGACGACGACGAAACCCGCCCGCACCCACGCGTCGAGGAGTGCCGCGTAGGTCACCGGGTCGATGCCGTACCCGTGGGCGAAGACGATCGTCGGGAACGGGCCGTGGCCGTAGGCGGGCGCCGCGCCCGCCGTCTCGGCGCCGCGCCCGTGCCCGGAGAGCGTCGGGTAGCGCAGCTCGGTGACGAGCCGCCGCCCGGGCGTCGAGGTGCGCGTGGCGTAGTCGATCGTCGAACGGCTCGGATCGACGAAGGTGCAGCGGGCGAAGCCGACGGAGTAGTGGACGGGCGCCGGTCTCGCGGGGTGGTCGGTGCGGGGCCCCGGTCGCGCGCCGCGCCCGAGCGCGAAGGCGAGGGCGGCGGCGCCGAGCGCGACGACGACGGCTGCGGCCGCGAGGACCGCCGCGCGGCGCCGAGCAGCGCGGCTGCGCCGGCGCGTGCCGGCACGGGCGGCGTCGGGTCGCCTCGGTGGAGGGGCGGCGCGGGCCCGCGGCGAGGGCAGCGGTCGCGGGGGCGGGAGGGGACGGCGGGGGGGTCCGCCGCCACCGTGACGCGGCGGGCTCACGCCTGCTCACGGTACCGGAGGCCGGCGCACGCGCCATGGCGCGTCGGCCCCGGCGCGCGGGGCCGCCCCCGGGTCAACCGGACGGCTGAGGCCGAGCGCACGAGGCGCAGGTGCCGACCACCTCGACGGTGTGGCCGATGTCGACGAAGCCGTGGGTCGCCGCCACCCGCTCGGCCCACTGCTCCACCTCGGGCCCCTCGATCTCGACCGTGCGCCCGCAGACGCGGCAGAGCAGGTGGTGGTGGTGGCCGCCGGTGCTGCAGCGACGGTAGAGCGTCTCGCCCTCGTCGGCGCGCAGGGCGTCGAGCTCGCCCGCCTCGGCGAGCACCCGTAGCTGGTTGTACACGGTGGTGAGCCCCACCCGCTCTCCACGGGAGCGCAGCTCCGCGAAGAGGTCCTGGGCGGAGCGGAACCCGTCGGAGCTGTCGAGCACCGAGGCGAGGGCGCGCTTTTGGCGGGTCGAGCGTTCCGGCGCCGTCGGCTCGGCGTCGTGGCGCTCAGTCACCGCCGAGCCCCGCAGCGCCCGCCGCGACGTGCCGCGGCGTCGGCGTGGTGCCCGTCATCGCGCGCCCGCCAGGCCCGCGCGCATCGCGTCGTCGACCAGGTTGGTGACGCGCCCGTCGACGAGGGCGTAGGCCATCTCCTGTGCCCGCCGGGTGGGAACGACCAGCCCGGCGTCGCGCAGCACCTTCAGGTGCTGGGACATGAGCGGCTGGCTGACCGTCCGTCCCGCGGCGCCGAGCGCGGCCTGCAGCTCGTGCACGCAACGCGCTCCTGCCTGCAGCTCGACCACGATGGCCAGGCGCAGCGGGGACGCGAGCGCCTTCATGAGCGCGGCGGCACCGGCGATGCGATCGGTCGCCGGATCGCTGTTCATCCTCGGACATTAGCACTGACGCATATAAGAGTCGCACGATATTCGCTGGTGCGGGTGGGTGCCGCCGGCCTCCTGCCGGCTAACTTGCAACGGTTTCCAACACGAGTTAGTTTAACTGCAACGATTCCAGACAAGCGGTGCCCGGGCGGTCGGTCGGCCGGCCACGGGCGGCCGATGCGAGAAAGAGCCGTCACGATGCCCGGGTCGCCCACCTCCGCCGCCGGCGGCACGGATCCCCGACGCCCGACGCGTCGCCTGTCGCCGCGCCGAGGCCTCGCGCTCGCGCTCGCGGGCGTGGCGGGCGCCGCCCTCGCGCTGGGCCTCGGGCTGGCGAGCGCCGCCCCCGCGGTCTCGTCGACGGGCGCGACCTCCCAGGCCGGGGCGAGGAGGCGGCCCGGCACCGTCGTCCAGGTGGTCGCGGCCGAGAACTTCTGGGGCAGCATCGCCGCCCAGGTCGGCGGGATCCACGTCGACGTCCACAGCATCATCACGAACCCGAACACCGACCCGCACTCCTACGAGCCGACGCCGGCCGACGCCCGCTCGATCGCCACCGCGCAGCTGGTCATCGTGAACGGCGTCGGCTACGACCCGTGGGCGCCGGAGCTGCTCGCCGCCGACGCGGGCACCTCGACCGTCCTCACGGTGGGCAGCCTGCTCGGACTGAAGAACGGCGACAACCCGCACCGGTGGTACGACCCGGCGGACGTCCGAAGGGTCGCAGCGGCCATCGCCGCGGACCTCGGCGGGATCGACCATGGCGACGCCGCCTACTTCACGGCGCAGGCCCGCCACTTCACGACGGTCGCGCTCGCGACCGAGAACCGGCTGATCGCCGAGATCCGGGCGAAGTACGCCGGGACGCCGGTCGGAGCGTCGGAATCGATCTTCTCGGTGCTCGCGCCGTCGCTCGGGCTGAGGCTCGTCACGCCCGGGGCGTTCTTGAAGGCGATCAGCGAGGGGACGGAGGTCTCCGCCGGCGACAAGGCCACCGCCGACCGCCAGATCTCGCACCACCTCATCAAGATCTACGTCTACAACAGCCAGAACACCACCCCGGACATCCAGGCCCAGCTGGCCGAGTGCAAGGCGTCCCACGTCCCGACGGCGACCATCACCGAGACGCTCGTGCCGCCGACGGCCACCTACGAGGCCTGGCAGGCGAGCCAGCTGCGCGGCATCCTCGCCGCCTTGCAGAAGGCGGCCGCGGCGTGAGTCCGCCCCGACAGCAAGCAGCGACGCCGGTCGTCCGCCGTTTGCGGCCGATACGTCGGCCCGGCCGCGAGGTCGGCCGTGGGACCCTGGTCGGCGTGTCCGACCCCTCGCCGGCGCCCCCCGCCGTCGTCTTCCGCGACGCATCAGTGCGCCTCGGCGGGCGCACGATCTGGAGCGGCGTCGACCTCGAGGTCGACGAGGGGGCGTTCGTGGCGGTGCTCGGTCCGAACGGGGTCGGCAAGTCCACCCTCGTGAAGGCGGCGCTCGGGCTCTTGCCCGTCGTGAGCGGGCGGGTGGAGGTGCTCGGACGGCCTCCCGGCGCGGCGCGCCACGAGATCGGCTACCTGCCCCAGCGCCGCAGCTTCGACCCGGGGCTGCGGGTGCGTGGCGCGGACATCGTGCGCCTCGGCCTCGACGGCGACCGCTGGGGGAGCCCGATCCCCGGCCTCGAGCGACTGCTCCCGGGGCGGCGCGCCGCGGCCGCCCGGGTCGAGGAGGTGATCGGCAAGGTCGGGGCCTCGGCGTACGCGAACCGGCCGGTCGGCGAGCTCTCCGGAGGCGAGCAGCAGCGCCTCCTCATCGCCCAGGCCCTCGTCCGCAAGCCACGCCTGCTCTTCCTCGACGAGCCGCTCGACAGCCTCGACCTGCCGAACCAGGGGGGCGTCGCGGCGTTGATCGCCTCCATCTGCCGGGTCGAGCACGTCACGGTGCTGATGGTCGCCCACGACGTGAACCCGATCCTCTCCTACCTCGACCGCGTCGTCTACATCGCCCGTGGTGGGGTCGTGGCGGGCAGGCCCGAGGAGGTGATCACCGGCCCGACGCTCTCCCGGCTCTTCGACACCTCGATCGAGGTGCTGCGGACCTCCGATGGCCGGCTCGTCGTCGTCGGCCAGCCCGAGGCGCCGGCGCTCCACAGCGACCGTCACCACGCCGACGGTCTCCGGTGAGCGGGCTCGCCGCTGCCGCGGGCGTGGCCGCCCCGGGCGCGCCGTCCCTCACGTGGAACGTGGTCGCCGACCTCCGCCAGCTGCTCGCGTTCCACTTCATGGTGAACGCGCTCGAGGCGGGCACCATCGTCGCGGTCACCGCGGGCGCGATCGGCTGGTTCATGGTGCTCCGGCGTCAGGCGTTCGCGGGGCACACGCTCGCGCTCGTCGGCTTCCCCGGCGCGGCGGGCGCGACGTGGCTCGGCCTGCCGCTCGCCGCGGGGTACTTCGGGTTCTGTCTGGTGGCGGCGCTCGTCATCGCCGCGGTGCCCCGGGTCCGTCACGGGGGCGCACGCAGCGCCGAGACGGCCGTGATCGGCACGGTCCAGGCCTTCGCGCTCGCCGCGGGGATCCTGTTCGTCAACCTCTACCGGGGCTTCGCAAACGGGGTCGACGCGCTGCTCTTCGGCAGCTTCCTCGGCGTCACCGACACCCAGGTGCGCATCCTGCTCGCTGCGGGCGTCGGCGCCCTCGCCGTCCTGGCGCTGATCGGCCGCCCGCTCCTGTTCGCCTCCGTCGACGTCGACGTCGCCGCGGCACGGGGGGTCCCGGTCCGGCTCCTGTCCGCCGTCTTCTTGCTGCTGCTCGGCGCGGCGGTGGCCGAGGCGAGCGAGATCACCGGCTCGCTGCTCGTCTTCGCCCTCCTCGTGATGCCCGCCGCGACGGCGCAGCAGCTCACCGCCCGGCCCCGCCTCAGCATGGTGCTCACGGTCGCTGTCGCCCTCGTGGTGACGTGGCTCGCGCTCGGCGTGGCGTTCTTCTCGCCCTACCCGGTCGGCTTCTTCCTCACGACCTTCGCGTTCGGCGCCTACGTGCTGGCGGTCGCGGCTCGCCACGCCGCCGCCGCAGCGGCGGGCCGGCGCGCCTCCCGTGCGGTCCTGGTGGCGACTGGGCCCTCATGAGCGCACCCGTCCTCGCGCTCGTCGACCCGGTCACCGGGGCCGGTCACATGCTCTCGCACCCCTTCATGGACTACGCGTTCGTGGCGGGCACCGTGATCGCCCTCGCCACCGGGCTCGTCGGCTACTTCGTGGTGCTGCGCGGCCAGGTGTTCACCGGCGACGCGCTCGGCCACGTCGCGTTCACGGGCTCGCTGGCAGCGCTGGCCCTCGGCGTCGACCTGCGCGTCGGCCTGTTCGTCGCCTGCGTCCTCGTCGGCGTGGTGATGGGGGCGCTCGGCCGGCGGGGCCTCGCCGACGACGTCGTGATCGGCAACGTCTTCGCCTGGATCCTCGGTCTCGGCGTCCTCTTCCTCGCCTTCTACGCCACTTCGCGGGGCGGCTCCAACGGGACGGTCAGCGTCCAGGTCCTGTTCGGCTCGATCTACGGGCTCTCCCGCGCCCAGGCCGCCGTCGCGGCCGGCATCGGCGGTGGGGCGGTCGTCGCGCTCCTCGTCATCGCCCGGCCGCTCCTGTTCGCCAGCCTGGACGAGGCCGTCGCCTCGGCGCGCGGAGTGCCGGTGCGCCTGCTCGGCCTCGGCTTCCTCGCCCTCGTCGGTCTCACGGCGGGCGAGGCGACGCAGGCGGTCGGCGCCCTGCTCCTCCTCGGTCTCGTTGCCGCGCCGGCCGGTGCGGCGCAGCGGCTCACCGACCGGCCGTGGCGGGCCATGTGGGTCTCAGCAGGCCTGTCCGTGCTGTCGATGTGGGCGGGCCTCACCCTGTCGTACGCCGTCTCGGCGCTCCCGCCGAGCTTCTCGATCCTCGCCGTCGCGACCGCCTGCTATGTCCTGTCGTGGGCGGTGACGGCGCCGGGCAGGCGGCGCGCCGTGCCGGCAGCGCCCGCTCCGTGACCGCCTGCGTCGCCGCGTCCCACGCGGCGGCGCACCTCTTCCCGCCGTACGGCGGGAAGAGGTGACGACACAACCCCGCCGTATGCTCGCCGCGTGCACGGGCGGATCGAGATCGTCGGTCACGGCGAGCCCGCCTTTGCCGCGCTGGCCAGGGCGGTCGGCGTCGCGCAGGCCGGCGACGCCCTCGCTCCCGTCACGGTCGTCTGCCCCTCCGTCAGGTCGGCCGTGCGCCTCCGCCACCGCCTCGCCTCGGCCGTGCGCCGTCCCGGCGGCGGCCGGGGCGTCGCAAATGTGCGCTTCCTCACGCTCGCCGAGCTCATGGCGGCTCTCGCCGGTGCGCAGGCGCGCGCCGATGGCCGCCAGCCGGCCACCCGCGTGGCGCTCACCGCCGCGCTGCGGGGCGCGCTCCGCGAGCATCCCGGCCTGCTCGCGCCGGTGGCGGCGCACCCCGCGACGGCAGCGGAGCTGGTCGACCGCTACCTCGAGCTGCGCCAGGCCGGGGACGAGGCGATGGGGCGCCTCCAGTCCCGCGGGGCGGGCGCCGCGCACGTCGCCGGCCTGTGTCGGTCGGCGCGTCTGCGGCTCGCGGGAGGGTGGTACGACGACGTCGACCTGGCAGCGCTC
Organism: Acidimicrobiales bacterium; assembly: GCA_035532475.1. Classification (GTDB taxonomy): domain Bacteria; phylum Actinomycetota; class Acidimicrobiia; order Acidimicrobiales; family Bog-793; genus DATKQY01. The sequence continues at coordinate 22,236 of DATKQY010000031.1, read as the reverse complement.
GCCGCGGCGGCGGTCGCCGTGCCCGGGAACGCCGCCGACCTCGGCCTGGTCGTGGTGCACCTCCCCGAACGGATGCGCCCCTCCGAGGCGAGGTTCCTCGGCGCCCTCGCGGCCGGAGGGCCCGTCACCGTCCACGTCGGCACCGTCGGCGACGAGGTTGCGGACGCGCCGGCGTGGCGACTCGTCGGGGCACTCGCCGCCGTCGGCTTTCCGCCCCCGCCGGGCACCCCTCCCGCCGGCGCCCTCCCGGGACCGGCCCTCCCGATCGCGGTCGACGACCTCGTCGAGGCCCAGGACCCCGATGCCGAGGTGCGCGAGGCGACCCGTCTCGTCGTGGAGCACCTCGCCGCCGGCTCGCGTGCCGAACGCGTCGCCGTCCTCTACACCTCGACCTCGCCCTACGCCCGCCTCGTCGCGGCGGCGTTTTCCGACGCCGGTGTCTCCTGGAGCGGCCCCGGGCCAGACGGCCTCGAGGTCTCGCCCGCCGCCCGCGCCCTTACGGGTCTGGTCCACCTGGCGCTCGCCTGGCGCGACCGGCGGGTCCTCGCCCGGGGCGAGGTGCTCGACTGGCTGCGATCGGCGCCGCTGATCGGGCCAGACGGTCTCGTCGCGCCGGTCGGCGAGTGGGACTGGGTGTCGAGGGCGGCGGGCATCGTGGACGACGGGGCTGCCGGCTGGCGGACGCGCCTCGGCGGGTTCGCCGGGCGCGAGCGCGCACGGGCGCGGGAGGCGCTCGTCAGCGACGCGGGAGCAGCCGAGGCGGCAGGCGAACGTCGCGCCGCGGCGGTGGCGCGTGCCGAGGTGGCGGGCGAGGGGCTCTCGGGTTTCGTCGAGGCGCTGGAGGCGACCTGCCGCGAGGGATGCGCCGCCACCAGCTGGCTCTCCCTGACCGGGTGGGCCGAGGCGGCGCTCGACCGCTTCCTCGGACCGCCGGCAGCGCGCGGCGGGGGAGACCCGCCGGCGACCACGGCCGACGCGCTCGTCCTCCGGGTGCTCGGCGAGCTCTCGACGCTCGACGTGCTCGACCCGCGCCCCGACCTCGCTGGTTTTGCCGAGGCACTGGCGGTCGGCCTGGAGCGCGCGGGGGCACCGGCCGGCCGGTTCCCGACCGGTGTCGTGGTCGGTCCGCTGGAGGTCGTGGCGGGCCTCGACCTCGATCTCACGGTCGTCCTCGGCTGTGCGGAGGGTGCGCTCCCGCGCCGGCCGCCGCCGAGCCCGCTCCTCGCGTCGGCGGACCGGGAGGCCGCCGGCCTCGACGAGTCGACGCCGGGCCGCGTCGTCGAGCGGGACCGCCGCCGGCTGGCCGTCGCCCTCGCCGGTTCGGGGCGATCGGTGGTCACCTACCCGAGGAGCGACGGGCGCGCCAGGCGGGTCAGGGTGCGCTCGCGCTTCATCGGGGTTCCCGCCACCGTCCACCAGGCCCCGACGTTCGCCGGCTCGCTCGTGGCCGTCGGCGAGGGCCGGCGCCCGGCGACCTCGCCCGCCGAGGTCGAGTGCGCCGCCCTGCTGGCCTGTGTGGACGCCGGTGGCGACGTCGAGGGGCACCACCTCGTCACGGGCTCGGCCGAGCTCGCCCGGGGACTCGCCGTCGTCTCGGCGCGCGAGGGTCACGAGCCGGGCCGGTTCTCCGGTCTCGTCGGGGGCGGCGCCGACGCGCCGCTCGACCCCGCACCGTTCTCGCCCACCCGGCTGGAGGACTTCGCGACCTGCCCGTTCCGGTACTTCCTCCGCCACGAGCTCGGGTGCGAGGCCGTCGAGGAGCCGGAGCACCGCTCCGAGATCAGCCCGGCCGACCGGGGCTCGCTCATCCACAGCGCGCTGGAGCGCTTCGTCCGCGAGCTGATCGACCGCTCGGCGGCCGGGGCGGCGCTCCCGACGGCGGACGAGCCGGCCCGGCTGCGGGAGATCGCGCTCGAGGAGTGCGCCCGCTACGAGCAGGCCGGCCTCACCGGTCGCCGCGCGCTGTGGGAGGTCGACCGCCGGGTGGTGCTCGAGCGACTGGAGTCCGAGCGCCGGCGCGACGCTGAGCGCCGCGCCGCGGGCGTCGTGCCGATCGGGGTGGAGCGGGCGTTCGGCGACGGCGAGCAGCCGCCGGTCGAGATCGCGGCGGGCACGACCCGCCTGCGCTTTCGCGGCAAGATCGACCGCATCGACCGCGAGCCTGACGGGTCGGTCTCCGTCGTCGACTACAAGACCGGATCGCGTCGCTACGACAGCGTCGACCCCTTCGACCGGGGAAGGCACCTCCAGCTCGCGGTGTACGCGCTGGCCGCGGCAGACGCCTTCTCCGGCGCGGGCGACGTACCGGCGGTGACGGCGCGCTACCGCCTCCTCGACCGGGATGGCGACGAGGTCCGCTTCGCCTTCGACGCGGCGAGCCGGGCCCGCTTCGACGAGGTGCTCGGCACCCTCGTCTCGACGATCGCCTCGGGCTGCTACCCCCCGCGCCCCGGGCCGCGGGTCCGAGGCGGCTTCGACAACTGCACGCGCTGCGACTTCGGCCAGCTCTGCCCGCTCGAGCGCGACCGCCTCTGGGAGCAGGCGCGGGAGCTGCCCGCCGTCGCCGGCTACGCCCGTCTCGCCGAGGGGGAGCCCGACGATGGGTAGCTGGACGTGAGCGTCTCCGCGGTGCCGGCCGCCTCGGGCGGCGCGGCGCACGCCCTCGCCGACGACGCCGCGCGCGAGCGGATCCGCCGGGACCTCGACGCGACGCTGTTCGTCGAGGCTGGCGCCGGGACCGGCAAGACGAGCGCCCTCGTCGGCCGGATCGTCGAGCTCGTCCGCTCGGGCAGGACCGAGCTGGCCAACGTCGCGGCCATCACCTTCACCGAGGCCGCCGCCGCCGAGCTGCGCGAGCGGGTGCACGACCAGATCGCCGAGCTCGCCGCGGCGGATCCGGGCGACGAGCGGCTCGCCGCGGCGCTGCTCCAGGTCGACGAGGCGGTCATGACGACGATCCACGCGTTCGCGCAGCGCATCCTCGCCGACCACCCCCTCGAGGCGGGGCTGCCGCTGCGGCTCCGCGTGCTCGACGAGATCGACGCCTCCATCGAGTTCGAGCGCCGCTTCGCCGGACTCCTCGACCAGCTCGGCGCCGAGTCGCCGACGACGAGCCTGCTGGTCGCCGCCCGGGCGATCGACCTGCGCGCCGATTCGCTTCGCGAGCTCGCCCGCGGCTTCGACGAGTCGTGGGACGCCTACGTGCCCGGCCCGGGCCTCGGCCGCGCCGGTCGGGCCGCCCGACCGGGGATCGAGGCGCTGCCGGCGCGGGTCGAGGAGTGGGCCGACCGGCTCGACCAGGCGATCGGCGAGGCCGTCGCGTGCCGGCATTGCTGCCGGGACCCGGGCGACCGCCTCCTCGCCGTCATCGACCGCCTCGCCGCCGAGCGGGTGACGATCGCGGCCGCGACCGACTGGGTCGACCGGCTGCGGCGGCTCCTCGCGCTGAAGGTGGGTGCGGCCCTGGTCGGCACCAGGGCCGCCTGGACCGGCTGTGACGTCGACGAGGCCAGGGCCGCCGTCGCGGCCTGCCGTGAGGTGCGCGAGGCGGCCAAGGTCGAGCTCGTCGACCTCGTGCTCGTCGCGCTCGGCGAGCGCCTGGCCGCCGAGGCCGTCGCCGCCGCGGACCGGCGCCGGGCCGCGGGCGAGCTGCGCTTCCACGACCTGCTGGTCCACGCCCGGGACCTGCTCGCCCGCGACCAGCATGTCCGGCGCGGGCTCGCCGAGCGCTACCGCTACATCCTGGTGGACGAGTTCCAGGACACCGACCCGATCCAGTTCGAGATCGTCCAGCTGCTCGGGGCGCGATCGCCGGGCGGCCCGCTCGAGCCGGGGAAGCTGTTCTTCGTCGGCGACCCGAAGCAGTCGATCTACCGCTTCCGCGGCGCCGACGTCCGTCGCTACGAGGCCGCACGGGCCGCCGTGGCCGGCGGCGAGCCGACGCGCCTGGTGGCGAACTTCCGCTCCGTCCCGGGCGTGATCGCCTGGGTCAACGCGGTCTTCGGCCCGCTGCTCGGCGGGAGCGATCCGGCCCCGGACGGCCGGGGGGGTGCCGACGGCCGGAACGCCGAGGGGCGGGTGGCGCCCGGCGGTGCGGTCGCGACGGCGCCAGGTGCCGCGCCGGCGCCGACCTACGCGGCGCTCGCACCGGCACGGGGGCCCCTCGCGCCGGGCGCAGCGGTCGTCGTCCTCGGCGGGCCGTCCGAGGGGCCCGAGCTCGCCGGCGAGCGCCGCGGGCGCGAGGCGGACGCGATCGCCGCGACCGTCGCCGAGGCGGTGGGCGAGGGCTGGACGGTCGAGGCGGACGGGGGGTCGCGCCCCGCTCGCTACGGCGACATCGCGGTCCTGGTGCCGCGCCGGACCGGCCTCGCCGAGCTCGAGCAGGCGCTCGACGCCGCGGACGTCCCCTACCGGGTGAGCTCGACGACCCTCGTCTACCAGTCGCCCGAGGTCCGGGACCTCGTCGCCTGCCTGCGGGCGATGCGCTCCCCGTCGGACGGCCCGGCCGTCGTCGCGGCGCTCCGGACGCCGTACTTCGGCTGCGGCGACGACGAGCTGCTGACGTGGCGCCGAGCCGGTGGCTCGTTGCGCCTCGACGCCGAGTTCCCGGCGGGCGCGGGAGCGGAGCACCCCGTCGCCCGGGCCCTCGGCGCGCTCGGCCGCTTCGGCGTCGTCTGCCGCGCCGCCGGCCCGGTCGCGGCCCTCGAGGCGCTGGTGCGCGACCGCCACGTGCTCCAGCTCGCGGCGGGTCGCCGGCGCAACCGCGAGGCGCTGCGGCGCGTCCGCTTCGTCCTCGACCAGGCGCGCGCCTTCGTCGAGGCGGGTCGCACCAGCGTGTCCGAGCTGCTCGTCTGGATGGACCTGCAGGCAGCGGACCAAGTCCGCACCGTGGAGCTGCCACCCCCGGAGGACGACGAGGACGCCGTCGAGATCATGACGATCCACGGCGCCAAGGGTCTCGAGTTCCCGATCGCGGTCATGGCCGAGCTTGGGGGCCGGCCTCGGGCGGCCGCCGGCCGGCCGACGGTGCTGGCGACCGGCGCCGGCGGGTTCGAGATCCATGTCAACAAGGAGCGCCGGACCCTCGGCTTCGCCGACCTCGCCGAGCAGGAGCAGCTCCTCGAGCGCGCCGAGCAGCTCCGGCTTTGCTACGTGGCGGCCACCCGTGCACGCGACCACCTCGTCGTCGCGCTCCACCACTCCCCGTCGGCGTCGCCGCGCGCCGCCTCGCTGGCCCAGCTCCTCCACGAGGCGAGCGCCGGGTGGCCCGCGCTGTGGCGCCCGGGGAGCGGGACGCGGCCGGCGGCGCCGACGCCGGACCGGCGGTCACGGCCGGCCGGCGTCCCGGGCGACGATGGCGCGCCCGCCCGCGGGGGCGGCCCCGGTGCCACCGCCGCCGACTACGCCCGCTGGCTCGCCGGCCACGAGGCGCTCGTCGCCCGCCTGCAGGTGCCTGCGAGCGTGAGCGCCACCGAGCTCACCGGCGAGCTGGCGCCCGGCCCGGGCCGGGCCGGTGCGGGGCGGGCCGGCGCGGGGCGGGCCGGCACGGAGCCGCCGGGGGAGGCCGGTGACGATCCGGCGCCCTGGCGTGGCCGGCGGGCCGCGACCGCGCTCGGCCGTGCCGTCCACGCCGTCCTGCAACGCGTCGACCTTGCGACGGGCGCCCGCCTCGAGGAGCTGGCGGCGACGGCGGCGGCGGAGGAGGGCTGCGCCGAGCGCCTGGCGGAGGTGGTGGAGCTCGCCGCCGCGGCGCTCTCGGCCCCGGTGGTCGCGGCTGCCGCGGCCAGCCCGACGCTCCGGCGTGAGCTGGCGGTGGCGGTCCCGCTCGGCGACGGCGTCGTCGACGGGATCGTCGACTGCTGCTTCGACGACGGCGACGGGCTGGTGCTCGTCGACTACAAGACGGACGCGCTCGCCCGTCCCGAGGACGTCCCCGCCGCCGCCGAGCGCTACCGCCTGCAGGTCGGCGCCTACGCGCTCGCGCTCGGCGAGGTGCTCGGCAGGCCGGTGTCGCGCTGCGTCCTCGTCTTCTTGGCGCCCCCGTCGGGCGCCGTCGAGCTGGAGGTGGGCCGCCTGGACGAGGCGGTGGCGGATGCCCGCCGGGCGATCCTCGGCCGGCTCGCCCCCGCGTGAGGCAGCGGGCGCGCCGCCGCGGGCGCCCGGGTCAAGGACGCGGGCCGAGCCCCGCCGCGGTGTAGATCGCGTCGATCGTCGCCATGTTGGCGATGGCGTCGGCCCCCCCGGTGATCGGCTCCTCCTCGCCGGCGAGCACGCGCACGAACGACCGCAGCTGGTGCAGGTACGACGTGCCGGCCTCGATGGTCTCGTGGACCTGGCGACCGTCGGCCAGCGTGGCCTCGATGCGGTGGCCGAACTGCGGCGCCATCGGGTTCAGCACGTGCAGGGTGCCGTTGCGCCCGTGCAGGTCGAGGAAGGCCGCGTCCGGCAGCGACGCCGAGCCCGCGGCCATCGAGCAGCGGATCACGGCGTCGAGCCCGGAGGCGAAGACCAGCTCGGCCTCCATGGTCACGTCGATGCCCGGCGGGCCCTCCGTCGCCTCGGCGCGGACGACCTCTGGCTCCTCGCCGGTGACCGTGCGGACCCAGTGGATCGGGTAGCAGCCGAGGTCCATCGTGGCGCCGCCGCCGAGCCCGCGCACGTAGCGGATGTCGCTCGGGGGGATCGCCGCGTCGAAGTGCCCCTCCCCGTGCTCGAGCGGGCCGATCTCCCGGGCGAGCTCGACGACGCGCGCGGCGACGGGATGGAAGCGCCAGTGGAAGGCCTCGACCAGCCGGCGATCGGCGCGCTCGGCCGCGGCGACCATCTCCCGCGCCTCGGCGGCGTTGGCTGCGAAGGGCTTCTCGCAGAGCACGTGCCTGCCCGCCTCGACCGCCGCGATCGACCACTCGGCGTGCAGGCTCGCCGGCAGCGCCACGTAGACGGCGTCGAGCGATCCGTCCTCCACGAGGGCCCGGTAGCTCGGATGCACCGTGGGGATGCCGTGCTCGGCGGCGAACGCCTCGGCCCGTGCCACGTCGCGCGCCGCCACCGCGGCGACCTCCACCCCTTCGACCTGCCCCGCAGGCTCGAGGAGCGACTTCGGGGTGATACGAGCCGCTCCGAGCACGCCGATCCGCATGCGCTCCCCTTCCGATGCCGGTCCGGGCGAGAGGGTTGTCGTCCCGCCGGTCGCACGGTAGCGCCGGTCGGGAGGAGGCGTGCCGGGCATCCCGGCGGCCGCCGGGATGCCCGCCCCGCGCCGTCCGGGCGCGTCACACGGCCGTGGTTACCATGACCGCGTGAGGGCAGACGACGTCGCGACGGCGCTCGGCGAGGTCGTCGCCGGGCTCCCCGGCGGGGGTGAGGTGCGCGACGGCCAGCTCGCGATGGCCGAGGCGGTCGCCCGGGCGTTCGCCGAGGAGCGCCATCTGGTGGTCCGGGCCGGGACGGGCACGGGCAAGTCCCTCGGCTACCTCGTGCCCGCCGTCCTCGCCGGCAAGCGGGTCGTCGTCGCCACGGCGACCAAGGCGCTCCAGGACCAGCTGGCCTCGAAGGACCTTCCCCTCGTGTTCGCGGGCACGCGGCGACGGCCCTCGTTCGCCGTGTTGAAGGGCCGCTCGAACTACCTGTGCGTTCAGCGCCTACGCGAGTCCGAGGTGGCGGGCACCCAGGGCTCGCTCGGCGAGGAGGAGGCCGGCGGCGCGAAGCTGGGCGAGGAGGCGCGCCGCGTCGTCGAGTGGGCGCGGCGCACCACGACGGGCGACCGGGCCGAGCTCGAGATCGAGCCGGACCCGCGCCTGTGGGCGTCGTTCAGCGTCGCCGCCGACGAGTGCCCGGGCGCCTTCCGCTGTCCCTCGGGCGGCGAGTGCTTCGCCGAGGCCGCGCGCAACCGGGCGGCGAGCGCCGACGTCGTCGTCGTGAACCTCCACCTGCTCGGGGCCGATCTGGCGTCCGACGGTGCCGTCCTGCCCGAGCACGACGCCCTGATCGTCGACGAGGCGCACGAGCTCGAGGACGTGCTCACCGCCAGCCTCGGCTGCTCGATCGGTGCCGGGCGCGTCCGGGCCCTGGCCGCGACGGCGCGCGCCGCGCTCGGCGGGTCGACGAGGCGCCGGCGCTCCGGGGCCGGCGCGGACGGCGATGGAGCCGTCGACCAGGTGATGGAGGCGGCGGACCGGCTGGAGCGCGCCCTCGGCGAGCGCGCCGGCGAGCGCCTGCGCGGGGGAGCGCTCGGCGAGCTCGGCGAGGCCGTAACGCTCCTCGTCGGGCGCATCGAGCGTCTCGAGGCGGAGCTGCACCGCGCTGCCGGCGGAGCAAAGGCGGAGGGGGCCGAAGGCGCGAGCGGCGAGCGCGGCCAGCGGCTGACCCGAGCGCTCCTCGTCGCCGGGCGTCTTCGCGAGCAGCTCGGCACGCTCGCCGAGCTCGGCGATGACGAGGTCGCCTGGGTCGAGGGCGGAGCGCGCCCGACCCTTGAGGTCGCGCCGGTCGACGTCGCTCCCGTGCTCAAGGAGAAGGTCTTCGGCGAGCGGCCGGTCGTGCTGACGAGCGCAACGGTGCCCCCCGGGTTGGCGGCGCGCCTCGGCGCCGACCAGGCCCAGACCGAGGAGCTCGACGTCGGGAGCCCGTTCGCCTACCAGGAGCAGGCGCTCCTCTACTGCGCCGCGCACCTGCCGGACCGCCGCCGGCCCGACGCCGAGGCGGCCATCCACGACGAGCTGGCGGCGCTGGTCGACGCCGCCGGGGGCCGGACCCTCGCCCTGTTCACCAGCCGAGCGGCGATGGAGCGCGCCGCGCAGGCGATGCGCCAGCGCCTCGACTGGCCGATCCTGGCCCAGGGCGACGCCTCGAAGGCCGCACTGCTGGAGGCGTTCGCCGCCGAGGCCGGAGCCTGTCTGTTCGCGACGATGGGGTTCTGGCAGGGGGTCGACGTGCCGGGGGCGACGCTCGCCCTCGTCGTCATCGACCGGATCCCCTTCCCGAGGCCCGACGACCCGTTGATGGCCGCGCGCCGGGAGCGGGCCGGGCCGTCGGCCTTCCGCACCATCGACCTTCCCCGCGCCGCCAGCCTGCTCGCGCAGGGCGCGGGTCGACTGGTGCGCAGCGCAGACGACCGCGGCGTCGTGGCCGTGCTCGACTCGCGCCTCGCCACCGCCACCTACCGCTGGGACCTCGTGAGGGCGCTGCCGCCGATGCGCAGGACGAAGGAGCGCGCCGAGGCGGAGGCCTTCTTGCGGACGATCCACCGCGACGCGTCGCAGGCCGAGCGTGCCGCCCGGCCGAGCGGGCGCAAGGCGCGGCCGCTCAGTAGCCGAGCCGCTCGATGACGTCGAGGCGGCGCTGCCAGTCCTTCTCCACCTTCACGTGGAGGTCGAGGTAGGTGCCGGGAGGCAGGGCCCGACGCGCCGCCGTGCCGGCGGCCTTCAGCACGGAGCCGTTGCGCCCGACCACGATCGCCTTTTGGGACTCGCGCTCGACCAGGATCTCGCAGCGCACGTAGGGCCATTCCCACTCGGTGACCCGGCACGCGATCGAGTGCGGCAGCTCCTCGCGCGCGACGCGCAGCAGCTGCTCACGCACGAGCTCGGCGACGTAGAAGGCCTCCGGGGCGTCGCTCACCATGCCGTCGGGAAAGTAACGGGGACCCTCCGGCAGCCGCGCGACGACGTGGTCGACGAGCGCGTCGATCCCGCTGCCGGTGAGGGCCGAGACGGGGAAGTACTCCGCCTCGGCCAGGCCGAGCTGGTCGGCCGCCCGCGTGAGCTGGGCGAGGATCTCGGTCGGCGTCGCCCGGTCGGCCTTGTTGACGACGATGACGGTGTCGGGCGGCACCCGGCCGGCGACGAAGCGGTCGCCCGGTCCGATCGCCGCGGTCGCGTCGACGACCAGCAGGCAGACGTCAACGTCGTCGAGGGAGTCCGAGGCCGTCTCGTTGAGGCGAGCGCCGAGGGGCGAGCGGGGCTTGTGGATCCCCGGCGTGTCGACGAAGACGGCCTGGAAGCCGGGGCCGTCGAGCACGCCCCGCACGCGCGTCCTCGTCGTGTTCGGCGTCGAGGAGGTGATGGAGACCTTCGAGCCGACGATGCGGTTGACGAGCGTCGACTTGCCGACGTTCGGGCGCCCGACGACCGAGACGAACCCGGAGCGGAAGCTCCCGCGCACCGTCGGGCCGCCCGCGGTGGGCTCGGTGGCGTCGGTGGTGTCGGTGGCGTCGGTGGTGTCGGTGGTGTCGGTGGTGTCGGTGGTGTCGGTGGTGTCGGTGGTGTCGGTGGCGTCGAGCGGGCCCGCCCCGGGGCCGGAGCCGTTCATCGCATGCCCGGGCGCTCGGAGACGGCGCCCTCCGCGCGTAGCGCCTCGGCGGCGACGCGCACCCGCTCCCCCTCGTCCGGCGGGGCCCCGCCGCCGGTCACGCCGAGCCTCGAGACGCCGACCGCGCCGATGCGCCGGCCCTGCACGCGCTCGACGACGAGCAGGCAGCCGGCCGTCTCGACCGACTCCCCCTCGCCCGGCACGTGCCCGAGCAGGTGGAGCAGGAGCCCGCCGACGGTGTCCCAGTCGCCGACGGGCAGCGCGGTGCCGAGCAGCTCGTTCACCTCGTCGACCGGCATGCGCGCCGAGACCCGGTAGCCGCTCTCCGAGACCGGGACCATCAGCGGCTCGTCGGTGTCGAACTCGTCGACGATCTCGCCGACGAGCTCTTCGATGAGGTCCTCGAGCGCGACGACACCGGCCGTCCCGCCGTACTCGTCGACGACGATCGCCAGGTGGAACTGCTCGGCCTGCATCTCGCGCAGTAGCGGGGCGACCCGCTTCGTCTCGGGCACGAAGTGCGCCGGCCGGACCACCTCGGTGACGGGGCGCTCCTCGCCGCCGTCGCGGCTCGCGCGCATCAGGTCCTTCGTGTAGGCGATGCCGAGGACGTCGTCCAGGCTCCTCGAGAACACGGGGATCCGGCTCAGGCCTGACGTCATCGCCCGCTCCAGCACGGCGCCGACCGTCGAGGAGCCGTCGACCGCGACGACGTCGGGGCGCGGCCGCATCACCTCGCGCACGATCGTGTCGCCGAACTCGATGATCGAAGAGATGAGCGCGCGCTCCTCGCTCTCGAGCACCTCCTCGGCAACGGCCACGTCGGCGAGGGCGAGGATCTCGGACTCGGTGACGTCCGGCTCGATGTCGTCGGTGTCGTCGCCGGGCGTGACGAGACGCGAGAGCCCGATGAGCAGGCGCGACACCAGCCGGACCGGCGGGAAGCGGATCACCGCGGTCACGAAGGGGGCGGCGAAGAGCGCGGCCCGGTCGGCGTGGCGCACGGCCCAGTGCTTTGGGACCGCCTCGGCGGCCACGAAGATCACGACGACCTCGAAGACCGTCGCGACCGCGACGCCGAGGGGACCGAACAGCCGCGACGCCTCCACGCCGACGAGCGTCGCCGCGACGAGCTGGCAGATCAGCACCAGGAGGAGGATCGGCGCGAGGAACGCCTCGGGCTTCTCGACGAGGCGGCTGAGCGAGCGCGCCCCGTGGCGCCCCTGCTCCTCGAGGGCCTTGGCGCGAGGCCGGGACATCCGCACGAGACCCGTCTCGGCGAGGGCGAGCATCGACGCCAGGCCGAGCAGCACGATGACCGCGGCGAGGATCGCGCCGTCGGCGGCGCCGAGGCTCGACGCCAGCTCTGGCGCGGGGCTCATCGCTCCGGCCCGGCGTCGGGGGTCCGGCGGTGGTGGGCGTCGAGCAGCTCCTGCTCGCGCGCCTCCATCTTCTCGGCCTCCTCCGGCTCCTCGTGGTCCATCCCGAGCAGGTGGAGGATGCCGTGGACGAGCAGGAGGGCGACCTCGTCCTCGTAGGAGGAGCCGTGGTCGGGGGCGTTGCGCCAGGCGACCTCGGGGCAGATCACCACGTCGCCGAGGAGCGAGGGCAGGCCGCCGTCCTCGGGGGGCTCCCATCCCGGCCCGCTCCCCCCCGCGTCCGGCGAGCGTCCTGCCGGGACCGGACCGTCGTCGATCGGGAAGGAAAGCACGTCGGTGGGCCCGCTGCGCTGGAGGAAGCGCTCGTTCAGCGCGGCGATCGCGGCCTCGTCGACGAAGAGCACCGACAGCTCGGCGTGGCCGCGCACGCCCTCGGAGCGCAGCGTCGCCTCGGCGAGCGCCGCCCAGCGTGCGCAGTCGACCGGCCGGTCGGCCTGCTCGTCGGCGACGAAGACCTCGACTGGCACGCCCGCTCAGCGATCGTCGGACGGTGCGGTGGTCCGGTCGTACGCGGTGACGATGTCGCGCACGATGCGGTTCCGCACGACGTCGGACTGGTCGAGGCGGACGAAGGCGAGGCCCTCGATCCCGTCCAGGATCTCCTGCAGCCCGACGAGGCCCGACCTGCCGGCCTGCACGTCGATCTGGGTGACGTCGCCGGTGACGACGGCCTTCGTGCCGAAGCCGATGCGCGTGAGGAACATCTTCATCTGCTCGGGCGTGGTGTTCTGGGCCTCGTCGAGGATGACGAAGCTCGAGTTCAAGGTGCGGCCGCGCATGAACGCGAGCGGCGCGACCTCGATGGTCCCCCGCTCGAGCAGGCGCTGGGTGCCCTCGGGCTCGAGCATGTCGTAGAGGGCGTCGTAGAGCGGGCGCAGGTAGGGGTCGACCTTGGCCATCAGGTCGCCCGGCAAGAACCCGAGCCGCTCGCCGGCCTCGACCGCCGGGCGGGCGAGGATGATCCGGCTGACCTGCTTGGCCTGCAGGGCCTGCACCGCCAGCGCGACGGCGAGGTAGGACTTGCCGGTGCCCGCCGGGCCGATCCCGAAGGTGATGGTGTTCTTGGCGATCGCGTCGGCGTAGCGCTTCTGGCCCGCCGTCTTCGGCCGGACCGGCTTGCCGCTCGCGCCGCGCACGACCTCGGTGCTCAGCACGTCGGAGGCCTTGACGTCCGCCTTGATCATCTCGATCGTGCGGCCGACGTTCGCCTCGTCGAGCAGGTGCCCCCGCTCGAGCAGGACCACGAGCTCGCCGAAGAGCTGGCTGACGCGGGTGGCGGCGGGGCCCTCGATGGTGATCTCGTTCCCGCGCACGTGGATCGTCGTGTCGTCGAACTCCTGCTCGACGAGGCGCAGGAGCTCGTCCCGCTCCCCGAGGAGGCCGACCATGAGGTCGTTCCCCGGGACATGGATCTTCAGCTGGGTGGCGGACACGATGACCAAGCCAGGGTACCAGCGCCCGCTCCCGTTCGGCGCGGGGTGGGGATCAGCCGGGGGGCCAGGCCATCGGGCGACCCCCGATGACGTGGAGGTGCAGGTGGGGGACGGAGTTGCCGGCGTCGTCGCCCACGTTGAAGACGAGGCGGTAGCCGCGCTCGGCGACGCCGTCCTCCTCGGCCACGAGGCGCGCCACCTCGAGCATCTCGGCGAGCAGGGGGCCGTCGGCCGATCCGACCACCGAGGCGTCGGTGACGTGAGCCCTCGGCACGACGAGGACGTGGGTCGGCCCGGCGGGGGCGATGTCGCGAAAGGCCAGCACGGTGGGGGTGGAGCGGACCACGCTCGCAGGCTGGTCGCCGGCGACGATCCGGCAGAAGAGGCACTGCGCGAGGGGCGCCCGGTCCGGCGCCGCCGTCACGGCAGGCTCGGGCGTGCCGGCTCGGGGTAGAGGTGCTCGAGCGTCCCCGGCGTGATCCGGGACGACTCGACGAAGTGCTCGAGGTCGTTCTCCTTCAGCCGGATGACCCGGCCGAACTTGTACGCTGGGAGCTCGCCCTCGTCGATGAAGCGGTAGAGGGTACGGAGGTTGACCCCGAGGTACTGCGAGCTTTCCTTCGTGCTCAACCAGCGAGTCGCGCCGCCCACGGCCACAGAGGGTAGCAGCGAGGGGTCGGTTTCGTGGTGTCTCATGGCATGATCACCGCTCTCGACCACGCTCCGTAGTACACGCCTCCCCGTACCGTTTGTCAAGGCAGGCGCGCGCCGGGGCGCATCGCGACCGCCTCGTCGCCCGCCCGCAGCCGCAGCGCCACCTCGTTGGCGAGCATCCGGCCGCGCAGCGTGAGCACCCAGGCGGCGCCCCGCCGCTCGGCGAGGCCGGCGAGCGCGGGATCGTCCCCGTCCAGGGCGTCGGCCGGGACGCCCTCGCGGGTCCGCAGCGCCAGCTCGAGCGCCTCCAAGCGGCGGCGCGGCCCGCTCAGCCGCTCCTCGCCGGCGATGGGCTGCTCACCGAGGGCGACCGCAGCGGCGTAGCGCTCGACCGAGCGGATGTTCCAGAAGCGGCGGCCGCCGAGGTGGCTGTGGGCGGAACAGCCGATGCCGCGGTAGTCCGCCTGGTGCCAGCAGTCGAGGTTGTGCCGGCACTCGTGGCCCGGGCGCGCCCAGTTGGAGATCTCGTACCAGCCCATGCCGGCCGCACCGAGCAGCTCGTCGGCCACGGCGTAGCGCTCGGCCTGGACGTCGTCGTCGGGGTGGCGGGAGGGGTCCCGGGCGAGGGGGGTGCCCGGCTCGACGGTGAGGGCGTAGGCGCTCACGTGCGGCGGGCTCGGCTCGAGCGCGAGCACGCGCTCGAGCGTCCCGGCCCAGTCGGCGTCGGTCTCGCCGGCGCCGCCGTAGACGAGGTCGACGTTGAAGGTCGGAAAGCCCGTCGCTCCGACGAGCGCCACCGCGCGTTCGACCGCCCCCGGGGTGTGGGCGCGGCCGAGCCCTTCCAGCACGTGGGGGAGCATCGACTGGACGCCGAGGGAGATCCGTGTCACACCGGCGCCGGCCAGGGCCTCGAGGAGCGGCGCGCCGGTGCTCTCGGGGTTGCACTCGACGGTGACCTCGGCGTCCGGGGCGCGCTCGACCGCCCCGAGGAGGCGCACGAGCATGTCCGGCGCGAGCAGCGAGGGCGTGCCGCCCCCGATGTAGACCGTGGTCGCCGGGCCGAGCCCTTCGTGCTCGTAGGCCCGGCGCAGCTCGGCGAGGCAGGTCTCGACGTAGCCCTCGGCGAGGTGAGCCTTGTCCGTCCAGGTCGCGAAGGCGCAGTAGTCGCAGCGTCGGGTGCAGAACGGGACGTGGAGGTAGATCCCGAGCGGCCTGGACGACATCGCGTCCGCGAGCGGCGTCGCGCGCTCCCTAGTCGTGGTCGATGAGGCCGAGCGAGTCGAGCGTGGCGATCATCTCGGCGACGCCGAGCCCGAACGTCGCGCCGATCACCCGCAAGTCGTCGCCGCGGATGGTGAGGACCTGGCCGTTGAAGTCCTGCCGCTCCACCTGGATCGTCGCGAGGAAGCGCCGGAGCGCCGCGGCCTCAGGACCGGCGGCGTCCTTCAGGGTGTTCAGGTCGATCCGGATCTTCGCGGAGCGGCCGTACGCGCGCGAGCTGGCGGGCTCGCTTCGCTGGTCCTCCTCCCCGGGAGGCGCCAGGTCGGCCGGGAGCAGCTGGTCGACCGGCACGTCGTAGAGGCGGGCGAGGCGCTGGAGCCGCGGGACGGAGATCGCCCGTTCGCCGCGCTCGTAGGCGCCGAGCACCGAGGCCTTGAACTCCTGGCCGGAGCTGGCCTCGACGGCCTGGAGCGAGAGCCGCTTCTGGCGCCGGACCACGCGCAGGCGCGCGCCGACGACCTCTGCGTACCGCAGCTCGGACTCGCTGGCGTTCTCGTTCGATTTTGTGTCGGACATCAGCTCTGTCGTCCGGTGGACCTTCCGGCTTCGATGCAGGCTAGTCGCTTTCACGCAGGTCGGACGGTTCCCGACCGCATCGCGGCGAGGAGCGTGCCCGCGACGATCGCCGCCGTCTCGGCGCGCAGCACCGACGGACCGAGGCCGACGAGCGCCACTCCCGCGCCGAGCTCGGCGTCGGACCACCCGCCCTCGGGGCCGACGAGGACGGCGGTCACCGCCGCCGGGAGCGGCCCGCCGCCGGGCTCGGCCATCGCCGAGGACCCGGGTGCGGTGCCGGCACCGGTGAGGTCCGCCAGGGCGGCGTCGAGCGGCGTCGGGTCGGCGACCTCGGGCAGCCTCGGCCGGCGCGACTGCATCGCCGCCTCGCGCGCCACCCGGCGGAGCCGCTCGCCCCGTGCCGCCACCTCGCCCGGGGCCAGGCGCACCACGGTCCGCTCGGTGAGCAGCGGGAGGATCCGGTCGACGCCGAGCTCGGTGAGCTTCTGCACCGTCCACTCGGGGCGGTCGCCCTTTTGGAGGGCGAAGCCGATGGTGAGCTCGGGACCGGCCGCCGCCTCGAGGTGCGCGTCGCCGATCGGCACGAGGAGGCCCGGCGCGCCGCCGCCGCCCGGACCGGGCTTCCGGCCCCGGCCGCGCGGGCCGCCCGGCGCGGGCCGTGCGATCGCGCACGGGCGCCACGAGCCACGTCCGTCGGCCGCCACGACACTCGCCCCGTCACGAAGGCGCAGCACGTCGAGCAGGTGGTGGGCGTCCGCCCGGTCGCACGCAGGGGCGTCGAGGTCGTCGACGAACACGAGCGCCTCGGCCCGCCGCAGGAGGTCCCGGTCGTCCCGCTCGGGCGGGCCGGCCGGCTCGGTCAACCGAGGCTCGAGCGGATCCGCGAGAGGAAGCCGCCGTCCTCGTTCGCCAGCGCCTCGCCGCGCAGGCGGGCGAACTCGCGCAGCAGGCGCTCCTGCTCCTTTGAGAGGTCGGTCGGGGTGTCGACGACGATCCTGACGTGCAGGTCGCCGCGCCCCCGCCCGCGCACGTGCGGCACGCCCCGCCCGCGGAGGCGGACGACCTTGCCGCTCTGGGTGCCGGCCGGGACGGCGATCGTCTGGTCCCCGTCGAGGGTGGCGATCGGCACCTCGGCCCCGAGGGCCGCCTGGGTCGAGGCCACGTGCAGGTCCGCGAGGAGGTCCGACCCCGAGCGCTGGAAGCGCTCGTGCGGCGCCACCCGCAGGTGGACGTAGAGGTCGCCGGGGATGCCGCCGCGGATCGGCGCGGCGCCCGCGCCGGTGATGCGCAGCGTGGTGCCGTCGTCGACGCCGGGCGGCACCTCGACGGTGACGCTGCGCTCCTCGACGCGTCGGCCCTCGCCCCGGCACTGCGGGCACGGCGACTCGACGGTCGTGCCGAGCCCCCGGCAGCGAGGGCACGGCGAGGTCGTCATGACCTGGCCGAGGATCGACTGGCGCACCCGCCGGAGCTGGCCGGTGCCGCTGCAGTCGGCACAGCGCGCCGGGCTCGTGCCGGGCGCGGCGCCGCTGCCCGAGCAGACCTCGCAGGTGACGGGGCCCCGCAGCGACGTCGAGCGCTCGACGCCGAAGACGGCCTCCTCGAAGCGCAGATCGAGCGCCACCTCGACATCGTCGCCCCGGTGCGGGGCCGCCTGCTGGTTGGCGCCGCGGAAAGGCGAGCCGCCGAAGAAGGCGTCGAAGAGGTCGCCGAGCCCAGCGCCGAAGATGTCGCCGGGGGCGCCGGCGCGCCCCGCCCCTCTTGCTCCGTCGGGGCCGAACATGTCGTACTGCCGGCGGCGCTCGGGGTCACGCAGGGTCTCGTAGGCGAGGGTGACCTCCTTGAAGCGGGCCTCCGAGGCGGGGTCGCCGCCGCTCGCGTCCGGGTGCAGCTCGCGTGCGAGCCGCCGGTAGGCGCGCTTCAGCTCCTCCTCGGAGGCGTCGCGTGAGACGCCGAGCAGCTCGTAGTAGTCCGTGGCCATCGTCGCCGTCCGACCGCGCTCAGCCGCTCGAGAGCTGCCGGCCGAGGCGCTGGCCGACGACCGCGACCGCGGCGAGCGCCTGGGAGTAGTTCATCCGCGTCGGGCCGAGGATGCCGATCGTGCCGAGCACGTCGGCGCCGACCCGGTACGGCGCGACCACGAGGGAGCACTCGGCGAGGGAGTCCACCCCGTTCTCGGCGCCGATCGAGACCTTCTGGCCCTGGGAGAGGACGTCTTGGAGCAGCGAGACGACGACGAAGGACTGCTCGAGGATCGACAGCACCGCCCGCACCGTGTCGACGGCGTCGAAGTGCTCGGCCATCCGGGCGGTCCCGCCGACGTAGATCTCCTCGGTCTCGGGCACCGGGCGGTTGGCGCCGGCGAGGATGGCGTGGCACGAGCCGATCAGCGCGTCGACGTCAGCGCTGCCCGACACCGGCGGTACGGACAGGCGGCCGAGGGTCTCGCCCGTCAGGTGCTCGCGCAGCCATGCGTTCGCGTCCTCGATCTCGGCGTCGGCGAGCGACTCGTCAACGTCGACGACGTGCTTTTCGACGGCGCCGTTCGAGAGCACGGCGACCAGCAGGGCGATGCGCGGCCCGAGACGCGTGAGCAGCGTCGAGCGCAGCGTCAGCGCCTCGTGGGCCGGGGCGACGACGACGGCGGCGTGGTCCGTCAGCTGGGAGAGCAGGCGCGAGGTGTCCCGCAGCATCCGTTCGAGCTCCCCGTGGGCCCCGGCGAAGAAGGTGGACACCTGCTCCTCGCGCGCCGGGTCGAGCGGGCCCGGGTCGACGAGCTGGTCGACGAAGAAGCGGTAGCCCTTGTCGGTGGGGACCCGACCCGCGCTGGTGTGGGGGTGGGTCAGGTAGCCGTCGCGCTCGAGCGCCGCCATGTCGGCGCGGACGGTGGCCGGCGAGACGTCGATCGCGGGGTCCTTGACGACGTGCGCGGACCCGACGGGCTGCGCCGTCTCGATGTGCTCCTCCACGACCTTGCGGAGAATCGTCGACTTTCTCTCGTCGAGCATCGCCTGCCGCGCCCCTCGCGCCCTGGTCCGACCGGTGGGCGCCGGGTCGGAAACCGATGTCCTGGCACTCGATTCTACCGAGCGCTCGCCGCCTGCCCCTGTTCGCGGCCCGGTCGTGCCCGGCGACCCCCCTGCCGGGCGCCCGTCGGGGTCACGCGCGGCCCGCGGCGGCCGTGCGCGCAGCACCCCCGACCAGGCCCGCGGCGCGCTCGGTGGCGATGGCGCGCACCACCGACGGGCCGACCGACCACCGCACGACGTGACAGAACGTGCTCGCCGCCGCCCTCGTCGCGAGGCGCGCCGGGAGCGGGCCGCCGCCGGCGGCGACGAGCCCGCCGAGACCGAGCTCGCGCCGGGCGAACGCCGGCAGCAGGTCGATCGCCGCCTCCCCGACGACGCGGTGCGCGAGCGACTCGACGGCCCGCTCCTTCGGCATCGTCCGCAGGAAGTGCACCGCCTCGAGCGCCTCGGGCGTGGCGCGCAGCTCCTGGCGGACCGAGGCGAGGTAGCGGCGGACCTGCCCGACGCTCTCGGGGACGTCGCGCGCCCCGAGGCGGCGGGCGATCACCGCCACCTCCGCGAGGTAACGGTCCTGCTCGCCCCGGAGCAGCGGGTGAGTCGAGTAGCGCTGGTGGGACCGGAGGAAGCTCCACGCCTCAGCGGTATGGACCCACCTCAGCAGCGCCGGGTCGTTGGCCGAGTATCGGCGCCCGTCCGCTGCCACACCGCGGACCGACGCGTGCACCCGGCGCACCTCGCCGACGAGCTGGTCCACGAGCGGCATCGCGCCGAAGGTCGTGCCCGCCACGAAGCGCGCCGTGCGCTGGAGGCGGCCGAAGGGGTCCTCCCGGTAGCTGGAGTGCTCGGCCACCGCCGCCATCGCGAGCGGGTGGAGCGTCTGGAGCATGAGCGCCGAGAAGCCGCCGATCAGCATCGCCGGCAGGTCGCCGTGGACGAGCCAGGGGACCGACCCGGGCCCGAAGAGCCCGGCGTCGCCGACCGGCGTGCGGTAGTCGTCGAGCGTGTCGGGGTCGGCCCCGAGCGCGGCTCGCACCGCGGTCCCGACGAGGGCGCGAAGCCCCCCCGGGGCGAGGCCGGACACGGTCATCGGCGACAGCGGGCGCCTACTCGTCGAGCCGCAGCGCGGAGACGAAGGCTTCCTGGGGGATCTCGACGCGCCCGATCGACTTCATGCGCTTCTTCCCCTCCTTCTGCTTCTCGAGCAGCTTGCGCTTGCGGGTGATGTCGCCGCCGTAGCACTTCGCCAGCACGTCCTTGCGCTTGGCCTTCACCGTCTCGCGGGCGATGATGCGACCGCCGATCGCCGCCTGGATCGGCACGTCGAAGAGCTGGCGGGGGATGAGCTCGCGCAGCTTGTGCGCCATCTTCCGCCCGTACTCCTCGGCCTTCGAGCGGTGGACGATCGAGGAGAAGGCGTCGACGGGCTGGCCGTTCAGCAGGATGTCGACGCGCACCAGGTCCGCCGTCTCGCTCCCCGCCGCCTCGTAGTCGAGGCTGGCGTAGCCCTTGGTCCGGCTCTTCATCTGGTCGAAGAAGTCGACGACGATCTCGGCGAGGGGGATGGTGTAGACGAGCTCGACCCGCTCCGCCGAGAGGTACTGCATCTTCTCCTGGCGGCCGCGACGCGTCTGGCACAGGTCGAGGATCGTCCCGACGTACTCGGCCGGCGTGATGATCGTCACCCGCAGCAGCGGCTCGTCGATGTGGTCCACGGACTGGAGGGGCGGCAGCTCGGAGGGGTTGTCGATCGCCACCGACGTGCCGTTCGTCAGGTAGGCGACGTACTCGACCGACGGGGCGGTGGCGATGAGCGAGAGGTCGAACTCCCGCTCCAGGCGCTCGCGCACGATGTCCATGTGCAGCAGGCCGAGGAAGCCGCAGCGGAACCCGAAGCCGAGGGCCGTCGAGGTCTCCGGCGCGTAGGTGATGCTGGCGTCGTTCAGCTGGAGCTTCTCGAGCGCGTCGCGAAGCTCGGGGAACTGGTCGCCCTCGACGGGGTAGAGGCCGCAGAACACCATCGGCTTCGGGTCGCGATAGCCGGGCAACGGCTCGGCCGCCGGGCGCGCGGCGTCGGTGACGGTCTCGCCGACGCGCGCCTCGCCGACGTTGCGCACGCCGGCGACGAGGTAGCCGACCTCGCCCGGGCCGAGCTCGGCGACGGGGACCGGGACCGGGGTGCGCACCCCGAGCTCTTCGATGTCGTGGGTCATGCCGGCCTGGAAGTAGCGCACCTTCGCGCTGTCGCGCAGAACGCCGTCGACGACGCGGATCGCGCTCACCACGCCCCGGTACTGGTCGTAGTACGAGTCGAAGATGAGCGCCCGCAACGGCGCCGAGGCGTCGGCGCTCGGCGGCGGGATGCGGGCGACGACGCGGTCGAGCAGGAGGTCGACGCCCTGGCCGGTCTTGGCCGAGATGCGGAGCACCTCGTCGGCGGGGAGCCCGAGCACCCGCTCGATCTCCTCGGCGTAGCGGTCCGGCTCGGCCGCGGGGAGGTCGATCTTGTTCAGCGCCGAGACGATCTCGAGGTCGTTCTCGAGGGCGAGGTAGCAGTTGGCGAGCGTCTGCGCCTCGATGCCCTGCGAGGCGTCGACGAGGAGCACGACCCCCTCGCAGGCGGCCAGGCTGCGGCTCACCTCGTAGCCGAAGTCGACGTGGCCCGGCGTGTCGATCAGGTGGAGGATGTGGTCGCGCCAGTGGACCCGCACGTTCTGGGCCTTGATCGTGATGCCGCGCTCGCGTTCGATGTCCATCGAGTCGAGGTACTGCTCGCGCATGAAGCGTGGGTCGACGGCCCCGGTCAGCTCGAGGATGCGGTCGGAGAGCGTCGACTTGCCGTGGTCGACGTGACTGATGATCGAGAAGTTGCGGATGCGGTCGTTCGGCACCTTGCCGGGTGCCGGCACGCCAGAGGATGACACGGTTCGTCGATCGTAGTGGGGCCTGGTCGAGCCCCCGTCGATGGGGGACGCGGGTGTCGGCTGCTACGATGGCTTTTCGCCGCGACCCGGGCCGTCCCAAGGCCGCGACCGCGCCGCCCTCCCGGGCAGGTGGCACCCGAGCGCAGATCCCGAGGAACGCACCGTGGCCAACATCAAAAGCCAGATCAAACGCAACCGGCAGAATGAGCGCCGCCGTCTTCGCAACAAGGCCGTCCGCTCCGAGGTCCGCACCCGCAGCAAGACGGCGGTTGCAGCGGCCGAGGCCGGCGCCGAGGGCGCGCTCGAGGCGCTCCGCTCGGCCGTGATGCGCATCGACAAGGCCGCCGCGCTCGGGGTCATCCACAAGAACCAGGCCGCCAACCGCAAGTCGCGCTTGATGCGGCGTATCGCCAAGATCTCGTCCTGAACCCCGCGGCAGGCTGAGCTCGGCGGCCTCAGCGCCGGGCCCGGGGGCTCCTCGCCGACGTGCGCGCCGGGCTGGGCGACGCCGAACGACTGCGGGTCAGGCGGGCGAGTCGCGCCACGAGGACTTCGAGCACCAGTTCGGACGGCAATGCGGTGCGGCCCTTCACGTCGAGGTCGGCCTCCGCCACGAGCATGACGGCCTGCCCGATCCGGTCGCTACCGAGCGTTCGGG
>DATKQY010000030.1:0-28121 GCA_035532475.1 Acidimicrobiales bacterium | reverse complement strand
CGGTGGTCGGCCGCTACGTCTGGCTCGACGCCGAGCAGCACCTCGTCGAGATGGAGGCGACGATCGTCGCGGCAGCGCACTCGATGGCGATGCTCTCGATCGCCCATCACCCCTACCCGGCCAGTCTCGACGACGCCGCCTGGGCGATCGCACGCGGCCGGGTGATCTCCCCCGAGGCGCGACCCCTCCGAGAGGCGGCGATGTACCTGGCCGACGCGCGCGGGGACACCGAGGAGGTGGCCGCCGAGCTCGGCGCGGCGGTCGACGCCGTCGACGCGCTGGAGCTCGGCGAGGACGTCGATCCGGTCGTCAAGACCCTGTACCAGGCGCTCGGCCGCGCCCGACGTCCTGCTCCACCGACAGATCCCGCGTTCGCGTAGCGAGGTGGTCGTCCGCGACGGCACCCGCCAGCTGGGGCGTCACGACACCCGCAACATGCGCCCCCGGGAACGCTCCGGATCGTGCTCGAGCCCGAACCCGAAGCTGGCTCGCCCCTCCCGCTTGCGCCACGCCGGCGACGCCCGAGCGTCGCTGGCATGAACGCGTTCGTGCGCCTCGGGGAGCGGGGTCAAGCGAGCAGGCCGAGGACGCGGAGGCCGGTGGGCAAGGCGGGCCAGCGGTCGGAGCACCGACGTCGACCCACCGTGCCGGCGTCCCGCAGGCCTCGCTTGACGCCAGTGCGAGCCGGGGCGCGAGGCCCCCAGGATCCGAGCAGGTCACTGGTTCGATCTCGCGGCTCTCAGGCGTGCAGACCTACTCGATCCGCCCACCGGCTCGCGCCCAGGACTCGATCGCCTCGCGCTCCCAGATCCGCCCGGCGTGGAGCACGGCCACCGGGGCGGGGAACATCGGATCGTTGCGCACCAGGTAGTCGACGCCCTGGCGCGTCAGCCCGAGGAGCTCGGCGATCTCGGTCAGTCCGACGAGGTGATGCACCCCGCTAGCATACTTGACAATCATCTAGTCTGCTCGCTACCCTGCGGGGAGCGATAGACGTGCCTCCGGAGAGTTGGCGCTCTCCGGAGGCCGACGGCAACCTAACGAGGAGGTCACCGCCGTGGGCGAAGCTAGCCGCGAGCCGCGCTCGTTCGCCGGGCCCGCCGAGGACACGCTCAGTGTCATCGCCGAGCTGCTCGCGCACCTCGACGAGGACGATCCGGCCGCGACGATTGTGCGGGCGCTGCGAGGCTGTGCAGGGATCATTCGCTACGCGGACCGGGCACGGTTCCTTGCTGAGCGGACTCCGCCGGGGAGCGCCCGATGACGCGCTCGGCGGGATGTGACGGGTGTCCGCTCGAGGCGCTTCGGGAAGCGCTCGCCCTCCGGCGCCGTCTCGACGAGCTCATCGAGGAGATGATCAGCGACGCGGAGACGGAGCGCGGTGTGGTCCGGCGTCTCGTCGTCGTCGCCTCGGAGCGTGATAACGCGCCGAGGAAGTGACGACCGGCCGCGTTGGTCGGACGTTGCCAAGCCTTTCGTTGCACCGATCAGGCTTGCCGACGATGACGCCTGAGGTTCGCCACCAGTCGGCGCTCCCACCGGCGCCGTCGGCGGCGTGGCACTCAAGGCGCTACGGAGACTGCCGCGCCTGTCCCCAGCTGCCTCGATTCACCGCCTGCCGCCAGGCGAGGCGCGGGGCTGGGGGCCTTCAGGGACACACCCCTCCGAAGGAGGCCCCGTTCCCGGCGCGGGAAGTCCCGACCTACCTCGTTCGCCGGGCTCTTCGCACCCCTGCCGAGCTGGGCTTGGTAAGTGAGTCTCGCCCGGGGCACTCGCTTGGGAAATCGCTCGGGAAGTGGAATCGCGACGGTCCGCCCATGGGCAGAGACGACGAGCGGAATCGAACCATCCACCACCGCGGCACCGACCCGGCAGTCGTTGGCGCGCCGGGAATGACCCCCCGCGGTAGCGTTGACCGCCGTGCGACGTCAGCTCCCGATCGCCATGCTCCGATCGACTTCGTCGCCGAGAACGAGCCGGTCATGAACCCGAATGTTGCGGTGGTCCTGGCCCGCATCGTTCGCTGTCTCCGAGAACGTGAAAGGCGCAAGGTGGCATGATCCGCTTCGCGCTCTATGCCCGTACCTCGACCGACGACCTCCAGGACCCGGCCGACAGCCTGCGGTGGCAGACCGATGCCGCGAAGCGACTCATCGCTCCTCACGGTGAGATCGTCACCACGTGGCACGACGTCGACAAGAGCCGCAGCCTGCCCTGGGACCGCCGGCCTGAGGCCTCGCGCATCCTTCGCGACCTGAAGAACCCGAGCCGCGGTTGGGACGCATTGGTCATCGCCGAACCACAGCGCGCCTTCTCTGGGACGCAGTTCGAGGGCATCCTGTTCCAATTCGCCCACTATGGCGTCGGGTTGTGGGTGCCCGAGCTCGGCGGCCCGGTCAACATCGACAACGACGGGCACTACATGGCGCTCTCCAACTACGGGACGATGAGCCGAGCCGAACGGAACCGAACTCGGCTGCGGGTCGCCAACGCCGTACGAGCCCATGCGCAGGCGGGTCGCTGGCTCGGTGGTCGCCCACCCTATGGCTACCAGCTCGCCGACCTCGGCCCGCATCCGAACCCATCCAAGGCGGCGTCCGGCGTCCGACTCCATCAGCTCGCGCCGGACACCGAGGCTGCGCCCGTCGTGCGCCGGATCTTCGACATGTACCTCGCCGGCGCGGGTTACAAGCAGATAGCGACGGTCCTCACGAACGAGGGTGTGCCCTGCCCGTCCGCACATGACCGAGCGCGCAATTCACACCGCCCGGGACACGCGTGGGCGATGTCGGTGGTGCGGACCATCCTCAGCAATCCTCGTTATCTCGGCTACCACGTCTCCGGTCGGACCAAGAAGGCCGACGTGCTCGTCGACCCGGATGCGCCGGCGCTCGGCCACATCACCCGACAGCAATGGCAGAGCCGCGCTGAGTGGGTGACGGCCTCGGTGCAGACCTACGAGCCCATCGTGGACAAGACGACGTGGCATCGCGTGCAGGCGCTCATCGCGAGCAACACCCGCAGCAACGCAGTCACGTCCGGACGAAGGCGTACTCACGCCGGGGTGCGGCGGGCTGAAGCGTCTCGCTACCCGCTCGCCGGATTGGTGATCTGTGACTGCTGCGGGAAGAAGCTCCAGGGCAACATGGTGCGCGGTCAGGCTCTCTACCGCTGCTACGTGAGCGCTGACTACCCGGTAGCGGTGAACGACCATCCGCCGAGCCTCTCCGTACGCGAAGACCGGCTGCTCCCCCACGTGGACGCGTGGCTCGCTGACCTGTTCGCGCCGCACCGAGTCAAGGCGACGGCCGCCCTGGTCGTGCAGGCCGACGCCGAGGGGCACCGCGAAGACCCGGCTATCGCCCGGGCACGAACGGCCCTCGTGGAGTGCGAACGCAAGCTCGCCAAGCACCTCGATGGGCTGGAGGCTGGCATCCCGGCCGATGTCATCGCATCTCGGATCGCCGCCGCCCAACGCGAGAAGGCGGCTGCCGAAGCGGTGCTCGCGCTCGCCCCGCCAGCACCTGACGCTCTCAGCGAAGACCAAGTGGTTGATGCGCTCTCCGCGCTTCACACCGTGCCAGATCTGCTCGCGAGCATCGACCAAGCTGACCGGGCAGCGCTCTATCAGGCGCTCGGGCTGACCGTCACGTATCGCCGTGTTGGCGCCAGTGAACAGGTACGCCTCCAGGCAACGCTTACCTCCGCGACCATGGAGCACGCTGGAAAGGCGACTGAAAGTCCAGGTCAACAGGGCGTGGAGCTGGAGCGTGTCGGAGGGGGGACTTGAACCCCCACGCCCTTGCGGGCACTAGCCCCTCAAGCTAGCGCGTCTGCCTATTCCGCCACTCCGACGTGGTGAGCCCCGACCGGTCGCCCGGCGGCGGAGCACGGTGAAGATTAGCGCGCCCGTCGGCGGCCACCCGCGAGGCCCGCTACGGCGCGGTGGTGGGCACGGTTGGCGGTGGGCTCACCTGGATGGCCCAGTCCTGGGCGTCCCACATCGGCCCGGCCCAGGTCGGGGTGTTGCTCACATTCACGATGTCCACCCTGATGACCAGGGTCGACGGGATCTGGAACAGGGGAAGCGTGGGCATGGCGACCCACAGCTTCGTGTCGATCTCGTTGTAGAGCCCCGACATCGCCGATGCATTGAGGTCGGACGAGGCCTGGGCGAACAGGGACGTGACCGTGGGATCCTGGAAGCCGAGCACGTCGCGGCTCACCGAGCCGGCCTGCGCGGCTCCGGGGTCGGACGGGCTCCCCCCGCCGCCGGTGGTGAGGCGTGCACTTCCCGGCGCGCCACCCGCGGTGGCGCCCGACGGTGCCAGCGAGGCGGGGAACCCCGGGTTCGTGTAGCGCGCCGCGTTCTCCGAGGGGTAGGGCGACTCCAGATACGGCGCCAGCGCCAGCTGGTAGTTGCCACGCGGGAGCACCGACGAGAGCAGGGTCGACTGCGGGACGTTCGTGATCTGGAGCGTGATGCCTGCCTGGAGGAGCTGCGCTTGGAGGAGCTCCTCGACGCGCGCCATGAGGGGGTTGGCGCTCGGACCGACCAACTTGATGACGAGCGGCAGGCCGTCCGCCGCGACCACCCGGCCGTCGGCGTCGAGCTGGTAGCCGTCCTGGGCGAGCAGCCGGTCGGCCTCGGCGACGTCCACGGTCGCGTAGCCGCCGTCGTTACCCTCGCTGCCCGGCGCGGCCTCGAGATAGAGGCGGTTCGAGGAGATCGGCGTGTTCTGGGCGAGCAGATCGATGGAGTCCGCCGCGAGCTGGACCCGGTCGACCGCCTTGGCGATCGCCTGGCGCAGCAGCGCCCTGCCCGTGACCGGGTCGCCCAGGTTGAACACCAGCTGCCACAGCGTCGGCGAGTCCCCGGTCGAGGGGACGAGGTCGCCGCTCGCGGCGACGGCCTGGGTGACCGCCGGGCCGGGCGTCACCGATGCGATGTCGACGCTGCGGTTCTCGAGCGCCTGGAGCGTGGCGGCCTGGCCGTGCACGACGCGGAAGACGATGTGCGCTAGGTGCGCGGGCTGGCCCCAGTAGTGGGGGTTACGCGAGAGGACAAGCTCCTTGCCCGGCACGACCTTCGTGATCTCGAAGGGGCCGCCCGAGACCACCTTGGTTGGGTCGAAGCCCTGGAACGCCTTCTCCCACCCGTAGCGCTGGGCGACGTGCGCGGGGACGAGGTTGGCGAACAGCGCGTACCAGTCGGCGTAGGGCTTGGTGAACACGACGGTGACGACCTTGCCCTTCGCCGAGCCGGTGATCGACTTGATGTCCTGGTAGCCCTGGAGCGGGTCGTTCGCGCCCAGCTGCGGGCCGACCGCTAGCTGCTCGTGCCAGTCGTAGATGAAGTCGGCCGCCGTGATCGGCACGCCGTCGGACCAGCGTGCGCCGGGGTCGATCGTGTAGACGACGGTCTGGGGGCTGACGCTCACGTCCTCGGCCGAGACCAGCAGGGTCGGCGCCGTGGTGGGCGTCGACGCCACCGGCTGCAGCGAGCCGTTGACGACGAACGGCTGTGGCCAGACCTGCTCCATCACCATCTGGGTGACGCTGTTGTCGCCCGAGGGGGTGGACGGGTTGAACGCCGTCGGGAGCGCCGGCACCCCGACGGTGGCGGTCCCGCCGTTCAAGAGCTCGACCGCGCCGTTCGGTGGCAGCGTCGTCGTGGTGGTCGACGAGGCGTGCGCGCCGGGCGACGCTTCGGCGGACTGGAGGCCCGGGACGCCGGCCCAGGCAGCGACGAGGAGCGCGGCGAGGGTGGGCGGGAGCAGCCGGAGGCGCCTCAGCCCCACCGCAGGCCGATGATCACCGTCGTGAAGGCGAACACGACGGCGCAGGTGACCGTGAGCCGGTCGAGGTTCTTCTCGGCCACGGTCGAGCCCGCGGCCGCCGAGCCGACCGAGGAGCCGAACATGTCGGAGAGGCCGCCGCCACGACCCGAGTGGAGCAGGATCAGCACGATGAGCGCGAACGACGCGAGGACCTCGATGCCCACGAGGATGTCGGTTAGCACGAGTTGCCCTCCTCAAACGCCTGCGCACGCTCCGAGCGACGACGCAGAATACCAGCTCAGCCGGGCGGGCCGGCCTCGCGCAGCGGCTCCGATCCGGCCCGCTCAGCCCCGGGCGCCGGCGCGGACGATGGCGACGAAGCGCTCGGCGTCGAGGCTCGCCCCGCCGACCAGCAGGCCGTCGACGTTGTCCTGCGCGAGCAGCTCGCCGGCGGTCTCGGGCGTCACCGAGCCGCCGTACTGGATCCGGGTCGCCGCGGCGGCCGCGCCGGCGAGCGCGGCGAGCTCGTCGCGGATCTCGGCGCACATCGCCTCGGCGTCCTCCGGCGTCGCCGTCTCGCCGGTGCCGATCGCCCAGATCGGCTCGTAGGCGACGACCGCCGATGCCACGACGTCGGCGGGGCGGGCCGAGAAGACCGAGGCGACCTGGGCGCGCACGCGCTCGACCGCCGAGCCGCCCGAGCGCTCGTCGAGGCTCTCGCCGACGCAGACGATCGGGCGCATCTGGTGGCGCAGGATCGCGTCGACCTTCCGGCGCACGATCTCGTCGGTCTCGCCGAAATGGATGCGCCGCTCGGAGTGCCCGGCGATCACGAAGGAGACGTTGAGCTTGGCGAGCATCTCGGCGCTCACCTCGCCGGTGAAGGCCCCTTTGTCCTCGAAGTGGCAGTTCTGCGCGCCGAGCGCCACGGGCACGTGGTCGGTCTCGACGGCCGTCTGGACCGTCCGAAGCGACGTGAACGTCGGGTGGACGCTGACCTCCCGCCCCTCGGGCACCCCGCCGGCGCGCAGCAACGCCGCCAGCTCCTGGACGAGCTTCAGCGCCTCGAAGTGGTTCTGGTGCATCTTCCAGTTGCCGCTGACGAGGATGCCGCGCTCGGCGCTCACCACGCCTCCAGGCGACCCGGGGCGGTCACGACGGGCGCCCGGCCCGAAGCGCTGCGAGCCCCGGCAGGTCGCCCTGCTCGAGGTACTCGAGCGAGGCGCCGCCGCCGGTCGAGACGTGGTCGACGCGCCCGGCGAGGCCGAACGCGTCGAGCGCCGCGGCGGAGTCGCCGCCACCGACGACGGTGAAGCCGGGGCACTCGGCGACGGCCTCGGCCACGGCGCGCGTCCCCCCGGCGAAGCGCCGGTCCTCGAAGACCCCCATCGGGCCGTTCCAGAGGACCGTCTTCGCCGCGAGGATGCGCTCGCGGTAGCGGGCACGGGTCTCCGGGCCGATGTCGACGCCCTCCCAGCCGTCGGGGATGTCACGCCCGACCACCCGCGTCTCACCCGAGACCTCCTTCTCCGGCGCGCCGCCGAAGTTCAGCTCGCCATCGGGCGAGAGCGCGACGACGTCCGTCGGCAGCAGTACCTCCGCCGGGCCGTCGAGCAGCTCGGCGCACTCGGCGACCTTCGAGGCATCGAACAGCGAGGAGCCGATCGTGTGGCCGAGGGCCGCGAGGAACGTGTAGCTCATCCCCCCGCCGACGATCAGGGCGTCGACCCGACGGGCGAGGCTGCGCAGCACGCCGAGCTTGTCGGCGACCTTGGCACCGCCGACCACGGCGACGAAGGGGTGCGCGGGGTGCTCGAGCAGGCCAGCGAGGACCTCCACCTCACGCGCGAGCAGGCGACCCGCCGCGGAGGGCAGCCGCTTCGGCGGCCCGACGATCGAGGCATGGGAACGGTGCGCGGCCCCGAAGGCGTCGTCGACGTAGGCGTCCTGGCCGGCGACGAGGCGGTCGACGAGCTCCTCGGAGTTCGCCTCCTCACCCGGGTCGAAGCGGAGGTTGTCGAGCAGCTCGACGCCGGGCACGAGCTCCGCGAGGCGGGCACGCACCGGGGCGACGTCGAAGCGGGGGTCGGGCGCGCCCTTCGGCCGGCCGAGGTGGGTGCAGACGGTGACGTGGGCACCGTGGTCGACCAGCCAGGCGAGGGTCGGCACGCTGGCGCGGATGCGGAAGTCGTCGGCGACGACCCGCGTGCCGTCCGCGGCCTCGGCAAGGGGAACGTTCAAGTCGGCCCGGACGAGGACCCGCTTGCCGTCGAGCGGGAGCAGGTCCTCGAGTACCGGGACGCTGCCGCTCACGACGCTCCGACGATGGCGACCAGGTCGACGAGCCGGTTCGAGTAGCCCCACTCGTTGTCGTACCAGCCGAAGACCTTGACGAGGGTCGTGCCGTCGTCGAGTGGCATCGCCATCGTGAGCTCCGCGTCGAAGGTGCACGACGCCGGCGAGCCCACGATGTCGCTCGAGACGATCGGGTCCTCGGTGTAGACGAGGGCCTTCGACAGCGGACCCGAGGACGCCGCGGCGGCGAAGGCGCGGTTCACCCCCGCCACGTCGACCTCGGCGTTCACGATCCCGGTGAAGTCGGTGATCGAGCCGTCGGCGACCGGCACGCGAAGCGACGTGCCGTCGAGCCGGCCCTTCATCGCGGAGAGCACGAGCCCGGTGGCCCGGGCCGCGCCCGTGGTCGAAGGGACGATGTTCACCGCCGCGGCCCGGGCGCGGCGCAGGTTGTCGCGGGCGAAGTCCAGGATCTCCTGGTCGTTCGTGTACGCGTGCACCGTCGTCATCAGGCCCTTTCGGATGCCGAAGGCGTCGTCGAGCACCTTGACCATCGGGACGAAGCAGTTCGTCGTGCACGAGGCGTTCGAGACGACGACATGGGTGGCCGGGTCGAAGGTGTCGTCGTTCACGCCGACGACGAACGTGGCGTCCGCGCCCTCCGACGGCGCCGAGATGACGACTCGCCTCGCGCCGGCCTCGACGTGGGCGGCCGCGGCGTCGCGCTTGGTGAAGCGCCCCGTGGACTCGACGACGACGTCGATCCCGAGCTCCTTCCACGGCAGCGCCGCGGGGTCCCGCTCGGCGAGGACGGTGATCGCCTTGCCGTCGACCGAGATGCCGCGCTCGTCGACCTCGACGGAGCCGGCGAAGCGCCCGTGCGTCGAGTCGTAGCGGAGGAGGTGGGCGTTGGCCTCCGGGCTGACGAGATCGTTCAGCGCCACGATCTCGAGATCAGCCGTCGAGGCGTGCAACGCGCGGAGGAAGTTCCTTCCGATCCGCCCGAAGCCGTTCACTGCGACCCGCACCGTCATCTCGTCACCCTCCGGCCCTCGTCGTCGCCGGCGCCGCACCCGCGCGCCCGGCCGTCCCCTGCCTCGCCGGCCCGATGTCGCCGATCGCCCGACGCCTCTGCAAGCGCTTACGCGACCGACCTACCCTGCTCGCGCCGGTGGTGCCGATGACGGCGCGCCCGCGAAGCTAGCCGAGCGGGCCGACGGCGAGGAGTGCCGAAAGGACTCCGCCGCCGCGGGGCGGCCGGCACCCTGCTCGCGGGTCGTGACGCACGCGCCGCCGCGGCTCGGGCATGATGCGGAGATGGATTCGCGCGAACGCGACGCCCGACCGTGGGGCGCCTACACCGTCCTCGAGAACGCGGCGGACCACAAGGTGAAAGAGATCGTGGTGGACCCCGGCAGACGCTTCTCCTACCAGCGCCACGCTCGGCGGGCCGAGCACTGGTTCGTCGTGCGCGGCCAGGGCGTCGTCACGCTCGACGGCGAGGAGATCCCCGTCGGCCCGGGCTCGACGATCGACATCCCGATCGGCACCGCGCACCGGATGACGAACGCCGGCAGCGAGCCGGTGGTGTTCGTCGAGGTGCAGACGGGCGACTACTTCGGCGAGGACGACATCATCCGCCTGGAGGACGACTTCGGCCGGATCGCCTGAGCTGGGCCGGGCCGCGCGTCAGCGGCCTCGCCGCTCGGAGAGGCGCCTGAGCGCCTCGGCGACCGGCAGCGCGTCGAGCGATTCGACGAGCAGGTCGGCACCGAACAGGTCGAGGCCGGCCGTCACCGTGTTCGGCACCCCCACACATGCAAGACCCGCGGCGCGGGCCGCGGTGATGCCGTGCAGCGAGTCCTCGACGGCGACGGCGCGGCGCGCCTCGACGTGGAGGCGCGCGCAGGCGTCGAGGTAGAGGTCGGGCGCCGGCTTGGCGGCCAGCCGGGCGTCGCGGCAGCTGACGACGACGAAGTGCCGGTCGAGGCCGACGTCGGCCAGGCGGCCCTCCACCCACGGGCGCGGCGAGCTCGAGACGACGGCCACGTCCATGCCGAGGTCGTTCGCGCCCTCGATCCACGCCCGGATGCCGGGCAGCGGGCTCAGGCCCTCGAGGAGGCGCTGCTCCTCCCGGTCGATCTCGCGCTGCAGCTCGGCGAGGGGCGGGAGCGGGACGGAGCTGCGCGCCGCGAGCACCTCGAAGGGGTCGAACCCGCGATCGCTCCCGACGGCGACGGACCACTCCTCGAGGGTGAAGGAGCAGCCGTAGCGGGCGAAGGTCCCCGCCCACACCTCGTGCACGATGCGCTCGGTGTCGACGATCACGCCATCGAGGTCGAACACCACCGCGTCGAACGCCCGGGCGCCGTCTCGGTCCGCGACCCGCCCCCCGCTCGTCACGACCATGGCGACAGCGTGCCGCCGCGGCACGCCGGCGTCCACCTCGCCGCTCGCCCACCCCGCAGCGCCGCGCCGCCGGGGGCGCCCGTCCCCGCCGGGCGCGCGGCCGGTCCCCTCCCCCGCGCGCCGACGCGGTCAGCGCGGGGCGGGCGCGAGCAGCGTCGTCAGGGCCTCGGCGAGCAGCGCCTCGTCGTGGCCGAGCTCGACCGCCGCCAGGCCGAGCGGCACGACCACGACGCGTGCGGGGCCGGGCACGTCCCCGAGGGCGATGGCGGTCGTGTCGGCGAGGACGACGGCGGGGGTGATGCCGTGCGCGCCGAGGGCGGCGACATGGGCGGCGACGTCGTAGCCGGCGGTCTCGGGCACCTGCTCGCGCAGGTTGCAGACGTAGACGAGCCGGCTGGACGCCTCGGCGAGGGCGTCGGTGATGCCGCGGGCGGCGCACGCCGCGAGCACGCTTGTGAACAGCGATCCCGGCCCGAGCACCACCTGGTCGGCCCGGCGGATCGCCGCGACCGCCGCCGCGGGGGCGACGGCGTCGGGCGGGACGAGGGAGACCCGGGTCACGCCCGCCGTCGCCATGATCCGCACCTGGCCCTCGAGCTCGGCGCCGGCGGCCTCGGCCTTCAGCACGACC
The DNA here is from genome assembly GCA_035532475.1 of Acidimicrobiales bacterium. Lineage (GTDB taxonomy): Bacteria > Actinomycetota > Acidimicrobiia > Acidimicrobiales > Bog-793 > DATKQY01. Next base: position 17,006 of record DATKQY010000030.1, on the reverse strand, counting down.
GGCCCCGTCGTCGCCGGCACGATCGAGCCGACGGTCCCGAGGATGCGGCAGGCCTCCTCGACCGCCGAGACGAAGTCGCCGGTCGTCGCCGCCAGCGCCGCGATGAGCAGGTTGCCGAAGGCGTGCCCCTCGAGCTCGCCGCCGCCGAAGCGGTGCTCGAGGGAGCGCGACAGCGGCGTCGGCTCGGGCACGAGCGCCCCGATGCAGCGCCGCAGGTCGCCCGGCGCGGCGATGCCGAGCGCGTCGCGCAGCCGCCCGCTCGAGCCGCCGTCGTCGGCGACCGAGACGATCCCGGTGATCTCGCCGGCGTAGCGGCGGATCGCGGCGAGGCTGCGGGCCAGGCCGTGGCCGCCGCCGACGGCGACGACGCTCGGTCCCGACGCGCCGGCGGCGCGCCCGCTCACCGCTCGATGTCCCGGTGGTGCACCATCGGACGGAAGCCCTGCTCCTCGATCCGCTTGGCGAGCTCCTCGGCCATCACGACCGAGCGGTGCCTGCCGCCGGTGCAGCCGATCGCGATCGACAGGTAGGACTTGCCCTCCCGGGCGTAGGCGGGGAGGAGGAAGGCGAAGAGGTCGTCGAGGCGCTTCAAGAACTCCTGCGCCTCCGGCCAGGAGAGCACGTACTCGCGCACGTCCTCGTCGAGACCGGTGTGCTGGCGCAGCTCCTCCACCCAGTGCGGGTTCGGCAGGAACCGGCAGTCGAGCACCACGTCGACGTCGAGCGGCAGCCCGTGCTTGAAGCCGAACGAGACGACCGACGTCTCCATCGCGCCGGCCGCCTCGCTGCTGGCGAAGAGCTCGACGAGGCGGAGCCGCAGCTCGTTGACGTTGAGCTCGCTCGTGTCGAGCACGATGTCGGCGGCGTCGCGCAGCTCGTGGAGGAGCTCGCGCTCGCGCTGGATCGCCGTCAGCACCCCGTCGGCGTCGAGCGGGTGGCGACGCCTCGTCCCCTCGAAGCGGCGCACCAGTACCTCGTCGGAGGCGTCGAGGAAGAGGAGGCGGACGCGCGCGCCCGTCGAGCGCAGCGCCTCCACCGCCGCCGCGAGCTCACCGAGGGAGTCCGGCCCCGCCCTGCCCGCCACGAAGCAGAAGCGGTCGCGCTCGGATCCCGGGTCCGCCGCGAGCTCGGCGACCTTGCCGATCAGCGACGGGGGGAGGTTGTCGATCACGAACCAGCCGAGGTCGTCCAGGGTCGCCGCCGAGCTCGAGCGCCCGGCCCCGGACATCCCGGCGACGATCAGGTACTCGGCCATCGCCCTCCTCGCTCCTCTCCGGCTCGGTCCCCCGGAGCGATTCTCCCACCCCGGGGGCGGTGCTCGAAGCGCAGCACGAGCAGGCGGGGGATCGCCCCCTCGAGCGCCGGGTCGACCGAGGTGGCGAGGAACTCGGCGAGCGGCGCCGGCTCCTCCATCGAGGTGAGCAGCAGGTCGTGCGCCGCCAGCGGGTTGACGTAGCGCGAGAGGGGCCGGTGGGCGAAGTCGATCCGCACGCCGGCGTCCACCTCCTCGGTGCTGACGCCCTCCGTCAGGTAGGGCCCGACGCGCCAGTAGCGCTCGCCGAGGATCTGGTCGTCGACGAAGCCGCTGCCGGGCCCCTGGTACAGGGGGTGGTTGACGAGGAGCAGGAAGCGCCCGCCGGGCTCGAGGACCCTGGCGACCTCCTCCAGCAGCGCGTCGGCGTCGCGGGCGTGCTCGATCACGAGGCAGCAGACGACCGCGTCGAAGCTCGCCCTGGCGAAGGGGAGCCGCTCGCCCTCGGCCTGGAGGTAGCGGGGGCCGCCGCCCGCCGCGAGGGCGTTCACGACCTGCGCGGCGGAAGGGTCGACGCCGACGACCGCCGATCGGCCCCCGCCGGAGGAGACGAGGCGCCGGGCGACCTGGCCCTCCCCGCAGCCGACGTCGAGGACCCGCCGGCTGCCGGCGAGCTCGCGCTCGACGATCGGGAGGATCTCCGCCTCGTACTCGGGGTCCGCCCCGGCGGTGAAGGTCGCCTTCCACCACTCGGCCCGCTCGTCCCACGGATGGGCCGCGCCACGCCGGCGCGTGCCGGCCGGCGGCGCGTCGGCGCTCACGCCGAGACCGGCTGGCGCCGCGGCGCGTCGGCGGCCTGGTGCAGGTGCGCGTGGACGGCCTCGGCGACCCGGTCCGGCAGCCAGGGCAGCGCCCGCAGCTGACCGAGGCTCGCCGCCCGCACGGCGCGCACGCCGCCGAGCTCGGCGACGAGGCGCTCCCGCCGGGTCTTGCCGAGGCCGGGGATCCCGTCGAGGGCGCCCTTGGTCATGCGCTTGGCGCGCAGCTCGCGGTGGTAGGTGATGGCGAAGCGGTGCGCCTCGTCTCGGATCTGCTGCAGCAGGTAGATCGCGCTCGAGTCCCTCGGGATCCGCACCGGGTCCGGACACCCGGGCAGGTAGACCTCCTCGAACTGCTTGGCGAGGGAGGCGACGGCGAGGCGGTCGGTGAGGCCGAGCTCCTCGAGGACCCGAAGGCCCACGCCGAGCTGGCCCTTCCCGCCGTCGAGGAGGAGGAGCTGGGGCGGGTAGGCGAAGCGGCTCGGACGGGCCCTTGCCTCCTGGTCGGCGGCGGGCGGCCTCGTCTCCTCCTCGAGCAGGCGCTTCAGCCGCCGGATGAGCACCTCGTGCATCGCCCCGTAGTCGTCGTTGCCCTGCACGGCGCTGACCTTGAAACGGCGGTAGTCGCTCCGCTTCGGCAGGCCGTCCTCCATCACCACCATCGAGCCGACGTAGTCGCTCCCTTGGAGGTGGCTCATGTCGTAGCACTCGATGCGCAGCGGCGGCTCCTCCAACAAGAGCAGCTCCTGCAGCTCGTCGAGGGCCTTGGCACGGCTCGTCAGGTCGCTCGAGCGGCGCATCCGGTGGCGTTGGAGCTGCTCGGCGGCGTTGGCACGCGCCACGTCGAGCAGGGCGCGCTTGCGCCCGCGCCGGGGGACATGGAGCGTGACCCTGCCCCCCCGCCGGCCGGTGAGCCACTCGCCGTAGCCGTCGGCGTCGTCGGGCAGGTCCGGGACGAGCACCTCGCGCGGCAGCCCGATCGGGCTCTCCGCGTACTGCTGCTCGAGGGCGCGCCCGACGAGCTCGGCGCTCGTCAGCGGCTCGACCTTCTCGAGGACGAAGCCGTGCCGGCCGACCATGCGGCCGCGCCGGACGTGGAGCACCTGGACGGCCGCCTCGAGCTCGCTCTCGGCGATCCCGACGACGTCGAACTCCTCGGGGCTCGCGACCACCATCTCCTGGCGCTCGCTCGCCAGTCGGACCGCCGCCAGGCGGTCGCGCAGCCGCGCCGCCCGCTCGAAGTCGAGCGCCTCGGCCGCTTGGCGCATCTCGCGCTCGAGGCGGGCGACGACCGGGGCGGTGTCGCCCTCGAGGAACGCCATCAGCTCGCGCACGTGCTCGCGGTAGGTGGCCTCGTCGACGGCGCCGATGCACGGGCCGCCGCAGCGCTCGATGTGGTACAGCAGGCACGGACGGCCGAGGCGCTCGTGGCGGCGGAACTTCGCGTCCGAGCAGGTCCTGATCGGGAAGGAGCGCAGCAGCAGGTCGAGCGTCTCGCGGATGGCGTAGGCGTGGGCGTAGGGGCCGAAGTAGCGGACCCCCTTGCGCTTGGCGCCGCGCATCACCGTCGCCCTCGGCCACTGCTCGTCGACGGTGACCGCCAGGTACGGGTAGCTCTTGTCGTCGACGAGGCGCACGTTGAAGCGTGGCCGGTGCGCCTTGATCAGGTTGTACTCGAGCATGATCGCCTCGGCGTCGGAGCGGACCTGGATCCACTCGACCGAGGCGGCGCGCTCGAGCATCTGCTGGGTGCGCGGGTGCAGCTGGCGGGGGTCGCCGAAGTAGTTGGCCAGCCGCGCGCGCAGCGACTGGGCCTTGCCCACGTAGATGATCCGGCCCTCCACGTCCTTGAACTGGTAGGAGCCGGGCGCGTCGGGTACCGCTTCGGGACGTTCGAGCACTAACGTTGAGGCTACGCCGGCCTGGTACCCCGGCGGACAGATCCGCCTCGTGGCCGACATACCCGCGGATGGGCGACCAGGCTGTCCCCGCCGGCCGTGCAGCGAGGCGTCATACACCGAGGTGCCTCAATGTTCCGCCTCCAGACGCCCCTACCGGACCGCTACACCTCGGCGACGCCCGAGCAGCTCGTGGCCTGGATCTCGGACGCCCGCGCCGCGCTCGGCGGGCGGCTCGTGATCCTCGGCCACCACTACCAGCGCGACGAGGTGATGCGGTGGGCCGACGCGCGCGGCGACTCGTTCGGCCTGGCGCGCTTCGCCGCCGACCAGCGCGAGGCGGAGTACGTCGTGTTCTGCGGCGTGCAGTTCATGGCCGAGTCGGCCGACGTGCTCACGGCCGACCACCAGCAGGTGATCCTCCCCGACCTGAACGCCGGCTGCTCGATGGCGGACATGGCCGACCTCGACAGCGTCGAGACGGCCTGGGAGGAGCTGGCCGAGGTCGTCGACATCGCCTCGGTCGTCCCGATCACCTACATGAACTCCTCCGCCGTGCTCAAGTCCTTCGTCGGGCGCCACGGCGGCGCCGTCTGCACCTCCTCGAACGCCCGGGCCGTGCTGAGCTGGGCCCTCGGCCTCGACGAGGCGGCCCTCGACGACGCCCGGCGGACGGGGCTGGCGGCGCCGACCGACCGCAAGGTGCTCTTCTTCCCCGACCAGCACCTCGGCCGCAACACCGCCTTCCAGCTCGGCTACGCCGCCGAGGACATGGCGGTGTGGAACCCGCGCCGCGACCTCGGTGGGCTGGAGGACGCCGAGGCGAAGGAGGCGACCTTCCTGCTCTGGCAGGGCCACTGCTCGGTCCACCAGCGCTTCCGCACCGGCCATGTCGAGGAGTTCCGCCGCCGGCACCCCGACGGCGTGGTGCTCGTCCACCCCGAGTGCGCCCACGAGGTGGTCGAGCTCGCCGACGAGGTCGGCTCGACCGACGCGATCATCCGCTACGTCGAGGCCGCGCCGACGGGCAGCGCGATCGGCATCGCGACCGAGATCCACCTCGTCCACCGGCTGGCGGACGAGCACCCGCACCTCGAGATCAGCTCGCTCGACCCGCTCGTCTGCCCCTGCTCGACGATGTTCCGGATCGACGCACCCCACCTGGCCTGGGTGCTCGAGGGCCTGGTGGCGGGCGAGGTGCGCAACCGCGTCGTCGTCGACCCCGAGACCGCCGAGGGGGCGAGGATCGCCCTCGAGCGGATGCTCGCGATCACCTGAGGTCGCCGGCGCCCGCCCCCTACCCCAACGACCAGATCGGCACGAGCCGCCACGCCTCGGCGAGCTCGGCGTTGAGCTGGCGGGCGCGCGGCTCGTGCGTCGCGAGCAGCTGCCAGAACCGGGTGGAGTGGTTCATCTCGACGCGGTGGCACAGCTCGTGGAGGAGCACGTAGCGGACGAGCTCCGGCGGGAGGAAGAGCAGGCTGCGGTTGAGGCTCACGCGCCCCGCGGACGAGCAGCTCGCCCAGCGCGTCCGCTGGCCGCGCACGCTGACCCCGGTCACGACGAGGCCCCGCTCGGCTGCGAGCTGCCCGAGCCACGGCTCGAGCCCCGCACGGGCCTTTCGCGTCAGCCAGCGCCGCAGTGCGTCGGACACCGCCGCGTCGCCCTCCGCCGCGGCGGCGACCCGGAGCACGCCGGGTGGCCGCTCGCGCACCGCCGGGGACGCGCCAGGCCCGGCCAGGTACTCGACGGACCAGCGCTCGCCGATGGCGCCGAGGTCGATCCGCTTCGGCAGCACCGGCCCGGCGCGCAGCGCCGCGAGGTGCTCCCGGTCGGCGGCGACCCGCTCCTCGGCGCGGCGGATCCACTCGAGCCGGCTCTCGACCAGCTCGGGGATCCTGGCCCGGTTGAAGCGCCTCGGGATCACGACCGTCAGGCCGTGCTCGGGCGAGACCGTGAGGCGTGCGTGCTTCGCCCGGGCGCTCGTGCGCACGGAGTAGCGCAGCTCGGTCACGTAGCACCCGCCATGGGTCCCTTCTAGCAGCCCTGGCGCCCCGGGCCAACGACCCCCGCGCCGCCGCTCGCCCCGCCGGCGGCGCGGGAAGGTCCCCGCCCTGCCGGGTGCGGCGGCGGGGCGGGGACCTCCGGGTCGGCACCGGCCGGGCGAGCGCCGGTGTCCCAGCTGGCGCCGCGGGCCGGGCGGGCGCGGGGCGTGCCCGGCGCCCCCCGGTCAGCGCGACGCCGGCGGAGCCTCCGTCGGGCGTCGGTGCCTCAGCTCGTCACCACCCCCATCCGCCGGACCATCCCCGGCCGTGCCGGCCCAAGTGGGCGAGCAGCCACGACCACGGGTCGTGCGGGGCGTGCGCCGGTCGGGCGGCGACGGTCACCGTCGTGGAGGCGGCGGCCGACGAGCCGGCGGGACCCTCGGCGGTGAGGACGAAGGTGTAGGTCTCGGCCGAGGACGTCGCGTTGCGCGGGACGAAGGCCGAGGTGGAGCCGTTCGTGCAGCTCACCTGCTCGTTGAAGCGCAGGCCGACCGAGCTGACCGTGCAGCTCGTCGCCCCGGCGGCCTCGGCGCGGAGGTGGACCACCCCGCCGTTGTCGCCGAGCGACGCCGGCGAGGCGGTGATGCTCGGCGAGATGGTGACCGGTGGCGCCGGCACGACCAGGGAGAGCGTGCGCGTCGCCGGGCTCGTCCCGGCGACGCTGGCCGCCGTGAAGGTCAGGGTGTACGTGGCGGCGGTGCCGTCGGTGCTGGTGTTCGCCGGCAGCGTCACCGCGGCCGTCCCGGCCGAGTCCGGGCACGGCACCGACGAGGCGGGGACGGTGTCGGCGTACGGGCCGGTCGTGGCGGTGCTGTCCCGGTACGGCAGCGAGATCGTCACGCCGCTCGACGGCGTCGCGCTGAGCGAGCAGCGGGTGGCGTCGGCGATCGCGTAGTCGAGCGTGACGCTCCCGCCCGCCGGCGTCAGGGCCGGCGAGGTGGCGTCCTCGCCGAAGGAGGCGATCGTGGGGTTCGCCGGGAGCGCCGCCGGGCCGACGTAGGCGCTCTCGGAGGCCTCGCGCTCGCCGGCGAGCGGGGTGCCCGGGGCGCCGACGACGAAGTACCCGGCGCCGTAGCCCTCGTACTTGAAGCGCACCCCGTCCGTTGGGATGGCGCTCGGGTAGGTCACGACGATCGCCGTCCCGGACCCGCCCGGCGGGCACGTCACCGACGACGGGTAGTTCAGCGAGGTCCGCTGCGTCGACCACCACGGGGCCGAGTAGGTGAAGGAGGCCGCCGTGTCGTATGCGCCCGGCGCCTGGCACGACACGGGGGCGTTGTAGTTGAAGGTCGCCTCGGTCCCCGAGATGGTGATCGACGTGAGCTGGGGCGGCAGGGCGGTCGCGCTCACGTAGAGGGAGCCGGGCAGCTGCTCGACGACCCCGACCTGCTCGAAGGAGGTGAGCGTGGGGGTCGAGATGTAGTCGAGCGTGTTCGAGGTCGTGTTGCCGATGGCGCTCTCGCCCGCCGGGTAGGTGCCGCACGCCCCGGTGCCGAGCGGAGCGCCGGTCGACAGGTCGTAGACGGTGTCGGTCGAGCTCGACTGGCAGTCGGTGATGACCTCGGGAGCGTTGTCCATCGGCAGGCCGGGAAGGTCCGCCGTCGGCACCGCGATGATGTCGTACTGGTCGGGCGTCGTCGGGCCCGGGTTGCCGAAGCCGATCGAGCAGTTCGTGCCGCCGAAGACCCGGTCGTTCACCGGCGAGCAGGTCGCGGGGGTGCTCGGGTCGAGCTTGGCCACCTCGCCGCTCGCGACGAGGTTCCACGCGCCGCCCCCGGCCTGGGCGGTCACGCCGGACGCGGCGAGAATTTCCAGTCCGGTGAGGGACAGGCTGGCTCCGGTGCTCATGACTGGGGCGCCGGTGACCGTGAAGGTGACCGTCGCGCCGCTCGCGCTGGCCGACAGGTCGTGCGCGGAGGAGCTGAGCGTCCCGGCGGCAGCGCCGTCGGTGAGCTGCAGGGAGTAGGGCGTCTGCACCGTCACGTCCTGGTTGAACGTGACGGTCAAGGTGGTGCCGGCGTCGACGGTCCCGGAGGTGGGCACCTCGGTGGTCGCGACCGAGACGAGCGGGGTCGTGCCCGGGGAGGCGCTCGCCTGCGCCGCCAGGCCGAACCCGCTGCCGCCGAACGCCAAGGCGGCGGCCAGCACCCCTGCGGCGCGCGCGCCATGCACGTTTGTTCGCGATATTGACCCTTGTCCGAGCCCGTTGTTGATCCTCTTCCTCACGGCTATCTCTCCTGCTCGTCAGATGTGCCCATGCACGTCCAACGCGGCGTGACGCCGCGCTGTGCGTGGAGGGAGCGAGCATGGCGGAATTCCTTGCCGATTCCCTCGCCCAACGATGGGTTGTTCGTCACGCAGATGATGGAGGTGCGAGCTGGGATGTCAGCTTACGACGACCGGAGCACTGTTCATCGCTCCAGTTGATCGAGGTGACGGTGAGGCCTCGCACACCAACATTCGGTAGTAGGTGGACCGGGCGTCCTCGCCCGTCGTGACGACCACGACTTTGCGCGCTTCCGCAGGTCGATATACCGCAACTTGGCGGGCGGCCATTGCTGGTCGTGGCCCGTTTCTGGCGTCGAGCATGACCGACGTGGAGCGCACATCACCGATCGAATTCCCACCGACCACATTGAGTGGGTGCTCGAACACCGAGCGCGGGTTCGACGCGCCGTCACCGGGACGGTGGGCGATCGGAGGGGGAGGAGGGGTCTCCGGGCGCGCCGGGTCCCTCGTCCTCAGGCGGGCCGGCCGCGCCGGGCGGCGGGGATCGGCCGCGAAGCGCCGCCGGCGCCGTGCCCGGCGCCCCGGTCAGCCTGGACCGCCGGGAGGGCGGGGTGCCGCCGTTCTCCACGCCGGAGCTGGCCGGACGCGTTCGACCCCGCCTGAGGCAGCAGGCGGGGTCGAACGGTCCTACGGGGGTGGAGCCGGTCCGCGGAGCTCAGGCGCTCCGGCTTCCCGGTGCCGGCGTGCGGTCCGGCTCCAAGGAGGTCAGGCTGCGACGCGCTGGGAGTCCTCGACCATGTTGCGTCGGGTCTCGGCGGCGATCACCTTGGCGGCCTCTGCGGAGACGCTCGACTCGCCGAGCTCTCCACGCCGGTGTCTGCGGTCGTCTGCCACCGAAGCGACGACCAGCGAGCCGACGATCACCGCGGTGATCACGAGTGCGACTGGGATCCAGAGCCATGCGAGTGTCAACATTGGGTTTGGGCTGCGCCGTTCCGTCCGTCGTGCTCGGCGCTTCCCGTCCTCCTTCGCTCACCACTCTGCCCACCAGCGGGTTAAGCGAAGGTAAGAGGACCCCTACGACGCCGCCAAGCTTCGGTCATATCCGGTCGCGGGCAGCTGCCGCGCCGAGCAGTCGGGGTGTCTTTCAGGTGTTCGAGCAGCAGTTCTGGCGCTCGAGCCCTGGGCGTGCAGCCACGCCGGCCTCGTCGGCCACGCCCTCACCCCAGGAATCGCCGCGCCCGACCCTCCGGCGAGGAGCGTCCGCTCCGGTGCTCCCTGCGAGACGTGTGAGCGCTGGATGCTCGTCATGCGGCGCCCAGCCGGCCGGGCCCTTAGCGGCGCGTCGCGACCGGATCGACGGTCGTCGCCGCGATCCCTTCGCGCAGCTCGGCTTCGGACCGCACTCGGAAGGCGCTCTCGGGGCGACGGTTGGTGCGACGTGCGTGCTCTGCGAGCAGCAGCTCCCACACCTCGCGGGGATCGTCCCCATGGCGCCTCGCCAGGTGTCGGCGCAGGCGCTCGAGCCTCCAGTTCAGCAGCGGCCGGAACGGCCGGGCGGTGTCGAGCGAAAGCAGGACCAAGTGCCACAAGCGCTGGCGCTCGGCGACGCTCGAGCTGTCGTTCACCGAGCGAGCGACGCGCGCGATCACCGGATGCACCGAGCGCGGGTGGTCCGACCACGTCTCGCCGGCGAGCCATGAGGCCGCCTCCATGACGCAGGCCTTGCCGTCGTCCGGTTGGTGCGTCCCCCAGTCGATGAAGGGGACGTGGACCTCAGTGGGTCGAAGCAGTGAACAGTGGGCGTCGCGTTTCATCACGTGTCTCCGGGGGTCGCGGGGATCAGTAGGAGTCGCTCGGTTGATCGGCTGCACGGTGAAGGTCGCCGGCGAGCTCCCGTCATCCCGCTGATGGCTCGGGCCTGGCGGCACCGCGTGAAGTGGCACGAGCGGGCGAACGTTGGCGAGGCTCGAGTCCCTCCTCGGACCTCGCCAGGTTCAGCCGTCTCGCTTGCAGGTGCGACGGTCACGGGCCACGATCGCGACGGGGGTGCGGCGGGGCGCCGTCATCCACGTCATCGGAGTGGGGGACGGGGTGGTTGCAGCCGAGCTCGGAGAAGCGCTCGTTGAGGGCGTGCACCAGGACCTCGTGGTCGTGAGGGCTCGGAACCATCGATCCGACGAGGTACGCCTCGACCTCGAGGGGGCTGGCCATGCCCCCGAGCTCGAAGTAGCGCATCCAGAGCTCGGACTGGGTCAGCCCGGCGTCGTTTCGGGCGTCGTCCAGCGTGGTGTTCGGGTGTCTCGCCACGGTCGACGCTCAGTCGTTCGACGCGCTGCGAGAGGGACCCCGTGGGACGAGGGAGGCGATCGCGCTGGCGTAGCGCCGGGGCGTGGTCATGGCGTCGGCGGCGCAGTTGGACGGCCGCCGCTCAGGCCGACAGCTGCGCCCGTAAGAAGCGTCTCCGGGTCGGCGGCCGATGACGACGGGGACTCGAGAGGGCAGGTCCCCCACCGGCCGGTCATTGGCGGACGGTCGCACGTCGGGACGACGGCAGTGCCGAGCCGGCGCGTCGCATCCTGCGACGCTCGCCCTCCGACGTTCCTCCCCAGACACCGCGGACGTCCGGTTCGCGAAGCGCTCGGTGCAGGCAGTCCGATCGCACCGGACACCCCCGACAGATCTCGATGGCGGCCGCCACCTCGCCGGACTGCGTGCCGAAGAACAACTCGGTGTCCATGCCGCGGCAGATCGCGTGACGCTCCCAGTCGAGCGTGATCCACCGCACCGTCGCTTCGCCGAGCTCGCCCTCGTCGGGGCCGTGTAGCCGAAGCCCTATGCCGCCCGTCGCGCCGGCGCGGCCGGAGGCGGCGGCCAACCTGCGGGTCTCCGACCCGGCGCGGTCACCCTCAACAGGCACGACTGTCGCGAGGGGCGCGACCGTCGTGCCCGTCGCTCTCGCCGAAGGGCCCCTTGTCACCGGCGACCCATCTTCGAGTCACGTGGCCGCGACGAGGGGCCTGTTCGCGAGGTCGCGAGGCGATCAGCAAGAAGCGACGGGAGGAGGGTCATGCCTTCCTTTACAGCAAAGTGGGGCGCGCGCAGCACCCGCCTGACCCTCGCTGTAGAAGGAGCCAGGGCATTATGATCCTCTCGGGCAAGAAGTCAATCCCCCCTCCGCGACGGGACTGCGGGAAGGACTGCCCAGGGGAGCGAGCATTGACCTCGAGCGAGGATTCCTACGGCGAGCTGGCGCAGACGTTCGCCGAGATCGCCGGAACGCTGTTCTCCGCCTCGACGGTGCGAACCACTCTGCAACGCATCGTGGACTGCGCGGTTCCCACCGTCGAAGGCTGCGACGCGGCCGGCATCTCCCTTCTCACCGGAACGGAGATCACCACGCCGGTCTTCTCCGATCCCATCGCGCTCGAAGTTGACTCCGTCCAGTACGAGACCGGCGAGGGTCCCTGCCTCGATGCCATCTGGCAGGCGACCACCGTCTACGCCGAGGACCTCGCCGACGATCAACGCTGGCCGCGTTTCGGCCCTCGAGCTGCGAGGCTCGGCATGCGCAGCCTGCTGTCCTTCCGCCTGTTCGCCAACGGGACGCTCGGAGGCCTGAATCTCTACGCGCGGCTTCCCCGCGCCTACGGGGCCGCCGACCGCACCAAGGCCCTCATCTTCGCCGCCCACGCCGGCATGGCGCTCGCGGCTGCCGAGGCGAGGGAAGACGTCGCCAATGCGCTCGAGACCGAGCTGAAGCGGGTCGACAACCTGCGCGGTGCCCTTGCCTCGCGTGAGTTGATCGGGCAAGCCGAAGGCATCCTGATCGAGCGCGAGCGCATCACCGCCGATCAGGCCTTCGGCATGTTGCGACGGGCCTCACAGCACCTGAACGTCAAGCTGCGCGAAGTGGCGCAGCACATCGTGGACACCGGCGACGTTCCATCCGGCTGAGGCCCGCGCGTCGCCAGCGGGTCTCGTCGGTTGTGGGCACGTCCGAAGGCGCGGGAGAGGTCGGCGAGGTCGCTCGTCGTCGCCGCCGGCGCAAGGAGACGGGCGACCGCGGGTTCGGACGAGCCGACGTCTAGGCGGGTGGCGCGCGACGATCCCACCGACCTTCTCACTGCAGGTGGATCAGGGTCCCCCGGCGCCGCGCGCAGCGGGCTCGTACCGCAGCCTGCCCTGGTCAGGGGGTCGAGCCCTCCCACAGCCCTGTCTGTCGCTCGCTCAGGGCCCACAGCATGCCGGCGGTCACCATGTCCCGTGCCGCCGCGCTCGGCGCCTTGCGCCGCTCGTCCACGAAGTAGCCGCCCTGCTCGCCGGAGGCCTCCGGTGCGTCCGCCAGCCACACGAGGGTCCGCGCCCCGTGCTCGGGGCTGCGGGAGAGCGGTCGCAGCGCGCCCATCGCGGCGCGCATCACCCGTCCGTTGTTGCGGTTGAAGCCGCTCGCGACGAGACCTGGGTGGAAGCAGTTGGCCGTGACCCCGCTCCCCTCGAGCCGGCGCGCGAGCTCGGCCGTGAAGGCGATGTTGGCGAGCTTGGTCTCGCCGTAGCGGCGCCAGCCCCGGTAGGAGCGCTCGGCGTCCACGTCGCCGAAGGGGAGCTGCGCGCCCCGGTGGGCGAGCGAGGAGGTGGTGACGATCCGCGCCGGGGCGCTCGCCCGCAGGCGCTCCAGCAGCAGGTTCGTGAGGAGGAAGGGGGCGAGGTGGTTCACCGCCCAGGTGAGCTCGATGCCGTCGACGCTCAGCTGGCGGGAACGGTAGACGGCGCCGGCGTTGTTGACGAGCACCTCGAGGGTGGCGCAGCGCTCGAGCACCTCGGCCGCGAGCGCTCGGACCGCCGCCTGGGACGACAGGTCGGCGAGGAACACGTCGACCTCCACCTCGGCGGCGGCGCGCCGGATGCGGGTGAGCGCCTCCCCGGCGCGCTCGGCGCTCCGGGCGACGATCGCCAGCCTCGCCCCCCGTGCGGCAAGCGCCTCGGCGGCGGCGAGCCCGATCCCGCCCGTCGCCCCCGTGAGCAGGACGCGCCTGCCGGCGACGCCCGACCACTCCTGCGCCATCTCCCGGGCCTCCTCGTCGCCGTCGCCACCCACCCGCGTCGGTGACGGTAGCGGGCGCAGCGACGGCTCCGCGCGACGGACCGGGCGCCTCAGCGGGCCAGCAGCGGGCGCAGGAACTGGCCGGTGTAGCTGCCCTTCGCCTTGGCGACCTTCTCCGGCGCCCCCGCGGCGACGACCCTTCCGCCCCCGTTGCCGCCCTCTGGCCCGAGGTCGATCACCCAGTCGGCCGACTTCACGACGTCGAGGTTGTGCTCGATCACGACGACCGTGTTGCCCTGGTCGACCAGACGCTGCAGCACGCCGAGCAGCTTGCGCACGTCCTCGAAGTGCAGGCCCGTGGTCGGCTCGTCGAGGATGTACAGCGTCCTGCCGGTGGACCGCTTCGACAGCTCCGAGGCGAGCTTCACCCGCTGGGCCTCGCCGCCCGACAGCGTCGGCGCTGGCTGGCCGAGGCGCACGTAGCCGAGCCCGACGTCGACCAAGGTCCGCAGGTGCCGGGCGATCACCGGCTGGGCTGAGAAGTACTCCAGCGCCTCCTCGATGGAAAGCTCCAGCACGTCGGCGATGGTGCGGCCCCGCCACTGGATCTCGAGGGTGTCGCGGTTGTAACGGGCGCCCTTGCACACCTCGCACGGCACGTACACGTCGGGGAGGAAGTGCATCTCGATCTTGATCGTGCCGTCCCCCGAGCACGCCTCGCACCTCCCACCCGCGACGTTGAACGAGAAGCGCCCCGGCTGGTAGCCGCGCAGCTTCGCCTCCTGGGTCTGGCTGAAGAGCTTGCGGATGTGGTCGAAGACACCGGTGTACGTCGCCGGGTTCGACCGTGGCGTCCGGCCGATCGGCGACTGGTCGATGTCGATCACCTTGTCGAGCAGCTCGACGCCCTCGACCGCCTGGTGCCGGCCCGGGACGGTGCGCGAGTGGTAGATCCGCTGCGCCAGCGACCGGTGGAGGATGTCGTTGACGAGCGTCGACTTGCCCGAGCCCGAGACGCCCGTCACCGCGACGAGGGTGCCGAGGGGGAAGGCGACGTCGATGTCCTTCAGGTTGTGCTCGCGCGCGCCGCGCACGACGATCTCGCCGCTGGCGGGCTTGCGGCGTCTCGTCGGCACCTCGATCGCCAGCTTCCCGGACAGGTAGCGCCCGGTGACCGACTCCTCGGCCTTCAAGAGGCCCTCCACGTCGCCCGAGAAGACGATCTCCCCGCCGTGCTCGCCCGCGCCGGGCCCGATGTCGACGACGTGGTCCGAGACGCGGATCGTCTCCTCGTCGTGCTCGACGACGATGACGGTGTTCCCGAGGTCGCGGAGGCGCTCCAGCGTCTCGATGAGCCGGCGGTTGTCCCGCTGGTGCAGGCCGATCGACGGCTCGTCGAGCACGTAGAGCACGCCGACCAGGCCGCTGCCGATCTGGCTCGCCAGGCGGATGCGCTGCGCCTCGCCGCCCGCGAGGGTGCCCGCCGAGCGGTCGAGGGTGAGGTAGTCGAGCCCGACGTCGACGAGGAACTGGAGCCGGGACCGGATCTCCTTCAGGACGCGCTCGCCGATCATCGCCTCGCGTGACGACAGCTCGAGCGAGTCGAGGATCTCCGACGCCCGGCCGATCGGCTCCGCAGCCAGCTCGGCGATGTTGCGGCCGTCGATCATCACCGCGAGCGACTCCGGGCGCAGTCGCGCGCCGCCGCACGTGGCGCAGGGCACCTCGCGCATGTAGCCCTCGATCTGCTCGCGCTGGAAGTCCGACTCCGCCTCGGAGTGGCGGCGCTGCAGCCACGGGATGACACCCTCGTAGCCGGTGTCATAGGAGCGGGGGGTGCCGTAGCGGTTGCGGTAGGAGATGTGGACGCGCTTCGCGCCGGCGCCGTAGAGGAGGACCTTGCGGTTCGCCTTGCTCAGCTTCGACCACGGCGTCTCCATCGAGAAGTTGAACGCGCCGGCCACGGCGCGAAGCACCCGCGAGAAGTACTCGGTGCGCGCGCCGGCCCACGGCGCGATGGCGCCGTGGGCGAGGTCGAGGTCGGGGTTGGGCACGACGAGCTCGGGGTCGACCTCGAAGCGGGTGCCGAGCCCGGCGCACGCGGGGCACGCGCCGTAGGGCGAGTTGAACGAGAAGCTGCGGGGTGCGAGCTCCTCGAAGGAGAGTCCGTCGTAGACGCAGGCGAGGTGCTGGGAGAAGGTCAGGATCTCCTCGGCGTCGACGAGCTGGATCTCCGCCATGCCCTCGCCGAGGCGTAGCGCCGTCTCGATCGAGTCGGTCAGCCGGCGCTCGATCCCGTCCCGGCGCACCAGCCGGTCCACGACGACCTCGATGGTGTGCTGCTCGTAGCGGGCGAGCGCGATCTCCTCGCGCGCCGCCAGCTCGTGCACCGTGCCGTCGACGCGCACGCGGGCGAAGCCCTGCTTCGTCAGGTCCTCGAGCAGGGCGTCGTACTCGCCCTTCCGGCCGCGCACGACTGGGGCGAGGACGTGAAAGCGCGTCCCTTCCGCGAGGTCCATCACCCGGTCGACGATCTGCTGGGGGCTCTGGCGCGTGACCGGCCGCCCGCACGTCGGGCAGTGCGGCTGGCCGATGCGCGCGTAGAGCAGGCGGAGGTAGTCGTAGACCTCCGTGATGGTGCCGACGGTCGAGCGGGGGTTGCGCGACGCCGACTTCTGGTCGATGGAGATCGCCGGAGAGAGCCCCTCGATGAAGTCGACGTCGGGCTTGTCCATCTGGCCGAGGAACTGACGAGCGTACGAGGAGAGGGACTCGACGTAACGACGCTGGCCCTCGGCGTAGATCGTGTCGAAGGCGAGACTCGATTTGCCCGAGCCGGACAGCCCCGTGAAGACGATCAACCGGTCCCGCGGCAGGTCCAGGGAGACGTTCTTCAAGTTGTGCTCTCGGGCACCTCGGATCGTCAGGGTGTCTGCCATGGTGCGCGAAGCGTACCGGCGATCAGCCGACCTCCCGCAGCTCCCGTCTGAGCGCGCGCACCTCGTCGCGAAGACGCGCCGCGTACTCGAAGCGCAGCTCCGCGGACGCGAGGCGCATCTCGGCTTCGAGTGTGTCGATCAACCTCGTCAGCTCCTCGCTCGGCAACTCGCCGGGGTTCTCCGGAATCGGCGCCCCGGCGTGCGCAGCCGCGCGCTTTCCCGTCCGGCGAGCGCGATCGGATCCCCCGGCGTGTCCGCTCGGCAACGGGGCGGTTCCGTCTTGGACGCCGGCCGCGGAACGGAACTGCGCAACGAGATCGGTGATCGCCTTGCGGATCGTCTCCGGCTCGATGCCGTGCTCGGTGTTGTAGGCGATCTGGCGTTCGCGCCGGCGCTCGGTGATCGTGATCGCCTGCCGCATCGAATCCGTGATCACGTCGGCGTACAACACGACCCTGCCCGCCGAGTTCCTCGCCGCACGTCCCATCGTCTGGATCAACGATGTCGAGGAGCGCAGGAATCCCTCCTTGTCCGCGTCGAGGATCGCCACGAGCGAGACCTCTGGGAGATCGAGGCCCTCGCGCAACAAGTTGATCCCGACGAGCACGTCGAACTCGCCAAGGCGCAGGTCGCGCAGGATCTCGATGCGCTCGATGGTCTGGATGTTGGAGTGCAGGTAGCGCACTTTCAAACCGCACTCGAGGAGATAGTCCGAGAGATCCTCCGACATCTTCTTCGTAAGCGTCGTGATGAGCGCACGCTCACCTCTCGAGACCACCGT
>DATKQY010000029.1:0-27522 GCA_035532475.1 Acidimicrobiales bacterium | reverse complement strand
GGATGAGCCAGGGATAGCCGTGGTAGGCGAAGACGACCGGGGACGTGGTGGTGAAGAGGGCGTCGAACTCGGCATCGGACATGCCGTGGGGATGCTCGGTCTCGGGCTGGAGGCGCATCAAGTCGACGACGTTCACGACCCGGACGCCGAGCTCGGGGAGGTGCTGGCGGAGGAGGTCCGCCGCGGCGAGGGTCTCGAGGGTGGGCACGTCCCCGCAGCACGCGAGGACGACGTCGGGCTCTTTATCGGTGTCGGTGCTCGCCCATTCGAAGATGCCCGCCCCGCGGGTGCAGTGGATGATCGCGTCGTCGATGCCGAGCCAGCTGAGCTCGGGCTGCTTGCCGGCGACGATCACGTTGACGTAGCCGCGCGATCGCAGGCAGTGATCGGCGACCGACAGCAGGCAGTTGGCGTCGGGCGGCAAATAGACGCGGACCACCTCGGCCTTCTTGTTCACGACGTGGTCGATGAAGCCGGGGTCCTGGTGCGAGAAGCCGTTGTGGTCCTGTCGCCACACATGGGAGGACAGCAGGTAGTTGAACGAGGCGATCGGGGCTCGCCAGGGGATGTCGCGGGTGACCTTCAACCACTTCGCATGCTGGTTGAACATCGAGTCGACGATGTGGATGAACGCCTCGTAGCAGTTGAACAGGCCGTGCCGGCCCGTGAGAAGGTAACCCTCGAGCCAACCCTGGCAGAGGTGCTCGGAGAGCACCTCCATCACACGCCCGTCGGGGGCGAGGTGATCGTCGGTGGAGAGGCGCTCGGCGTCCCAGGCGCGGTTGGTCACCTCGAAGACCGCGCCAAGCCGGTTCGAGGCCGTCTCGTCGGGGCCGAACAGCCGGAAGTGGTCCGGGTTCGCCGCGATGACCTCACGCAGGTACTCGCCGAGCACCCGGGTGGCCTCGGCCCTCACTGTCCCAGGTGCGCGAACCGTGACGGCGTAGTCTGCGAAGTCCGGCAGTTCGAGGTCGCGGAGCAGAACGCCGCCGTTGGCATGGGGATTGGCGCTCATGCGCCGGTGGCTTCGCGGCGCGAGATCCGCGAGCTCTTCGACGAACGAGCCGGCCTCGTCGAACAGCTCCTCGGGTCGGTAGCCACGCATCCAGGCCTCGAGCATGGCGAGGTGCTCGGGGTTCGTGCGCACCTCGGCGAGGGGAACCTGGTGGGCACGAAATGTGCCCTCGACTGGGAGACCGTCGACCTCCTTCGGACCGGTCCAGCCCTTCGGGCTGCGCAGCACGATCATCGGCCAGCGCGCCCGCTCAGCGAGCGGGCCCTCCCGGGCGGCCCGCTGGATCTGGCCGATCTCCTCGACGACCACGTCGAGGGTCGCCGCCATCTGCTCGTGCATGTCGGCGGGCACGTCGCCCGCGACGAGGTGCACCCGGTAGCCGTAGCCGTCGAAGAGCGCGACGAGCTCCTCGTCGGGGATCCGGGCGAGGACGCTCGGGTTGGCGATCTTGTAGCCGTTCAGGTGCAGCACAGGGAGCACCGCGCCGTCTCTGGCCGGGTTCAGGAACTTGTTCGCGTGCCAGCTCGTCGCGAGCGCTCCTGTTTCCGCCTCGCCGTCGCCCACCACGCAGCAGACGACCAGGTCGGGATTGTCGAAGGCGGCGCCGTAGGCGTGGGCCATGGAGTAGCCGAGCTCGCCGCCCTCGTTGATCGATCCAGGGGTCTCGGGTGCCGCATGGCTCGGGATGCCGCCGGGAAAGGAGAACTGTCGGAACAGCCGGCGCAGTCCCACCTCGCTTCGACCGACGTGGGGGTACAGCTCGGAGTAGGTGCCCTCGAGGTAGGCGTTCGCCACGACCGCCGGACCGCCGTGGCCTGGTCCGGTGACGAAGATCATGTTGAGGTCCCAGGTCCGGATCACGCGGTTCAGATGGGCGTAGAGGAAGTTCAGCCCCGGCGTGGTGCCCCAATGGCCGAGCAGGCGAGCCTTGACATGCTCGGGACGCAGCGGCTCTTTGAGCAACGGATTGTCCAACAGATAGATCTGGCCGACCGAGAGGTAGTTCGCCGCCCGCCAGTAGGCGTCGATGAGGCGCAGGTCCTCTGGCGAGAGTCGTTGGTGACCGCCCGCGGCGCCCTCAGCATCACCCACCGGCAACAGGGGTCCCCAAGGTGCGCTCACGCGCCAAGACTATGTTCGCACCGGCCCCACTGTTCTGTTCGTCGTCGTCCGAAGGGCTCGGTCGAGCATGAAGCGACGGCAGGCCAGCAGTTGCCAAGTGCCAGCGAACGGTGACGGTCACGCTGGCGAGTGGCAGACCCATGGTTATTTGGCCTTCAGCTGCGACAGCAGGTCACCAACGCTCGGCAGGCGGCGGCCACGGCGGACATGACCATCGAGACCAAGAACAGCGCACCCTCTTCCTCGGAGTTCCTCGACGGGGCGACCGTCTTCGGCATCGTGCTCGCGCTCGGCATCCTCGCGATGAGCATCGGGCTCGTCCGGAGCAAGACGGCTGGCGACATGCGAATCCTCGCTGCGACCGGGGCGAGCAATCGCACGCGGCGCACCCTCATCGCCGTCACCACCGGAGCGCTCGGCTTCCTCGGCGCGGTGCTCGGTACGGCGGCTGGCCACATCGGTGTCCTCGGTTACGTTCGGAGCAACTCCCTGAACGGTGGCATCGCTGCACTTGGGAGCGTCCCTGTCGGCAGCCTCCTCCTCATCCTCCTCGGCATGCCGCTCGGCGCGGCGGTCGCGGGTTGGTCGCTCGCGGGTCGTCAGCCGCCCGCGATGGCCCACCAGCCGATCGAGTGAGTGCGTCGTGGTGCTCGTGGCCGCATCGCGCAACGCTCTGCGGCGACGGGCAGCGAGTAGCAGTCCCCACCACGAAGCTTGCGCGCGCTCGACGGGCGGGTGCCGGGTCGCCGGCCTTGTGCGCGCTGCGGCCTCTCGGTGAGCTCGAGGGGGTGAGCAGGGACTCATCTCAGTCTTGGTCGAGCGCTGTGGACGATCACGAGGCCAGCGGCCAGCGGGTTTCGACCGGGGATCGGCCAGGAATGATGTAGATGAATCAGTCTGCATGTCGGTAGACTGTCGTGTATGAGCACGACGATCAGGGTCAGCGAGCGAACGAGGGATCGATTCGCCGAGCTGGCCAGGGCGACGGGCCGGCCGATGACGGCGCTGCTCGATGAAGCAGCCGACGCGCTGGAGCGTCGGGTCTTCTTCGATCGGTTCGCAGCTCGCTACGCAGCGCTTCGCCGGGATCCCGACGCTTGGGAGGAGATCGAGGCCGAGCGGAGGGCGGAGAGCAGCGCGCTCGCTGACCGTTCCGCGTGAGCGCACGCCGAGGCGAGATCTGGCTGGTGGACTTCGGCGAACCTGTCGGCAGCGAGCGGGCGGGGCGACGACCCGCGGTCGTCGTGTCTGCGGATGCACTGAACGAGAGCCGCGCCGGCGTCGTGATCGTCGTGCCGTGTACGACAACACGACGGGACCTGCCGTCCCACGTCGAGCTCGATCCGGAGCGGTGCGGCCTCGATGAGGTCAGCTACGCGAAGTGCGAAGACGTGAAGTCGGTGTCCGAGCGCCGGCTCGTCGCTCGTCTCGCCGCAGCGAACGACGAAGCGTTCTTCGCCATCACGCGCGCGCTCAGGTTCCTCCTCGACTTCTAGAACCAGGAGCTCAGGGCAGTCGGACGTCCGACCTGCTTGGACCTCGCGAGGCGCGTCGGGCGCCTCAGTCCATGAATGCGCCGCCGTTCACCGCGATCGCCTCACCGGTGACGAAGTCGGCGTCCTCACTCGCGAGGAAGGCCACCACGCGAGCGACGTCCTCGGGAAGCTCGAGTCGACGAAGCGGTGTGTCGGCGAGGTAGAGCTCTCGCACGGCCGCGGGGCTCGAGTCGCGCAGCTCAGCTTCCCAGACGAGCTCCCGCTCCTGCATCGGCGTCGCGACGTACCCGGGGCAGACGCTGTTCACCCGAATGCGGTGCTCGGCGAGCTCGAACGCCATGGCCTGGGTGAGCCCCACCACGCCGAACTTCGAGGCGACGTAGTCGGCGAGGAACGGCACCCGTCCCTGCTTGCCAGCCATGGATGCGACGTTGACGATGCAGCCGGGGGTGTTCAGCTCCACCATTGAACGTGCCGCTGCCTGGCTCGCGAGGAAGCAGCCCCGCAGATTGACCCCGAGGGTGAGGTCGAGCTCGGCGGGAGTGATGTCGAGGAAGCGGCGCATCCGCGACACCCCGGCGTTCGAGACGAACACCGAGAGGGGTCCGCGATCGTCCACGATCTGGCGGATAACGACGTCCACGTCGGCAGCGTCGGTGACGTCGAGGCGATAGGCGGCCGGGGCGCCGCACGCCTCGGCGGTGCGAGCCGCCGAGGCCTCGTCGAGGTCGGTCGGGACGACGACGTGGCCCCGCCGCGCCAGCTCCGTGGCGATCGCCGCCCCGATGCCCGAGCCGGCGCCGGTGACCACGGCGATGCCGCCCCTCACGTTCGGCCCCGCCGGGCGAGCCGATGCGACACCGGCGTGAGCGTGCGCTGCAGCTCGAGGTACATCTCGTAACCCTCCTCGTAGAGGTCGTGGTGCTCCTCCCTCGGCGTGATCTCGTCGCCGAGCCGGGCGTAGTCCGACGCGGCGGACCAGTCGGAGAGCACGCCGGAGCCGACGCCGGCGACGAGTGCTGCGCCGAGCGCGGCACCACCGTGTTCGACCACCGGGCTGAGAGGCCGGCCGAGCACGTCGGCGACGATCTGCTTCCAGACGCGCGACCCACTGCCGCCGTTGCTCACCCGGGCCCTGCCGAGCGTGATACCGGCGTCGGAGAGGACCTCGACGTGGTTGCGGAAGCCGTAGGCCACGGCCTCCATGCAGGCGCGGAAGATCTCGCCGCGGCCGTGCCCGAGCTGGAGCCCGACGAAGGCCCCTCGAAGGTCCGGGTCGTGCAGGGGCGACTTCTCGCCGAGGAAGTAGGGAAGGCAGATCACCGCAGCGGCAGGAGCCGCCGCCGCGTCGGCGTCGAGCTCTTCGAGCGGCGTACCGCCGAACAGCTCCTGCGCCCAGCGCAGCAGGCTGCCCGAGGTGGCCATACAGCCGTTCGGCAGCCAGAGCCCCGGCGCGGGGTGTGCGTCGAGATAGAGCCGCGCGTCGAGCACGGCGGTGTCGGTGACGACGAGGATGTCGCCGGCACCGCCAAGCTTGACGAGCCAGTCCCCAGGGGAGGCGAGGCCGGCGGCGTAGGCCGCGAGGACGTGATCGGCACCTCCGACGTAGATCGGGATGCCTGCTCGCAGCGAGGTCGCCGCCGCAGCCGCTTCGCTGAGGGTCCCGGCGAGCTCGCCGGAGCGCCGGATCGGCGGGCAGATCTCGGCGCGAAGCCCGCCGGCCGCGATGACCGGCTCGGCGCGGCCGTCCGAGAGCTCGTACAGGCCGCTCTCGAGCGCCCAGTTCGCTTCGACGTGGAGCTCTGCGCCGAGCGCGATCGCCAGCCAGTCGTACGAGCCGACGAGCGCGTGGGTGCGCGCCGCGACCTCCGGCTCGTGCCGGAGGAGCCAACGCCAGAGGGGCGCGACGGACTGCTGGGTGAGCGCCGAGCCGGTGTGCGCGAGGGCATCGAAGCCACGTTCCTCGAGCTCGGTGGCGACCTCGCCGATCTCGACGACGGCGCGGGCATCGTTCTGCAGGATGGCGCGGCGAAGCGGCACCCCGTCACCGTCGAGGAGGACGACCGCCGGCACCATGCCCGTCGTCGCGACAGCGGCGATCTCGCCGGGGGAGACGCCCGCCGCCGCTGCGACGCGGGGGACAAGTGCGCCGACGTTCGACCACCAGATGGCCGTGTCCGCCTCAGACTGGCCGGGACCCTCCGAGTAGAGGGGCGAGGGCGCCGCGACCGAGGCGAGCACGCCGGTGCCCGCCCGCAACAGCGTGACCTTGGTCCCGGTGCTCCCGAGGTCGATGCCGACCAGGAGCTCCTCAGTGGTCAAGATCAGCTGCGCGCCGCGTGGACGAAGGCCTTCGCCCTCACGGGATCGACGCGGTTCCAGGTGTAGCCGTCCTCCTTGAGCGAGCTCCCGACGATGCATCCGTCCGCGTGCTCGAGGAATTCGGCGACGTTCTCGGCCTTCGCCCCGGTGTTGAGCAGCACGGGAACACCGGGGGGAACGGCCGCCCGCACCTCGGCGAGCGTCGAGACCTCGGGCTCGTCCCCGGCCATCGGGCCGGAGACGAGAATCGCGTCCGCGAGGCTCGACACGGCGACCGAGCGCGCGATCTCCGCCGGCGAGCGCCGACCTGTGGTCGAGGCGAACTCCGGGGTGATGTTCATGAAGACGGCTATCCCGTCGGCGTCGAGCGCCCGGCGGCGCCTGAGCAGCGCCGCCACGTCGGGAGACCACGTGCCCATGTCGGACTCCCACGAGCCCGTCGCGACCTCGCGGATGAAACCGGCGTCCGCGGCGACGGCCGCGGCGAGCGCGCACTCCGGGTCCCAGAGGTAGTCGACGCCGTAGGGGATCGTCGTGGGTGCAGATTCGATGACCACGCGCGCCATCACCGCGGAGGCGACCAGGTCGCCCTTCAGCGCGTACGGGCGGTCGTTCTCGTTGCAGAACATCACCGCGTCGAAGCCGGCGTCGACGAGGAGGGCGACGTCCTCGCGGACCCGGGTGACGAGCCCGCGCACGCCGTCGGACGCGCGATAGAGCGGGGTACCCGGGAGCGCCGGGACGTGCGCCATGGCGATGAGCGGCTTCGCCACGCCCGGGAAGATCTTCCGGAAGCGAAGGCCGAGGACGACACCGTCGCCCCGGGCGACCTCGCTTGCCTCATTCTGCACGTTTTCGCTCACACTCATGCGGTAACCTCTACCACGACGTGGACAGCGCTGCAACCGGTCGGCCTAGGCTGCACCCGCTTCGGGGGCCGCACCAGCGGGGGCTGCCGGACGGCGCGCGAAGCGGAGGACGGGAGCGGTGACCGGGGGATCGGCACGGTGATGGCGGAGAAGAGGCGACGCGAGATCCGCGGGCGCATCGAGCTTTCCGGCTACGTCGAGGCGCGACAGCTCGCCGCCGAGCTCGGCGTCGACGTCTCGACGATCCGCCGCGACCTCGACGTGCTCTCGCGAGCCGGTGTGGTGCAGCGCACCCACGGCGGGGCGCTGCCGATGGCGGGCGCCGAGGCCCTGGACGTCCCCTACGAGGCCAAGAAGCTCGACCGCCTGGCCGAGAAGCGGGCGATCGCACGGCACGCCGCGACGTTGGTCGGCGACGGCGAGTCGCTCGTGCTCGACAGCGGGTCGACGACCTACGCGCTCGCCGAGGAGCTCCGCAGCCGCCGGGACCTCACGATCGTGACGAACGACCTGCGCATCGCCCACTTCATCGCCGCGAGCGGCGGCGTCCGCCTGCTCGTCACCGGGGGACAGCTCATCGACTCGGTCTTCACGCTCGTCGGGCCCCAGGCGCTCGGGAGCCTCACCGCCCTCCACGTCGACTGGGCCTTCCTGGCCGCGGACGCCGTCGACAGTGCGACCGGCGTGATGAACGTGAACACCGTGGAGGTGGAGATCAAGCAGGCCATGCTGGCAACGGCGCGCCGCGCCGCCCTGCTCGCCGACAGCTCGAAGTTCGACCGCCGCGCCGTGGCCACCGTCGTCGGCATCGACCGCTTCGACGCGATCGTCACCGACGCGGGCCTGCCAGCCCGCGAGCGGAAGGCCTTCGGCGACCGGCTCGTGTGCGTGCCGGTCGCCGGTCGCAGGGCGACCTCCAGCGCCAGCTCGGAGAGCTGAGGGTCCCGAGGCGTCCACCCGCCTCGATGCGGTTGCATCCGTTCGCACCCGGTGCTAGATGTAACTGCGTGGAACTGAGCGATAGCGTGCAACGCCGTCCGACCGGGGCCGCACGCCCGGGCTCGTTCCCGTTGGCGACGTCATCGGTGCGCCGTCTCGGGCACAGGCGGTGAGGGAGTCACCACGGTGGCCGGATTGAACGGCGCCCCCTTCGACCTCGGCGGTCGCGTCGCGCTCGTCACCGGCGCCGGCCGGGGCATCGGGAGGGCGACCGCCCACCTCCTCGCGGCGTGTGGCGCCACCGTCGCGGTGAACGATCTCGCCGAGGGTGCCGCCGCGGGGACGGTCGAGTCGATCCGTGCGGCGGGCGGCCAGGCGTCGGGCGTCGCTGCCGACGTCTCCTCTGCGGCGGAGGTCGCGTCCCTCGTCGAGCGGGTCCTGTCCGCCCACGGGCGCATCGACCTGCTCGTGAACAACGCCGGGATCTCGCGCTACCGGTCCATCCTCGAGTCCGACGAGGGCGACTGGGACAGCCACCTCGACATCATGGCCAAGGGCACGTTCCTCACGATGCGGGCCTCGGCGCCGGCGATGATCGAGCAGCGCTTCGGCCGGATCGTCAACCTCGGCTCGTACGTGGCGCAGATGAACTGCACGACGAAGTACTTCGGCCCCTATTGCGCCGCGAAGTTCGCCGTGGTGGGTCTCACCCAGGTCGCCGCGCAGGAGTTCGCGCCCTACGTCAACGTCAACGCCGTCGGGCCGGGCGACGTCGCCACCGAGATGATGGAGCTCGAATGGCTCCAGGAGGGCGAGCGCCGCGGCCTTGACGCCGCCACGGTCAAAGACGAGTACCGCCGGCGACTCATGCTCGAAAGCTTCGAGGCGCCCGAGGACATCGCCGGCGTCGTCGCGTTCTTGTGCTCGCCGCTCGCGAACCACATCACGGGATCGCACCTCATCGTGAGCGGCGGGCTGCCCTACAAGGCCGAGGCGGTCGTGTGACGCCGACCGACGCGATCGCTCGAGCACGCGCAACCGCTCGCCCCACCATCACAGCATTCGAGACGAAGACCAGCACAGGGGGATACAGATGAGAAAGCGCAATGCGATCCTCGCGTCGCTCGCCGCGGTCGGCATGGTGGCCGGCATCGGGGCGACGGCGACGACGAGCGTGGCCGCAGGGGCGACGAAGTCGCCCGCAGCGGTACGAGCGGCGTCGGGGAGCGGTAGCACCCTGACGATCTCCAACGCAGAGTTCCTATGGACCTGCGGCTTCAGCCCGTTCAACCCGTCGTCGAACTTCTTGTCGCTCGGTCCCGTGTACGAGCCGCTCGACTTCGTGAACACGCTCCAGAACGCCAAGGTCACCCCGTGGCTCGCGCGCAGCTATGCGTGGAGCAACGGGAACCGCACGCTGACCTTCACGATCCGCTCCGGCGTGAAGTGGAGCGACGGCACCCCCCTCACCGCCGCGGACGTCGCGTTCACCTTCAACATGTTGAAGAAGAACCCGGCGCTCGATCTGAACTCGATCTGGTCCGTGCTCTCGAGCGTCGCACAGAAGGGCTCCGACCAGGTCGTGATGACCTTCAAGACGCCCGCGGTGCCGTACTTCTACTACATCGCCGACCAGGTCGGCATCGTGCCGCAGCACATCTGGTCGAAGGTCGCGAACCCGGTGACGTACAAGGACGCGAACCCGGTCGGCACCGGCGCCTACACGGTCCAGAGCTGCACCCCGCAGAACGTCAGCTACGTGAAGAACACGAAGTACTGGCAGCCGGGCCTGCCGAAGATCGCGAAGATCGAATACCCGGCCTTCACCTCGAACCCGCCGGCCAACACCCTGCTCTCGACGGGCCAGGCCCAATGGGGCGGCCAGTTCATCCCGAACCTGCAGGCGGAGTACCTGTCGAAGAGCTCAAACAACCACTACTGGTTCCCGCCGGTGGTGAACGTCTCGATGTTCATCAACCAGACAGTGCCGCTGCTCAACAACGTCGCGGTCCGCAAGGCGATGGCCTTCGCGGTCGACCGGAGCCGGGTCGCGAAGATCGGCGAGTACGGCTACGAGAACGCCGGGAACCAGGCGGGCGTGGTGACGCCCACCTTCTCGTCGTGGCTCGACTCCTCCGCCTTGAAGTCGTCGGGCTACAGCTACGACCCCGCGAAGGCGATCTCGATCCTCAAGAAGGCCGGCTTCACCAAGGGTCCGGGAGGGGTGTTCCAGAACAAGCAGGGCAAGCAGCTCTCGTTCACGATCATCAACCAGAGCGCGTACACCGACTGGGTCGCCGCCCTCCAGGTCGTCTCCCAGGAGCTGTCGGCGGTCGGCATCAAGCTGACGGTCGACAACCTCGCCGGCACGGACTACAGCGCCAAGCTCTACGACGGCAACTTCCAGCTCGCGTACGGCTACGAGGCCGGGGGCCCGAGCCCGTACTACGAGTTCCGGCAGTGGCTGTACGGCCCGAGCTCGGCGCCGGTCGGCAAGCCGGCCGCCACGAACTGGGAGCGCTACTCGAACCCGGCGACCGACGCCCTCATCAACAGCTACGCGTCGAGCTCGAGCTCCTCAGAGCAGCACGCCATCGTCAACAAGCTCCAGCAGATCCTGCTGAACGACGTCCCGCTCATCCCGGTTACCGAGCAGGCCGACTGGGACGAGTACTCGACGGCGCAGTTCACGGGATGGCCGACGCCGTCCAACCCGTACGCGCAGCCGTTCCCGTACGTGTCGCCCGACTGGGGGATCGTCCTTTTGCACCTGCGGCAGAAGTGACCGAAGGCGGTCCGGGACCGCGGCGCTGCCTGTTGGCACGGTCCGGCCTCATCTAGGTTCGTGCCGTGCGCTACATCCTGAGGAGGCTGGGCTTCTTCATCGTGACCCTCTGGGCTGCGATGACGATCAACTTCTTCCTCCCAAGGCTCATGCCGGGGAACCCCGCCATCGCGATGATGGCGAGGTTCCACGGCCGCCTGAGCGGCCAGGCCCTCCATGCGATGGAGGTCGCCTTCGGTGTGAACACGAGCGCGGGTCTGGTCTCCCAGTACCTCACGTACTTCAAGGACAGCTTCACCGGGCGCTTCGGGACGTCCCTCACGTTCTTCCCGACCTCGGTGGCGCACGTCGTGTTCTCGGCCTTGCCGTGGACCCTTGGCCTCGTCGGGGTGACGACGATCATCGCTTTCATCCTCGGGACGCTGATCGGCACGGTCGGTGCGTGGAGACGGGGCGGCAGGTTCGACAGCATCCTGCCCCCCGTCTTCATCATCCTCTCCGCCTTCCCCTACTTCTGGATCGGGCTCGTCGCGATCCTCGTCTTCTCCATCAAGCTCGGGTGGCTTCCCCAGGGCTTCGGCTACACGAACGGGCTCCCGGTGACCCTCAGCTGGTCGTTCATCGGCAACGTGCTCGAGCACGCCGTGCTCCCCGGCCTCACGATCATCGTCACCTCGATCGGGGGGTGGATCCTCACCATGCGGAACAACATGATCACGACGCTCTCCGAGGACTACATCCGCATGGCGAGGGCGAAGGGGCTCCCGTCTTGGCGGATCATGTTCGACTACGCCGGGCGTAACGCGATCCTCCCGAACCTCACCGGCTTCGGGATGTCGCTCGGCTTCGTGGTAAGCGGCGCGATCCTCGTCGAGTACGTCTTCTCCTACCCGGGCGTCGGCTACATGCTCCTCCAGGCGGTGCTCAACGAGGACTACCCGCTCATGCAGACGCTCTTCCTGCTCATCACGGTCGCCGTCCTGGTCGCGGTCCTGATCGTCGACGCGGTGACGGTGATCCTCGATCCGCGGACGCGCTCGGTCTCGTAGATGGCGATGGCGGCCACGAGGTCGAGGCGGTGACGCTCACCGGCGCGGGCGTGCCGGCGGCACCGGCGGGGCGCCGCGCCCGGCGGGCGGGCGTCGTCAACTTCGCCCGCGCGCTCCGGTCGAGCCCGAAGGCGCTCGTCGGGGTGACGATCCTCGCGATCTTCACGTTCATGGCGATCGCTCCCGGGGTCATCGCCCCGGACAACCCGAGCGCTGAGGTCTACAACCCGAGTCTCGGCCCGTCGGTCGCCCACCTGTTCGGCACCACCTCCTACGGCCAGGACATCTTCTCGCAGTTCATCTGGGGCGCCCGGGTCTCATTGCTGATCGCGGTCATCGCCGGGCTGCTGGCGACGGTGCTCTCGGTCCTGATCGGCGTCTCGGCGGCCTACCTGGGCGGCGTCACCGACGGGGTCCTCTCGCTGTTCACGGACGTCTTCCTCGTCATCCCCGCGTTTCCGCTCGTCGTCGTCATCGCCGCGTACTCGAAGAACGGCGGGGACGCGATCATCGTCGCCGTCCTCGTCGTGACCGGATGGTCCTACGGCGCGCGCCAGCTCCGTGCCCAGGCCCTCTCCCTCCGCAACCGTGACTTCCTCGTCGCCGCGCAGCTGCGGGGCGAGCGACGGTGGCGGATCATCGTCTCGGAGATGCTCCCGATGATGACCTCGCTGATCGTGGCCAACTTCCTCGGGGCAGCCGTCTACTCGGTGCTCGCGGCGGCGGGCCTGCAGTTCATCGGTCTCGGCAACGTCAACACCGAGAGCTGGGGGACGATGCTCTACTGGGCGCAGAACAACGAGGCGCTCACCTCAGGCATCCCCCTCTGGGCGATCGCCCCGGGCATAGGCATCGCGCTCCTCGGCGGAGCCTTCGCGCTGTTGAACTACGCCTTCGACGAGGTGAGCAACCCGGCGCTCCGGCCCGTCCGTGCCAAGACCGCGAGGATCAAGGCGCGCCGGTCGAAGGCGGCGCCGAGCACGGAGGCCCGGGCGTGATCCTCGACGTCAGCGATCTGTGCGTCGACTACCGCACCTCGCAGGGCCCGGCGCGCGCGGTCGACTCCGTGAGCCTCAGCCTCGAACCTGGCGAGTTCCTCGGGATCGTCGGCGAGTCGGGCTGTGGCAAGTCCACGCTGCTCTTCGCTATCGCGCAGCTCCTCTCGCCCCCGGCCGAGCTCGCCGGGGGCACGGTGCTGTTCCAGGGGAAGAACCTCGTCCAGATGGGGGCGAAGGAGCTGCGCGCCGTGCGCTGGCGGGACTTCTCCGTCGTTATGCAGAGCGCGATGAACGCCCTGAACCCCGTGAAGAGCATCGGCTCCCAGTACGAGGACGTCATGCGCGCCCACGGCCACCGGGACCGCAACGAGGTCCGGGAGCGTTCGAAAGAGGTGCTCGCGCTGGTCGGCATCGACCCGGTGCACCTGAAAAGCTACCCTCATCAGCTCTCGGGCGGCATGCGCCAGCGGGTGATGATCGCGATGGCGCTGTTGTTCTCCCCCGAGCTCATCTTGATGGACGAGCCCACCTCCGCGCTCGACGTCGTCGCGCAGCGCTCGCTGATGGTGCAGACGAAGGAGCTCCAGCGCCGCCTCGGCTTCGCGGTGATCTTCGTAACCCACGACATGTCGATCGTGAGCAACTTCTCGGACCGGCTGGCGGTGATGTACGCCGGGGCGGTCGTCGAGCTCGGCGACACCAAGAAGGTCTTCTCGGGACCGCTGCATCCCTACACCCAGGGACTGCTCGAAGCTTTCCCCTCGGTCTACGGGCCGAAGGTCCGCCTCGAGGGAATCCCCGGCGCACCCCCGAACCTTACGGATCTGCCGTCCGGCTGCCGCTTCCATCCACGCTGTCCGAAGGTGATGGCGCGCTGCTCGACGGTCGTCCCCCCGCTCGTCGGGGTGGACGGCACGCAGGTGCGCTGCCTGCTCTACGAAGACGGACGCGCGGTCGGTGACTGACGTCGTCGCGGATCGTACGGCCGACCAGACGCCGCTGCTCGTCACCCGGGGGCTCACCCGGCACTTCCGCATCGGTGGCCAGTTCGGTCGCACGTTGCACGCGGTCGACGACGTCGACCTCACCTTGAACGAGCGCGAGATCGTCGCGCTCGTCGGCGAGAGCGGCAGCGGCAAGAGCACGGTGGCGCGACTGCTCGCCAAGGTCTACCGTCCGACGCGCGGCGAGATCTTGTTCGCGGGACGTTCGCTCGGCGACTTGCGCTCGCGCCGCGACGTGCTCGCGTACCGCGGCCAGGTGCCGATGGTCTTCCAGGACCCCTTCAGCTCGCTCAACCCCGTGCACACCGTCGGTTACGCGGTGTTGAGGGGCCTGAAGCTCCACCGTCCCGAGCTCGGCCGCGACGAGCGTGAGGCCGAGGCCGTGCGGGCGCTCGAGGCCGTCGGCCTCATCCCCGGGGCCCAGACAATGGCGCGCTACCCGCACGAGCTGAGCGGTGGCCAGCGCCAGCGGGTCGGCTTCGCGCAGGCCCTCTCGTACGAGCCGCGGCTCGTCCTCGCCGACGAGCCGGTCTCGATGCTCGACGTCTCTGTCCGCATCGGACTGCTGAACCTCATGGCGCAGCTACGCGACGAGGGCCTGTCGTTTCTCTACATCACCCACGACATCGCCTCGGCGCGCTACGTGGCCGACCGTGTCGTCGTCATGTACGCCGCTCACGTCGTCGAGACGGGTCCGACCGACGAAGTCCTCCACCATCCCGTTCACCCGTACACACGCCTGCTCCTCTCCGCGGTCCCCGACCCCCGGGCGCGCACCGCGGTGAGCGCGTCCGATGTGGGGGAGCCGCCCCGGGTCGTCGATCCGGGCGAGGGCTGTCGCTTCCGCTGGCGTTGCCCACTCGCCGTCGAGATCTGCGCCCGCGTGACGCCGCAGCTCGCGCTCGCCGCGCCGGCGCACGAGGCCGCCTGCCATGTCACCGTCGGGACGTCCGGGCGCGATCCGGCAGAAGCGCAGCACACGAGGCCTCGCGACCCGGAGATCCCCAGTGGAGCCGTACCGAGCGCCGGACCACCGGACGGCGTCTGATCGGACACCCGTCTCGACGACCGCGCTCGCCAGACCCCTCCATGAGTACGGCTTGAGCTGTGGAACTACGCCGAGGCCTCCCCCATCACGAGCGAGGACCTCGACAACGTGCGGGGCATCGTCAGGGACACGTTGGCGCACAGCTTCTTCGGCACCCGGTTCGAGATGGGCACCGACACCGAGCAGCGCTACCTGTCGGCGATGGCGTCGCTCGGCGACGGGCCGTACCCGGTCGCCGCCGTCGCCCGGGCGTTCGGCGCGCCGACCAACGGCGGGCCTCGGTGCACCGGGAGTCGCTGATCGAAAAGGGCCTGATCTGGAGCCCGCGACGCGGCCAGGTCGGGTTCACCGTGCCGCGGTTCGCCGATTTCCTACGGGAGAACCACCCGGTCGGCTGACCGGTTCGCAGGCGTGCGTCGTGCGCGCGCTGCTGCGACCAGTGGCGATCAACGGTCCTCATGGCAAACGGCGAGCGGACGCCGGTCAGGCGACGACGACGTTCGTCGCCGAACCTGGCGACGATCCCCACCCCGCCGTCGAGCGCCGCCACGTCGGAACGCACCGTCGAGACCTCCGTTCGGTCGACGTCGCCTCGCTCGATCTTGGACACGCGAGCCGGCGATATCCCCCATCAGTCCTGCGACCGTCACCTGGTTCAGACCAGCGTCCTCGCGGGTCTGCACCATGCGGAAGGCGCGGATCTGCGAACGGAGCCGATCGGCCTGCTCCGCGACCCGCCTCTCGTCCTCCTTCCGAGCAGCGACCGCCGCTGCCCGTACCTCGGTCCAGCTCCTCGCCATCGTCCTGTCCGATCCCCTCGTCGTACCGCCCGGCGAGCCACCACTCGTCGCGCTCTTCGCGAGCCGAATGCTCTCGGCGCACCACTGCGACCACTGCCCTGTCTGTCCCGGGCGCACGACGAGGACGACCCCTGCATGCCCGAAGGGGCGAACGCCCAGACCTTGCCGAGAGCTCGGCGTCCCGGTCGACGATCAGTCGCCGAGTGCCCGACCCGCCGCGGCGGCGACCCGTTCCCACAGGGCGATCATCTCCCGGTAGCTGCCCACCACGGCGGCGACGAGCGCGCCGTCGTCGACCTCGCGCCGCAGCCACCTCTCGGCCGCTCGGGCGTAGATCGCCCGGCCGACGGCGAACCCGCGACACAACGGCTCACCGCTCGCCGCCGCCAGCGCCGACTCGAGCTCGGCGCTCGTCGACGTCGAGCCGAGGACGAGCAGCCCACGGCACGAGGGATCTTCCGCCCGCACCACGTCGCCGAGCTGGCGCCAGAGCGCGCCGTCGTCCGACGGCGGCAGCTTCCACCACTCCGGGCGGATCCCTCCTTCGTAGCATCGGGCGAGAAGCTCGGGGAGGTCCTTTCCCCCGTAGACCCGGCCCTTCGGTACCTGCAGCTCGACGAGGAGCTCGCGCCCGAGCGCTCGACAGGCCCGCCCGAGGCGCTCGAGGCGCTCGAGCTGGAGCCGTGTCAGCTCGGCCGGGTCCGCTAGATGCGCGTACACCATCACCTTCACCACCTGGTCAGGCGGCCAGGAGCGCAGTCCCGCCTGGATCTCCTCGCCGACCAGCAGCTCGAGGGGCCGCGAACGCGAGACGTCCATCGCCCTCGCCACGAACGCCCCGCAGCCGTCGACCGCTTCGAGCACGTCGTAGCCGTACTGGTCGTCGACGAGGATGCCGACGTCGGCGCGACCGGCGGCGACCTCGAAGAAGGCCTCGCCGAGCAGGCGCTTCAGGGGTGGCAGCCGGTCCCGGCCGGCGCCGCAGGCGTCGGCCAGCTCCTCGAGCTGCCACCGGTGGTCGATGGCGAGCACGCAGAGGCGCTCCGGTGTCGCGCTCCTCGTCCCGACCCGGTGCAGTCGCTCGATCGTCGCGTCGTCGTCCGGTCGCGTCACGCCACCGAGCGCGACGAAGCGGTCCCGCTCCTCGGCGACCGGCATCGCCGGCAGACAGCCGTGGCGGGTGACGACGATCGCTCCGCTCGCGTTGCCGAGCCGGACGCACTCGGCGAGCGGCCGGTCGCGCAGGAAGCCGCTCAGGAAGCCGCTCATGAACGCGTCCCCGGCGCCGACGGAGTTGCGGACCTCGACCGCGTACCCCGGAGCCGAGATCCCCGCGGACAGGTCCGTCGGGATGGGGCCCTCGAAGACGACCGCCCCCCCGGCACCGCGCTTCGCGACGATGGTGGCGTCCGTCTCGGCGCGTAACGCCTCGAGCGCCGTCCGCAGGTCGCCCGAGCCTCCCGCTGCCACGATCTCCTCCCCGGTCCCGACGACGAGGTCGCACAGCCCAAGGAGGGAGCCGTACGCCTCGACGACACGCGCCGCGGCGCTCGACATGTCGTTGCCGCGCCCGACCGGCGCGAGGCCCCAGAGGACCGGGCGGTAGTCGAGGTCCAGGATCACCCTGCCGCCAGCGCCCCGCACCGTCTCGGCGAGCATCCTCGAGATGCCGGCGAGCGCGTCGTTCACGAGGTAGCTGCCGGTGAGGAGCACCGCCCGGCAGCGCGCGACGAGCTCCAGGTCGACGGCGGCCGCGTCGAGTGCGAGGTCCGCGCTGTCTCGATAGAAGAAGATGCGAGGGAAGTCGTCGCACTTGCGCACCGCGAGCGTGACGAGACCCGTCGGACGCTCCGGGTCGAGCTGCACGAGGGAGGTGTCGACGCCTTCGGCGCGCAAGGTGTCGAGGACGAAGCGCCCGAGATCCTCGTCGCCGACCCGCGTGCACATCGCCGTCCTCAGTCCGAGGCGCGCCGCTCCGACGCACACGTTGGTCGCGCTCCCCCCGACGTACTTGGCGAAGGACTGGACGCCCCGAAGCGGCGCGCCGTCCTGCTCGCCGTAGAGGTCGACGCACGACCGACCCGCGCAGAGCAGGTCGATCGCCGTGGTGTCGATGACCGCCGTCTCGATCGTCACTCCCAGCTTCCCCGCACGGGACCCGCTGCGTCAGCCAAACCCGGTCGCGCCGCCGGGCGTCGGCTCGTCACAGTGCCTCACCCAATATGTCCGAATGTCTAGTCTCGGCAAGGTCACGGTCGGCTGTCAAGGCCACGACGTCTGGCCTGTACGTCATGACATCCGATCATAATCTTGACGCTCCTCGCCGGCGATGCGACAATTGCGCCGTCGTGCCTCGGGTGCTCGAGCGCCCGGTCTGGCGTGCGACGGCACGACCCGCCAGGTAGGGAGCACGCCCGCTCGGGCGGGCACGGCAAGGAGGGTGAGCGGTGCCTGACGACGGTCCCGGCGCACCACACGAGCTGCACCGGCGGGCCGGCTCGCTCGAGCGACCTCCCTGGTCGCTCGAGCTCACCCAGGACCAGGCGCGATGGTCGTGGTCCTCGCTGCGGGTGCTCAGCCTCGGACCGGGCGAGTCGCAGGCCTTCGACACCGGCGAGGAGGAGCTCCTCGTCCTCCCGCTCTCGGGCTCGTGCACGCTCACCTGCGCCGGTGAGGAGCTGGAGCTCGAGGGGCGGGAGAGCGTCTTCGAGGGCCCGAGCGACTTCGCCTACGTCCCGAGGGACGCCCGCGTCGAGGTGTCGAGCGTGCACGGCGGGCGGTTCGCCCTCCCGGGCGCGAGAGCACGTCGACGGCTACCGGTCCGCTACCAGGCGAAGGAAGAGGTCGCGGTCGAGCTGCGCGGCGCGCGAGCCTGCTCGCGCCGGGTCGTCAACTACTGCATGGCCGAGGTGTTCGAAGCGGACCGGCTGATCGCCTGCGAGGTGGTGACCCCCGCCGGGAACTGGTCCTCCTACCCGCCGCACAAGCACGACGAGGAGCGAGCCGGCGAGACCGAGCTCGAGGAGATCTACTACTTCGAGCTCGCTGGCGGTCCGTCCGGGTCCGGCGTCGCCTACCAGCGCCTCTACGGCACACCGGAGCGACCGATCGACCTGCTGGCCGAGGTCCGCGACGGCGACGTGGTGCTGGTGCCGCACGGCTACCACGGTCCGTCCATGGCCGCGCCGGGCTACGACCTCTACTACCTGAACGTCATGGCCGGGCCCGGCGCGCGCGCCTGGCTCGTCACCGACGATCCCGCCCATGCCTGGATACGCGACACCTGGGCGCACGAGGCGGCCGATCCGAGGTGTTCGGTGACGACGGCCCGGGCGGGACGCTCCCGATGAGCACCGATCGCCTCACCGTCGCCCAGGCGATCGTCCGCTTCCTGGTTGCGCAGCGAAGCGAGCGTGACGGCGTCGAGCACCGCCTCGTCGAGGGCTGCTTCGGCATCTTCGGCCACGGCAACGTCGCCGGGCTCGGACAGGCCCTGCTCCAGGCGGAGCTCGAGTCGCCCGGCGCCCTCACCTACCACCAGGCGCGCAACGAGCAGGCGATGGTCCACGCCGCGACGGCGTTCGCCCGGATGCGCAACCGTCTCTCGACCCTCGCCTGCACATCCTCCATCGGCCCGGGCGCCACGAACATGGTCACCGGCGCCGCGCTCGCCACCGTCAACCGGCTGCCGGTCCTCCTCCTCCCCGGAGACACCTTCGCCACCCGGGTCGCCGACCCGGTCCTCCAGCAGCTCGAGCATCCGGCCGGGCGCGACGTGTCGGTGAACGACACGCTCCGTCCGGTGTCACGCTTCTTCGACCGGGTGCATCGCCCCGAGGCGCTCCCCGACTCGCTGCTCGGCGCGATGCGGGTGCTGGCAGATCCCGCCGAGACGGGCGCGGTGACGATCTGCCTGCCCCAAGACGTCCAGGCCGAGGCCTTCGACTGGGACCGTGAGCTGTTCGCTCCCCGCGTCTGGCACGTGGACCGGCCACCGCCCGATCCTGGCGCGCTCGCGCGTGCCGCCGAGGTCATCCGTGGCGCCCGGCGCCCCCTCCTCGTGGCGGGAGGTGGCGTGATCTACTCCGAGGCGAGCGAGTCCCTCCGCCTGCTCGCCGAGGCGACCGGGATACCGGTGGCCGAGTCCCAGGCGGGCAAGGGCTCGCTTTCCTACGACCATCCCCAGGCCGTCGGGGCGATCGGCTCGACGGGCACGACCGCGGCCAACGCGCTCGGGCGGGCCGCCGACGTCGTGGTGGGGGTCGGGACGCGCTGGGGCGACTTCACGACGGCCTCGCGTACGGCCTTCGGCGCGCCCGGGGTTCGCTTCGTCAACTGCAACATCACCCCCTTCGACGCTGCCAAGCACGCCGGAGTCGCTGTGGTCGGCGACGCCCGGGCCGTCCTCGACGAGCTGCGGGCGGCGCTCACCGGCTGGTCGGTCGAGCCCTCCTACCGCGAGGAGTCGAGGGCGCTCGCCGAGCAGTGGGACGCCGTCGTCGGCCGGGCGTATGCCCTCGGCCACGAGCCGCTCCCGGCACAGTCGGAGGTGATCGGCGCGGTGAACGCGGCGAGCGGGCCCCGAGACGTCGTGATCTGCGCGGCGGGCTCGATGCCAGGCGAGCTCCACAAGCTGTGGCGCACCCGTGACCCGAAGGGCTATCACGTCGAGTACGGCTACTCGTGCATGGGCTACGAGATCGCCGGCGGCCTCGGGGTGAAGATGGCCGCGCCCGACCGCGAGGTCTACGTCATGGTCGGCGACGGCTCGTACCTCATGATGGCCCAGGAGCTCGTCACCGCCGTCCAAGAAGGCGTGAAGTTGACGGTCATCCTCGTCCAGAACCACGGCTTCGCCTCCATCGGCGAGCTCTCCGACGCCGTCGGCACCGAGCGCTTCGGCACCTCGTACCGCTTCCGGAACGCGACGACGGGCCGCCTCGACGGCGAGGTGTTGCCGGTCGACCTCGCGGCGAACGCCGAGAGCCTCGGGGTAAAGGTGCTCCGCGCTCGGACGATCGACGAGCTCAAGGCCGCGCTCGGCGCCGCCAGATCGCTCCCCGGCACGGTGCTCGTGCACGTCGAGACCGACCCGCTCGTCCCCGCGCCCTCGAGCGACTCGTGGTGGGACGTACCGGTCGCCGAGGTCTCGAGCCTCGCTTCGACCGTGCAGGCGAGGAGCGCCTACGAAGCGGGCAAGGCTCGCCAGCGGCGGTACCTGTGAGACGAGCGGCACGCCGGCGGGTGCCGCACCGGCCGGGGCGCCGGGACGGGCCGGGTCGGCGGCGCCCTGGCGCAGGAGCGGGGCGCGAAGGGACGGGATGAGGACGATCGTGCACTGGGTCGCCAAGGTCGTCACCTCCCGTTGGCCTGCGCCGCGGACGGCGACAGGAGCCTCCCACCACTTCCCTACCGCAGACTGACCTGCCCCAGACCGGCCTGCCCCAGAGCGGCCCGGGTGGTTCCGACGAGGAGGACCCGATGAGCACGAC
This sequence comes from Acidimicrobiales bacterium, assembly GCA_035532475.1. Lineage (GTDB taxonomy): Bacteria > Actinomycetota > Acidimicrobiia > Acidimicrobiales > Bog-793 > DATKQY01. The sequence continues at coordinate 6,583 of DATKQY010000029.1, read as the reverse complement.
CGGCACAGACGAGACCGGGCAGCGCGCGCTGGCCTCGCGCATCCGCCTCGGGAGCGCGCCGGACTCGTGGGGGGTGTGGTTCCCCGACGCCCCGAACCAGGTGCCGTGGCCACGCTTCCTCGACGAGCTCGCCGAGGCCGGCTACGAGTGGCTGGAGCTCGGGCCCCACGGCTACCTCCCGACCGATCCGGTGCTGCTCGCCGACGAGGTCGCCCGGCGCAACCTGCGGGTCTCTGGAGGCGGCGTCTTCGGCGCGCTCCACCGGGAGGACGCCTGGGAGCGCGACCTCTCCGAGGCGCGAAAGGTCGCCGCCCTCGTCCAGGCGATGGACGCCCATTACCTCATCTACCTCCCCGAGCTCTACCGGGACCTCGAGGGCCGGTTCACCGACAAGCGCGAGCTCGAGCCCGACGACTTCGCCCGTCTCGTCCGGCGCGTGTCGGAGGTCGGCAAGATCGTCGCCGGCGACTACGGCGTCTCGCTCGTCTTTCATCCCCACGCCGACAGCCACGTAGGCAGCGAGGACGAGGTCGGCCGCTTCCTGGAACAGACCGACCCCGCGGCCGTGTCGCTCTGCCTCGACACCGGGCACATCTCCTACTGCGGCGGCGACAACCTGGCACTGATCGAGCAGTTCCCCGACCGCATCGGCTATGTCCACCTAAAGCAGGTCGACGTCGCCGTCCTGGCCCAGGTCCGGGCCGAGGACCTGTGCTTCGCCGAGGCCGTTCGCCGGGGCGCGATGTGCGAGCCGCCGAAGGGCATCCCCGACATGGGGCCGCTCGTCGCGGCGCTCGGCCGGCTCGACGCCGACATCTTCGCCATCGTGGAGCAGGACCTGTACCCGTGCGAGCCGGACGTCCCGCTGCCGATCGCCCGCCGGACGCGCCACTATCTCGGAACCTGCGGGGTCCCGACGGCGCGCCGGTGAGCGTAAACACGCCGCGCGCGACCGCCGCACGGGTTGGCGGGGAAACGAACGTGACAGGAGAAGGGAGCCCGTCGTGGAGCTGGCCGTAGGAGTCATCGGCACCGGCAACATCGGCGCCGACCACGCGCGACGCCTGGCGACGCGCGTGGCCGGTGCCAGGGTGCACGCGGTCTTCGACCTCGACGGCGACCGGGCGGCAGCGATCGCCGCCGAGGTCGGCGCGGTGGCGCTGCGGAGCGCCGAGGAGGTCGTCGACGACGCAGCCGTCGACGCGGTGCTGATCGCCTCGCCCGGCGACACCCACGCCGCCCTCGCGCTCGCCTGCATCGCGGCGGCCAAGCCGGTGCTGTGCGAGAAGCCCCTCGCCACGACGACCGAGGAGTGCTGGAAGGTCGTCGAGGCCGAAGCGGCGCACGGCTCCCGCCTCGTCCAGGTCGGCTTCATGCGCCGCTACGACGCGGGATACCTCGTCGTCAAGCAGGAGATCGACGGTGGGCGCATCGGCGAGGTCCTGCTCGCACATTGCATCCATCGCAACCAGTCCGTGCCGCCGTCGTTCACGAGCGACATGTCGCTCACCGACTCGGTGATCCACGAGATCGACACGGCGCGCTGGCTCCTCACCGAGGAGCTTGTCGCGGCGACCGTCGTGCCCGTCAGGCGTAGCCCGCTCGCCGCCGAGGGGCTCCTCGACCCCCAGCTCGTCCTGCTCGAGGCCGCCTCCGGTGCGGTGGTCGAGGTGGAGGTCTTCGTGAACTGCCAGTACGGCTACGACGTGCGCTGCGAGGTCGTCGGCTCGACCGGGACGGCCTCGCTCGAGATCCCGACCGCCAACGTCGTCACCACCGCCGGGGCGCGCTCGCAGCCGGTGCCCGTCGACTGGCGGCTCCGTTTCGGGGCGGCGTACCTGGAGGAGCTGCAGCACTTCGTCGACGCCGTGCGCGCCGGCGGCGTCGCCGGCCCGAGCTCGTACGACGGCTACGCCGCCACAGCGGTCGCCGAGAGCTGCGTGCGCTCGCTGAAGGAAGGACAGCGAGCACAGGTCACCCTCGCGAAACGCCCCGCCCTCTACGAGACGGCGTAGGCACCGACCTTCCGCCGGGCATCTCGGCATTCCACCCGCTCGCCGTCGGGAGCGCGTCGGAAGGTCGTCCCGCCGTGAGGACGTTCGCCGTCATGAGGAGCTCGCCGTGCAGCCAGTGGCCCGTCCGGTCACGCTTGCCTCCCTTCTTCCGAGCCGAAGCCGCAGCGGCAGGCGCCCGACCCGTTCGGTACTCGCACCCGTACATGTTCCGAAGTGCCCCGATCACCGAGATCCGGCGCTCGCCGCAGATCTCGGCTACGTGTGCCCCGAGCTTTCGCCGAGGGCGGACTTCCTCCCGTTCTTCTTCCAACCTCGCGCCGACAGGCAACTGGTTTCGGCGTTCAGGTCGTCGCTTCGGTCCGCGGCATCCGGCTCGCCTCCGTGCTCGCGCCCTATGGCGCATCCTCCCAGACGTTCACGCCGACAGGGCCTTTGCGGTCGTCACCAACGGGTCGTTCGGTGCCGTGCGTGCCGAGCTCGCCTGGTTCATCGGCTTCTCCATCGCCACGGCGCCCTGCGCCAGCGACACACCCTCGGGGACCACATCTTCGCCGCCAGCGCGCACGAACGCCCGCTGAGTCGAGAGCTCGAGCATCTCCTCGGATCGAGATGGCCCCGTCCTGCGACGTCCCCCGACGGTCCCCCTCGACCGACGTCGAACCGTGCCTCGCAGGCGGTCCCCGGCTGTCGGGCCTGGCACGGTGGCTGACGTCAGGTCTCGCTCACCCCGACGACTGCTGCCTGGGCTGCCCGGTCTCCCTGCATCCTCCGGGCCAACGCAGTACGCCTACTTGTCCAGGCGCCTCGACGAGACAAGATCCGGGCTGCCCCGCCCAAGAAAGCTTGCAGCCTGGTCGACCGCTCTCGCGACGTCGTCGTCCTCCGGGTACAGCAACATGCGGCCCGCGACGATGCCCCGTACCCCGGGCAGGCCGAGCGCGCGTTCGAAGGTCGCCAGCGCCTCGTCCTGGTTGTTGGTCGCGTCCCCACCGAGGACGAGGACAGGGAGCGTGGTTGCTGCGACCACGCGTTCCATCTCCCCGACCACCGGAAGCTTCAGCCAGGTGTAGGCGCTCGTGGCACCGAGCGCGGAGGCGACCGTGACCGAGCGCACGACGAGGTCGGTCGAGTACTCGTTCCTCGCCTCGCCCGGGCGCGCATGGCTGGTCCAGAAAGGCTCGATCATCGCCATGAGGCGATTGGAGGCGAGTCCGCTCACTGCCCTGCCGCAGGCTTCGAGCGTGCGGGCGGTGGCCGGGTCGTCGGGGGCGATCCGACAGAGCATCTTCCCGCCGTCGAGCCCCATCGCAGCGATCGTCGCGACGTCGTACGCGGTGAAGCGGTCGTCCAGCTCGAAGACGGCACCTCGGATACCGGCCCGGTTCATCGAGCCGATCGCGATCTTCTCCTCGAGCACCCCGAGCAGGAGCAGGTCCTCGATGACGTCCGGGGTGCCGAGCACGCCGTCCACGCCGGGACGCGACAGCGCCACGCAGAGACGCTCGAGCAGGTCGTCACGGTCGGCCATGGCGGTCGGCTTCGGGCCGACGGCGAGCGCGCCGCGCGCGGGATGATCCGCCGCAACGATGAACAGCTGGCCGTCGGCTTGCACGAGGGGCCTCCGCCGGCGCTTCACCGCCGCTTCGGCGATCGCCTCCGGCTCGTGCAGACGGAGCTCTCTCAGCTTGTCGGTGCGCAGCTCAACCATCCGCCACCTCTCGCTCAGTGGCTCGTCACGTCGTGGCCCTGGCGATCGTCTGACGACGACCGGGCACAGCTGCCGGACCTCCCCGGAGCGTCTTCGAGATCCTAGGCACGGAGCCCAGGAACGTCAACATGGCAATATGTCATGTCGTTCTGGCCGCCCCGTCGATACCGGCGGGGCCGATGCCGACCCCGCCGATCGGGACGTGACCGGCTCCGACTACTTGAGGTAGAGGTTGATCTCGAAGGAGTACCGGCTCGCGAGGTACGAGTGCTGCCCGAACTCGATGACGGTGCCCGCGGGGTCATAGGCGGTGCGCGCCATCGTGAGCACGGTGGCGTTCCGACTGGCCTCGAAGAGCCGGGCCTCACGGGCGGTGGCGGTGCGCGCCGCGATCGTCTCGTGCGCCGAGTGGAAGCGGACGCCTTGGGCTCGGAGCAGCTCATAGAGCCCGGCCCGCTCGAGATCGTCGACCAGGAGCGCGCTCGAGAGGACCTTGACCGGGACGGTGTTGTCCATGATCGCCAGCGGAAGACCGTCCGCGAGGCGGAGGCGCTGGAGACGGAGCACCGGATCGCCGGGCTCGATGCCGAGCTCCCGGGCGACCTCGGGCTCCGAGGGAACTTCCTCCATGGCGAGGACCTTGGTCGACGGTTTGCGGCCGGTCGCCGTCAGGTCGTCGTGCAGGCTCGTGAGCGCGACCGGTCGCTTGATGCGACGGTTCGCGACCACGGTGCCGACACCGCGGCGCCTGACGAGCAGGTCCTTCTGGACGAGCGCCTGGATCGCCTGGCGCATCGTCGGCCGGCTCACGCCGAGCTTCTCGGAGAGCTCGATCTCGTTGTCGAGGCGGTCGCCCGCCTCGACCTCTCCCGACTCGATGCTCTTGCGGAGCAGCTCGGCGATCTGGAACCAGAGCGGGACGGGGCTGTCGCGGTCGAGCTGCTGCCCGTCGAGGGTGGCCATTACCGATCCTTTTCGGCCGAAGGCCTGCACCGATCAGCCGGGTCGTGGTTCATAGGTCGTTGCGCGCGGCCGTCACGATCTGCTTCCCACCGACTCGGTTCCAGCACACGCTCCCGGCGCTCCATGCCGCTATCGGGAAGGCAATGGTGCTGATGACGAGACAATACGAGCATGCTAGCGCGCGACAACGCCTCGGCCGTGTTGTCGCCGGGCCGTTCACCCGCCCGCCAGGTCGATCAGCACCTTCGACGCAACGGCGCGATCGCCAGCCAGATCGAAGGCCTGACCCGCTTGCGCCAGCGGGAACGTGTGCGTGACGAGCGCCGAGACGTCGAGCCCGCCTGCGAGCAGCGAGAGCGCGTGGTCGAACTCCTCGTCGAAGCGGAAGGCGCCGCGCAAGGTCAGCTCGTGGGTGACGACGCGGTTGGCGAGGAGCCCGACCTCCCCGGGGGGGAGGAGGCCGAGCAGCACCACTGTCCCTGTCCGGCGGGCCCGCTCGACGCACGTGCGCAACGCGACGGGCGCGCCGGATGCCTCGATCGCCGTGTCGACCTCCTCCGGCCAGGCCGGGTCCTCCGGAGCATCGGCGCGTACCGTCGAGGTGGCGCCCATCCTGGCGGCGAGCGCGAGGGGCTCGTCGAGCAGGTCACTGACGACGACTTCAGCGGCTCCGGCGTGACGCAGTGCCGCCACGACGAGGCAGCCGATCGGTCCGGCGCCGGTGACGAGGACCCGCCGGCCGAGAACGGGTCCGGCGCGTCGCACGGCGTGCAGCGCCACCGAGAGCGGCTCTGCAAGGACCGCCCGTCGGAGGTCCATCGTCTCCGGTAGCAGGCGGAGCTGGTCGGCGGCGACGACGAGCCGCTCGCGAAAGCCGCCCTGCACGTGCGGGACAAGTGCCGCGCTGCCGAGATAGCGTGCCCGGCGACAGACGTTGCGGTGACCGCTGGTGCACTCGCGACATGCACCGCAGGGCGTGGCCGGGTGGATCGCCACCGTGGCGCCGGGCTCGAGCCCCTCGACGCCCTCGCCGCACGCGACCACCCTGCCGGCGATCTCGTGACCAAGGACCAGGGGCTGGACGACGCGGAAGTCGCCGACGGCGCCGTCGCGGTAGTAGTGGAGGTCCGATCCGCAGATCCCGCCGACCTCGACCTCGACCGTCACCTCGCCGGACCCGGGCGGACGATCCGGCCACTCTTCGACCCGCAGGTCGCCCGCCCCGTGGATGACGCACGCTCGCATGGTCGCCTCCTCACTCTCTCGGCTCTCGTCCGCGCCCGCCCGATGCGGCCCGATCGCTGTCGACGTATAGCACCCGGGGAGGGCTGGCCCCGGCGAGCGTGGCTTGTCGCCGCAGGTGCCGCGAGGCGGGAGCCGTCAGCGTCGGGGGTCGTCGAGGAAGATCCCCGACACCGGCCAGGTGAGCACCTCGGCCAGGTCCAGGGCGAGCTCGCTGCCGCCGACGCTCACCTCGAGGCCCTCCTTCCGCCAGCGGACGACATCGGAGGCGGTGAGGAACGGCCGGTCGATGCACACCATCGAGGTCGGGATGGCCGAGAGCAGGCGGACGAGGTCGACAGGTCGGGCGTGGCAGATGGCGAGGCGAGGGAGCGAGGGCTCGGCCTCGGCGACCTCCCGCAGGACCAGATGGTCGAAGGAGGAGACGAGCACCCGCCTCGGTCGCCGCCGGATGCACCCGAGCACCACCCCGGTGAGTCGCGGATCGTAGATCGCCCCGGCCTTCAGCTCGACGTCGAGCCAGAGCCAGTCCGGGACCGCCTCCAGCACCTCCTCGAATCGGGGGACCGCCTCCCGGCTCCCGTCCGGGTGGGTGAGCGGCGCGGCCGCGAGCTCGGCCCAGGTGCACTGGGCGACCCACCGGCGGTGCGTGTCG
>DATKQY010000028.1:0-2251 GCA_035532475.1 Acidimicrobiales bacterium | reverse complement strand
TGACGGCATGGTGGCGACAAGGGCCCCATGGGCGCCGGCCAGCAGCTCCACGGCCCCCTCGACGTCGACCCGGGTGGTGCCGCGACCGAGCGAGAGCCGCACCGCGCCGAGGGCGACCTCGGGGGCGACGCCCATGGCGAGGAGCGTGGCGTTCGGTGTGTGCTCGCCGGCGTGGCAGGCGGACCCGGTGGACGCCGCCAGCTGGGGGACCCGGGCAAGGACGTCCGCGCCGAGGACGCCGGGGAAGGAGACGAGCAGGGTGTTCGGTAGGCAGGCGTCGTCGGGGGTGTGGCGACCGATCCCGTCCACCCTCGCCGACAGTGCCGTCCACAGCTCGTCGCGGAGCTGAGCGATCCGAGCAGCGTCACTCGTGAGGTGACCCATGGCGAGGCGGGCGGCTGCGCCGAGGCCGACTATGCCCGCCACGTTCTCGGTCCCGGGCCGCAGGCCGCGCTCTTGGCCGGCCCCGACGAGAAGCGGCAAGAGCGGCGTGCCCCGGCGGACGTAGAGGGCGCCGACGCCCTTTGGGCCGTAGCACTTGTGGGCGGCGATCGACAACAGGTCCACTCCCAGGTCGTCGACCGAGACGGGGATCTTGGCGATCGCCTGGGCCGCGTCGCTATGGACGACCGCCCCGTGAGCCCGGGCGGCGGCGAGCTCGTCGACGGGCATGAGCGCGCCGGTCTCGTTCTGGGCGAGCATCACGGTCACGAGCGCCACGTCGTCGCCGAGGGCGGCGAGCGCAGCCGCGAGATCGAGGATCCCTGACGCGGTGACGGGGACACGGGTGAGCGTCCATCCCGAGGCTTCGAGCAGCGCCAAGGGCGCGGTGGTCGCCGGGTGCTCGACGGTCGAGGTCACGATGCGGCGCCGAACCGAAGGCGCCTGTGCCGCGACGCCCCGGATGGCGAGGTTGTTCGACTCGGTGCCGCCCGAGGTAAAGACGACCTCCTCTGAAGCGGCCCCGATGAGGGCGGCGACGGATGCTCTGGCCTCTTCGACCGCCTGGCGGGCGGGCCGCCCGAGCGCGTGGTCGCTCGACGGGTTTCCGAACTCGGCACCGAGGTAGGGCGCCATGGCCTCGGCGACCCCGGGCGCGAGCGGCGTCGTCGCGTTGTGGTCGAGGTAGATGACCGGCGGACCCTCGCTCGTCACGACCGCCCCCCGACCGCCGGCGATCGCCGAGCGCGGCGGTCCCGGCGAGAGTTGCGGGCCTCGTTCGGCCCCCGCGCTTCGCCGTCCGTGCCGACGCCCTCTTCGACCGGGAGGCCGGCCTGGCGCCACTCGGGCAGGCCGTCCTCCAGACAACGCGCGCTTCGCCCCCGGCCCCGAAGCAGCGCGACGGCTTCGGGGGCGAGGAGGCAGAGCGGCCCGCGGCAGTAGGCGACGACCTCGAGGTCGGGGTCGAGCTCGTCGAGGCGGGCCTCGAGGTACTCCAAGGGAAGCGAGCGGGCACCCGGGATATGCCCGGCCGAATACTCCTCTGCGGGCCGCACGTCGAGCACCACGACCTCCCCGGCCTGCACGCGCGCCAAGAGCTCGTCCCGGCCGACCCGCTCGGTGCCCGCGGCGTCGGTGCCGAGCGAACGGAGGATCTGGTCGACCTCGGCGAGGCGGGCGCGGGCGAGGTCGTTGAGCGCGCCGACGAAGCGGCACACCTCCTCGCCAGCGGCGCGGTAGTAGACGCGGGTCCCCTCCCGGCGGGTCTCGACGAGGCGCGCCTGGCGCATCACTTGCAGGTGCGCGGAGGCCGTCGTGAGCTTGAGCCCGGTCGCCGCCGCCAGCGCCTCCACGCTGCGCTCGGCCTGGCAGAGCAGGTCGAGCAGTTCGATCCGCTTGGGGTGCACGACCACCTTGCCGATGCGTGCCAGCTGCTCGTAGAGATCGGCGCGGCGTCCCGAATCATGTTCCATAGATCTATAGAATAGTAGGCGCCGACGGACCGAGTGCGTCGCGGGAGCTGGACCACGAGAAGGACCGACGCGCGGGCTCGAGCCAACCGGGCCGCCCAGGCCTTCGAGGACCTTGCCGATCGCCACGACGCCTGGTACGACACGGCCTCGGGACGGATGCTGTTCGACCTCGGGTTGCCGGGCTGGCCCGGCATCCGGCTCAAGGTCAGTGAGTGCGGTCAGCGGTGCTGACCGGGCGCTGGGCCCCTGGCGTCGAGCGGTCGCGTTCCTGTAAGAGGTCGCGTAGGCGGCGGTACTCCTCGGCGTCGATGTCGCCGCGCGCCAGACGCTCGTCGAGG
>DATKQY010000027.1:0-168666 GCA_035532475.1 Acidimicrobiales bacterium | reverse complement strand
GCGCGGGCAGTCGCGAAGTCCTACTTCGCGCCTAGTGCGGCGCCGAGCACCCCGGCGGCGGCGCGGTCCCGCTCCGGTAGCGCTCCTGCGTACACATTCAGCGTCATGACCGCCGAGGCGTGGCCGTGGCGCTCGGCGACCGTCCGCACGTCGACCCCGGCCGCGATCAAGGTCGTGACGGAGAAGTGCCGGAGCGAGTGCAGGTGCGCGTCGACGCCCGCCAGCTTCGCGACGGTGGCGAACTTATGGCTGATCGTGTCAGGCGAGACCGGCGTGCCGGCGTGGGCCTGGTAGCTGAGCACGTAGGGGTCCGCGACCAGTGGCGAGCCCGCGCGCTCGGACAGGGACACGACCTCCGCCCAGCGGTCGCGGAGCACCGTCACCCCCAGCTCGTCGAGCGCGATCGTGCGCGCGGCGTGGGTCTTGGTGTCGCCCACGTAGGTGACGCCATCGGCGACGCTGATCGCCCGCGCGATCGTGAGGTGTCCCGAGGCGAGGTCGACGTCCGACCATCGGAGCGCGCACAGCTCTCCCCGCCTGGCGCCCGTGAGCGCCGCCAGAGCCACGATCGTGCCGAGCACGGGGTCGGTGTCGCGGGCGATGCGGTACAGGTCGTTGACAGCCTCTACAGACGGCACCGCCAGCGGCGCCCGGCGCACAGCCGGCGGCGAGGCGCGGTCGGTCGGGTTGGTCGTGAGCCAGCCCCACTTGACGGCCTGGTGCAGCGCGGCGGCGAGGATGGCGTGCAGCTGGCGCACGGTCGCGGTCGAGAGCCCCCGGGCGAGCTGGTCGCGATAGAACTGGTCGAGCTGGTCGGCGCGCAGCTTCGCGAGCACCACGTCGCCGAGTGCCGGGCGGATGTCGTGCTCGAGCTTCCGCCGGTAGCCGAGCAAGGTCGACGGCCGGCGGGTGGGCTCGAGCTGGAGCAGCCACCGGTCGAGCAGGTCCCCCACAGTGGCGCGGGTGTGGTCGAACCGTCCGGCCTCTACCTCGGTGAGCAGCTTCGCCAGCTCCCGGCCGGCGGCGCGCTCCCCGCCGCGGAAGGTGCGCTGCACCTGGCGGTGCTCCTCGCGGACGTACACGCGCAAGCGCCAGACGCCCGGGCCCTTCTCGACGATGCTGCCTGTGCCGTAGCGTTGGCGCGTCATGTGCTCGCCCTCCCCATCCCAACTAGGACCCGACTAGGGTGTCGGCAGGGCGATTCTACCCGATCTCCAGCTAGGGGCCGTAGCTCAGTGGTCAGAGCAGGGGACTCATAATCCCTTGGTCGATGGTTCGATCCCATCCGGCCCCACCAGTTCACCGCCCCACCAGTTCGCATCAGGACCGCTCTTCGACCGGAAAGCGTTCCAATCCCGTTCACGTCCAGAGCGGTCAGACCAGTGGTCCAGGGCGTCGACGAACGCCCGTCGGGCGAGGACACCTCAGCGTGAGCCGGGCTGTTGACGAACGCGGGGGCCTAACGGCGCTGACCGGCGTGGTCGTGGATGAAGGCCAGTACCGACTCGGCCTGGCGCACCGACTCGGCGCGTGAGGGGTCCTCGAGGATGAAGCCGTGCTGAAGACCGTCGAACGTCATGAGCTGCACCTCGCCACCGGCGCGCGCGTAGCGCTCGACGAACTCCCGGGTCCCCGGCAGCGGAACGTTCCGGTCGTCCGTGCCCTGCGACACGAACAACGGCGGCAGCTCGACGCGCTCGCCGCGTTCGAGGATGCGGTTCGGATTGCCCTCGACGGCGGCCTCGTCGCTCAGCCAGTAGAGACGGTGGCGTTCCACGATGTCGGCGCGACCCTCCTCGAGCGCCGTCAGGTACCTGGCGTAGGGGTCCGTCACGGGAGCGTCGACCACCACGAAGTCGAGGCTCGCGTCGACCCCCTCGCCCTCGGGCAGCGGGGAGGCCGAGTAGCGGGGGTCCCGGGGGCGCATCGCGCTCAGGATCACGACATGGCCGCCGCTCGAGCCGCCGAAGGCCCCCGTCTTCGCGCCCGCGGCGACCCCGAAGTCGACCGCGTGCCGTTTCAGCCAGCGAGTCGCAAGGTTGACGTCGACGATCGACGTCGGATAGGGGTTGCCGGGGGGCTGGCGGAAGTCGACGGCCGCGACGAGGACGCCGCTCGAGGCGATCGCCTGGTCGAGCGCCTGCTGCTGGGTCCGGTCGCCGACGACCCACGCGCCCCCGTGCACGTCCAGCACGGCCGCCACCGCCTCGGCCCCGACCGGCCGGTAGAGCCTCGCGAGCAGCGGCACGCCGCCCGGGCGCTGGTACTCGACGTCTTCGACCGTGACCTCGAACACCTGGGGGATCGGGATCAGCGGCGCCATGCCCGTGGCCGGCGTCACCGCTGGGCCGGCGGTACCCGACGCTCGGCGCCGATCAGGTCCCCGTGGATGATCCTGCGCTCGAAGAACCACCGGCCGTCGAGCTGGACACAGGTGTCCTCGTAGCGCCCGACCATGGGCACTCGGACGTCGTTCTGCGCGTTGTAGTCCAGGATCACGCAGTACGTCCGGGCGCTGCAGCGCTCGCTGTCGCCCCTGACGAGCGGGAGGCCGACGAAGTGCACCAGTTGGGGCGGGTTGGCGGCCACCTTGCCGGCGGCGATGCGCTCATTGACCCAGGCCCGTAGCTGATCCTGGCCCGCAGCGACGGCGTTCATGCTCTCGAGGACGCCGTCTGGCAGGAAATTGCCGAGCCACGCCTCGATGTCACAGCTGTCGAGGTAGAAGGCGTAGCTGGCGATGAGGTCCATGACCCCCAGTCGACCCTCGGCACTCAGCGGCTGTGCGGTCATCGAGCCCCCCTCACGACATGCCGCTCGCGGCCCGCAAGTCGGCGCCTGCTCCCTCGTGCCGACCGTTGATCTCCCTCGACCGGCGGTTGCCATGATCATATATGATCATGGCAACGGATCAAGGTGGGAAGCGCGTCCCGCCCGGCTCGCGGCGCCGGCGTCGCTCCTGTCTGACGGCAGCGGCACCGAGCGGCGGGCACCACCGCGTTGCGGCAGCACCCGTCATGACACGATGCCGAGTTGTGAGGAGACGCAATGACCACAGACGTCGAGAGCCAGCAGTACATCGACGAGATGGCGCTCAAAGCGGGATTCGTCCTCGACTTCCACAAGGTCATGGCCAAGCACGACGTCGGCGTGCTGAAGGCGATCAACGCCCTGCGCAACGAGATCCGCGCTGGGTCCCGGCTCGACGAGAAGACCCAGGAGCTGCTGTACGTCCTCGGCTACACGGTGGCCGGCTTCGCCAAGGACCACCTCGCCTGGCACACCCGCGCCGCCCTCGCAGCCGGCGCGAGCCCGGAGGAGATCCTCCACGCGCTCGAGCTCGTGCTGCTGATCGCTGGAGTGGTCCCGTTCATGCGGGGCGTCGAGGCGTGGGCGGACGTCACCGGCGCCGAGGGGATCGAGCCGACGGTGCCTGCGGTCGCGATGGGAAACGACGGAGCTCCGAAGCGATGACGCGGCCCTGTCCCGGTGCGACAGCGGCCCCGGGCGGGGCGCCGCACGCGTGTGTCGAGGAAGCAGCAGCGGATGCGGGCACGGAGATCGAAGGGGGAGGCCGATGAGCACGGACGCCGAACGCCAGGAGTACATCGACGGCTTCGCAGAGCGGATCAAGGACAACCCTCCGACCGACCGGGCGGTGCGGATCCACAAGCTCCTCGCGAAGTACGACCTCGGGGTGGAGAAGGCGAACAGCGATCTCAACAGGCAGATCGTCGCCGGGGGACCGCTCGATGACAAGACGAAGGAGTTGCTCTTCGTTCTCGGCTACACCGTGCGGGGCTTCGACCAGCAGCACATCGCCTGGCACACACGGGCCGCGCTGCGCGCCGGGGCGAGCCCGGAGGAGATCCTGCATGCGCTCGAGCTCTCGATCCTCATGACGGGCGTGGTCCCGTTCATGAAGGGGGTGGAGGCCTGGGCGGAGGCGACCGGCGCGGAGGGCGTCGAGCCGACGGTGCCGGCGGTCGCGATGGGAAACGACGGCCTGCCGAAGCAGGGACGCACCCCGTCCTAGGCAGGCCCCGGCGCGGCCCGCCTGCGGGCCGCCTCCTTCGCACGGCGCGACGGCGCGACGGCGCGATCATACGGGCATGCTGACCCTGCATTTCCGCCGCGCCCGCGACACCGACGTCGCCGCCGTCGTCGATCTCGTCGAGTCTGCCTACCGCGGCGAGCGCAGCCTCGCCGGCTGGACGAGCGAGGCCACGCTGCTCGGGGGCCAGCGCACGGACGCGGCAGAAGTCGGCGAAGCGATCGCGTCGGCCGGCAGCGTCGTGCTGCTGGCCGAGGCCGACGAGGGCCTGCTCGCATGCTGCCGGGTCGCCCGACACGACCGCGCCGTCGCCGAGTTCGGGATGTTCGCCGTCCGGCCAGACCGGCAGGGCCAGGGACTCGGCCGACGGTTGCTCGCGGCGGCCGAGCAGCACGCTCGCGACGAGCTGGGCGCGACGACCATGCGGATGCACGTGATCCGTCAGCGCAGCGAGCTGATCGCCTGGTACGAGCGGCTCGGCTACCGTCGCACGGGCGAAGCGGCGCCCTTCCCCTACGACGACGAGCGCTTCGGGGTGCCGAAGCAGGACGATCTCGAGCTCGTCGTCCTGGAGCGGGACCTCGCCGGCCGGCCCGACGCCTGAGGGTCGACCGCCGGAGCAAGACCGGTCGGCATCGACCTCGGGACCGGCGTCCGGTCGCCGAACGGGCGCGTCCAGCTCGGAGGACCGCTGCGCAACCTCGAAGAGGCGCGGGGCGTCAGTATGTCGTGACGGGAGCACGCCGCGGGGTCCTCGGCAGCATCGCCGTCTGCGCCGGCGTGCTCGGCGCGACCGCGCTGGCGGGCCTCGGAGCGTCCGCCGTCGGTGCACCGGCCGCGGCATCGCCCGCTGCCGCCGCGGCGGCGCTCGCGCGGTCGATGCTCGCTCGGCTCGTCACCCCGCCTGGGACGCGGCTCCTGGCGGGGCCGCCGTGCTCGATGCACCCTCCTCCTCGCTCGGCTCGTCGCAGCTGGTGGACGCGCACCGGTTCCCCATGACGCCCGGCCTGTCGCCGGAGAGGTTGGCGCAGAACCTGGAGCGCCACGTGCCGCTCAGCATGCGCATTACGGGGACCGGCGCCAGTGGCGGCGCCGGCGGGACCACCACCTGGGAGGTGACCTTCGGCCTGCGCCGCGTCGGCCCACCGTCGCCGAGGACCAGCTCGTCGCCACGGTCGCGGTGTCGGCGTCCGGCGGCGCCGCGTGGCGGGCCGACGCCGAAGTCGTGTGGCAGGCTCCGCATCCGCACGACCTGACCGTCCCCACCGACGTCGCGAGCGCCAGGGTCGCTCGAAGGGCGATCCGCCCACAGCCATCCGTGCGCGCCGTCGAGCTACGGACAGGTCCCGAGCTCGGCGCCGTCGTCCGCACGTTCGACCGCCTCCCCGTCGCCGTTTCGGGCGCGAGGTTCTGCCCGATGGACCTCGGCGTCCGGCTGAGCGTCGTGTTCCCGGCGACGAGCTCCTCGCCGGGGATCGTCGCGACCGTCGACGACTGCGCCACCGTCGCGGTGGCGACGGGCGGGCGGGCCCGACGCTGCACGACCTTCCGCAAGCGTGGACCGGCGCGCTCGCCGAGGCGCTCGGTGGGGCGTTCGGCTGCCGTCCGGGTTCGGTCTGGGGCGGCACAGCTGCCGTTCGGGAAACCGCCGGGGCCGGACGGAGCCGCAGCAGCCCGCTCAGCGACCCGCGTAGGCGAGGGCGAGCGGGCGGGGAAGGCAGCCCGGTGCCGTCACCCGCAGGATGCCGTTGATGACCCCCGCGGAGAGGACGCCCGTCAGGCTCACCGTCACCGAGATCGTTGCGCGCGACGCCGTCCCGAGGTGCCGGATGCCGCGCTCGACGAGGTGGCGGCTGAAGACGTAGTGCCCGCCGGAGAGGTGCATCACGGTGCGCGGGAGCCCGACGTACGCGTCCCCGCCGGCGCGGCCCGGTCCGGGCACGCAGTCGAAGTAGACGACGGTGTCCTGGGGCTTGCCACCCGTGCCGCTCACGTAGTTGCTCGGTCCCGCGGCGATCACCCTCGGGCCGGCGGCGACGAGATGCATCCCGCCCGTCCTGTCCGTGCCGTACCAGTAGTAGCAGTAGGCGTGGCCCACGCTGAGCAGTGCGGGGCTCGCCGCCGCGGAGGTGGCGAGCAGCGCAGCACCGACGACGGACCCCACCGGGATGAGCCCCCGCCCGAGACACCGCCGAAGCCAACGCCCGCCAAGTCGTCGCATGAGCGCCCCTCCCGTGCCGTCGGCGCCACCACCGCGCCCGACCGGACCAAACTAGCCCCGGGCGCACCCGCAGGTCCTCGGCTGCGGCGGCGCCCCGCGCGCACCTCGGGCGCAGCCGTGCCAGTCTCCGGTGTACCGGTCGCTGTTGTGCCAGTCTTCTGGGCCGAGGAGGAGGTGGCGGGGAGATGACCGACGCGGACGTGGTGATCGCTCCGTCACATGTCGAGCCGACCCTCGACGGCGAGCACGAGCGGATGACGCACATCGTCCTCGAGGGCTTCAAGCCGAAGGTGGGACGCTTCAAGTCGGCAGGACCCTCGGTCGCCGAGGGCATCGTCAACGGCACCGCCGTGAGGGCGTTGTGCGGCAAGGTGTGGACGCCGAGCCGGGACCCGAAGCGGTATCCGCTCTGCCCGACCTGCGTCGAGATCGCCAAGTCCCGGGGGTGGAAGGTCCCAGGCAGTTGAGCCGCGTCGCCGGCCCGACTGCTGGCGTTCGCCGTCGTGCGCCCGGCTCGGGGCGCACGCGAGGTCAACCCCGATGTGGGCGTCGGGCGTCCGAGCGCCGATAATGGACCTGCAACGCGGCGCATCAGGTGCTGCACGCGCCGACGCCCCGGCACCGGGGCGCATCGATCGCCGAGAACGAGGGGCTCCATGACCAAGCACGTCACGCACTTCATCGCAGGCAAGCGCTTCGACGCCGTCGCCGAGCGCACCGGGCCGATCTTCGACCCGGCCACCGGAGCGGTCACCGGTGCGGTCGACTTCGCCACGGCGGGGGAGGTCGACATCGCCGTCAGCGCGGCGCGCGAGGCATTCGCGACGTGGGGCAGCTCGCCGCTTCCCCGGCGGACCCGTGTCATGTTCGCCTTCCGCGAGCAGCTCCTCGCGAGGGAGCGGGAGCTGGCGACGCTGATCAGCTCCGAGCACGGCAAGACCGTCGAGGACGCCCGGGGCGAGATCGCCCGGGGGCTGGAGGTCGTCGAGCTCGCCTGCGGGATCCCCCAGCTCCTCAAGGGTGCATTCTCCGAGGGCGTGTCGACGCGGGTCGACACCTACTCGTTGCGCCAGGCGCTCGGCGTCGTGTGCGGGATCACGCCCTTCAACTTCCCCGCGATGGTCCCGATGTGGATGTTCCCGCTCGCCATCGCCTGCGGCAACTGTTTCATCCTCAAGCCGAGCGAGAAGGACCCCTCCGCCTCGCTCCTCATGGCCGAATGCCTCACCGACGCCGGCCTGCCTCCCGGAGTGTTCAACGTGGTGCACGGCGACCGCGGCGCCGTCGACGCGCTGCTCGAGCATCCGTCGGTCGCGGCGGTGAGCTTCGTCGGCTCGACGCCGATCGCCCGCCACATCTACGAGACGGCCGCGCGTGCTGGCAAGCGCGTCCAGGCGCTCGGCGGGGCGAAGAACCACATGGTCGTGCTGCCCGACGCCGATCTCGACCTGGCGGCGGACGCCGCCGTGTCGGCCGGCTTCGGCTCGGCGGGCGAACGGTGCATGGCCATCTCGGTGGTGGTGGCGGTCGAGCCGGTGGCCGATGCGCTGGTGTCGCGCATCACCGAACGCGTCGTCCGGCTGAAGGTCGGCCCCGGCACCGCCGCCGAGAGCGAGATGGGCCCCCTCGTCACGAGGGAGCACCGGGACCGGGTGGCGTCGTACCTCGACACCGCCGTCGCGGAGGGCGCGACCTTGACGGTCGACGGGCGGGCGCACGCCGTCGACGGCGACCCCGGCGGCTTCTGGCTCGGGCCGTCCCTGCTCGACCGCGTCGGCGCGGACATGACGGCGTACCGCGACGAGATCTTCGGCCCGGTGCTCCTCGTGCTCCGGGTGCCGAGCTTCGCCGCGGCGTTGCAGGTCGTGAACGAGAACCCGTACGGCAACGGCACGGCCATCTTCACGAGCGACGGCGGCGCGGCGCGCCAGTTCCAGCACGAGGTGCAGGTCGGCATGGTCGGGATCAACGTCCCGATCCCGGTGCCGGTCGCCTACTACCCCTTCGGTGGCTGGAAGCAGTCCCTCTTCGGCGACTCGCACGTCTACGGCACCGACGGCGTCCACTTCTACACGCGCAACAAGGTGGTCACCTCGCGTTGGCCAGAGTCGAGCCAGGCGGGCGTCCGCCTCGGGTTCCCCGGGACCCACTAGGCCCCGGGCTCGACCGGGCTCGACCGGGCTCGACCGGGCACCGCCGGGGCCGTGGGTCCCCGACCCGGCAGTGCCGCGGCGGGCGGGGGTCAGGAGAGGCAGGCGGGCGGCACCTGGCGCGCCGGCTCCCCGTCGGCGAGCGGCGCCCGCTCGAGCGGGAAGAGCGACTCGACCGTCGTGCCGAGGGCCCGCGCGAGGCGGACCATCGTCGTGAACCTCGGCACGCCGCCACCGCGCTCGATGTACGACACGGCCTGTTGGGTGAGGCCCGCGGCGTCGGCGAGCTCGCGCTGGGTGAGGCCGAGCTTGCGGCGGTGCTCGAGCACCTTCTCGGCCCAGTCCGGCGTTGCGTGCGGCGAGGTCGGTGGGGTCACGGTGACTACGCTACGCATACTCGTGTAGGTGAGTCAACGCGTCACGGCAGCTCCGGCCGCCGGAACGCGCCAACGACGTGGCGGCGCACGATTTCAGTTCCACGCTCACGAGTACTCGGGTACAACTACATGCGTGACGGGCGACTTCGGCGCGTGGTTGCGGGAGCAGATGGCGGACAAGGGATGGCGCCAGCGCGACCTGGCGCTCGCCACGGGGGTCAGCCAGCAGACGGCAAGTCGGTGGATGCTCGGTCGGACGACGCCGACGGTGCGAAACGCCCAGTCGCTCGCGCAGGCGTTCGGCGTCTCGACGGACGAGGTGATCGAACGGCTGGAGACGGCGGCGCATCCGCCCGCAGCGGCGCCGGACGCGCGCGACGAGGAGCTAGCGGCACTACGGGCGCGCGTCGGGCAGCTCGAGGCGGAGCTCCGCCGGCAGCGGCACGCCTGAGCCCGAGCGCGGCCTCGAGCACGGAGATCCGCCGGTCGAGCTCCGCCACCTCGGCCGACCGCTCCCTCCGCCGGCGAGCAAGCTCGTCGCCCATCGCGCACCTCCCGCCTCCTCGTCCCTGCCGTGGCAGCTCCGAGCATCGCCAGGGGGTGTGACAGCGCCGCGGGGACGGGGCGGCGCGTGGCGCGGCGCCGATCCCCGCCCGAACGCGCGAGGAGCGGGACACCCCGGGGGGCGTCCCGCTCCTGCGCCCGCACGCTCCACCCCGGTCCCAGGCGAGGGGGGGCACCTGGGACCGGGGGTGAGACCGGGGATCCCCGCGCTACTTGGGGAGCCCCGCGAGCTGGACTGTCGCGGTGTGAGCGGTGCCGCTCTGGTCCACGTAGTGGACGGTCAACTGGTCCCCGGGCAGGTGGGCGGCGATCTGGGACTGCAGCGCCGACCAGGAGTCGGTCGTGTGGCCGTCGACCGAGGCGATCACGTCGCCGCCCTGCAGCCCGGCCTTCGCCGCCGGGCTGTTCTGGATCACGCCGCTGATCGTCACGCCGGCCGTGCCGGTGCTCGGCGTGGTGGTCGAGCCGAAGCTCCCGAAACCGCCCGACGAGGAGCCCGGCACCTGGTAGACGCCGAGGAACGGTGACTCGCCGATCGTGACCTCGCTCGAGGCCTGACCGCGTTCGATCTGCTGGACGATCGTCTTCGCCGTGTTGATCGGGATCGCGAAGCCGATGGTGGACCCGGTGCCGTCGGCCGAGGCTGCGGCGGTGTCCATGCCGATGACCTGGCCCTTCATGTTCACGAGCGGGCCCCCGGAATCACCGGGAGCGATCGGCGCCGACGTCTCGAGCATGCCGTGGAGCGTCTCGGGGAGCGCGCCGCTCGAGTCGCTCGCGGTGATGGTCCGCCCGGTCGCCGAGATGCCGCCCGACACGACCGAAGGCTTGCCGCCGAGGCCGAGGGCATTGCCGATCGCGATCACCTGGTCACCGACCGCGACGGTGGACGAGTCACCGAGGGTGACGTACGGCAGGTTGGAGACGCCCTCGATCTGCAAGAGCGCGACGTCCTTGGTCACGTCGGTACCGAGCACCTTCGCGCTGTAGGTGCCCGACCGTCCCGCAATCGAGACCTTGATGCTCGACGCGTCCTCCACCACATGGTTGTTCGTCAGCACCTCTCCCGACGGCGTGACGATCATCCCGGTCCCGGCCGCCGGCTCGAGGCCACCGGCGCTCACGACGGTCGTCTGGATGTCGACGACGCCCGGCTCGACCGACGCCGCGATCGACGCGATCGAACGCGACCCTGACGCGGTGGCCGAGGGGTTGCTCGTGGGTGGCGAGCTCGAGGAGGTCGGGAGCTGCTGGACTGCCGACGAGCCCGAGCCGCCTCCGCCGAGCGCTGCTTCGAGGCCGGCACCGAGGCCACCGGCCAACAGGGCGGCGACTACGACCGCTGCGACGAGGGGGCGGCGCCGGCGGTGGTGCGGCGCCCCGCCGGGGGGCTCCCCGCCGGCGGCCGCGAAGTTCAGCCCCTCCCCGGGCGGGGGCGCCGTGGGCGGTTCGCCAGCGGCAGCGGGCGGCGCGACGAGGTGCTCGACGCCCCCGACCGACGCGGCGAACGGCGGCATCGACAGGGGCATCGGGCCGGCGGCGACTTCGCTCGCGCCGGGGGCGGGGAGGGCTTCGGCCCCGGCGGCACTCGCCAGCGGGACGGTCGGGGTCCCCGCCTCGTCGAGCGGTGCGCCCGGCACCCAGGACGGGGACGACGCCCGAGGCGTCGGCTCGGTCGGGGGGATGCCTTCGGAGCCTTCCGGGGGCGTCGGGAAGTCGTTCGGCTCGTCCATCAGTCCATCGTCCTCTCGGCCCCGCTCGGAGGCCTGTCCTGGCAGGGACCGGTTCACCGGTCCCCCGGCGCCGCTGGCACACCGCAGCGCGTCTCGCAGGACCAGCATGCCCGCGCGGCCTCTGACGAGTCTGGACAGCGCCTGAGAGTCTGCTGTGAAGATCTGCCGTCTCGGAGGGGTGGGCCGCACCCCCCAGACGACGATCGCCGGGACCTTCAGGCCCCGGCGATCGTCCCGCCCGGCTCCCGCGGCGGCCGTGCCCGGCCGGACCATCCGGGGTGACCCGCCGTCCGGTCGTCGGCGGGTCAGCCCGGGATCAGGCGATCAGTCGTCGAGCGCCATGGCGCTGATCGGACCGGGAAGCGTCACGTGCACCGGCGAGCCGAAGAAGCGCGCGTCGGCGTAGTTGTAGATGTTCCCCCGGTTCGTCACCAAGTAGTACCCCTTGCCGTCCGGCGTCGGCAGGATCTGGACCACCTGCCGGGCACCGAGGCGGTACCGCGCCTTCGAGCCGTAGAAGTGCGCCCCGGCGAAGTTGTAGACGTTGCCGCCCGAGGACACGAGGTAGTAGCCCTTGCCGTCGGGCGTGATCGCGACCGACACGACGGGGTGGGGAAGGCGGACGTGGGCCTTCGAGCCGAAGAAGGGCGCGTCGCCGTAGTTGAAGACATTGCCCGTGTTCGTGACGAGGTAGTAGCCCTTGCCGTCGATCGACGGTGCCATCGCCACGACCTTGCGGGCCTTCAGGTTGACCGCGAGGTTCGAGTACGACTGCGCGTCACCGTAGGGGTAGACGGCGCCCGTCTGGCTCACGAGCCAGTACCCCTTGGCGTCGGGCGTGACGGCGAAGGCGCTGATCGGCGCGGCGAGGCGCGTGCGCGCGGCCGAGCCGAAGAACGAGGCGTCGCCGAAGTTGTAGACGTTGCCCTTCGAGGTCACGAGCCAGTAGCCCTTGCGGTCGAGCGTGGCCGCCGTCGCCACGACCGGACGAATCTTGGGGTTCACCGAGAGGTTCGAGTAGGACTTGGCCTGGCCGTAGGGGTAGACCGTCCCCGCCGAGCTCACGATCCAGTAACCGGTCACCGTCGGGGTCACGACGACCGTCACGAAGGACTGGCTGGCCACCGCCCCAACGCCGTTCGTGGCGAAGAGCTGGATCGAATAGGACCCGGCCGTGCCGGCGGCGGGGGTACCGGCAAGCGTCGCCGTGCCGTCGCCGTTGTCGTGCAGGGTGAGGCCGCCCGGCAGCGTGCCGGTCTCCGTGATGGTCGGCGCCGGTGAGGCGCTCGTCGTCACCGTGAAGCTCGAGCTCTGCCCGAGGGTGAACGTGGCGGTTGCCAGGCTGGTGAACTTCGGCGGGAGCCCGGCGAAGTACAGCTCCGCCGAGTTCGTCGCGGCCGCCGAGCCCGGACCGGTCTCACCGCCGGCGACGAGCACGTAACCGCTGCTCAGCACGGCGGAAGCCGCGAAAGCACGCGCCGTGCCGAGCGAGCCGGTCGCCGAGAAGGTCCCCGTCGCGGGGTTGAAGCGCTCGGCCGTACCGACCGGGTTGGCGGAACCGTCCTCACCGCCGGCGACGAGCACCGTCCCGTCGGGGAGCAGCCCCGCCGCCGCGCCGTAGCGGGCGGTCGTGAGCGAGCCGGTCGCGCTCCAGCCGTTGCTCGCCGGGTTGTACAGCTCGGCGGAGTTGAGCACCGTCGTTCCGTTGATGCCACCGGCCAGGAGGACCTGGCCGTTCGTCAGCACTGTCGCCGACGCGTTGGCGCGCGCCGTCACGAGCGCGCCTCCCGAGGACCACGAGTTCGTCGAGGGGTTGTACAGCTCGGCCGTGCCGACGGCGGTCCCTCCGCCGTTCTCGCCGCCGGCCACGAGCACGTTGCCGCTGGACAGCGCCGCCGCGCCGGCAAAGGCGCGCGCGGTCGCGAGCGAGCCGGCCGGGGACCAGCTGTTCGTCGAGGGGTTGTACAGCTCCGCGCTCGTCAGGGCCGTCGGCGTCGTGCTGGTGCCCGAGTCGCCGCCGGCCACGAGCACGTTGCCGCTGGACAGGACGGTCGCCGTCGCGCCGAAGCGCGCGTTGGCCATCGGCGCCGCCGACGACCAGGCGTTAGTCGAGGGGTTGTAGAGCTCAGCGGTGGCGGTGGCGCTGAACGGCGACGCGCCGGTCAGCCCGCCGGCCACCAGCACGTTGCCGTTCGGGAGGAGCGTCGTCGTGGCGTCGTAGCGCCCCGTCGCGAGCGAGCCCGCGCTCGACCAGGTGCCGGCCGTGGGGTCGTACAGCTCAGCGCCGGTGGTCGGGACAGCGCTCGTGCCGCTCCCGCTCAGGCCGCCGGCGACGAGCACCTTGCCGTTGGCGAGCACCACCGCCTGGGTGTGCGCGCGGGCGGTGGCGAGCGAGCCGGTGGACGCGAACGTCCCGACCGCCGCCGCGCCCGCCGGCGCCGCGGCGACGAGGACCGCGCCCCCGCCGATCGTCGCGACGGCCGCCGCCGCGGCGGCGAGCAGCCGTCGCGGCCGGCGCGCCTGCGCCCGCTGCCCGGGCCTGTCGAGGCCGTGGGCGCCGATGCCGCTGCTCCCGGCCATGCGCGTCAGATTCTTCCTCCCCATCACAATCTCCTAACGAAAGATGTGGCACTCCCTAACAATTGGCACCGAGGTGCCATCGCGGACAGACCGACCCTACGCACGTTGGGAGCCCAATGCAACGCACCCCGTCCCTGCTGGGCCTCGAAGCACGCCATTTCTGGCTGGTCTTGGCACCCTCAGCCATCAGTAGTCTATCGGCGGCCCGCGAAACAAATGTCAACCAAGGTGCACGTCGAGCATGGGAACGTACGAGATCATGCGAACTACGCGAGCGCCACCAGGTCCGCGAGCTCATCGCTCCACAGGTCCTCTACCCCATCGGGCATGAGCAGCACCCGTTCGGGCTGGAGCGCCTCGACGGCGCCCTGGTCGTGCGTCACGAGGACGATCGCGCCCTTGTAGGAGCGCAGGGCGCCGAGCACCTCGGAACGGCTGGCCGGGTCGAGGTTGTTCGTCGGCTCATCGAGGAGCAGCACGTTCGCCGAGGAGACGACGAGAGCCGCGAGCGCCAGCCGTGTCTTCTCGCCGCCCGAGAGCGTCCCCGCCCGCTGGTCGACCCGCTCGCCGCCGAAGAGGAACGCGCCGAGGATCCGGCGCAGCTCGACGTCGCTCAGCGAGAGGGGGGCGTTGCGGCGTACGTTCTCGAACACCGACGCGTGCGCGTCGAGCGTCTCGTGCTCCTGGGCGTAGTAGCCGAGGCGCAGCCCGTGACCGGCCACGACCTCGCCGGCGTCCGGCTCTTCGACGCCGGCGAGCACGCGGAGCAGCGTCGTCTTGCCCGCACCGTTCAGGCCGAGGATGACGACCCGGCTCCCCCGGTCGACCGCGAGGTCGACGGCCGAGAAGACCTCGAGCGAGCCGTAGTGCTTCGCGAGCCCGCTGGCGGTGAGCGGCGTCCGCCCGGACGGCGCCGGGTCCGGGAAGCGCAGCTTGGCGACCTTGTCGCGCCGTCGGTCCTCGGGGAGCCCCGAGACGAGCCGTTCGGCGCGCCGGTCGAGCTGATGCGCGGCGCGTGCCTTCGTCGCCGTCGCCCGCATCCGGTCGGCCTGGGAGCGCAACGCCACGATCTTGCGCTCTGCGCTCGCCCGCTCCCGGACGCGACGCCGGTCGTCCGCCGCCTGCTGCTCGAGGTAGGTGCGCCAGCCCATGTTGTAGACGTCGAGTACCTGGCGGGTCGCGTCGAGGTGGAAGACGCGGTTCACCGTGGCCTCAAGCAGCCCGGTGTCGTGGCTGATCACGATGAACCCGCCCTCGTGGCGCTGGAGGAAGCTGCGCAGCCAGACGATCGAGTCCGCGTCGAGGTGGTTGGTCGGCTCGTCGAGCAGCAACGTCGACGCACCCGAGAAGAGCACGCGCGCGAGCTCCACCCGTCGCCGCTGGCCCCCGGAGAGGGTCCGCAGCGGCTGGGTGAGGACCCGCTCGGGCAGCCCCAGGCTCGAGGTGATCGACGCGGCCTCGGCCTCAGCGGTCCAGCCGCCTGCGGACTGGAACCGTGCCTCGAGGCGCGAGTAGCGGTGCATCGCCGCGTCCCGACCCTCGTCGTCAGCGGTTCCCATCTTCGCCGCGGCGTCGGCGAGATCGCGCGTGATCACGTCGAGGCCGCGCGCGGAGAGCACCCGGTCACGCGCGAGCACGTCCAGATCCCCCGTCCGCGGGTCCTGGGGCAGGTAGGCGATGGCGCCCGAGCGACGCAGCGTCCCTCCCGCGGGAGGCGCCTCGCCCGCGAGGACGCGCGTCAAGGTCGTCTTTCCGGCGCCGTTTCGGCCGACGAGCCCGATCCGGTCGCCGGGCGCGACCTGGAAGGAGGCGCCCGAGAGGAGGGCCCGCCCGCCTGCGGCAAGCTCGAGGTCGGTGGCGGTCAGCATCTCGGGGGAATGGGCGCGCTGCGTCGCCCGCCCGGTCCGGGGGGCGCCGACGCGCCACCTCCAGCATCGCGCCAATTCGCCGCCTCCCGGTCACACCGGGCGCGTGGGGCGAGACGATATCGTTCTGCGGATGCCCGGACCCGTCGCGCTCGTCGGCAGCGGAGAGTTCCTCGACGTGATGCGGCCGATCGACGAGGCGCTGCTCGCCGGCCGGCCTCGCCGCGCGGTGTTCCTGCCGACCGCCGCCGCCGAGGAGGGCCCCGAACGGGTCGGGTACTGGATCGAGCTCGGCCGGGTCCACTTCGCGGCGATGGGCGTGGAGGCAGTCCCGCTGCGGGTGCTCGACCGGGCCGACGCCGACCGGGTCGACCTTGCCACGGCGGTCGGCGGCGCCGGGCTCGTCTACCTCTCCGGGGGCAATCCCGGCTACCTCGCGGACACCCTGCGTGGCACGGCGGTGTGGCGGGCGATCCTCGACGCGCACGAGGCGGGCGCCGCCCTCGCCGGCTGCTCGGCCGGGGCGTGCGCCCTCTCCCGGGTCTCCGACGACTTCCGCGACCCCGGCCGCTTCACGGGACGCGGGCTCGGCGTCGTGCCCCGGGCGGCCGTGATCCCGCACTTCGACCGCTTCTCCGGCTTCGCTCCCCACTTCACCGACGAGCTGCTCCGCACGGCGCCACGGGACGCCGAGGTCGTCGGCATCGACGAGGAGACCGCGCTCGTCGGCGGCCCCGAGCGCTTCGAGGTGATGGGGCGCCAGGCGGTCTGGCTGCTCGGCCGCGACGGGACGCGCCGCCGCTATGGGCCCGGGGAGCAGATCAGCCTCACCGGCCCGCCGGCGCGCGCGAAGGACGCCGTCGACTGACGGAGGCGGCCCAGGCCGACCGGCAGGGCCCGGCGGGGCCAAGGTTGCGCGGAGGCGGCGCGCTACCCTGAGCGTTCAGACGGCCCGTGCGGGGCCGATCGCCTCTCGAACGAGGTTCTGGTGGAGGCCGACGCGAAGGACGAGATGGACCAGTCGGGAGCGCCGGAGCGGCCGGCCCGGCGTGGAGCGCGTGACCTGGCGGCACGGGCGGTCGTGCTCGGGCTGCTCGGCCGGATCCGCAACGGCGCGGTCATCGTGCAGGAGGGCGGGCGGCGCCACCTGTGTGGACGACCGGTCGCCGGGGAGCCCGTGCCCGAGGTCGAGGTGCGCTCGCCGCGGGCCTGGCGGGCGGTGGCGACGGGGGGGAGCGCCGGGCTCGGCCGCGCCTACTTCTCCGGCTGGTGGGGCTGCGCGAACCCCGGCGACCTCACCACGTTCTTGCGGGTCGTCGTGCGAAACCTCGACGCGATCGAACGCACGAGCGCGCTCGCCCGCCGGCTCGGGGCGCCGCTGCACCGCCAGGACCCGCTGGCGGGCGCCCGCCATGGCGCCCGCGGCGCGGAGCGCCGCAGCGGCCCGGCCCACTACGAGCTCGACAACGAGCTGTTCGCGCTCTTCCTCGACGAGACGCTGACCTACTCGAGCGGCCTCTTCGCGGGTCCCAACGCGACGCTTCGCGACGCGCAGGTCGCCAAGCTCGACCGGATCTGCCGCAAGCTCGCACTCTCTCCCGCGGACCACGTGCTCGAGATCGGGACGGGCTGGGGGAGCTTCGCCCTCCACGCCGCCGGCCGCTACGGCTGCCGCGTGACCACGGCCACCACCTCGTCCCGCCAGCACCAGCTCGCCGCTCGGCGGGTGAAGGACGCCGGGCTGGAGGACCTGGTGACCGTCGTGGAGCGTGACTACCGGGACCTCACCGGCACCTACGACAAGCTGGTGTCGATCGAGATGCTGGAGACGATCGACGAGCGGCAGCACCCGGCCTTCTTCTCGACCTGCGCCGGGCTGCTCGAGCCTGACGGGGCGATGGCCCTGCAGGCCGTCGTGGTGGCGGACCGCTTCTTCGACCGCTCGCGTCACGCCGACGACTTCGTCCGGCGCTACGTGCTGGCGGGTTCGTCCCTTCCCTCGGTCAGCACGCTGGCCGCCAGCATCGTCAAGACCGGCGACCTCGACGTCGTCGCCCTCGACGACATCGGCCACCACGCCGCCGAGACCTTCCGGCGCTGGCGGGAGGCCTTCGCCGAGCGCGCCGGCGAGCTGGCGGGGCTCGGTTTCGACGAGACGTTCCGCCTGCTCTTCGAGTTCTACCTCAGCTACCGCGAGGCGTCGTTCGCCGAGCGGCGCCTCGGCGACGTCCAGTGCCTGCTGGCGAAGGCGGGCTGGCGACCGAACGGGCTGGCGCCCCCCGGCGGCTGATCGAGCCTCAGGCGGTGTCGGGCGCGCCGACGCGGCGCGCCCTCGCCTGCTGGGCCGGCGTCGGCAGGCGGAGGTTCGCCGCCAGTCGGCAGCCCTCGAGCCCGCGGATCACCAGGTAGGAGACATCCACCTGCAGCCGGCCGAGACCGTGGCGGGCCGAGCGGGGGAAGGCGTGGTGGTTGTTGTGCCACCCCTCGCCGAAGGTCAACAGCGCCACGACCCAGTTGTTGCGGCTCTGGTCGCGGGCGTCGTAGACGCGGCGGCCGAAGGTGTGGCAGATGGAGTTGACCGCGAAGGTGGCGTGCTCGAACGCGAAGATCCGGACGAGGCCCGCCCAGACCATCGCCTCGAGGCCCCGTGCGACGCTCCCGGTGACGGCCCACGCGATGCCGAACGGCAGCGCGACCGACACGAGCACCCACAGCAGGTAGAAGCGGTCGACGAAGCGGATGGGGCGGTCGTCGTGCAGGTCGCGCCCGTACATGTCGCCGCGCTCCATGCCCTTGGTCGTGAACATCCAGCCGACGTGGGAGTGCCACAGCCCGCGCACCGCGCCAAGGAGGCCGTCGCCCGACAGGTGCGGCGAGTGGGGATCGCCCTCCACGTCGGAGCGGGCGTGGTGCTTGCGGTGGTCCGTCACCCACTGGGTGACCGGTCCTTGCAGGGTCATCGCCCCGAGGATCGCGAGCAGCACCCGGACCGCGGTGGGCGCCTCGAACGAGCGGTGCGTGAAGAGCCGGTGGTAGCCGACGGTGATGCCGAGGCCCGTGGCGACGTACAGCACCGCGAACAGGATGAGATCGAGCGGCCGCACCGCGACGCCCCACAGCACGCGCGCCGCCGAGAGGATCGCGAGCGGCGGAACGAGGACGGCGACCAGCGTCACGACCTGGCTGACGCGCGAGGTCCGCTCCCGGGTCGTCGCGAGGCCGAGGGTCGAGGCGTCAACCGCACCGGCCCTATCGACCGGGATCCCCTCGACGGCGCTCGTCACAGCCGGGGAGGTGGCGGCGCCCCCGTCATCGGGTGGACGCTCCAGGAGCTCGGCGTCGATCATCGGGTCATCCTCTCAGACCGAACGGCGCGGAGCCGGTGTCGGACGGGCCGGCGCCGGACACCTGCGTCCGGCCCCTGCGGGCGTGGCGTCGCGACGGCCCTCGGACCGCGCCGCGCGGCGCGGCTCGGCTCGGCTCGGATGGGCTCGAGGGCGTGGCCAGGTAGCTGCGCTCGACGATCACGCCCACATGATGGCAGGCCGGGGAGCACCCGGCGGCCCGGAGCGCCCGAGACGGCCCTCGCGGACTGGCGTAGCCTCCTTGGATGGAACCGACCGTTCGCCGCGTGGGACCGCAGGCCACCTGGGCGCTGCGCCAGGCCGTGCTCCGACCGCACCAGAGCGTCGAGCAGGTCGGCCTCGCCGACGAGGGCGGCGAGCTGGTCGCGTTCGCCGCCGTCGATCCGGCGAGCGAGGAGGTGGTCTCGACCGCGACGCTGCGGCGCGAGGCCCCTCCCTTCGACGCCACAGCGTTCCCTGACGCGCCGGCGTGGCGGCTGCGCGGCATGGCGACGCGCGAGGACCGGCGCCGGGCGGGGATCGGTGGCCGCGTCCTCTCGGCGGCGATCGAGCACGTCGCGACCAGCGGCGGGGGTCTGCTGTGGTGCAACGCCCGCCTCCCCGCCCACGCGCTCTACGAGCGCGCCGGCCTCGTCATGATCGGTGAGGCCTGGGACGAGCCGGACATCGGCCCCCACGTCGTGATGTGGCGGCTCGTGGCCCCGAGCTCCTGACGGCGCCGGAGCGGGAGCGCCGGGCGCGAGCCCGGCCCCGCACCAGCTCAGCCGGGCGCCCGCCGGCGACCGCCGGCGCGGCTGGCCTTGGCGTCGGCCCCCGCGGTGCCGTCGGCCCCCGCGGTGCCGTCGGGCCCGGCGTTGCCGTCGGGCGTCCCGGCGCCGGCGGGCCCCTCAGGCGCCGGCACGTCCGCGGCCGAGGAGGCGGCGGGGGCAGGCCCCGGGGTCGTGTCGGCCACCACCGCGGTCCCGGCCGGTGCCGAGGACGTGCCCGCCCCCGGCGCGGCCGCCTCGCCGGCCACGCCCGTCGGGCCCGCGGGCCCGGCCGGGCCGGGGGGTCCCGCCGGGCCGGCCGGCCCGCGCTGTCCCGCCGGCGGGGCACCCGGGGCAGCGGCTGCTCCCGGCGGGATGATGCCCTGTGGGGCCGTCACGGGGGACCCAGCGGCCTTCGCGGCGTCGAGCACCGCCCGGTCACGTGCCGGGTACGGCCCGACCGCCGCGGCGAGCATCCCCGAGTTCGGCACCTTCAAGACGCCGCCCTCGGTGTAGAGGGTGACGTACGTCAGGCTCATCCCGAGCACGACCCCCTCGAAGATCCCGCCGAGCGCGCCCGAGCGCACGCGGATGTGGTCGCCGACCGTGAAGGGCCGGGCGAACTGGAGCACGAAGCCGGCGAAGACGTTCCCGAGGCTCTGCTGGCCGGCGATGCCGAGGACCACCCCCGTCACCGCACCTCCGACGAGGAGGTGCGAGATCGGGACCTGGAACAGCCCGAGCAGCCCGAACAGGACGATGACGTAGCCGACCGCGGTGGTGAGCAGCCGCACCGCGGTGCCGGCGGCCCGGACGGTGCGAGCGATCATCAGCTCGCCGAGGCCGGCGGCGAGGCGCCTCGTCGTCGCGATGGCGAACACGACGTAGGTGCCCACCGCCGCCCAGAAGACGACCCGCGGCTCGATCCGGCGCGAGTGGAGCGACCCGTAGTTCGAGCCCGCCACGATGGCCGCGCACGCGACGACGCCGGCAGCCAGGGCGATCAGCACATGGCGGCGGCCCCGGCGCCCCATCTCCTGCAGGTCCTGGCGGGGCTCGACCCGCCGCCGGCGCCACATCTCCTGCCAGAGCGGTCGGCCGCTCGTCAACTCAGCTGCCCGTGACCCGGCTGCACCGCATCCGCCTCCACCGCGTGCCGCTGGCGGCGTCGGCGACCCCGCCTACGGCGACGACGTTACTCGTCGCCCCCGGGCGCCCCCGTCCGGCGCGGCGCGTCCCGTATCCTCGACACATGGCCCGGTCCCCTGGCATGTCGTCCGTCAGCCGCGCCCGGAGCGCGCCGTGGCTCGGCCTCGAGCTCGCGCTCGGCCTCGCGCTCCTCGGCGCGGCGGCCGTCGCCGGGTTCGCCTTCGTCCACCGGCCGTGGCCGAACCGCCTCGACGTCGCCGGCTTCGCCGCCTTCCCGGCGGCCCCGACCTCGCGGCGCTGGCACGACATCGCCGACATCGGCACCCTCCCCGTGCTCGTCGCCGGGATCGCCCTGTCGATCGTGCTCAGCATCTGGCGCGACCGGGCCCGGGCGCTCGCCTGCCTCGTCGGGCCCATCGCTGCGGTCCTCGTCACAGAGCGCATCGCGAAGCCCCTCGTCGGCCGCCACGTCACGCCGTTCGGGGGCTTCTCCTACCCCTCCGGCACGGTCACCGCCACCGCCGCGCTCATCACCGTCGCGACGCTCGCCTCTCCACGCGTCCTCCGCCCGCTCGTCGGCGTGGCCGGTCTCGGCGTGATCGCGGCGGTGAGCGCCGCGGTGATCGCGATGCGCTGGCACTTCCCGACGGACGCGCTCGGCGGAGCGTGCATCGGCGTCGGCTCGGTGCTCTTCCTCGACGCGCTGTTCCACCTCCCGGCCCGGCTCGAGCAACCGAAGCGGTCCGCGGCAGGCGGCCACGCCCGGCACGCGAGCCGCCGACGTTCAGCGCGGCGCCAGCCCACCGGCGCGTTCTCGCGCTCCCACGGGCTCCCTCACGGGCCGCGAGAGCAGGCCGCCACGCCACGGCGTGCCGGCGCGTTCCCTGCTCAGTTCCGTGCGCTCGCCTCGCCGCCGGCGCCGTCGAACGTCGCGTCGTCGACCGGGCCGTGCTCCGCCTCGTACTGACGCAGCTGCTCGACCAGGTCGGCGATACGGCCGTCGTCACCGGGAGAGCCCCGGTCGGTCCTGGCGTGGAAGGTGATCGACCCGAGCTCGTGGAGCAAGGAGTCCGCCTTCCGCTTCGCCTGGAGCGCCTCGATCTTGGCCTGCCCGGCCTTGCCCGCCTCCTGGGCCTTCTCGGCGAGCTGGGTGGCCTGCACCTTCACCTTGTCCATCAGTCCCATCGAAGCCTCCTCGTTGCCTTACGACATCAGGCTACGCCCCGATGAGGTCGCTCCAATCGGCGAGCCGGCCGCGCACCTCCGCCGGCGTGAGCTGCAGCGTCGCGTCCGGGACCAGGTGCGCGAGCGCCCGCCGCTGCCAGTAGTCGTGGCTCGCGCCCTGGAACAGCCCACGGCGGCGCTCGACCAGCTCGCGAGGAGCGTCGCCGAGGTAGCCGAACAGCGTCAGCACGAGCTCGATGTCGGTGATCACCGGCGCCCGACCGAACCGGGCGGCCCGCCGGAGCGCGAGCGAGACGGCGCCGGCGATGACGTCGTCGGCGTGCTCGCCCGGCGCGAGCTCCAGGCGCTCGTCGAAGCGCCGGGCGAGGCGGAGAGCGTAGCCCTGGTCGGGACCCGGCACGCCGCTCCCCGTGGTGCGGGGGAACGCCCCCGCCCGGTAGTCGGCCGGCCGGTGCGGGGTCCAGGGCTTCGGCGGCTCCAGGCGGTAGCCCGGGCGGACCTCGTCCTCGAGGGGGATGGGGGCGAATCTCGGCTGGGTCATGGCTGCTCGGCGTGCACGCTACCCGAGCCGACCGCCGCCGCTCGAACCAGGGCGAACACGATCGAGTCGACGAGCGCCTGCCACGAGGCCTCGATGATGTTCTCCGAGACGCCGATCGTCGACCAGGTGCCCTCGGCGTCGGCGCTGTCGAGGAGCACCCTCGTCACCGCCCCCGTGCCCTTGTGGGTGTCGAGCACCCGCACGCGGTAGTCGGCGAGGTGCATCGCTCCGAGCTCGGGGAAGTGCTGGCCGATCGCCTTGCGCAACGCCGCGTCGAGGGCGTTCACCGGTCCGTTCCCCTCGGCGGTGGCGACGACGCGCTCGTCGTTGACGAGGACCTTGACGGTGGCCTCGGTGACGAGGGTGCCGTCGTCGGCCCAGGGGTGGGCGAGGCGTCCCGAGCCGGTGGGGCTCTCGGCCGCGCCCGGCGCGGCCCGCCAGTCGGTCATCACCCGGAACGACTCGATCGAGAAGAACCGGTCGAGGCCCGCCGACGCACCGCCGGCGGCGGCCCGCATCAGCAGCTCGAGCGAGCCGTCCGCCACCTCGAAGTGGTAGCCGGCGTGCTCGAGACGCTTCAGCGTCTCGAGCACCTCGCCCGAGGCGACGGAATCGAGGTCGATCCCGAGCTCGGCGGCCTTCAGCGCGATGGTCGAGCGCCCGGAGAGCTCGCTCACCACGACGCGCGTGCCGTTGCCGACGGCGTCGGGACGGATGTGCTCGTAGGCGTCCGGCCGGCGGGCGATGGCGCTCGTGTGCAGGCCGGCCTTGTGCGCGAACGCCGCCGAGCCGACGTAGGGGCGCTGGGGGTCGAGGTTGAGGTTCACCAGCTCGGCGATGTGACGGGCGACCGGCGTCACGAGCTCCAACCGCTCCCGCGGGATCGTCTCGACGCCCATCTTCAAGGTCAGGTTCGGGATCGCGGCCGACAGGTCGGCGTTGCCGGCCCGCTCGCCGTAGCCGTTGACGCAACCCTGCACCTGGGTGGCCCCGTAGGCGACCCCCGCCAGGGTGTTCGCCACGGCGCAGCCGCTGTCGTTGTGGAAGTGCACCCCGAGCTGCACGCCGGTGCGCTCGCGCACCTCCGACACGATCTGCTCGACCTGGTGCGGCAGCATCCCGCCGTTCGTGTCGCAGAGCACCAGCGTCTCGGCCCCGGCCCGCTCGGCCGCGCCGAGGACGCGCAGGGCGAACTCGGCGTCGCGAAGGTAGCCGTCGAAGAAGTGCTCGGCGTCGAGGAACACCCGGCGGCCCTCCGAACGGAGGTAGGCGACCGAGTCCTCCACCATCGCCACCGCCTCGTCGAGCGTCGTGCGCAGGGCGTCGGTGACGTGGAGGTCCGACGACTTGGCGACGATGCACACCGCCTCGGTCCCGGCGGCGAGCAGGAGGCGCAGCGTCTCGTCGTCCGGAGCCCGTACGCCGGCTCGCCGCGTCGAGCCGAACGCGACCAGGGTGGCCGTCGACAGCTTCAGCTCGTCTCGCGCCCGGGTGAAGAACTCGTCGTCCTTCGGGTTGGCGCCCGGCCAGCCGCCCTCGACGTAGGCGACACCGAGGTGATCGAGCTGCTCGGCGACGCGCAGCTTGTCCTCGACGGTGAGGGACATCCCCTCTTGCTGGGAGCCGTCGCGAAGCGTCGTGTCGTAGACGTCGACCGACGCCGGGAGGGTGACGGCCCCGGTGGCGAGGTGCGTGTGGCCGTGCGCCCCGGCGCCAGCGCCGGGAGCGCCGTGGTCAGCGGCCATGGCCAGTCGACCGGTGGCGGGACGGCCGTCGGTCGGTCGACGCGGGGTCATTCGACATGGTCGAGCCAGTCCTTGTAGCGGTCGACCTCGCCCTTCACCGCGGCGAAGAACGTCTCCTGGATCGCCTTCGTCACCGGCCCCGGCCTGCCGCTGCCGACGGTCCGGTCGTCGACCGAGGCGATCGGCACGACCTCGGCGGCGGTGCCGGTGAGGAACGCCTCGTCGGCGAGGTAGACGTCCGAGCGCCGCAGCAGCTCCTCGCGCACCTCATAGCCGAGGTCGCGCGCGATGACGCCGACGGCATCCGCGGTGATCCCGGCGAGGGCGCCGACCGCCGAGTTCGGCGGGGTGAGGAGCCGCCCGTCGCGCACGAGGAAGATGTTCTCTCCGGTGCCCTCGGCGAGGTAGCCGTCGGTGGTGCACATCAGCGCCTCGTCGTAGCCGGCCCGCACCGCCTCCACCTTGGCGAGCGAGGAGTTGATGTACATGCCGGTCGCCTTCGCCGCCGTCGGCATCGCCCGCGGGTCGTGGCGGGTCCAGGAGCTGACCTTCAGGCGGATGCCGTTCGAGATGCCGTCATCGCCGAGGTACGCCCCCCACGGCCAGACGGCGACCGAGACCTGCACCTTGCACGGCAGCGGGTTCAGGCCCATCTCGCCGTAGCCGAGGTACACGAGCGGGCGGATGTAGCAGGCGGACAGGCCGCTCGCGCGGACCGTCGCCTTCACCGCCTCGACGAGCTCGCTCTCGGAGTACGGCACCGTCATCGCCAGCAGGTGCGCCGAGCGCGCCAGGCGGGCGACGTGCTCGCGCAGGCGGAACACGGCCGGCCCAGAGCTCGTCGGGTACGCCCGGATGCCTTCGAACACGGCCGTGCCGTAGTGGAGGCTGTGGGTGAGGACGTGGACGGTGGCCTGCTCCCAGTCCACCAGCTCGCCGTCCATCCAGATCTTCGCCGTCGGGGTGATCGGCATCTCACAACCTCTCTGCGACCGCGTCGCCGATGTCGGTGGTGCTCCGCCCCTCGGCGGAGCTCGCCAGCTCGTCCTGCAGGCCGAGCACCGCCTTGGTGATGCGCGCTGCGGCGCTCGCCTCGCCGAGGTGCTCGAGCATCATCGCCGCGGAGCGGATCGCGGCGAGCGGGTTCGCCTTGCCGGTGCCGGCGATGTCGTGCGCCGCGCCGTGCACCGGCTCGAACAGGGAGGGGCCGGTGCGGGCGGGGTTCAGGTTCGCGGAGGCGGCGAGGCCGATCCCTCCGGTGACCGCGCCGGCGAGGTCCGTGAGAATGTCCCCGAAGAGGTTGTCCGTGACGACCACGTCGTAGCGGCCGGCGTCGGTCGCGAAGTAGATGCAGGCGGCGTCGACGTGGTTGTAGGCCGTTGCGACGCCAGGGTGCTCGGCCGAGACGTCGTTGAAGGTGCGCTGCCACAGGTCGCCGGAGTAGGTGAGCACGTTCGTCTTGTGCACGAGCGTCAGCGAGCGCCGCGACCGCTGCTCGGCGAGGTGGAACGCGAAGCGCACGCAGCGCTCGACGCCGTGGCGGGTGTTCACCGAGCCCTGGGTGGCCACCTCGTAGGGCGTGTTCCGGCGGAGCTGGCCGCCCTCGCCCGCGTAGGGGCCCTCGGTGTTCTCGCGCACGACGACGAAGTCGCAGCCCGCCGCGATCGCGCCCGGCACGGCGTTGAACGGCCGCAGGTTGATGTAGAGGTCGAGCTCGAACCGCAGCTTCAGCAGCAGCCCGCGCTCGAGCACGCCGGGCGGCACCTCGGTCGAGCCGATCGGCGGGCCCACGGCACCGAGGAGGATGGCGTCGACGGCGCGGAGCTCCTCGAGCACGGCGTCCGGCAGCACCTCGCCCGTGCGCACGTAGTGGCTCGCGCCGAGGTCGTAGCCGACCGCGTCGAGGTGGACGCCGGCGGCGTCCACGACCTTCAGCGCCTCGCGCAGCACCTCCGGTCCGATGCCGTCGCCTCCGATGACTGCGACCTTGTAGCCCGCCACCTCTTCCGCGTCCTTTCTCCGGGTGCGGCTCGCGTCGCCGCCCGGTCATGCTGGCGGCTCGCGCTACGGGCCGCCGGTGTGCGCCTGCGCACCCGCCGCAGGCGCGACCCGACCAACAAAAAAGCCGCCCACCCAGTGGACGGCGAACGACGCACTCCCTTCGGGGGTGTGCGTCGTCAGGGAATTACGATGTGCTTCGCGTACGCCATGGTCTGGCAAGTCTGGCGAACCGAGCGCCCCGCGTCAACTCGGTCGCGCCGCTGACGTGGGCGACGGGGCCGGGCGGGGCGCCGGGGGCGCCGGGACGCGCGATCATCGTGAGGTGCCACAAGCGCAGGGCGACCGCCGCATCCTCCGCGCGTCCGACGCCGATCGCGACGAGACGGTCGAGCTCCTCCGCCGCCACGGCGGCGAGGGCCGGCTGACGCTCGACGAGCTGCGCGAGCGTATCGAGGCGGCGCTCGAGGCGAAGACCTTGGACGACCTCGACCGCCTGCTCACCGACCTGCCGAACGGGCACGTGCTTCCGCAGGCGCCGCAGGCGCCGCCGCCGGCGCCGTTCCGGCCGTGGCGCTCGCCGTCGGTGGTCGCGAGCGCGATGCGGCTCGCGGTGCTGGACGTCTTCGCCAGCGCCGTGTGGGCGGTGACGTCGGCGGGCCACAGCGCGTTCTGGCCGATCTGGGTGATCCTTTACAGCCTCGTCCGCCTCGCGCAGCGCTGCGTGAGGAGCTACGAGCGCGAGCAGCGGGCGCGCCGGCGCGCCGCGCGCCCGACGACACCTCCGCCGGGGATCACCCGCTGAGCACGACGGTCCACGGGTCGGCCGCCGGTCCGCCGGCACACGGCGCGCTCCACGCCCCCGTCGGCGCGGCCGCGCCGAGCCCCCGCCCGGCCCGCGGCGCCGAGCGGGTAGTTTCGTTCAGATGAAGGAGACCCACCTCACGCCCGAGACGCACGCGCGGCTCGTCGAGGAGCTCGAGGATCTGACGACGCGCGGCCGGGTGGAGATCGCCAGGCAGATCGAGGCCGCCCGCGCGCTCGGGGACCTGTCCGAGAACGGGGACTACCACGCCGCCAAGGACGCCCAGGGCAAGATGGAGTCGAGGGTCCGCCAGCTCCAGGCGATGCTCGGGAGCGCCGTCATCGTGGAGTCCGGCGGCGCGTCGGACGGGGTCGTCGCCACGGGGCGCATCGTCGGGATCCGCTACGCGGGTGACGACGACGTCGAGCGCTACCTCGTCGGCTCGATCGAGGAGCGGCGCGACGACGTCGCGGTCATCTCGCCCGGCTCGCCGCTCGGCCAGGTGCTGCTCGGCAAGCCCGTCGGCGCCGAGGTCGAGTACGACGCCCCGAACGGCAAGCTGCGGGTCGAGATCGTCTCCGTCGACTGAAGGGAACAAGATGGCCAAGACGCTGTCGGAGAAGGTCTGGGATCGCCACGTCGTCCACGCCGGCGACGGTGGCGCGGAGCCCGACCTGCTCTACATCGACCTGCACCTCGTCCACGAGGTCACCTCGCCCCAGGCGTTCGACGGCCTGCGCCTCGCCGGCCGGCGGGTGCGCCGCCCCGACCTCACGGTCGCGACGGCCGACCACAACGTGCCGACGCTCGACATCGACCGCCCGGTCGCCGACCCGATCTCCCGGCGCCAGCTGGAGGCGCTCGCCGCCAACTGCGCCGAGTTCGGCATCACCGCGTTCCCGATGGGCGATCCCAACCAGGGCATCGTCCACGTGATCGGACCCGAGCAGGGCCTCAGCCAGCCCGGGATGACGATCGTCTGCGGGGACAGCCACACGTCCACCCACGGCGCCTTCGGTGCCCTCGCGTTCGGCATCGGCACCTCCGAGGTCGAGCACGTCCTCGCCACCCAGACGCTCCCCCAGGCCCGCCCCGCCACGATGGCGGTCGAGGTGGACGGCGCGCTCACGCCCGGCGTGACGGCCAAGGACGTCGTCCTCGCGATCGTCGGGCGCCTCGGCACGGGTGGCGGCATCGGTCACGTCATCGAGTACCGGGGCTCCGCGATCCGGGGTCTGTCGATGGAGGGTCGGATGACCGTCTGCAACATGTCCATCGAGGCCGGGGCGCGTGCCGGGCTGATCGCGCCCGACGAGGTCACCTTCGCCTACCTCGAGGGGCGCGACCACGCGCCGAGCGGCAGGGCGTGGGAGGAGGCGCTGGGGGACTGGCGCGGGCTCGTGACCGACCCCGACGCCACCTTCGACCGCGTCGTCCGCCTCGACGCCGCCGGGATCCGGCCGCACGTCACATGGGGGACGAACCCCGCGCAGGTGGTGCCGATCGACGGCTCGGTCCCGGATCCCGACTCGATCACCGACCCCGGCGAGCGCGAGAGCGCGTTGCGGGCACTCGCCTACATGGGCCTGGTCGCCGGCACGCCGATCGCCGACATCCCCGTCGACACGGTGTTCATCGGCTCGTGCACGAACTCCCGCATCGAGGACCTTCGCGCCGCGGCCGCCGTCGTGGACGGCAGGAAGGTCGCGGGCGGCATGCGCGCCCTCGTCGTCCCGGGCTCGCGCCGCGTCAAGGCCGAGGCCGAGCAGGAGGGGCTCGACGCGGTGTTCCGGGCGGCGGGATTCGAGTGGCGCGAGAGCGGCTGCTCGATGTGTCTCGGGATGAACCCGGACCAGCTCTCGCCGGGCGAGCGCTGCGCCTCGACCTCCAACCGGAACTTCGAGGGCCGTCAGGGACGGGGCGGCAGGACCCACCTCGTCTCCCCGGCGGTCGCGGCGGCGACGGCGGTCGCCGGCCACTTCGCCACCCCGGCAGCGCTCGGCTGAGCGGCGTCGGGACCGACAGCTGAGAACGAGCACCGTGAGCGAGACAGGAGGACGACGATGGAACCCGTTCGAGTCGTGACCGGAAGGGCCGTCCCCCTCGACCGCTCGGACGTCGACACGGACCAGATCATCCCGAGCGAGTGGCTGAAGCGCGTCGAGCGCACCGGCTTCGGTGCCGGGCTGTTCTCGGAGTGGCGCGACGACCGTGAGTTCGTGCTGAACCGGGAGGAGTACTCCGGCGCCAGCATCCTCGTCGCCGGGCCCAACTTCGGGATCGGCTCGTCGCGTGAGCACGCCGTCTGGGCGCTCGTCGACTACGGCTTCCGCGCCGTCGTCAGCCCGCGCATCGCCGACATCTTCAAGAACAACTCGACGCGCTCAGGGCTCGTGCCGGTCGAGGTCTCAGCCGAGCTCGACCGGGCGCTGCTCGAGGCGGTGACGGCCGACCCGACCCTCGAGATCACGATCGACGTGGACCGCCGCACGGTCGAGGCACCGGCGGCAGGCATCGCCGGACCCTTCTCGATCGACGACACGGCGCGCCAGCGCCTCCTGAGCGGCCTCGACGACATCGGCGTCACGCTCGGCCATGTCGCCGAGATCGACCGCTTCGAGGAGCACCGCCCCGCGCACCTGCCGCGCCTCAGCGCCTGAGCGCCGCGCCGCCGCGCCGCCGCGCCGACGCGCCGACGCGCCGACGCGCCTCGATCGTGCCGAACGGCACTGGTCGGCGCACCCGTCCCGGGGCGAAGGTGGCAGCACGGGTACGGGACGGCCAGGAGGTGGCCCATGAGAGCGCTCGTCGTCGCCGCGAGCAGGCACGGCTCCACGGCCGGGATCGCCACCGCGATCGCCGAATGGCTGCGCGGCCGCGGTGTGGTCGCGGTGCGGGCCGAGCCGGAGGAGGTTAGCGACCTCGTCGGCGTCGACGCGGTCGTGCTCGGCAGCGCCGTCTACGCCGCGCACTGGCTCGCACCGGCGAAGTCGCTCGTCGAGCGTCTCGGCGACGAGCTGGCCGAGCGGCCGGTCTGGCTCTTCTCGAGCGGCCCGGTGGGCGACCCCCCAAAGCCCGCCGAGGAACCGGCCGACGCCGGCGCGATGGTCCAAGCCGCTCACGCGCGCGGCCACCACGTCTTCGCCGGCAAGCTGGACAAGACGACGCTCGGGGCCGGCGAGCGCGCCATCGTGCGCGTGCTGCGCGCGCCGGAGGGCGACTTCCGCGACTGGCCGGAGGTCGAGGCGTGGGCGGACGAGATCGCCGACGCGCTCGGCGCCGGCACGGGCGCCGGCGGACCGGCGACGTAGGCGAAACCCCCGGCTAGCGCGTCGCGCGCCGGGCGTTGATCGCGGACACGACCGCCCGGAGGCCGGCGGTGAGGATGCTCGAGTCCATCCCGACCCCCCAGCGGGTCCGGCCGGTGGCGTCGGTCGTCTCGACGTAGGCGACGGCCTGCGCGCTCACCCCGGCGGTGATCGCGTGCTCGCTGTAGTCGACGACGTCGATGTCGACGCCGAGCCCGTCGCGGACCCCGGCGACGAAGGCGGCGATCGGACCGTTGCCCCCGCCGGTGATCGTGACGTGGCTCCCGTCGACGAGCAGCTGCGCCGTGACCTTGTCGTGCTCGCCGGCGCTCGCCGTCTCGTGGGAGATGAGCTGGATCGGGGCGTCGTCCGGCAGGTACTCGCGGGTGAACACGTCCCACATCGCCGCCGGGGAGATCTCCGTGCCGGTGTCCTCGGTGACGTGCTGGATCGCCTGGGAGAACTCGATCTGGAGGCGCCGGGGAAGCACCATCCCGTGCTCCGCCTCCATGATGTAGGCGACGCCGCCCTTTCCGGACTGGGAGTTGACCCGGATCACGGCCTCGTAGCTGCGGCCGACGTGGTGCGGGTCGATCGGCAGGTAGGGCACCTCCCAGACCGCGTAGTCCTCGGGGAGGGCCGCCATCCCCTTCTTGATGGCGTCCTGGTGCGAGCCGGAGAAAGCCGTGTACACGAGGTCGCCCACGTAGGGATGGCGGGGGTGGACCGGGAGACGGTTGCAGTACTCGGCGACCCGGCGCAACGCGTCGATGTCGCTGACGTCGAGCTCGGGGTCGACGCCCTGGGAGAAGAGGTTCAGCGCCAGGGTGACGAGGTCGACGTTGCCGGTGCGCTCGCCGTTGCCGAACAGGCACCCCTCCACCCGGTCGGCACCGGCCATCACCCCGAGCTCGGCGGCGGCCACCGCGCAGCCGCGGTCGTTGTGGGGGTGCAGGCTGAGCACGACGGCGTCGCGTCTTGGGATGTGGCGGTGGAAGTACTCGATCAGGTCCGCGTAGACGTTCGGGGTCGACATCTCGACGGTGGCCGGCAGGTTGAGCACGATCGGCCGCTCGGGCGTCGGCCCGATCGCGTCGATCACCGCCGAGCAGATCTCGACTGAGTAGTCGATCTCGGTCCCGGTGAAGGACTCCGGGCTGTACTCGTAGCAGACGGACGTGCCGGGCAGCTTCGCCTCGAGCGAGCGGCAGAGCCCCGCCGCCTCGACGGCGATCTTGGTGATCCCGGCCTTGTCCAAGCCGAACACGACCCGGCGCTGCAGCACCGAGGTGGAGTTGTAGAAGTGCACGATGGCGTTGTCGGCGCCCCGCAGGCACTCGTAGGTGCGCTCGATCAGCTCCGGTCGGCACTGGACGAGCACCTGGATGGTGACGTCGTCGGGCACGAGATCCTGCTCGATGAGCTGGCGCACGAAGTCGTAGTCGGTCTGCGAGGCCGAGGGGAAGCCGACCTCGATCTCCTTGAAGCCCATGCCGACGAGCGCCTCGAACATCCGGCGCTTGCGCTCGGGGTCCATCGGGTCGATCAGGGCCTGGTTGCCGTCGCGCAGGTCCACCGCGCACCAACGCGGCGCCTTGGTGATGGTCCGCGAAGGCCAGGTGCGGTCGGGCAGGTCGACCGGCT
This sequence comes from Acidimicrobiales bacterium, assembly GCA_035532475.1. Classification (GTDB taxonomy): domain Bacteria; phylum Actinomycetota; class Acidimicrobiia; order Acidimicrobiales; family Bog-793; genus DATKQY01. Next base: position 136,636 of record DATKQY010000027.1, on the reverse strand, counting down.
CGTACGCGCGGTACCTCTCGAAGGGCAGGTTCTTCGGCGTCACGTTGGCTGGTGGCATGAGATGTCCTGTCGTCGGGAGCTCGTCGGTCGCTCCGGGTCTCGGATCGGTGATCGGTTCGGTCGGCGTGTCGTCGGCGCTGTCGTGGGCACAGCGGGTGCTCGGTCGTCGGCACCGGGGCAACAAAAAACCTCCTGGCCCGGAGGCGCAGGAGGTCGCGGCGAGCGCAATATGGCGCTCGCCGTCAGGTAAGGAGGAGGCCCAGCTCGGTGAGAAGGTCGCGGATCACCAAATCAGTGTGACGGAAGAGCACGCCAACGTCAAGGCACCCGTCCGGCGCGGGCTCGCCGAGCCCGATCAGTGGCGGCCGGCGACGGTACTAGTCTGCGGCCCGCCGGCCCGCTCGGGGCGCGGCGCGGCGCCCCGGGGCGCCGGGGCGTTCGGGAGGAGCGGGACCCATGGCACTGTGGCGCCTGAAGCGGCGGTCTGTCCGGATCGGCCTGGCGGCCGGTCTCGTGGCCGCGCTCGTCCAGGTCCTGCGCACCCTCGCCCGACGCAAGCGCGAGCGCGACGAGCGTGCCTTTTCGAAGGCGAGCGAGGGCATGTGGCCACCGGTCCCCCCGGCGAGCGCCGACGGCGTGCGCATCACGGCCGGCCGCGCCGAGGCCCGCCCGGACGGGAGCGAGGCCGGAGCCGCCGAACCGGACGCGGTCGAGCTCGACGATCTCGAGTCGCCCGGCGGAGGCGCCGCCTCCTAGCGTCTCGCGTGCCGCCCGGTCAGCCGACTGCCGGCGGGACCTCGGCGCAGAGCCGCTCGACGTGCTCGCCGTCGGGGACGATGATCGCCGAGATGCCGATCCGCCGGGCCCGCTCCGTGAGCAGCCCCGCCATCCGCTCGGGGCTCCCCGCCAGCACGTAGGGGCAGTCGTCGAGCGCCAGGCCCGGGGCGCCGGCGGCCCGGCACATCTCCTCCTCGCGGGCGGCGACCTCGGCGTCGTCGCAAAAGCGGACGTGGCTCGCGAGAACCGAAAAGGTCACCGCCCCGGCCGGGCGACCGGCGACGCGGGCCGACTCGGCGACGCGGGCGGCCGAGGCGACCAGGTCGTCGACGGTCGTCGTCAGGCGACGGAGCACGTCGCGCCGCAGCAGCTCGACGCGTCCGAGCGGCAGCCGCCTGGACGACCCGTTCAGGTCCACGTGGTCGGCATAGCGGCCGGCGACGTCGAGCACGGCGTCCGAGCCGCCGCCGAGCAACAGGCGCGGCGGCGTCGCCGGTGCCGGCGTGAACGGCAGGTCCTGGACGGCGAACCCCGTCCCCTCCATCGTCGCCACGCCCTCGTCGAACAGCTCGCGGGCAAGGCGCGCCGCGTCGCGTCGAGGAGTCGCCTGGCCCGGGTCGCGTGGTCCGGCATCTCGAGGCCGAGCGCTGCGAACTCCTCGGCGTTCCAGCCGGCGCCGATCCCGGCCAGGATGCGGTCGCCGCCGAAGAGGGCGGCGAGCTGCGCGAAGTGTCGCAGGACGAGCGCCGGGTGCTGCAGGCCGATGTTGGCCACGATCGTGCCGACCTCGAGCCGCTCCGAGCTGGCCGCGACCGCGGCGGCGAGGACGAAGGGGTCGCCCCGCTCGGTCATCGTCGAGCGGTCACCGCCGTCGGTGAGGAAGAGATGGTCGTCGAACAATACGCCCCGGACCCCGGCCCGCTCCCAGCGCGCCACGTCCTCCGCCAGCTCGCCGATGGCGCCGAAGCGGTTGGGAATCACGTAGCAGCCGACGCGCGCCGCGCCCCCGCCCTGCCCGGTCGCGCCCACCCGCTCGGGCCGCGCCTCAGAGCCCGGTGACCCGGTGGACGCCGAGGATGCCGGGCGCCGCCCGGAGGGTCTCGAGCGCCGAGTCGTCGACCGCGCTGTCGGTCGCGAGCACCATCAGCGCGGTCCCCTCGCCGACCGTCTGGCCGACGGCCATGTTGGCGATGCTCACCCCGGCGTTGCCGAGCACCGTCCCCACGACGCCGATCATCCCGAGCCGGTCGTCGTTGCGCACGACCAGCATGTTCGGTGCCGGCGGCACCTCGACGAAGTGATCGTCGACCTCGACGATCCTCGGGGTCGCCGCGCTCCCGACGAGCGCGCCCGCCACGGAGTGCTCGCCACAGCTGAGCCGGACCTGGCTCACCCGGTCGTGGGTGGTGGCGGTCTGGGACTCGCGCACCGACAGGCCCCGTTCCTCGGCGAGGCGGGGCGCGTTCACGTAGGTGACCGGCTCGTCCGAGCTCGCGGCGAAGACGCCCTTCAGCACGGCGAGCGTGAGGATCCCGACGTCCTCGCCGGCGAGCGCTCCCTGGTACTCGACCTCGAGCTGCGCCGGCAGGCCGTCGCTGAGCGAGGCGAGGAAGTGCCCGAGCTGCTCGGCGAGGCCGAGGAAGGGCCGCACCGACTCCGACGCGCCGGTGGCGGCGACGTTGACCGCGTACGGGACGAAGTCGCCGCGGAGCGCGAGGACCACCTGCTCGGCGATCTGCTCGCCGGCCTTGTCCTGGGCCTCGCCGGTGCTGGCGCCGAGGTGCGGGGTGACCACGACGCCTGGAAGGCCGAACAGCGGCGAGTCCGTGCACGGCTCGGACGAGAACACGTCGAGCGCCGCACCGCCGATGCGGCCCTCCCGGATCGCCTCGGCGAGCGCCGCCTCGTCGACGATGCCGCCGCGGGCGGCGTTGACGATGCGCTGCCCCGGCTTCGCCTTCGCGAGGAGCTCCTTGCCGAACAGCCCGACGGTCTCCTTCGTCTTCGGCAGGTGGATCGTGACGAAGTCCGCGCTCGCCACGAGCTCGTCGAGGCTCATCAGCTCGACGCCCATCCGTCTCGCCCGCTCCGGAGAGGTGTAGGGGTCGTAGGCGGCGAGGTGCATCCCGAAGGCGAGCATGCGCTGGGCGACGAGCGCGCCGATCCGGCCGAGCCCGACGATGCCGAGCCGCTTCCCGTGCAGCTCGACGCCCTCCCACTTCGAACGCTCCCAGCGACCGGCGACGAGCGAGGCGTGCGCCTGGGGGATGTTGCGCGCCTGGGCGAGCAGCAGCGCCACGGCGAGCTCGGCCGCCGAGACGATGTTCGACTCCGGGGCGTTCACCACCATCACGCCGAAGCGGGTGGCCGCCGGCACGTCGACGTTGTCGAGCCCGACGCCGGCTCGGCCGACGACGGTGAGCTGGCGTCCCGCCTCGAGCACCTCGGGGGTGACCTGGGTCGCCGAGCGGATCACGAGGGCGTCCGCCGCGCGCACGGCTTCCAGCAGCTCGGCGGGGGACAGGTCGAGGCGGACGTCGACCTCGTGCCCCGCGGCCCCCATCGCCTCGAGGCCACTCGGCGCCAGCTTCTCGGTGACGAGGATCCTTGCCATGGTGTGTGCCGCTTCCTCTCCGTGTCGGGTTCCCGTTTCGTCGCTCGCCCGCACACCCCCGGGCCCGCCCTGCTCCACGGCCGCCGGTGCGCCTCGGCGCTGGGGCGGCCGGCATGGTGCCCCCCCCCGCTACCGCGCCCCCGCTACCGCGCCCCCGCTACCGCGCCTCCGCCAACAGCTCGGCGATCCGCTCCACGCCCCGGACGAGGTCCTCGTCGGACAGCGCGTAGGAGAACCGAGCGTAGCCCGGCGCGCCGAACGCCTCGCCGGGGACGAAGGCGACCCGGGCCTCGTCGAGCACGAGCTCGGCGAGCTCCAGCGTCGACTGCGGCCGGCGCCCGCGGATCTCGCGGCCGAGGACGCCCTGCATCGAGGGGAAGGCGTAGAAGGCGCCCTCCGGCAGCAGGCAGGAGACGCCGGGGATGGCGTCGAGCATCGCCTGGATGGTCCGCCGGCGGCGGTCGAACGCCTCGCGCATGCGCGCCACCGCCGTGAGGTCGCCGGTCAGCGCGGCGATCGCGGCGCGCTGCGCCACGTTGTTCACGTTGGAGGTCTCGTGGGACTGCAGGTTCGTCGCCGCCTCGACCACGTCGGTCGGACCGAGCATCCAGCCGACGCGCCAGCCGGTCATGGCGTAGGTCTTCGCCACGCCGTTCACCACGACGCATCGTTCGGCGAGCTCGGGCACGAGGACGGGCATTGAGTGGTGCTTCACCTCGTCGTAGGTGAGGTGCTCGTAGATCTCGTCGGTCAGCACCCACCAGCCCCGCTCGAGCGCCAGGCGACCGATGGCCTCGATCTCCTCGCGCCGGTAGACGGCTCCCGTCGGGTTCGACGGGGAGACGAACAGCAGCACCTTCGTGCGCGACGAGGCGTGGGCCTGCAGCTGGTCCACGGTCGCGCGAAAGCCCGTCGAGTCGTCGGTCTCGACGACGACCGGGACGCCGCCCGCCAGGGCGACCGCCTCGGGGTAGGTCGTCCAGTACGGCGCGGGGAGGAGCACCTCGTCGCCGGGGTCGAGGAGCGTGGCGAAGGCGTTGGCGATCGCCTGCTTGCCGCCGTTCGTCACGAGCACCTGGGACGGCACCACCACCAGCCCGGAGTCGCGGGCGGTCTTGTCAACGACGGCCCGGCGCAGCTCGGGCAGCCCCGCCGTCGGTGTGTAGCGGTGGTTGCGCGGGTCGCGGCAGGCCGCCACGGCGGCCTCGACGATCTCCTCCGGGGTCGAAAAATCCGGCTCGCCCGCCCCGAAGCCGACGACGTCGAGCCCCTCCGCCTTCATCGCCTTTGCCTTCGCGTCGATCGCGAGCGTCGCCGAGGGGCTCACCGCGCCGACGCGGCGGGAGATGCGGGGGGCGGGCTCGAAGGCGGCCCCGCTGATGTGAGGGGAAGCGGCCATACCTGCCATGCTGGCACAGACGACGAACGGGCCTGACACGCGCCGGCGCTGGTGCGTCGCGGGCCGCGACGGAGGTTGACATGGCAGTCATCGAGATCCCGAAGGCGCTCCTCCCGAGGGACGGGCGGTTCAACTCCGGACCCTCGAAGGTGCGCAGCGAAGGAATCGACGCCCTCGTCGCCGTCGCCCCGACCTACCTCGGCACCTCCCACCGCCAGGCCGGCGTCCGCGACGTCGTCGCCCGCGTGCGGCGAGGCATCGCCGAGCTCTTCAGCCTCCCGGACGGCTACGAGGTGGTGCTCGGCAACGGGGGCTCCACCGCGTTCTGGGACATCGCCACGTTCTGCCTGATCGAGTCGCGCAGCCAGCACTGCTCCTTCGGGGAGTTCTCCTCGAAGTTCGCGGCCGCGGCGAAGGCGGCGCCACACCTCGCGGAGCCGGAGGTGCTCGTCTCCGAGCCCGGGACGCACCCCGACCCGGCCGCCAACACCGGGGTCGACGCCTACGCGCTGACGCAAAACGAGACCTCGACCGGCGTCCAAACGACCGTGCGGCGCCCGCAGTCCGCGGACGGCGAGCCGGCGGGCGGGCTCGTCCTCGTCGACGCCACCTCGGCGGCGGGCGGGCTCCGCTTCGACCCCGCCGAGGTCGACGCCTACTACTTCGCCCCCCAGAAGTGCTTCGGGTCCGAAGGCGGCCTGTGGCTCGCCGCCCTCTCGCCCGCGGCCCTCGAGCGGGTCGAGCGCGTTAGGGCGAGCGGGCGCTGGGTCCCCGCCTTTTTCGACCTGACGATCGCGATCGAGAACTCGCGCCTCGACCAGACCTACAACACCCCGGCGCTCGTCACGCTGCTGCTCCTCGCCGAGCAGGTCGAGTGGTTCAACCGCAACGGCGGGCTCGAGTGGTCGGCCTCGCGCTCGGACCGCTCGGCCGAGATCCTCTACGGCTGGGCCGAGCGTGCCGAGTTCGCGACCCCCTTCGTCGCCAAGCCGGACGACCGCAGCCGCGTCGTCGCGACGGTGGACTTCGTCGACGCGGTCGACGCCAAGGAGGTGGCCAAGACGCTGCGCGCCAACGGGATCGTCGACACCGACCCCTACCGCAAGCTCGGCCGCAACCAGCTGCGCATCGCGATGTTCCCGACGATCGACGCGGAGGACGTCGAGGCCGTCACCGCGTGCATCGACTACGTGGTCGAGCGCACCGCCTGAGCCGCCGAGGGTCGAGCCGGCGGGGGTGCACCCGCCGGCGCGACCCGTCCCGACCCCGACCCCGGGAGACCCGATGGACCCCGATCTCGCCAAGGTGCTGCCGAGCCTCTCCCTCGTCGACCTGAGCGACGTGCCCGCGGCGCGCGCGGCGTCGGCGCAGCGGTTCGCCGCGGCCGGGGCGCCGCCCGCATCGTGGCGCGCCAGTTTCGTCGACCGGACGATCCCCTCGGCACGCAACGAGGACGGCGTGCGGGTCCGCGTCTACCAGCCGGAGGGCCGGAGCGGCTCGCCGCTCGGCTGCGCGGTCTTCTTCCACGGCGGCGGCTACATCCTCGGGGACCTCGAGACCGACCACGACCGCTGCCTCTGCTACTCGTCGGAGGCGGGCTGCGTCGTCGTCTCGGTCGACTACCGCCTCGCACCCGAGCACCGGTACCCCCGCGGTCTCGACGACTGCTACGCCGCCGTGGAGTGGGCCGCCTCGGCCGGCGACGAGCTCGGCGTCGACGCGGGCCGGCTGGCGGTGGCCGGCTCGAGCGCCGGCGGCGGGCTCGCCGCGGCGAGCGCGATCCGCGCACGCGACGAGGGCGGCCCCGCCGTCGCCTTCCAGCTGCTGGTGCAGCCGGCGCTCGACGACCGCCTGGAGTCGGTCTCGATGGCCCAGTTCGTCGGCGTCCCGCCCTGGGACGCGACCGCGTCGCGCCAGATGTGGGACATCTACCTCGGAGTGGGCCGCGAGGAGCGCACCGACGTCCCGGCGACGGCGGCGCCGTCGCGGGCCGCCGACCTGTCCGGGCTGCCGCCGGCCTACGTGATGACGGCCGAGCTCGACCCGCTCCGCGACGAGGGGGCGGCGTACGCGCTCCGGCTGAGCGCCGCGGGCGTGCCGACCGAGCTCCACCAGTTCCCCGCCGCGTTCCACGGCTTCGACCGCCCGGCGCTCGGCGCCGCCGTCGGGCGCCGCGCGATCGACGACCAGGTCCAGGCGCTGCGGCGCGCCCTGGCCGCCGGCTGAGGGGGGCCTCCGGTGACGGGCGGCGGGGACGCCGCGCGCGAGGGCCTCGGGGCCAACGTCGCCGCCGTGCTGTACGGCATCGGCGACGTGCGCATCGAGGAGCGCCCGGTGCCCGTGCCCGGCCCCGCCGAGGTGCTCGTCGAGGTGCGCTCCGTCGGCGTCTGCGGGTCGGACGTCCACTACTTCGAGGAGGGACGCATCGGCGACTTCGTGGTGCGCGCCCCGCTGGTGCTCGGGCACGAGACCTCCGGCGTCGTCGTCGGCCGGGGCGAGCGGGCCGGGCGCCACCCGCTCGGCCAGCGGGTCGCCCTCGAACCCGGCGTCCCCTGCAGCAGGTGCCGGGAGTGCCGCGAAGGCCACTACAACCTCTGCGCCGACGTCGTGTTCTTCGCGACGCCGCCGGTCGACGGCACCCTCACGCGCTACGTCTGCATCGACGAGGACTTCGCCCACGCGCTGCCCGACGAGATCTCCGACGACGCGGGAGCGCTCGTCGAGCCGCTGTCGGTCGGCCTGTGGGCGTGCGGCAAGGCGGGCGTCACCGTCGGCTCGCGCGTCGCGATCGCCGGCGCGGGGCCGATCGGCGCGGTCGTGGCGATGGCGGCGCAAGCCGCCGGGGCCGCCGAGGTGATCCTGAGCGACGTCAACCCGCTCCGTCTCGAGCGTGCCCTGCGGCTCGGCGCCACCGCGACGGTGGACGCCCGGACCGGCTCGCTCGAGGCCGCCGGTGGCGGCTGCGACGTCTTCGTCGACTGCACCGGCGCGCAGGCGGCGATCGCCGACGGCATCCGGGCGGTCCGGCCGGCCGGGATTGCCGTCCTCGTCGGCATGTGCGCCTCCCCCGAGGTGGCGCTGCCGCACGCCACGATCCAGACCCGCGAGATCTGGGTCACCGGGACCTTCCGCTACGCCAACACCTATCCGCGCGCCATCGCCCTTGTGGCCTCGGGCGCCGTCGACCTCGACGCGCTCGTGGACGCGCACTTCGACCTCGACGAGAGCCTCGACGCGCTGCAGGCCTCGCGCCGCGACCCAACCCTGCTGAAGCCGGTCGTGCGGGTGACGACCGCCTGAGCGGCGCCGCCGGGGCGCACCGGCACCTCGCCGGGCGCGGCGCCGCTCGGGCGGCTCAGCCCCCCGAGACGTCCTCCAGCCGCTGGCGGCCGCCGGAGATGAACGGCATCATCGCCCGCAGCTCGGCTCCGACCTGCTCGATCTGGTGCTCGCGGCCCTTCTCGCGAAGCTCGGTGAAGCGCTTGCGGCCCGAGCGGTTCTCGGCGATCCACTCCTCGGCGAAGCGACCGTCTTGGATCTCGTCGAGCACGCGGCGCATCTCGGCGCGCACGGCGCCGTCGATGATCCGCGGCCCGCGCGTCAGGTCCCCGTACTCGGCGGTGTCCGAGATCGAAAAGCGCATCCCCGAGATGCCCTGCTCGTACATGAGGTCGACGATCAGCTTCAGCTCGTGGAGGCACTCGAAGTACGCCGACTCGGGCTGGTAGCCGGCGGCGACGAGGGTCTCGAAGCCGGCGGTGACGAGGGCGGTCAGGCCGCCGCACAGCACCACCTGCTCGCCGAAGAGGTCGGTCTCGGTCTCCTCGGTGAAGGTCGTCTCGAGCACGCCGGCGCGCGTCGCGCCGATGGCGTCGGCATAGGCGAGGGCGAGCTCCATCGCCTTGCCCGACGGGTCGGCCTCGACGGCGATCAGCGCCGGGACGCCGCCGCCTTCGGTGTAGGTGCGGCGCACCAGGTGGCCGGGGCCCTTCGGGGCGACCATCGCGACGTCGATCCCCTCGGCCGGCGAGATCGTGCCGTAGCGGATGTTGAAGCCGTGGGCGAAGAAGAGGGCGTCACCCTCGCGCAGGTGCGGCGCGATCTCCGCCTCGTACACGGCGGCCTGCTCGGTGTCGGGGAGCAGCATCATCACGAGGTCGGCCTCGGCGGCCGCCTCGGCGGTCGACAGGACGCGAAGCCCGGCCGACTCGGCCTTGTCCCGGGACGCCGATCTCTCGCGAAGACCGACGCGCACGTCGATCCCCGAGTCCTTCAGGTTGAGCGCGTGGGCGTGACCCTGGGAGCCGTACCCCATGACGGCGACCTTGCGGCCGGCGATCAGGCCGCGGTCGGCGTCGTTGGCGTAGTAGAGCGTCGGCATCGTTCCTCGCTACCTCTCTGTTGCTGTTCTCGGGGTGGGTGCTGCCTCGGCGACGGCCGGCCGGGACGCGGCGCGCGCGGGCGTCACGCGCCGCTGGCGCCGTCGGCGCTCAGCTTAGGAAGCGCGATCCTGCCGGTGCGCTGGAGCTCGACGATCCCGTGCTCGCGCATCGCGTCCTCGAAGTCGTCGACGACGGCGGGGTCCGCCGCGAGCATCACCGTGACGGCTCCGGGCACGGCGTCGACGACGCTGCCGCCGCCGGCGCTCGCAAGGGCCTCGACCTCGGCCCGGTCGTCCTCGTCCACCGAGACGGTGACGAGCAACAGCTCCGCCTCGCGCGCGTCATCGGGGTGGAGCTCGGTGATCTCGACGACGTTCACCAGCTTGTCCAGCTGGTCGACCACCTGCTGGAGCGGGGCCGACTCGACGTCCACCACGATCGAGACACGCGAAAAGCGCGGGTCGTGCGTCGGTGCGACGGCGAGGGAGAAGATGTTGAAGCCCCGGCGCGAGAACAGCCCCGCGATGCGCGCGAGCACGCCCGCCTTGTTCTCGACGAGGAGCGCCACCAGGTGGTGGCGGACCCTGTCGTCGCCGCCGCGCGCCGGCGCGCCTGCCACGGCGCTCACCGGGCAAGCCCCGCCTGGCTCGGGTGCACGACGATGTCGTCGTTCGACGACCCGGCGGGCACCATCGGGTACACCTGCTCCATCGAGTCGGTGCGAAAGTCGATGACGACCGGCCGGTCGTCGATCTCGTTCGCCTTCTCGATGGCCGGCACCACCTCCTCCGGCGAGCTGACGCGCAGCCCGACGCAGCCCATCGCCTCGGCCCAGCGCACGTAGTCGGGAAGGTCGGACGAGAGGTAGACCTCGGAGTAGCGCTCCTCGTAGAACATGTGCTGCCACTGGCGGACCATGCCGAGATAGGCGTTGTTCAGGATCGCCACCTTGATCGGGATCCGCTCGGCGGACGCGGTCACGAGCTCTTGCGCGGTCATCTGGAAGCACCCGTCGCCGTCGACCGCCCAGACCATCTTCTCGGGGCGGCCGACCTTGGCCCCGAGCGCCGCGGGGACCGCGAAGCCCATCGTCCCGAGGCCGCCCGAGTTGACCCAGGTCCGCGGGTGCTCGAACCGCCAGAACTGGGCGGCCCACATCTGGTGCTGTCCCACGCCCGACACGAGGATCGCGTCGTCGGGCGTCGAGCGCCGAAGCTCCTCGACGACGTACTGCGGCTTCAGCGGCGCGAGGCCCGAGGTGATCGAGCCGCTCCGCTCGTCCTCGCGGTCGTAGGTGAAGGGGAAGCGCTCCTTCCAGCCGCGAAGCAGCGCCGTCCACGGTGCCAGCCGCCCGGCGCCGAACGAGCCCGGCCGCTCGCTCGCGAGGCGGCGCAGGGCGTCGACGAGGGCCTCGACGGCGAGCCGGCAGTCGGCGTTGACCGCGACGTCGGCGCGGCGCACCTTGCCGATCTCCGCCCGGTCGACCTCCACGTGGATGACCTTCGCGCCGGGCGCGAACGCCGAGACCTTGCCGGTGACCCGGTCGTCGAAGCGGACCCCGAGCGCGATCAGCAGGTCCGACCGCTGCATCGCCGTGACGGCGGCGTAGCTGCCGTGCATGCCTGGCATCCCGAGCCAGCGCGGGTCACTCTCGGGGAAGCCGCCACGACCCATCAGCGTCGTCGTGACCGGAGCGCCGCTCACGTCGGCGAGCGCCCGCAACGCCTCGGCGGCCCCGGACTTCACGATGCCGCCGCCGGCGTAGATCACCGGGCGCTCGGCGGCGGCGATGAGGCGCGCCGCCTCCTCGATCGCCGCGGGATCTGGGGTCGTCGGGGGCTTGTAGCCCGGCAGGTCGAGCGGCGGCGGCGGCTCGAAGGTCGTGCGGGCGTTGGCGACGTCCTTCGGGAAGTCGATCAGCACCGGCCCGGGCCGGCCGGTCGTGGCGATGTGGAAGGCCTCGGCCACGACCTGGGGGATCTCCGCGGGGTCCGTGACGAGCCAGTTGTGCTTCGTCACCCCGAGCGTGATCCCGGTCGTGTCGACCTCTTGGAAGGCGTCGGTGCCGATCGCGCTCGTCGCCACCTGGCCGCTCACGACGACGAGCGGGATCGAGTCCATGTAGGCGTCGGCGAGCGGCGTGACGATGTTCGTCGCCCCGGGCCCGCTCGTCACCATCGCCACGCCGGGGCGGCCCGTCACCTGCGCGTAGCCCTCGGCGGCGTGCCCCGCGCCCTGCTCGTGGCGGACGAGGATGTGGCGGATCGACGAGTCGATGATCGGGTCGTAGACGGGGAGGATCGCTCCTCCGGGGAGGCCGAAGACGACCTCCACGCCCTGTGTCTCCAGGCTCTTGATGAGCGCCTGTGCTCCCGTGAGCTCCATGTCTCCCTCAGTCTTGCTCCGTCCGCCATCGGCGGTGCTTCCGGCCAGCGGCAAGAGGCCCTCGGGCTCCCGGATGCCGTGCCGCCGTTCCCGCACCCGGAAAACAGAACGACCCCCCTTTCGGGAGGTCGACAGCGCACACACGGCGGGGCCGCTGTGCGCTAGGTGAGGAGTACGACGATGATGGTGGGCTGCATCACCCCAGATCTTGGCAGAGCCGGCACGCCTCGGCAAGCGGAGGGACCCGGGCGCCCGCGCGCGTCCCGCGGGCGTCGCCCGCGCGGCGCCCACCGGGGCCCGGCGGTCACGCCTCGGTGATCGCCCCACGCTCGGCGCCCGAGGCGAGCCGCGCGTACTTCGCCAGCACGCCCCGGGTGTAACGGGGGGCGAGCGGCTCCCATCCGTCCCGGCGGCGCTGCAGCTCCGCCTCGTCGAGCGCGACGTCGAGCGTGCCGGCCAGGGCGTCGATCACGATGCGGTCGCCGTCGGCGACGAGTGCGATCGGGCCGCCCACCGTCGCCTCGGGGGCGACGTGGCCGACGCACAGGCCCCGCGTGCCCCCGGAGAAGCGGCCGTCGGTGACGAGCGCGCAGTCGCCCCCGCGCCCGGCACCGGTGAGCGCGGCGGTGACGGCGAGCATCTCGCGCATGCCCGGGCCGCCCTTCGGTCCCTCGTAGCGGACGACGAGCACCGTGCCCGGGCGGATCTCGCCCGCCAAGATGGCGTCCATCGCCAGGCCCTCGCCGTCGAAGACGCGCGCGGTCCCCTCGAAACGCTCGAGGTCGGTGCCGGCGATCTTCACGACGGCGCCCTGCGGAGCGAGCGAGCCCCGCAGGATGACGATGCCGCCGCGTGCGTGGATCGGCGCCGACGCGGCGTGGACGACGACGCCGTCGGGGGCGGGGGGGTCGAGCAGCTCGAGGTTCTCGGCCATCGTGCGGCCGGTGACGGTCAGGCAGTCGCCGTGGAGGTGCCCCTCGTCGAGGAGCATCTTGAGCACGACGGGGACGCCGCCGACGCGGTCGAGGTCGACCATGTGGAACTTCCCGTGCGGCTTCATGTCGGCCACGTGGGGCACCCGCGCACCGACGCGCGAGAAGTCGTCGATGCTCAGCTCGACGCGCGCCTCGTTGGCGATCGCGAGGAGGTGGAGCACGGCGTTCGTCGAGCCGCCGAGCGCCATGGTGAGGGCGATGGCGTTCTCGAACGCCTCCTTCGTCATGATCTGGCGGGGACGGATCCCAAGCTCGAGGAGCGCCATGACGGCCCGGCCGGAGTCGTAGGCGACGTCGTCGCGGCGTCGGTCGACGGAGGGGGCCGACGAGCCCGCGGGCAGCGACATCCCGAGCCCCTCGCCGATGGCGGCCATGGTGTTCGCCGTGAACATCCCCGCGCACGCGCCCTCCGTCGGGCAGGCGTTCTTCTCGATCTGGTACAGCGTCTCGTCGTCGATGTCGCCCGCCGCGTGGGCCCCGATCGCCTCGAACACGCTCACGATGTCGAGCGTCTTGCCGTTCCAGTGCCCGGGCAGGATCGTGCCGGCGTAGACGAAGACGCTCGGCAGATCGAGCCGGGCCGCCGCCATCAGCATCGCCGGCAGCGACTTGTCGCAGCCCGCGAGCCCGACGAAGCCGTCGAAGCGCTCGGCGTGCATCACGACCTCGACCGAGTCGGTGATCACCTCACGGCTCACGAGCGAGGCGTGCATCCCCTCGTGGCCCATCGAGATCCCGTCGGACACGGTGATCGCCCCGAACTCGAACGGAAAGCCGCCCGCCGCCCGCACCCCCTCCTTCGCCCGCTTGGCGAGCCGGTCGAGCGAGAGGTTGCAGGGGGTGACCTCGTTCCACGTCGAGGCGATGCCGATCTGGGCCTTGGCGAAGTCCTCGTCGCGCATCCCGACGGCCCGGAGCATCGCGCGCGCGCCGGCGCGCCGCGGCCCCTCGGTGACGTCCTGGCTGTGGATCTTGAGGGACCGGCCGACAGCCGGGGCACCTGCTCGCTCGTCGCTCGACATGGTGCCCACGTTACGCACTGCGCGGCGCGCCGGTGGCGGCCGCACGCCGCGGGAGACGATCAGCCGGGCGCGCGGGCCGGGCGCGCGGCGGTCCGGCGCGGACGATAGCGTGGTCCCGTCCCGAGCTGACCTGATGGGGAGGGCCTGACGGCCCCGGCTCGCGGCGAGAGGAACCGACCTTTCGACGCGCCCGAGGAGCCGAGCATGCCCCGTCCCGTCCACACCGTCCGCGACCAGACCGTCCGCGACCAGCCCGTCGCGCCGAAGATCGAGCTGCACGTCCATCTCGAGGGCGCGGTGCGCCCGGCGGAGCTGGCCGAGCTGGCGTCACGCAACGGCCTGCGTCTGCCCGCCTCGAGCCCCGGCGAGCTCGCCGAGCTCTACCGCTTCTCCGACTTCCGGGACTTCATGCGGGTCTGGCTCATGACGACGGGCGCGATCAGGACCGAGGCCGACTTCCGCCAGATCGTCGTCTCCTACGCAAAGGAGGCGGCCTCGCACGGGGCGGTGTACGTGGAGGCCATCTTCACACCGGCCGAGCGCGTCGCCGGGGGCGAGTGCTCGTGGGACGAGGTCTTCTCGGGCTTCTGCGACGGCGCGGCCGAGGCGGGCGAGCAGCTCGGCGTCACGGTCCGGCTCACCGTCGACGTGCCGCGCACCGCCAACCTGGCCGTCGCGATGACGACCGCGCACTTCGCCGTGAAGTACCACCCGAGGGGCGTCGTCGGGCTCGGCCTCGGCGGCCCCGAGCGCGGGTTCCCGCCCGAGCGGTTCGCCCCGGCCTTCCGCCGCGCCCGCGAGGGCGGCGTCGGCTCCGTCCCCCACGCCGGCGAGGGCGACGGGCCCGCATCGGTGCGCGGCGCCCTCGAGTCGCTCGGCGCCGACCGGCTCCGCAACGGCATCCGCGCCGTCGAGGACCCGGGCCTCGTCGGCGAGCTCGCCGCGCGCGGCGTCGTGTGCGACGTCTGCCCGACGTCGAACCTGCGGACCGGCGCCGTGGCCTCGCTCGAGGACCACCCGCTCGCCCGCCTGCTCGACGCCGGGGTGCTCTGCTCGATCGGCACGGACGACCCGGCGATGTTCGGGACGGACCTCGGCGCCGAGCACCGGCTCGCCGCCGCCCTCGGCGCCACAGCCGAGGGCGCCTACCGAGCGGGGGTGCGCGGGGCGCTGTGCGACGAGGCCACCCGCGCCCGCCTCGAGCAGATCGGCAGGGAGTTCAGCTGGCAGCGCGTGGGGTAGCCCGGCCGGTCAGCCCCGCCGCGCGGCGAACGCGGCCGTCACCACCTTGCCGTTGGCGCGCCCCTTCGTCTCGCGCATCACGAGCCCGAGCAGGAACTGGAGGACCTTGTCGTCGCCGCCGACGTAGCGCTCCCACTCGGCGGGGTGGGCGGCGATCACCTGCTCGACGAGGGTGTCGACCGCGCCGTCGTCGAGCGCCTCAAAGCCCAGACGGCCGGCGATCTCCGCCGGGTCGCCGCCGCCCGCGAGCAGCTCGGCGAGGACCGTCTTGGCCTGGGTGGCCGAGAGCTTGCCGGACGCCTCGAGGCCGACGAGGCCGGCGAAGGCCGCCGGGTCGAGCGCGCGGGCGTCCTCGGGTCGCTGCGCCGCCTCGTTGGCGGCGCGCGCGAGGGCGAGGCGCCGGTCGGCGCCGAGCGAGACCGCCGCGACCACGAGCTCGTCGAGGCCGAGGTCGACCGCCGTGGCGACCTGGTCGAGCGGAGCCGGGGCGGCATCGGTCGCGACCGCCTCGGTGAGGCGCCGCCGGCGTGCCGCGGGAAGGGCGCCGATCGACGCGGCCACCGAGCGCACCCACGCCTCGGCGGGGACGAGCGGGACGAGGTCGGGCTCCTGGAAGTACCGGTAGTCGAAGGCCTCCTCCTTCGAGCGCATCGACGAGGTGGACCCGAGCTCCTCGTCCCAGTGCCGCGTCTCCTGCACGACGGTGCCGCCCGACTCCAGCAGCTCGACCTGGCGCGCGGCCTCGAAGTCGATCGCCCGGCCGAGCGAGCGCAGCGAGTTGAGGTTCTTCACCTCGCAACGCGTGCCGAGCTCGGCGGAGCCGGCGCGGCGGACCGAGACGTTGGCGTCGACTCGCAGCGACCCCTCCTCCATGCGGCCGTCGGAGGCCCCGGTCGCCACGAGGATCGCCCGCAGCTCGCCGACGTAGGCACGGGCCTGCTCGGCGCTTCGGATGTCGGGCGCCGAGACGATCTCGACGAGCGGCACCCCGGCGCGGTTGTAGTCGACGAGAGAGTAGTCGGCCTCGTGGATCCGGCCCCGCCCCCCGAGGTGCGTCGTCTTGCCGGTGTCCTCCTCCAGGTGCGCCCGGACGATCCCGACGATCGTCCCGCCGACGAGCTCGACGCGTCCGCCGACGTTGATCGGCTCGTCGTACTGGGTCACCTGGTAGTCCTTCGGCATGTCCGGATAGAAGTAGTTCTTCCGGTGGAACGTCGAGGGACGCACCGCACACTCGAGCGCCGCGCCAATGCGCATCGCCCGCTCGACGGCCCCTTCGTTGAGCACGGGCAGCGAGCCGGGCAGGCCGAGACAGACCGGGCACACGTTCGTGTTCGGCTCGGCGCCGAACACGTTCGGGCAGCCGCAGAAGAGCTTGGTCGTCGTGGACAGCTCACAGTGGACCTCGAGGCCGACCACGACCTCCCACTCCCCACTCGACCCCGTGATCACGCTCGCCCCCAGCGCGTCGCCGGCCGCCGCGCTCACCGGCCCGCCCCGCTCGGCGCGGTCGGCCGGACCGGGCCCCGCGCCCTCTCGTCGGCGGCGGCCTCGAGGACGGCGGCCGCGCGGAACATCTGCTGCTCGGCGAGGGCCGGCGCGAGCACCTGGACCCCGACGGGCATCTGCTCCTCGCCGAGGGCGAACGGGACGCTCATCGCCGGATGGCCGGCCAGGTTGGACGGGATCGTGAACAGGTCCGACAGGTACATCTGGAGCGGGTCGCCGGTCTTGTCGCCGAGGTGGAAGGCGACCGAGGGGCTGGTCGGGGCGAGCAGCACGTCGAAGCGCTCGTAGGCGGCGGCGAAGGCGCGGATGATGACCGTGCGCACCCGCTGGGCCTGGCCGTAGTAGGCCTCGTAGTAGCCGGCCGACAAGACGTAGGTCCCGAGCATGATCCGCCGCTTCACCTCGGCGCCGAACCCGGCGGCGCGCGTCTTGGCGTTCATCGTCTCGACGTCCGGCCCGTCCACCCGAAGCCCGTAGCGGACGCCGTCGTAGCGGGCGAGGTTGGAGGACGCCTCCGCGGGGGCGATCAGGTAGTAGGCCGAGAGCCCGTGCAACAGCTCGGGGATCGCCACCTCCCCGATAGCGGCCCCGGCGGCCTCGAGCGCCGCGGCGCCGCGCCGCACCGCGTCGGCACACGACGGGCTGGCGTCGGTCAAGAAGTCGGCGATGACGCCGACGCGCAGCCCCTCCACGCCGTCGCCGAGGCAGGCCACGATGCGCGGCGCCGCAGCCCGGATCGAGGTCGAGTCGGCCGGGTCGTGCCCGGCGATCGTCTCGAGCAGGAGCGCGGCGTCGCCGACGCTCGTGGCGAACGGCCCGATCTGGTCGAGCGAGCTCGCGAAGGCGACCAGCCCGTAGCGCGAGACGAGGCCGTAGGTGGGCTTCACGCCGACCACGCCGCAGAGCGCCGCGGGCTGGCGGATCGATCCCCCCGTGTCCGAGCCGAGCGCGAGCGGGACGAGGCCGGCGGCGACGGCCGCGGCGCTGCCGCCCGACGAGCCGCCCGGCACGCGCTCGAGGTCCCACGGGTTGCGGGTCGGGCCGAACGCCGAGTTCTCAGTCGACGAGCCCATGGCGAACTCGTCGAGGTTGGTCTTGCCGACGGCGATCCCGCCCGCGGCGGCGATCCTCGACACCACCGTCGCGTCGTACGGCGGCCGCCAGCCCTCGAGGATCCGCGAGGAGCACGTGGTCGGCACGCCGCGCGTGCACAGGTTGTCCTTCAGCGCGACCGGCACGCCGGCGAGCGGCCCGGGGTCCTCGCCGGCGGCGACACGGCGGTCGACCGCGTCGGCCGCGGCGAGCGCGGCGTCGGCCGTGACCGTGTTGAAGCAGTGCAGCGACGGGTCGCCCGCCGCGATCGCCTCCAGCGCCTCCTCGGCGGCGCGGCGCGCGCTGACGTCGCCCGAGCGCACCCGCGCCGCGAGCTCGAGCGCGCCGGCGCCTCCCGGCGCGCTCACGGCGCCTCGCCGAGGATGGACGGGACGCGAAAGCGTCCCGCCTCGGTGGCGGGCGCCTCGGCGAGCACCTCGTCCCGGTCGAGGCCCGGGCGAACGACGTCCTCGCGGAGCACGTTCACGAGCTCGAGCGCGTGGGAGGTCGGCGGCACCGAGGCGATGTCGAGGCGCCGGAGCGACTCGACGTGCTCGAGCACGGCCGAGAGCTGCACGGCGAAGTGGGCCACCTCCTCGCCGGTCAGCTCCAGACGGGCGAGGTGCGCGACGTGCGTCACCTCCTCCGGAGAGAGCGCGCCGGGCATCAGGCGGCCATCAGCTTGTGGACGAAGCCGACCGCTCGCGCCTCGAGCTCGGCGGCGTCGTGGTCCAGCGTCGCGACGTGGTAGCTGCGCTCGAGCCAGACCCGCTCGACCGGGCCCGCCACCGCCCGCTCCAGCAGGTCGCCCGAGTCGGTCGGCACGACGTGGTCGACGCGCGACGAGAGCAGCAGGACCGGGCAGGCGATCTCGCCGAGGCCCTCGGCGACGCCGACGGTCGCCTCGAGCAGCGACACGAGCGGGGCGACCGGCGTCGCGTCGTAGCCCCCACCGGAGGTGGCGGGCTTGGCGATGTCCGAGCCGATCGTCGGCATCGTGCGCACCCCGGCCTCGAGCGCGCCCCGGAGGAGCTCGACGGCCTCGGGCGCCGGCGGCTGGACCAGGGGGTTCACGAGGACGAGCCCGGCCACCTCGACGTGGCGCTCGGCCAGCCAGCACGCGAGCGTCCCGCCCATCGACAGGCCGACCACCGCCGTGCGGTCGGTGCGCGCCGCGAGCGAGAGGAACGCCTCCTCGGCGGCCGACGACCAGTCGTCGAAGCGCTTCGGCTCGAGGTCCTCCGGCGACGTCCCGTGGCCGGGGAGCAGCGGGAGCTCCACGCTGAAGCCGGCGTCGGCGAAGGCGTCCGCGAGCGGGCGCATCGAGCGCGGCGTCCCGGTGAAGCCGTGCAGCACGAGCACCCCGGAGGGCCCGTTCGACGCGGAGAAGGGCGCGGCGCCTTCCATGGGGTTTCGGGCCATGGCCGTATGCTATCCAGCTCCGCCGCAGGTCCCCCCGGGCGGCGCCTCGCCGAGGACGGCGGATAGTCTGCCGGGCGCCGGCCCGGCGTTGCCGGGCGGGCCGGAGCCGGCAGGGCCGAGGGAGCGAGACGATGACGAAGCACGCGTTCTTGAGCCAGGAGTGGATCGAGGCGGCCCGCGCCATCCACGCCGAGCACGCGGGGGCCGAGCCCCCCGCCGTCAGCGTCCGCATGAACCTCGTCGTCGAGGGCGTCCCGTTCGGCGGCGGCCAGCTCGACGCCCACGTCGACACCTCCTCGGGCGTCGTCGACGTCGAGCTCGGCCACCTCGACGCCCCGGACGTGAAGGTCAACCTCGACTACGACACCGCCAAGTCGGTGCTCGTGGACGGCGACGCCCAGGTGGCGATGCAGGCGTTCATGGCCGGCAAGGTCCGCGTCGAGGGCGACATGACGAAGCTGCTCGCCTTCCAGTCCGCCCCGCCGAGCCCCCGCCAGGCGCTGATCGCCGAGCAGGTGCGCGCCATCACCGGCTAGTCGAGCGCGCCGGGCACCACCGGCAGGGTGGCCCCGCCGAGGCCCCGGCCGCTCCGGCGGGGCCAGCGGCCATGACGGGGAACCACGTGAGCCGGCGACGCCCCGTCCTCAGCCGACGAGCGCCGGGACCGCGTCGGCGAGCTCCTCCACCGTCCAGCGCCCGGCCTTCTCGATCGCCTCGCCGAGCGTCCACGGCTCGAAGAGCTGCACCTTGCCCCCCTGGGTGAAGAAGACCCGGCCGGTGACCGGGCACGACGAGCAGGCCAGGTAGGCGACGAGCGGCGAGGCGTTCGCCGGGTCCCACACGTCGAAGGCCTCGGGGTTCTCCGGGGCCGCGAACAGCTGCGCCAGGCTCGGGAGCGTGTCGGTCATGCGGGTCCGCGCGGCGGGCGACACCGCGTTCACCCGCACGCCGTAGCGGGCGAGCTCGCGCGCCGCGATCACCGTCAGGGCGGCGATCCCCGCCTTGGCGGCCCCGTAGTTGGACTGGCCCGGGTTGCCGTGCAGCCCCGAGGTGGAGGTGGTGTTGACGATCGCCGCCGTGACGGTCTCGCCCGCCTTGGTCCGCCCCCGCCAGTACTCGGCGGCGAAGCGCGTCGGGGCGAAGTGGCCCTTCAGGTGGACCCGCATGATGTCGTCCCAGTCGTCCTCGGTCATGTGCACGAGCGCCCGGTCGCGAAGGATGCCCGCGTTGTTCACGAGCACGTGGAGGTCGCCGAAGCTCTCGATCGCCGTGTCGACGAGCCGGCGAGCGCCGGCGAAGTCCGAGACGTCCTCCGTGCTCTCGACCGCCTCACCGCCAAGGGCGCGGATCTCCTCGACGACGAGACCGGCCGCCGAGCGGTCCGCCCCGGTGCCGTCGACCGCCGTCCCGGTGTCGTTGACGACGACACGGGCGCCCTCGGCGGCGCAGCAGAGCGCGTGCGCCCGCCCGAGGCCACGCCCGGCGCCGGTGATGATGGCGACTCGACCGTCCAGCGCGCCCACGACACCCCTTTTCGTCCGCTCGTGCGGCCAACGACCCGCCGGCGCCGGTCCGCCGCTGGCCGCGACGTTGCCAGGGCGGCGGCGCAAAGGTCAAGGCCGGAGCGCCGCCGCCACGCCGGGGGCCGCCTCAGGCCACGTAGAGCGTGACCGCCGAGCCGGGTCGCACCCGCGCGCCGGCAGGGGGATCGGTCGTCGTCGCGTGGGTGGCGAAGGGCGGTCCGACCTGCTCGGTCACGTCGAGCCCGTGCTGTTGGAGCAGTGCGATCGCCTGGCTGATCGGGTCGTTCACGACCTGGGGGACGCTGACGAGGCGCGGGCCGCGCGAGACCGTCACGGTCACCTTCGTCCCGACCGGTATGCCCCGCGCGCCCTCGGCCGGGGCCGTCGAGATGACCTCGCCGGCCGCCACGGCGTCGGAGTAGGCGAGCGCCTCCACGGGGACGAGGCGCTCGGCGGTGAGGGCGGCGCCGGCCGAAGCCCAGGTGGCGCCCGGGGCAAGCTCGGGGATCGTCCGCGGGCGCGGGCCCTCGGAGACCTTCAGCCGCACCGTGGCGCCGTAGCTCGCGCTGCCGGACGAGGGGGTCGCGGAGACGACGGAGCCGGCGGGCACCGTCTCGCTGTAGACGGCGACCTCGCTCGCGCGGAGATGGACCGCACCGAGCGCCGCGCTCGCCGCCGCCTTGGTCGTGCCGGCCACGCTCGGGACCTGCACGGGGGCGTGGCCCTCGGACACTACGACGGCGACGACGACGCCGGCACGCACGGCCTTGCCGGGGGCCGGCGACTGGCTGAGCACGTCGCCCGCCGCCACCGCCCCCGAGTAGACCCTGCCGGTCACCCGCAGCTGCATGCCGTCCGTCGCCGTCTCCGCCCGCGCGTCGGCCAGGCCCTTGCCGACGAGGCGCGGGATGGTGTGGCCGAACACGACGAAGCGCACCACGGCGCCGGCGCCGGCGAGGAGCGCGAGCACGACCACCAGCGCGACGAGCAGGCGCCGCAGCACGGGCCTCGAGCGACGTGGCGGCCTGCCAGCGCGTCGGTCAGGAGCTCGGTCGTCCTCAGTGGGGGCGGCGGCGAACGCCTCCCCGTCCCCCTCGTCGTCCTCGAAGTACGCGTCCCATCCGCCGCGCGGCGAGCGGCGGACGTCGCCGCCGGGGGGCGCCGCGCCGTGCGGGGTGGCGCTCGGCCACGGGATCGTCAGGTCGTCACGACCCTCCTCCGTCGGCGTGGCGGGCGGCGACGCCGCTACGCGGGCCGATCGCCCGCCGGCGACGTGGGCGGAGCCGTCCGAGGCGCGCGGGGCGCCCTCCTCACGCGGCCGCACCGGCTCGGGGAGGACGACCCGGGGCGCGAGCGGCAGGCGCTCCGGGGCGGGGAGCGAGCGGGCGGCGAGCTCGAGATCGGTGGCGAGCTCCGCAGCGCCGAGCCGGGCCAGCGGCTCGCCGATCGCCGCCTGGGCGAGGATCGGCGAGAGCGGCCCGAGCTCGGGAGCCGGCGGCAGCACGGCACCGACACGGGCCATCAGCGTGGCGAAGGTCGTCTCCCCGGAGAACGGGACGCGACCCGTGACCGACTCGAACAGGACGAGCGCGAGCGAGTAGACGTCGGACCGGTCGTCGAGCGCACGTCCCTCGGCCTGCTCCGGCGAGGCGTAGCGGGCGGTGCCGAGCACCGCGCCGGCGGGCTCGGTCCACGCCGCCTCGGCGAGGGCGCGCGCCAGGCCGAAGTCGGCGACGCGCACACCGCCGTCCTCGTCGAAGAGGAGGTTCGCCGGCTTCACGTCACGGTGGACGAGGCCACGGCGGTGGGCGTAGGCGAGTCCGTGCGCCGCCCGGGCGCCGACGGCGGCCGCCTGGGCGGGGCTCAGGCGAGCCCCGGAGTCGAGCAGGTCGCGCAGGCTCCCCCCGGCGAGGTACTCGAGGACGAGGAAGGGGCCGTCCTCCTCCTCGCCCCAGTCGAAGACGCGGACCAGGTTCGGGTGGTTGAGGGCGGCGACGGCCTGGGCCTCGGCGCGGAAGCGCCGCAGGAAGGCACGGTCGGAGTTGAGGCCGGGATGGAGGAGCTTCACCGCCACCCGGCGGTGCAGCCGGGTGTCGTAGGCGGCGTAGACGTGCGCGGAGGCGCCAGTGCCGAGCCCGGCGTCCAGCCGGTAGCGACCCGCGAGCACGCGGCCGATCTGGTCGGTGATCGTCGTCATCTCAACTCCTCGGCCTCCCCGCCGCCCTCCATGTTGCCAGAGATGGCATCGTGGCTGGTGTTGCACGAGTAGCGCACGAGGCGCGGGGGGACGAAGTCCAGGTCGGCGCCGTGCGACGGTCGGGACCCCCGCCGGGCGGGGCCCTGTCAGTCGAGCTCGCCGCGCTCGAGGAGCCGCACGAACGCGGCCTCGTCGACGACGGGGACGCCGAGCGACTCGGCTCTGGCGAGCTTGGAGGCGCCCGGGTCGCTCCCGAGGACGAGCGCGTACGTCTTCGCCGACACCGAGCCGGGGGACTTCCCGCCGCGCGAGAGGATCGCCGCCGCCGCCTCCTCGCGGGTGAAGCCCTCCAGCGTCCCGGTGACGACGATCGACTTGCCGGCGAGCAGCTGGGTCTGGTCGGCGACGGCCTCCCCCGCCGGGACGTAGCGCTCCGAGGCGAAGCTCACCCCCGCGGCGCGCAGCTTCTCGACGACGAGGCGGTTCCGCTCGAGCGCGAAGAACGCCGCGACGCTGGCGGCGATGGTCGGGCCGACCCCGTCGATCGCCGCCAGCTGGTCCTCCGGGGACTTGGCGAGCGCGTCGAGGTCGGAAAAGGCGCGCGCGAGGGCCGTGGCGATCGTCGGGCCGACGTGGCGGATCGACAGGCCCACCAGCAGCCGCGTGAGCCCGCGCGAGCGCGAGTGGTCGATCGCGCCCACCAGGTTCTGCGCCGACAGCTCGCCGAAGCCCTCGAGCGCCGCGAGCTCCCCGGGCCGCAGCGCGTAGACGTCCGCCACGTCCGCGAGGAGGACGGCGCCGACGAGCTGGGCGACGCGCTGCTCGCCGAGGCCCTCGATGTCCATCGCGGCGCGCGACGCGAAGTGGGCGATGCGCTGGATCCGCTGCGCCGGGCACTCGAGGTTCACGCAGTAGGTGTCGCTCTCGCCCTCCAGGCGCACGAGCGGCTCGCCGCAGCTCGGGCACGACGTCGGGAACGACCACGAGGCGCTGTCGGCCGGGCGCTGCGCGACCACGGGGGCGACGACCTCGGGGATGACGTCGCCGGCCTTGCGCACGATGACGGTGTCGCCCTCGCGCACGTCCTTCAGGCGGACCTGGTCCTCGTTGTGCAGGCTCGCGAGCTGGACGGTCGAGCCGGCGACGACGACCGGACGCAGCTTGGCGAACGGGGTCGCCCGCCCCGTCCGGCCGATGGAGACGAGGATCCGCTCGAGGAGGGTGGTGCGCTCCTCGGGCGGGAACTTGTAGGCGATCGCCCAGCGCGGGGCGTGCGACGTCGAGCCGAGCGCCCGCTCGAGGGCGAGGTCGTCGACCTTCACGACGACACCGTCGATGTCGTAGTCGAGGTCGTGGCGGTGCTGCTGCCAGTGGCGGCAGAACTCGTAGACGGCGTCGAGCTCGGCGACCCGGTGGATCTCGGGGTTGACGGGGAACCCGGCGCGGCGCAGGAGGTCCAGGCTGTCCCACTGCGTCTTCAGCGACTCGCCGCCCGGCCCGACCGCACCGCCGTCGGCCTGGCCGATCTGGTACGCCCAGAACGACAGCGGTCGGGAGGCCGTGACCGCCGGGTCCTTCTGGCGGAGCGACCCCGCGGCCGAGTTGCGCGGGTTGGCGAAGAGCCGCAGCCCGGCCTCGCCCTGGCGGCGGTTCAGCTCCTCGAAGGCCGAGATCGGCAGGTACACCTCCCCGCGGACCTCGAGGACCTCGGGCACCTCGGCGGGGTCGAGGCCCAGCTCGTGCGGCACCGCCCGGATGGTCCTGACGTTCGCCGTCACGTCCTCGCCGGTCGCGCCGTCCCCCCGGGTCGCCGCCTGCACCAGCGCCCCACGCTCGTAGCGGAGCGAGAGCGCGAGACCGTCGATCTTCGGCTCGCAGACGAAGGCGGCACGTGCCGGGGCCTCGGCGGCGGCCACCGCGGCGAGGAGGCGCTCCAGGCGCTGTCCCCAGGCCTGCAGCTGCTCGAAGGAGAAGGCGTTGTCGAGGCTCATCATCCGCACGGCGTGGGTGACCGGCGCGAAGAGCGTCGAGGGCGCCGCCCCGACCCCGGCGGTCGGCGCCTCCTCGGCCAGCTCGGGGTGCTCCTCCTCGATCCGGCGCAGCTCGACGACGAGGGCGTCGTACTCGGCGTCGGCGATCTCCGGCGCGTCGTCGCGGAAGTAGCGCTCGGCGTGGTAGCGGATCTGGCCGCGCAGCTCCCGCGCCCGCTCGGCGGGGTCCGCCGGCGGGGGAGCCGCCGCGGCGAGCTTCTCGACGACCGACCCGTCGTCGCCCGGCTCCTCCGGGCCGGCCGCGCCGCCGGCGAGGCCGGCCTCCAGCCCCTCGGGCGGCTCCTCCGGCGGCTCCGGCTCGCGCCCGCTCGCCATCTCGCCCGTGCCCTCCGCGCTCAGCAGGCGACGCCCGAGCCGACGACCGCGTCGCCTCGGTAGCAGGCGACGAGCTGGCCCGGCGCGACGCGCCGCTCGGGGGCGACGAAGCGCACGCCGTCCCCATCGAGCGCCGCCGGTCGCGCCCGGCCGTGCGCGCTCGCCTGCACGAGCACCTCAGTACCCGGCGGCAGCGCCTCGTGCACCCACGTCCGCTCGGCCAAGCGGACCGCCTCGGTGAGCAGCTCGTCCTCGGCGCCGACGAGGACGGTGCGCGAGGCGACGTCGACGGCGAGCGCGTAGCTGCGGGCGCCGGGCCGTCCGCCGGAGGCGATACCGAGCCCCCGCCGCTGGCCGACGGTGACCAGCTCGACGGCCTCGACCGTGCCGAGCGGGGCGCCGGAGCGGGCGTCGACGACCCGGCCGGGGTGCAGTTCGATCCGCTCGGCGAGGAAGGAGGCGCGCCCCGCCCCGGAGGTGCGGCTCGCGACGAAGCAGACGTCCTGCGAGTCGGGTTTGGCGGCAGTGTGCAGGCCCCGCTCGGCGGCGGCCGCGCGTACCTCGGCCTTCGTGAGCACGCCGACGGGGAGGAGCAGTCGCTCCAGCTCGCCGGCGCCGAGCACCGACAAGACGTACGACTGGTCCTTGGCCGCGTCGGCGCCCCGGAGCAGCTGCGGTCGGCCGGAGGCGTCGTGGTCCACCCGGGCGTGGTGGCCCGTCGCCACGGCGTCGAAGCCGAGCCGCAGCGCCCGGTCGAGAAGGCGGCGGAACTTCAGGTGCCGGTTGCACTCGACGCAGGGGTTGGGGGTCCGGCCGGCCGCGTGCGCCGCGACGTAGGGGCCGACGACGGAGGTCTCGAACTCCTCGGTGAAGTTGAAGACGTGGTGGTCGATGCCGAGCTGGTCGGCGACGCGGCGGGCGTCGGCCACGTCGGCCACCGAGCAGCAGCCCGAGTCGCCGGCGCCCGACCACAGCTTCAGCGTCGCCCCGACGACCTCGTGACCCTGCTCGTGGAGGAGGGACGCGGCGACCGACGAGTCGACGCCTCCGGACATCGCCACGAGCACGCGCACCTGCTCAGTCTCCCAGCTGGTTGCGCGCCCCGAGGCGCCCGAGGGCGCCGAGCACGGCGCGCGTCGCGTACTCGACCTCCTCGAGGGTCGTCGTCGGCCCGAGCGTGAAGCGGACCGCCTGACGCGCCTCGGCCGGTGCCCATCCCATGGCGAGCAGTACGTGGCTCGGGTCGCGTGCCCCGCTCGCGCAGGCCGAGCCGGTGGAGGCCGCCACGCCCTCGGCGTCGAGCAGGAACAGCAGCTCCTCGGCGTCGACCCCGGGGAAGCGGAGGTGCGCGCTGCCGGCGACGCGCAGGGCCCGAGGTGCCGGCTCGGCGGCGCCCGGGGCCCCGGCGAGCACCCCGTCGACGAACTGGTCGCGAAGCGCCCCCACCCGGGCGACCGTCGTCCGG
Source organism: Acidimicrobiales bacterium (assembly GCA_035532475.1). Classification (GTDB taxonomy): domain Bacteria; phylum Actinomycetota; class Acidimicrobiia; order Acidimicrobiales; family Bog-793; genus DATKQY01. Next base: position 110,246 of record DATKQY010000027.1, on the reverse strand, counting down.
CGCTCGGCGACGGTGAGGCGCGCCGCAGCGGCCATCGCGACCGCCCCGGCGACGTTCTCGGTCCCCGCACGCAGCTCGCGCTCCTGGCCGCCCCCGGTGAGCAGGGGTGTCAGCGCGCCAGCGGCCCGGTCGCGCACGACGAGCGCTCCGACGCCCTTCGGGCCGCCGAACTTGTGGGCGGACACCGACACCAGGTCGCAGCCGGCCGTCAGCGCGGCGACGTCGCACCACAGCACGCCCTGGACCGCGTCGCAGTGCACCAGGGCGCCGGGCGCGAGCCTGCGGACCGCGGCCACGACGTCGCCGACCGGCTGGACGACGCCCACCTCGCTGTTCACGAGCATCACCGAGACGAGCGAGACGCCCGGGTCGAGCAGCGCGGCCAGCGCCGCAACGTCGATCCTGCCGTCGGCGCCGACCGGCACGACGCGTGCCCCGACGGACGCCGCGGGCCGCAGCACCGCCCGGTGCTCGACGGCGCTGACGACGACCGTGCCGCCGCGGCGGCCGGCGACGCCGAGCACCGCGAGGTTGTCGGACTCCGTGCCGCCGGAGGTGAGCACCACCTCGCCCGGCTCGCAGCCGAGGGAGGCCGAAAGGCCGTCCCGCGCCTCGTCGAGGGCGCGGCGCGCCGCGCGCGAGGCGGCGTGGAGCCCCGAGGGGTTGGCGAAGCGCTCCTCGAGGTGGGGCAGCATCGCCGCCACCGCCTCGCGGCGCATCGGCGTCGTGGCCGCGTGGTCGAGGTAGGCGCCCGGCGGCCGGGCCTTCGTGGCGAGGGTCATCGCGCCCGCCGCCCGTCAGCCCGCATAGCAGGCCGCGATGCTGTCCGGCAGTCTGGGCAGGGCCGGTGCGCTCGGGCCGGTCGAGATCCGCGCGACCGACGGCCAGCGGTTGCCGAAGGACAAGAACCCGGCCGCCGGCGTCTTCGCGCGCAGCTCGAGCTGGAAGAAGCGCGTCGTGACCTGGGCCACGGTGGGAAAGGAGTCCGGGTCCCCGTCGTCGTAGGGGCCGAGGTGCGGTGCGTGCAGGATCTCGAGGAACCACTTGTCGGGCTGGCGGACGTCGTTGTAGAGCGTGGTCGAGCCCTGCGGAGGGTTGCACTCGTCGGTCGCGCTCTGGATCACGAGAAGCGGCGGGTCACCGGGCGAGGCGCTGTAGGCGCCGGCCAGCTCCTGCCCCGACATCACCACGTCCGCCGCGTAATGGAGGCCCGCGCGCAGGCCCGCGTCCTGGCCGTCGTACGCCAGGGCGCCGACGGTCTCGGCCCCGTCGGACTGGCCCGCGAGCCCGATCTCGGCGGGGTCGACGAGCCCCCGCAGCACCCGGCAGGTCGAAAGGCCGGCCCGGGCGCCGGCCGCGACCTGGCGCGTGAGGTAGGCGAGGTCGCCGGGCTGGTTCGGCAGGTCGAGCTCGGGATTGCTGCCGGGGGTGGCGGCGATCGCCTTGTTCACCGCGACGTGGTTGGTGTTGGGGAAGAGCGGGGCGACGACGACGAAGCCGGCACGCACCCAGGTGTCGAGCAGCGGCTGATAGGTGTCGGGCGTGACGGCGTAGCCGTGGGCGAACACGATGACCGGGTAGGGCCCGTCGCGCAACGCCGGGCGGGCGGCGCGCGTCTCCGTGCTCGCAGCGCCGTTCAGCGTCGGGTAGCGGATCTCGGTCTCGAGCACCCGCACGTCGCTCGAGGTGCGCGTCACGTAGTCGTAGGTGGGGGTGGCGGTCCGTTCGACGAAGGAGCACAGCGCGAGGCCGACGGTGAACCTGGCCGGTACGGCCCGGCCCACCGTCCCGGCCACCGGGGCGCCGGCGGCCCGGTCCGACGCCAGCGGTCCGCGCGCCGAGAGGACCCCGGCGACGACGGCGAGCCCGGCGAGGAGCACGAGGGCCGCGCCCCCGGCGCGGCGTGGGCGCGGGGCACGGCGGTGGCGGGGCGGGGTCCGCGCCGACCGGACCGCGCCGGCGGGGGGGTTCGGCGGCGGCAGCGGAGGGCGCGGCGCGCCCCCGCCGCCTCGGGAGGGGCTCACGGCGCCCAAGGCTACCGCCACCGCCCCGCCCCTCAGCCGGCCCGTCGGCTCAGCCGGGCTGGGCGATCATGACGAACAGGGCCGCGACGAACAGCAGCGACGTCACCGCGGCGGCGCGTTCGCAGCGGGCACAGGCGCGTTCGAAGGCCGGGCGTCCGCCCGGCAGCGCACGGCCTGCGTCCCCGCCTGCGCCGGGCGCCAGCGCGCGCTGGATCTCCCGCTCCGCAGGCCACATCGCCCCCGAGGCGACGCCGACGGCGGCGGTCCAGATCCCGAGACCGAGCCAGGGGAACAGCCGCCCGGCGTCCTGGCCGTGGCCGAGCGCCAGCAGGAGGCCGCCGAGCACCGGGACGACGAGGATCGTGCGGGCCGCCCAGTTGCGCCCGGGACGGAAGAAGCGGCCGAGCGAGGCGACCGAGGCGGGCGAGGAGGCGAGGCGGGCGGCGTGCGCGTACGTCCCGGTGGCACCGAGCGCCCCGAAGCCGACCACGGCGGCGAGCACGTGCAGCGCCGTCACCACGGCGTAGAGCGGGCTGTTCACCGGCTGGCGCCCCTCGTGCCAAGTCCCGTACTAACCTGGTCAAACACGCGCGCGTGCATGTGACAGAGGACTCCACCCCTATGAACCAGCTCCGACTCGACCCCCTCTCCGGCCGCTGGATCGCGGTCTCCACGGAACGCTCGGAGCGGGGCACGCTCTTTCTCCCCCGCCAGCCGGTCGGCGTCGACCAGCGCGACGACTGCCCGTTCTGCCCGGGTCACGAGGATGCGACGCCGCCGGCGCTCGAGACCTACGGCGCGGAGGGCAAGTGGCTGGTGCGCGTCGTGCCCAACCGCTACCCGGCCTTCGAGGGGCTGCAGCCCTTCGTGGTCGACCACCGCGGCCCGGTGTTCACCGAGGCGCCGGCGAGCGGCATCCACGAGGTGCTCGTCTTCTCGCCCGACCACGACCTGTCCTGGGGCTCGTTCGACGACCACCAGTGCGACCTCGTGATGTCCGCGATCCGCGACCGGGTCGAGGAGCACCAGAGCACCCCCGGGCTGCGCTACAGCCAGGTCATCGTCAACTCGGGGCGCGAGGCGGGCGCATCGATCGAGCACCCGCACGGTCAGCTCCTCGGCATCCCCTTCGTCCCGCGCGAGCTCGTCGACGAGCAGGGCAGCTTCACCCGCTTCGCCGGCGGCTGCCTGCTGTGCACCGCGGCGGCCTCGGAGGAGCGTGCCGGGTACCGCCTCGTCGAGGCGTCCGACCACGCGCTGACCTTCGCCCCGTACTGGAGCGGGACCCCCTACGAGATGCTGGTGGTGCCCCGCGCGCACGAGGCCCACCTGCACCGGGGCAGCCCGGACGACCTCGCCAGCGTCGGCATGGCGATCCGCAGCGCCTTGTGGGCGATCCGCAAGCAGCTCGGCGACATCGCCTACAACGTCGTCTTCCACGCCGCGCCCTACCGCGCGAGCGCCCCCTACCACTGGCACGTGCACATCCTGCCGAAGCTCACCACCCGGGCCGGCTTCGAGCTCGGGACCGGCGTGTACATCAACGTCGTCGCGCCCGAGCGCGCCGCCGAGGAGCTGCGGGGCGTGCTCGCCGCGGGCGACGCCCAGGCTCAGGCACCCGCGAACGTCGCCTCGTAGCGGCGCTCCCGGACCCGCTCGAACCCCTCCAGCAGCAGCTCGGTGGTGGCCGGCTCGCCCGGCAGCAGCCGCTGCACCTCGGGCACCGTCGCGTAGCCGTCCAAGAAGGCGAGCCGGTTCCGCCGGCACCAGGCGGCGGCGAGGTCGGCGGCCAGCTCGGACTCCGACGGCGGCCGCTGGGCGAGGGCCTCCCGGGAGACGACACCGAGCGAGAAGCACATGTCGGCGAGATCCTCGACCGGCGACCCGGTGCGCGCCGGCAGCGAGGAGTGCGGCAGGTCCGTCGCGTAGAGCGGATCGTCGCTGAACCCGGCGATCAGCCAGCCGGTCTCGGCACGCATGACGCGCCGGAGGTGGAAGTCGCCGTGGACCCGGATGCTGCGGCCCGCCTGGCCCGGCGCGAGGGCCGCGATCCGCGCCGCGAGCTGGCGCGTCGCCGCGGCGGCCGGCGCGTTGGCCCGGGCGCGGCTGCCGCCCACCACCGCCGCCATCAGGTCGGGCTGGGCCGGACGGTCGCCGAAGCCCTCGGCGAGGGCGAGGTGCAGCCTGGCCGTCGTGGCGCCGAGCCGGTGCATCTCCGAGGCGAGGTCACCTCCGGCCTGGGCCGTCGCCGCGTCGACGTCGGCCGCGAGCTCAGCGCCGGCCGGGGCGCCCGGCACGAACGCCGGGCCGCGCCCTGGCGAGTCCTCCGAGGAGGCGCGCGCGAGCAGGTCCCGCAGCGACGTGAGCGCGAGCAGGCGCCCCTCCAGCGCGCTCGGGAGGAACTCCCGGACGAGCGCGAGGTCGTGGCCGTGGCCGCGCCAGCGCCCGACCGGCGCGAGCAGGGCGTTGAAGCCGATCTCGTCGAGGCGGAAGAGCACCTCGATCTCGGGGCGCTCGCCGGGCTCGAGCACCCGGTAGCACTTCATGAAGAGGCGCTCGTCGAAGACGAGCGCCGCATGCGAGACGAGCGTGGAGACGCGCCTCACCCGCTCGGCGTGCTCGGTGCCGCCGGTGGCGATGGTGAGCACCTGGAACGTGAGCTCGTCGTCGGCCAGCGCGTCGTAGGCGAGGAGGTGCTCGCCGGCGTCCTCGACCGACCCGAGGATGGCCGACTCGCGCCCGTGGAGCACCTGGGCGCTGTCCTGGGCGCGGCGCCATCCGACGAGGAGCTGGAAGCGGCGCTCGCCGCGCTCGAGCACCAGGCGCGCGAGCCCCGGCTGCCCCTCGGCGAGCACGTCGGCCGCGACCAGGCGCACCGGTGCGGCGGCGAGGTTCGCCGTCGCCGTCCGGTACCAGGCCTGCCCCTCGAGGTACGCGGTCGCGAGGGCCGTGAGGGCGCGGGCCTCCGGTGCCATCAGCGCGCGTCCAGCTCGAGCCAGTAGAAGCTGTGCGGGCCGAGCGTGACCGGGTAGCCACCCGCACCGACGACGGGGAACGAGGCGCGCCCGACGAGCTCGACGGGGACCACACCCTCCCAGCGGTCGAGGCTCAGCTCGGCCGCCTGGGCGAAGCGGCTCAGGTTGTTCACGCACAGCACCGTGCGGCGCGCGCCGTCCTCGTCGGCGCCGGGACCGGTGCGGACGTAGGCGAGCACCGAGGGGTTGTCGGCGGGCAGGACCTCGAGGTCGCCGTCGGCGAAGAGCGGGTAGTGGCGCCGGATGGCCAGCATGCGCTGGAGCCAGTGGAGGAACGAGGAGGGGTCGCGAAGCCCCGCCTCGACGTTCACGGCCTGGAAGCCGTAGACGGGGTCCATGAGCGGCGGGAGGAAGAGCTGGGCGAAGTCCGCACCCGAGAAGCCGGCGTTTCGGTCGGGCGTCCACTGCATAGGCGTGCGCACCCCGTCACGGTCCCCCAGGTAGATGTTGTCGCCCATCAACAGCTCGTCGCCGTAGTAGAGCACGGGGCTCCCGGGCAGGGACAGCAGGAGGGCGTGGAGCAGCTCGGCGACGCGCCGGTCGTTGTCGACGAGCGGCGCGAGGCGGCGCCGGATGCCCAGGTTCTTGCGCATCCGCGGGTCGCTCGCGTACTCGGCGTACATGTAGTCCCGCTCCTCGTCGGTGACCATCTCGAGCGTCAGCTCGTCGTGGTTGCGCAGGAATATCCCCCACTGGCAGCCGTCTGGGAGCAGCGGGGTCTGGGCCAGGATCTCGGTGATGGGGAAGCGCTGCTCGCGGCGCAGCGCCATGAACATGCGCGGCATCAGCGGGAAGTGGAAGCACATGTGGCACTCGTCGCTGTCGCCGAAGTAGTCGACGACGTCGGACGGCCACTGGTTCACCTCGGCCAGCAGGACGCGGCTTGGGTAGTCACGGTCGATCTCCTTGCGCAGCTGGCGCAAGAAGGCGTGGGTCTCGGGCAGGTTCTCCCCGCTCGTGCCGTCCCGCTGGAACAGGTACGCCGCGGCGTCGAGGCGGAAGCCGTCCAGCCCGGCGTCGAGCCAGAACCGGACGACCGAGAGCACCGCCTCGCGCACCTCGGGGTTCTCGTAGTTGAGATCGGGCTGGTGGTGGAAGAACCGGTGCCAGTAGAACTGCTGGCGGGCCGGGTCCCAGGTCCAGTTGGACGGCTCGGTGTCGCAGAAGATGACGCGGATGTCCGACCAGCGCTGGTCGTCGTCGCCCCACACGTACCAGTCGGCCTTCGGGTTGTCCCGCGAGGACCGCGACTCGACGAACCAGGGGTGCGCGTCGCTCGTGTGGTTGATCACGAGGTCCGAGATGACGCGCATGCCCCGGCGGTGCGCCTCCTCCACCAGGCGCACGACGTCGGACACGTCGCCGCACTCGGGGGCGACGCCGTAGAAGTCGCTCACGTCGTAGCCGCCGTCACGCAGCGGCGACGGGTAGAACGGCAGCAGCCACAGGCAGTCGACCCCGAGCCACGCCAGGTAGTCGAGCTTCTCGACGATGCCGGTGAGGTCGCCGATCCCGTCGCCGTTCGAGTCGTAAAAGCCCCGGGGCAGCAGCTCGTAGAACACCGCCCGCTCGTACCAGCGCCGGTCGTCGGCGAGCTGGCGCCAGCCGGTCTGGCCGCCCTCGTTCGGCAGGAACAGCCGCTGGGCGTTCGGGCGGCCGCCGGCCGCCCGCAGGGGCCCGCGCTCGGGCGGGGGCGGGACCAGCAGGGATCCAGCGCCAGGATCGTCCATCGGCGTGCAGGCGCCTCAGCCGGCGGGGCGGTCGTCGATCCGGGTGACGTCCGCGCCGAGCCGGCGCAGCTTGCCCGCGAAGTCCTCGTAGCCGCGCTCGACGTGGCGCGCCCCGGCGACCGTCGTCTCGCCGTCGGCGACGAGCCCGGCGAGCACGAGCGCCGCGCCGCCACGGATGTCCGGCGCGCGCACCCGCGCGCCGGAGAGCCGCTCGACCCCGCGGATGACCGCGTGGTGACCCTCGGTGCGGATGTCCGCGCCCATGCGGCACAGCCCGTCGACGTAGCGGAAGCGCCCCGCGAAGAGGTTCTCGCTGACGATCGAGACGCCGCTCGCGACCGAGAGCAGCGTCACGAGCAGGGGCTTGTAGTCGGTGGCGACGCCCGGGTAGGGCAGCGTCGCGACGTCGACGGGGGCGGGGCGGCCAGCGGCGCGTGCGAGGATGCCCGTGGCGGTGACCTCGGGCTCCATGCCGGTCGCGGCGAGCTTGTCGAGGAGCATGTCCATGTGCTCGTGGCGGGCGCCCCGGACGTGCACCTCACCGCCCGCGAGCGCCGTCGCCGTGAGGAAGGTCGCCGCCTCGACCCGGTCCGGCACCGTCACGTGGTCGCCCGGGTGCAGCTCGTCGACGCCCTCCACCTCGATGCGCGAGGTGCCGTCACCTTCGATGCGCGCGCCCATGGAACGGAGCAGGCTCGCCAGATCCTCGATCTCGGGCTCGCGCGCCGCGTTCTCGATGAGGGTCGTGCCCTTGGCGAGCACCGCCGCCATGAGGACGTTGTCGGTCGTGGTGTGACTCGGGTACTCGAGCACGATGCGGGCCCCGACGAGCCGGTCGCAGCGTCCCTCGACGTAGCCGTGCTCGGTCGTGAACTCGACCCCGAGCTCGCCGAACGCGCGTAGATGGAAGTCGATCGGGCGGTGGCCGAAGTCGTCGCCGCCCGGGAGCGACAGCCGCGCCCTGCCCTGGCGGGCGAGCAGGGGGCCGAGCACGACGATCGAGGCCCGCATCCGCTCGACCAGCTCGTAGGGCGCCACGGGGACGAGGTCGGCGGGCGCGTCGACGAGGAGATCGCCCCCGGCATCGCGCTCGACCGAGGCACCGAGGGCCCGGAGCATGTCGGCCATGATGGCGACGTCGGTGATGTGTGGGACGTTGCGCAGCCGCGTCGTGCCCTCGGCGAGCAGGCTGGCCGCCATGAGCTTCAGGGCGGAGTTCTTGGCGCCCTGGACGGTCACCTCCCCGCGCAGGGGGCCAGAGGGTCGCACGAGGAAGTGGTCCATCGCCGAGACCCTACCGCCACGAGCGGCGCCTTCTCGGGGAAGCACGCCGCGGCCCCGGCGCCGCCCGGGCCGCTCCAGAGCACCTGCGGCCCGGGCCCGCCGGTCGCGCCGACCCCCCGAGCGTCGCCCCGCTAACGTCGTCGGACGTGACGACCGAGCGGCAGGCACCCGACCGGAACCTCGCGATGGAGATCGTCCGCGTGACGGAAGCCGCCGCCATCGCGGCGAGCCGCTGGATGGGCCGTGGCGACAAGAACGGGGCCGACGGCGCGGCGGTCGACGCGATGCGCTTCGCGCTGTCCACCGTCCCGATGGACGGCATCGTCGTCATCGGGGAGGGTGAGAAGGACGAGGCGCCGATGCTGTTCAACGGCGAGCACATCGGGGACGGCTCGCCGCCCGAGGTGGACATCGCCGTCGACCCGATCGACGGGACGCGCCTCGCCGCGCTCGGCCGCGGGGGTGCGCTCGCAGTCATCGCCCTGGCGGGTCGGGGGTCGATGTTCGACCCGGGCCCGTGCTTCTACATGACCAAGCTCGCCGTCGGCCCCGAGGCCGTCGGCCGGGTCTCCCTCGAGCTCAGCCCGAAGGAGAACCTGCGCGAGATCGCGCGGGCCAAGCGCAGCACCGTCGGCGAGCTGACGGCGATCGTGCTCGACCGGCCGCGCCACGAGGACCTCATCGAGGAGATCCGCTCAGCCGGTGCCCGCATCCGCCTGATCGGCGACGGCGACGTCGCCGGTGCCATCGCGACGGCCTGGGCCGACTCGGGCGCCGACGTGCTCTTCGGTGTCGGCGGGACGCCCGAGGGCGTGATCGCGGCGGCGGCCTTGAAGGGCATGGGCGGCGAGATCCAGGGCAAGCTGGCGCCGCGCGACGACGCCGAGCGGGCGCGCGTCCGCAACGCCGGCCTCGACGCCGACGCGGTGCTCACGAACGACGACCTGGTGCGCGGCGACAACTGCTTCTTCGCCGCGACCGGCATCACCGACGGCGAGCTGCTGCGTGGCGTGCGGTACACCGCCACCGGGGTGATCACCCAGTCGATCGTGGTGCGCTCCGCGTCGGGAACCGTGCGCTTCGTGCAGGCACACCACCGGCTGGAGAAGCTGCGCCAGTACCGCCTGATCGACGTCGGGCCCGCGAACTCGCCCTGAGCGTGCCGGGCTACTCGGCGACGGCCGAGGGCCACAACGTGCTCCACCGGCCCTCCACCTCGTCGATCGAAGCGACGCCCGAGCTCCAGGAGTCGAAGAAGGGGCCGATCTCCGCGGCGCCGAGCGGGGCGGCGAACAGGTAGCCCTGACCGCTCTCGCACCGCTCCTGTTTCAGGAGGTCGAGCTGGGGCGTCTCCTCGATCCCCTCGGCGAGCACGTCGATCCCGAGCGACCGGCCGAGCTGGACCAGGGTTCGGACCAGCGTCTCGCCCTCGGGGCTGCCGAGCATGCCGGCGACGAACGAGCGGTCGATCTTCAAGGCGTCGACCGGGATGCGCCGCAGGTGGGCGAGGGACGAGTAGCCGGTGCCGAAGTCGTCGACGGCGAGGCGCACCCCGAGATCCTTGATCGCCGCGAGGCGGCGGGAGGTGCCCGGGGCGCCGCGCATCAAGACGGACTCGGTCACCTCGATGATCAGGGCGTTCGGGTCGAGGCCGGAGAGCTTCAACGCCTCCTGGATGTCATCGACGATCGCGTCGTGGTCGAGCTGTCGCCCCGAGACGTTGACGGCGATGGCGATCCTCCGGCCCGCCTGGTGCCACGAGGTGGCCAGCTCGCACGCGCGTTCGAGCACCCACCGGCCGACGTGGACGATCATCCCCGTCTCCTCCAGCACCGGGATGAACTCCGAAGGACCGATGACGCCGAGCTCGGGATGGTTCCACCGCAGCAGGGCCTCGGCACCGGTAGCCCGCATGTCGCGCAGCTCGAACGTCGGCTGGTACTCGAGGAAGAACTGGTCGCCCTGGAGCGCTGCGTGCAGCTCCATCTCGAGCTTCATCCGGTGCTGCGCGGCCAGCTGCATCGCGGGCTCGAACAGGACGAAGCAGTTCTTCCCGGCCGCCTTCGCCCGGTACATCGCGATGTCGGCGTCGCGGAGCAGCTCCTCACCCGAGGCGCGCCCCCCGACGGCGATGCCGAGGCTGGCCGTGACCGACAAGGCGGTGTCGGTCACCCCCTCGAACGTGAACGGCTCGCGCAGCACACCGAGGAGCCGCTCGGCGATCAGCTCCGGGGCGGCGATGACCGACAGGCCCTCGGCGAGCACGACGAACTCGTCGCCGCCGAGGCGGCCGAGGGTGTCTCCCTCGCGCAGCACCGCCTCCAGCCGCCCGGCGACGGCGCGCAGCAGCCGGTCGCCCACGCTGTGGCCGAGCATGTCGTTGATCCCCTTGAAGTTGTCAAGGTCGATGAAGAGCGCGGCGATCGGCAGCAGGGCGCGCCGCGACCGCGAGAGCATCTGCTCGACGCGCTCGAGGATCAACGCCCGGTTCGGCAGCCCCGTGAGGGCGTCGTGCGTCGCCTGGAACGCCAGCTCCCGCTGGCGCTCGGCGAGCTCCTCATGGATCCGCTCGCGCTCGTCCTCGAACGACCCGCACATGCGCACGAGGGTGACGTCGAGGCTGCGCTGGAGCATCGCGAGCGCCTCCGACAGGGCCGCTCGCGACGAGCCGAGCCGGGCCGCGGCGGCCTCGAGCACGTCCGCCACCGAGTCGCGCCACATCAGGCAGCGCTTGGTCGCCTCGCTCAGGGGTGCGGCCTGCTCGGCGGCGAGGCGGCCGAAGATCCCCCAGGCCTCCCGACCGACGGCGCGCGCCTCGTCCGGCCCGGCGCCCGCGACCCAGCGGGCGAAGGCGACGGTGCCGACGCGCGCCGCGCCGGCGAAGTCCTGCTCGACCCGGGGGTCGAGCGCCCGGCGCGAACCGCGCGCCCTGCCGAGCAGTCGCTCGACGATCTCGTCGGTGCCCTCCTCGACCGCCTCGCCGAGGCGGCTGAGCTCGCTCCGACGGTCGCGCCCCGTCGAGCCGGAAACCTCGTGAGGGGACATGTTGGGAGCCTATGTCGTGCCTGTGACGGGTGCGCCTGCTCCCCGTGATCCTGGGAGCTTCCGCTCCATCACCGCGAAGTCCAAGCCTCCCCTCCAGCGCGGCAGCGTCGCGAGCACCGCGTAGCCCCGCCGGGTGTAGAAGCCCTCGGCCGGGCCGGCGGCGATCGTGCGAAGCCGCACGCGCTCGCAACCGCGCTCGGCGGCGAGGCGCTCGACGAAGCGGAGGAGGTGGCTGCCGACGCCGGCCCGCCGGTGCTCGGGCGCGACGATCAGGCGGCGCAGCTCGCAGCAGTCGCCCCGGACCTCGCCCGTCGCGACGCCGAGCAGCTCGCCCCGGTGGCGCGCGACGACGGCGAAGGGGGCGTCGGGGGACCAGCTCGGGCCGTAGGCCTCTCGGGCGTCGGCGTCCGAGGCCCCGGTCGCCCAGCGCGCCACCGACGGGTCGAGCCGCCCGCTGACGCTGAGCTCGACGTCGAGGCCGCCCCGACCGACCACCGCCGGGGTCCCGAGGGCGGCGTCGGCGATCTCGTTCCAGGGATGGCCTTCGGCGGCGACGTCCTGCTCGAGCAGCGTGAGACGCGTGAAGCTCACGGGGAGCCGGAAGCCGCTCAGCGCCTCGGTGAGGGTGGCCGCCGCCGCGTGCTCGGCCCGGTTCGTCAAGGTGACGTGAGGGACGAAGGCGCGCGGCTCGCGTCCCTGCGGCGGCGCGAGCGGCCCGGCGGCGAGGCGCGCACGCAGCGCCTCGAGCTCGTCGACGTCGCCCGAGACCCGCAGGTACAAGACGGGCGAGCGCGGGAGGAAGGTCGCGACGGGACCGAGCTCGACGGCGATCGGGCGGCTCGCCGCGGCGGCCCGGCGCAGGAGCGCGAGCGCCGACTCGGCGGCGTCGTCGCGGACGTTGACCGGCGCGAGGAGCGTGATGTGGGGCGGGACACGGTCGACCAGCGAGGGGCGCAGCGCCCGGCGCAGCCCGTCGACCTCGGCGGCCGCTCGCCCGTCGAGGACGAGCGCGGCGAGGTAACGGTGGCGCGACGCCCGCCCTGAGGGCGCCGGCCCGCCCGGTCCCGACTGGCCGGGGCCGGCGGCTCCCGGCACCGGGGCCGAAGGGCCCGGTTCCCGGCGTCCCCGGGCGCGGCCGCGCGCCGACGGCGCTCGCTCGGCGCCGGGCTCAGACGGGCTCGGCCGCACCCGCGGCCTCGAGTCGCGCCTTCGCGCGGCGCAGCGCTGCCTCCGCGGACTCGGGCGCGAGGAGGCCAACCATCGCCCCGGACAGCCGGGTTGCGCCGGTCGGCGCCCCTTCGCCCGCTGCGGGGTGCTCGGCCTCGGCCGCCACCCGCTGCTCGGCCGCAGGGCCCTCGGTGGCGAGGCGCTCCTCCGCCGCGGCGAGCGCCGCCCTGGCGCGCCCGACGTCGATGTGGTCGCCGCGCTCGGCGACGCCCGCCAGGATCGTCACGGTGTTGGCGCCCTGGTCGACGTGGACGAAGCCGCCGTGCACCGCGAACCGAAGCTCGCTGCCCTCGCCCTCGCCCGGCTCGCCGGCCTCGGTGGCGTGCGGACGGACGCGCACGACGGTGATGTCCGCCGCCCCGATGAAGTCCTCGTGATGGGCGAGGAAAGCGATCTCGCCCGCGTCGGTGCGCATCGAGACCTCCTCGGCCTCGCCCGAGTGCAGGACGCGCGACGGCGTCACGATCTCGACGTGGAACGGGGTCGCCATCGCAGCGGTCCTCCTCGGTCCTGGTGCTGAGCGGTGCTCGTGCGGGCGGGTCGCCCGCAGGCCTGTCGGGTGCGGGCGGGCTCAGGCGCCTGCGAGCTGCTTCGCCTTGGCGTAGACGTCGTCGACGGCGCCGACGTTCAAGAAGGCCTGCTCGGGGATGTCGTCGAGGTCGCCGCCCACGAGCGCCTCGAAGCTGCGCACCGTCTCTTCGATCGGCACGTAGACGCCGGGCTGGCCCGTGAACACCTCGGCCACGAAGAAGGGCTGCGAGAGGAAGCGCTGGATCTTGCGGGCGCGCGTCACCGTCAGGCGGTCCTCCTCGGAGAGCTCGTCGAGCCCGAGGATGGCGATGATGTCCTGCAGCTCCCGGAAGCGCTGGAGGATCTCCTTCACCCGCTGCGCGCAGCGGTAGTGGGCGTCGCCGACGACCTCGGGGGCGAGGATGTTGCTGGTGGATGCCAGCGGGTCGACCGCGGGGTAGATGCCGAGGGCGGCGATCTGGCGCGACAGCTCCGTCGTCGCGTCGAGGTGGGTGAAGGTCGTGAACGGCGCCGGGTCCGTGTAGTCGTCGGCCGGGACGTAGACGGCCTGCAGCGAGGTGATCGAGCGTCCCTTCGTCGAGGTGATCCGCTCCTGGAGGGCCCCCATCTCGTCGGCGAGGGTCGGCTGGTAGCCGACGGCGGAGGGCATCCGCCCGAGCAGGGTCGAGACCTCCGATCCCGCCTGGACGAAGCGGAAGATGTTGTCGACGAAGAGCAGGACGTCCTGGTTCTTCACGTCGCGGAAGTACTCGGCCATCGTGAGCGCCGACAGCGCGACGCGAAGGCGCACCCCGGGCGGCTCGTCCATCTGGCCGTAGACGAGGGCCGCCTTCTCGATGACGCCGGACTCCTGCATCTCGAGCCAGAGGTCCGTCCCCTCACGCGTGCGCTCGCCGACGCCGGCGAACACCGACACGCCGCCGTGCTGCTGGGCGACGCGGCGGATCATCTCTTGGATCAGCACGGTCTTGCCGACACCGGCGCCGCCGAACAGGCCGATCTTGCCACCCTGCACGTAGGGCTCGAGCAGGTCGATGACCTTGATCCCGGTCTCGAAGAGCTGGCGGCGCGGCTCGAGCTCGTCGAAGGGCGGCGGGTCCCGGTGGATCTCCCAGCGGTCGGCGATCTCGCCGATGTCGTCGGTGTCGAGCGGCTCGCCGATCACGTTGAACACGTGGCCGAGGACGGCGTCGCCGACCGGCACCGTGATGCCGCGCCCGGTGTTGCGCACCCGGGCGCCGCGCACCAGGCCGTCGGTGGCCTTCAAGGTGATGCAGCGGACCCGGCCCTCGCCGATCTGCTGGGCCACCTCGGCGGTGATGATCGTCCGCTCGTGCTCGAGCTCAAGCTCGATCTCGAGCGCCATGTCGATCTCGGGGAGGGCGTGCGGGGGGAACTCGACGTCGACGACCGGACCTGAGATCGCGACGACGCGCCCGTCCTCCAGGGTCTTCGTCGTGGCGGCGGCCGCGGAGGGCGCCGCGCCGGTGGGTTCGCTGCTCATGCGATGTGCTCCTCGCTGTGCTCGGGGGGGAGGTCGTGGTGTGCCCCGGAGTCGCCGGCGCGCCGGAGCGCTTCGGCGCCGCCGACGATCTCCATGATCTCGGTGGTGATCGAGTCCTGGCGGGCCCGGTTCATCGCCCGCCGGTAGGCGGTGACTAGCTCCTCGGCGTTCTCGGTCGCCGCCGCCATCGCCCGCTGGCGGGCGGTGTGCTCGGAGGCGGAGGCCTCGAGCAGCGCCCGGAACATCTCCGCCTCGGCGTACTGGGGCACGAGGAGCCTGAGGAGGTCCTCGGGGCTCGGCTCGAAGTCGTAGAAGCCCCCGCCTGCCGGTGTCTCGGGGATATCGGTGGCCTCCGCCTGCCCCCGCACGCCGGGGGCGACATGCTCGTCGCGGTCCTCCGGCCTCGGCAACGGCAGAAGCTGGCGCCGCTCGACGTACTGCACGCCGGCCGAGCGGAACCGCGTCGAGAAGAGCTGGACCCGGTCGACCTCGCCGGCGAGGAACGGCCAGACCACCTCGTTGGCGACCCGCCTCGCGTCCTCGAACGTCGGCCGGTCGGACATGCCCGTGAAGGCCCGGTCGACGGCCCGCCCGCGGAAGCGGAAGAACGACTGCGCCTTACGACCGACGGTGACGAGCCGGTACGAGCGCCCCTCGGCGTTGCCGCGCTGCATGTGGCGCTCGGCGCGCCGCAGCACGTTCGAGCTGTAGGCGCCGGAGAGCCCGCGGTCGCCGACGATCACGACGACGAGCGTCGTCGCCGGGTTCTCCGGGACGCCGATCAGGCGGGAGGCGCCGACGGCCTCGGTGGCGGTGACGGCGAGCACGCGCCGCAACCCGTCGACGTAGGGGCGTGAGCCGGCGATCCGCTGCTGGGCGCGCACCATCTGCGACGCGGCGATCAGCTGCATCGCCCGCGTGATCTTCTTCATCGCCTCGACCGTGCGGATCCGCCGCCGGAGCTCGCGCTCCACGCCTCCTGCCATGGCTCAGGCCGCCCCGCCCTCGGCGTCGTCCTCGTCGTCGGCCTCGGCGCCCCCCGCCTTCGGGGCGCCGGAGACGAAGGCCGCCGTGACCTCGTTCAACGCGGCGACGAGGCGCTCCTCGTCCGGCAGGGTCCCCTTCTCGCGGATCTCCTCCAGCAGGTCGGGGTGGGTGGTGCGGAAGTGGGAGCGCAGGGCCGCCTCGAAGCGCTGGACCTCCTCGACAGGGACGTCGTCGATGAGCCCGCGCACGCCCGCCCAGATCACGATGACCTGCTCCTCGACCGCCATGGGCTCGTTCAGGCCCTGCTTCAGCAGCTCGGTCAACCGGTAGCCACGGTCGAGCTGGGCCTGGGACGCCCTGTCGAGCTCGGAGCCGAGCGTGGCGAAGGCCTCGAGGTCGCGGAACTGGGCCAGGTCGATCTTCAGCGAGCCGACGACGGAGCGCATCGCCCTGATCTGCGCCGCGCCGCCGACGCGCGACACCGAGTTGCCGACGTTCATCGCCGGGCGGACGCCGGCGTTGAACAGGTCGGTCTCCAAGAAGATCTGCCCGTCGGTGATGGAGATGACGTTCGTCGGGATGTAGGCGGAGATATCGCCGGCCTTGGTCTCGATGATCGGCAGCGCCGTGAGCGAGCCGCCGCCGAGGGCGTCGTTCAGCTTGGCGGCGCGCTCGAGCAGGCGGCTGTGGAGGTAGAAGACGTCGCCCGGATAGGCCTCGCGGCCCGGCGGACGGCGCAGCAGCAGCGAGAGCTGGCGGTACGCCTCCGCCTGCTTGGAGAGGTCGTCGTAGACGACGAGGGCGTGCTCGCCGTGCTCCATCCAGTGCTGGCCCATGGCGCAGCCGGCATAGGGCGCGAGGTACTTGAAGGGCGCCGGCTCGGAGGCGGGCGCGGCGACGATGACCGTGTAGTCGAGCGCGTCGTACTGGGCGAGCGTCGAGACGATCTGGGCGATCGACGAGCCCTTCTGGCCGATCGCCACGTAGATGCACTTCACGCCCTTGCCGCGCTGGTTGATGATCGTGTCGATGGCGATCGTCGTCTTGCCGGTCTTGCGGTCGCCGATGATCAGCTCGCGCTGGCCGCGCCCGATCGGGGTGATGGCGTCGATCACCTTGATCCCGGTCTGCAAGGGCTCGTGCACCGGCTGACGCTTCACGATCCCCGGGGCCTGGATCTCGAGGCGGCGCATCTCGGTCTCGCCGAGCGGCCCCTTGCCGTCGATGGGCAACCCGAGCGGGTTGACGACGCGGCCGAGCAGGCCGTCGCCGACGGGCACCGAGAGGATGCGGCCCGTGGAGCGGACGGTCTGGCCCTCGTCGAGGCCCTCCACGTCACCGAGCACGACGGCGCCGATCGACTCCTCGGTGAGGTTGAGGGCGAGCCCGAGCACGCCGTTCTCGAACTCGAGCAGCTCGTTGACGGAGGCACCCGGCAGCCCGCTGATGTGGGCGATGCCGTCGCCGACCTCGGCGATCCGGCCGACCTGCTCGGCGGCGACCTCCGTCTGCAGCTCCGACAGGTGGCGCTCCAGCGCGGCGGCGATGTCGGCGGCGTTGATCGTGAGCTCTGCCATGGATGCTCCCTTGTTCTCTGATCAGCTCGGCTGGGCGAGCACGTCGCGCAGCCGCTCGAAGCGAAGTCGGACGGTCCCGTCGATCACGAGGTCCCCGACCGAGACCAGCATGCCGCCGACGACCGAGGGGTCGATCACGACGCGCACCTCGACGGGGCGCTCGACCAGGCGGGTGAGCGCCCCCGCAAGGCGCTCGCGCTCGCCCGTGTCGAGCTCGACCGCGCAACGGACCTCGGCGACGCGCCGCCCCCGCTCCTCGGCCGCCAGCTCGACCAGCCACTCGAAGGTCCCGACGAGGTCACGGACGTGCCCGGCGCGCAGCACGTAGCGTGCCAGGCGGAGCGTCGCCGGCCGGACCCGGTCGCCGAGGAGCGTGTCGACCACGCCGACGCGCGCGGCGAGCGGGTTGGCGGGCTCGGTCAGCGCCTGGCGGAGCGACGGGTTCGTGTCGAGCACGCGGGCGAAGCGGAACAGCTCGTCCTCCACCTCGTCGACCTCGGCGCGCCGGCTCAGCTCCTGCAGCACCCGCTCGGCGTAGCCACGGATGCGCTCGCGCACGAGGGTGCGGCCGGCTGGCGGCTCCGCATCGACCGCACCACGGCCGATCTGGCGGAGGTCGTCCTCTGCCAGCTCGACGAGGAAGGCGAGCGCGGCGGGCAGCTCGCCGGCCTTCTCGACCCGCACCGCGAAGGAGACGAGCGACGTCGTCTCGGGCGCCGCCTTCGTCTCCAGCAGGTCGACGACGACGCCGCGCCGGGCGCGCTGGGGGATGGTGGCGTCGGTGAGGATCCGGTAGAGCGACTCGGAGCCGTCGAGGGCGCGAGCGAACGTCGCCAGCTCGCTCACGACCGCCTCCAGGCGGCCGGCGCCCGCGGCGCTCTCGAAGGTCGCGGCGGCGTAGCCGCGCAGGAGCTCGCGCACGTCAGTGCGTCGTCTCGGTCTCGGCCGCGGCGATCGCCTCGTCGATCAGGCGATGGTGGCTCGAGACGTCCAGCTCGGCCTCGACGACCCGCTCGGCGGCGGCGATGACCATGGCGCTCACCTCGGCGGCGACCTCGCCGCGGACCCGGGCCATCGCCATGCGGACCTCGGACTCGGTCCGGGCCAGGATCCGCTCGTAGTCCTCCTCGGCGCGCCGGCGCCCGTCGGCGACAAGCTGCTCGGCGCTGCGGTGCGCCTGGGCGACGATCGCCTCGGCTTCGCGCTGCGAGGACGCCAGGGCATCCTGCGCCTCGGCGACGGCGCGTGCCGCGGCCGCCGCGGCCTCCTCGCCAGCCTCGAGCGACGCCCGGATCTGCTCGCGCTTCGCGGCCATCCTGCCCGAGAGGAACGGCACGACGTAGCGCCAGATGAAGACCGCGACGAAGATGAGCGCGATCCACTCGAGGACGAACGACTCGCCGAAGTTGTCGCTCGACGCCAGCACGTGCGGGGTGGTCATCTAGCGGGCGCTCTTCGACTCGGCCTCGGCGAGCGCCTGCTCGATGAGGCTGCGGTGCCTCGCCGGGTCGACCGCCGTGCCGACGACGCGTTCGGCCGCGGCGACGACCAGGTCCCCGGCGCGAGCGAGGACGGCCTCGCGCGCCCGCTGCCGCTCGGTGTCGATCGCGCCCTCGGCCTCGCTCAGGCGAGCGTCGTGCTCGACCTGGGCACGCTGGCGCGCGTCGCGGCGCAGCTCCTCCACCGTGCGCCCGGCCTCCTCGAGGATCGTGCGCGCCTCGGCCCGGGCGCGCTCGACGGCCTCCTGGCCCTCGGCGGCGAGGCGGGCCGCCTCCTGGCGCCCCTCCTCCCCCGCCTGGAGCTCACCTCGCACCCTCTGCTCTCGGTCGTCGACGGCCTTTTGTATCGGCGGCAGGATGAACTTGGCCACGATGCCGAGCACGATCACGAACATGATCAGCTCGACGACGAACGTCCCGTTCGGGACGAGGAAGATCGGAGCCGTCGTCGTGGAGGTGGTCGTGCTCGGCGTCGCCGCGAGGGCGCCGTGCACGACTGCGACGTCAGCGCTGACGATCGGCATCGATCCTCGCTACTTCTTGTAGAGCACGAAAACGAAGAGGGCCATGAACACGAGGTTGATGAAGTACATCGCCTCGACGAGGCCGACGATGATGAACATGATCGTGAACAGGCGACCCTGCGCCTCGGGTTGCCGGGCGACGCCGGCGATCGTCTGGCTGCCGGCCAGGCCGTCGCCGATCGCCGCGCCGACGGCGCCACCGCCGAGGGCGAGCCCGCCGCCGACCATCGCGCCGGCGAGCTGGATCGCCTGCTGGGTCGTGTCTGCTGCCATGTCGGTTCTCCTGTGCTAGGTGGTCAGGGGCTGGTGGGCCCGGGTCCGTCGCCGCGTCCTCCGCAAGCGGGGTCAGTGGCCGCCGGCGATCGCCGACTGGAAGTAGAGGATGGTGAGCAGCGTGAAGATGAACGCCTGGACCGGCCCGACGAACAGCCCGTCGAACAGCTTCCAGACGACGTCGAGGATCGGGATCGGCGCGACGAACTTCACTGGGAGCAGGTCGGCGATCAGCACGAGCATCAGCCCGCCCGAGAAGATGTTCCCGAAGAGCCGGAGCGCCAGGGTGACCGGCTTCACGAGCTCCTCGATGACGTTGATCGGGAACAGCGCCTTGAACGGCCGGAAGTAGTGGGACAGGTACTTGCGCAGACCCTGCTTGCGGATCCACGTCGCGTGGACGAGGACGATGACGAAGATCGCCATCGCCGCGGTGAAGTTGATGTCGCCGGTCGGGGCCGGCAGGTACTGGGGGTCGTGACCGGTCGGGATCAGCTCCAGCCAGTTGGCGATGAGGATGAAGAGAAAGAGCGTCACCGCGAGCGGCACGATCGGGCGCCCCTCGTCGCCCATCGACGACTTCACCTGGCCCTCGACGCCGCCCACGATCGTCTCGAAGGCGAGCTGCAGCTTGCCCGGCACGCCCGAGGTGACCTTCGCACGGACGTAGAAACCGAGCCCGAGCAGGATCACCGCCGCGACGAGCACCGACAGGAGGTCGTCGACGTTGACGGTCAGACCGAACAGGTGCCGGGTGGTGTGGCCACCGATGGGGGGGAGGCTCGTCGCCAGCACTCCGAAGCCTGCGCTCACCCCG
The DNA here is from genome assembly GCA_035532475.1 of Acidimicrobiales bacterium. Taxonomy (GTDB): domain Bacteria; phylum Actinomycetota; class Acidimicrobiia; order Acidimicrobiales; family Bog-793; genus DATKQY01. Next base: position 90,189 of record DATKQY010000027.1, on the reverse strand, counting down.
CCACTCCCGAGGTGCCTTGCCGGAGGATGGCGCGTACGAGGTTGAAGATGAGGAGGAAGTAGAACACCGCGATCCCCCCGGCAGTGCCGAACCCGAGCTGCACGGAGGCGAACAGTAGGCCGATGACGATGACCGTCGTCAAGCCGAGGCGAACGAGCGTTCGCGAGGCCAGCACACGCTTCGGGTGCTCGGCACCGGAAGCGTTCACCTTGGCGACGGAGGCCGAGACGAGCCGGATGTTCGCCAGGCCGAGTCCGAGGCCGATGCAGGCGCCGAGCCCGACGAGGATGTGGCCGAGCACGGCGGCGAGGACGAGGGCCACCACCCCGACCCCGATCGCTGCGAACGCGGTCCGGCGCAGCATCCGCGCGATCGCGGGCAGCGGCAGTTGCTCGAAGAGGGCAGCAAGTCGGTCCATCGTGTCGTCTCGGTGGCGATCGGCGTGGCTCACCCAGGACGTTCACACCCGGGCCGGCGACGCTGCAGGCTCCTAGAGGTACCTCTTGATCTTGAAGTACGTGGCCGCCACCGCGGCGACCAATCCAATGGCGAGTCCGCCCAGCTCGGCGGCCGACCCGGCACCGGTCGCAGATCCTAACCAGTACCCGCCACCCACACCGACGGCGATGCACCCGGCGGCCGTCGCGCCGAGCCCCACCAGCTCGAACGCCGTCGGGCTCGGACGTTCCGTCACCGCCTGGCTATCCTCCCACCCCGTCATCGGGACGGGCAACACGGCCGCGGGACAGCGCCGGAGGGGCGTTGTCTGCATCCTCTTGGACAACTCGAGGGCCGCCGCGGGCCACCAGCCGGCGGATGCGCTTGCGGGGGCGGCGCTGGGGTCGCCGGGGCGAGGCGAGGTCGGGCTCGCCCGCCACCGCCACGCCGGCGGCGGCGCTCATCACCACGCTGATCGGGGGGGTCTGCCCGCGGCCCGTCGCCTCGACCGGGACCCGCTCGGCCGGCGCCGGCTCGGCGGGGAGCGGCCCCGACGAGCGGGTGAGCGTCGGGTCGGCGGCGCCCGGCCGGCCCGCCGGCCGGAAGACGGTGTAGAGGCCGACGACGAGGAGGCCCAGGCCGAAGGGCACGAAGACGTTGACGCGCGGATCGAACGAGGGCAACAGGACGAAGGCCGAGAGCAGCGCCGTCCAGGCCCACAGGATCAGCACCGCGCGGCGGTGGCCGTGGCCGAGGCGCACGAGGCGGTGGTGCAGGTGGCCGAGGTCTCGCTCGGCGAAGCTCGCATGGCGCACCGTCCGTCGCACGATGGCGAACGCGGTGTCGAGGATCGGGACGCCGAGGATGAAGAACGGGATGAACAGCGGGGCGAAGCGGAAGAACGTCAGGCCCGAGACGTCGCGCACGCCCGACGGCGTCTCGGTCCGACCCCCGATGAGCATCGTCGACGCCGCCATGAGCAGCCCGAGGAAGAGCGCCCCGCCGTCGCCCATGAAGATGCGGGCTGGGTGGAAGTTGTGCGGCAGGAACCCGATGCAGACGCCGCAGGTGATCGCCGCGATGAGCGGGCCGAGGCTGTCGGCGGGCAGGTCGCCGAGCGCGATGAGCCGCAGGCCGTAGATGCAGGTGGTGCCCGCCGCGATGGCCACGGTGCCCGCCGCGAGGCCGTCGAGCCCGTCGATCAGGTTGACCGCGTTGGCGATGCCGACGACCCACACCGCGGTGACGAGCGGCAGGATCGAGGGTGCGAGCACGATGACCCCGGCCACGAAGGGGATCTTGAAGAAGTACATCGTCACGCCGAGGAAGACGAGCACCATCGCCGCCAGCACCTGGCCGGCCACCTTGGCCGGTGCCGAGATGTCCTTCACGTCGTCGACGAAGCCCACGAGATAGATGACGAGGGCGCCGAGCGCCACGCCGAGCGGCTCGGACGAGCCGTGGAAGATCCCCTGCAGGGGGCCGAAGCGCGACGCCACCAGCATCGCCACCATGAAGGCGAGGAGCATCGAGGCGCCGCCGATCGTCGGCGTGGGCCGGGAGTGCACGTGGTACTCCCCGGTCGCGGCGACGGCGCCGAAACGCCGCGCGAGGTAGCGGACGGGGAAGGTGAGGAGGTAGGTGCCGAGGACGGCGACGCCGAAGACGACCGCGTAGTCGCCGTAGGTGCCCACCTAGTCGGACCCGGCTCCGGCGCGCCCTCGACCAGCGCTGCCGACGACCCCGGGAGCCCCCGGCAGCGGCGTCGGGTACGGGTCGAACTTGGCGCACAGCGTCCGGACCTCGTCGCGCACGTCGGCGAGGGTCCGGGCGTCGTGCGGGACGCGAAGGACGCGCGCGATCAGCGCCCCGATCGAAGCCATCTCCTCCTCGCCCATCCCGGCGGTCGTCTCGGCCGCCGTGCCGAGCCTGAGCCCGCTCGTCACGAAGGGCGGCCGGGGGTCGTCGGGGATCTGGTTCCGGTTGCAGGTGAGCCCGGCGTGGTCGAGCGCCTCTTGCGCGTCCTTGCCGGTCAGCTCGGCGTCGAAGGCGCGCAGGTCGACGAGCACCGTGTGGTTCTCCGTGCCCCCCGCGACGAGGCGGAACCCCTCCGCCGCCAGCGCGTCGGCGAGGGCGGCGGCGTTCCGGACGACCTGCGCCGCGTACGTGCGGAACTCGGGGCGGGCCGCCTCCCCGAAGGCGACCGCCTTCGCCGCGATGACGTGCTCCAGCGGGCCGCCCTGCAGCCCCGGGAAGACCGAGCCGTCGATCGACTTGGCGAGCCCCTCCCTGCAGAGGATCGCCCCGCCGCGCGGCCCCCGCAGCGTCTTGTGGGTCGTGAAGGTGACCACGTCGGCGAGACCGACCGGGTTCGGGTGCGCTCCCCCCGCGATCAGGCCGGCCGGGTGCGCGGCGTCGAACATGAACAGCGCCCCGACCTCGTCGGCGATCTCCCGGAACGGCCGGGGGTCGATGACGCGCGTGTAGGCGGTCGCGCCGGCGACGATGATCCGCGGGCGCTCCCGGAGGGCGAGGTCGCGGACCTGGTCGAGGTCGATGCGCTCTCCCGACCCGTCCTCGGCCGCCGGGGTGACGCCGTAGGCGACGAAGCGGTAGTTCCTGCCGGTGATGCTCACCGGCGAGCCGTGGGTCAGGTGGCCACCCTGGTCGAGGCGCATCGCGAGGATGGTGTCCCCGCTGTCGGCGAGCGCCAGGTAGGCGGCGAGGTTGGCCGACGCGCCCGAGTGCGGCTGGACGTTGGCGTGCGCGGCGCCGAACAGCGACTTGGCACGCTCGCGGGCGAGGTCCTCGACCTCGTCGGCGTAGGTGTTGCCCCCGTAGTAGCGCCGGCCCGGGTAGCCCTCGGAGTACTTGTTGGTGAGGACGGAGGCCGTCGCTGCGAGCACCGCGGGCGACGTGAAGTTCTCCGAGGCGATGAGCTGGACGGTCGTGCGCTGCCGCTCGATCTCCTCGGCGAGGATCGCGCCGACCTCCGGGTCCGACGCGAGCGGGTCGGTCGGGCTTGGCTGGCTCACGTGGCGTCCTCCAGACGGTCGATCTTGGCGATGCGGCCGGCGTGGCGGCCACCTTCGAAGGTGCTTGCCAGGAACGCCTCGAGCGCGTCGGTCGCCACGACGGGCCCGACGAGGCGGGCGCCGAAGCAGACGACGTTGGCGGCGTTGTGCTGGCGTGCGAGGCGCGCCGAGCTCACGTCGTGCACGACCGCGGCGCGCACGCCGTGCACCTTGTTGGCGGCGATGGCGATGCCGATGCCCGTGCCACAGCAGCACACCGCCAGCTCCGCCCGGCCCGAGGCTACGCAGCGACCGGCGGCAGCGCCGAAGTCCGGGTAGTCCACCGAGGCCTCGTCGCGGGTCCCGAGATCGTCGACCTCGTGCCCGAGCTCGACGAGGTGCTTCGCAAGCAGGTCCTTGAGCGCGAGGCCGGCGTGGTCAGACGCGACGGCGATCCTCACGACAGGGCAGTCTACCGATCGGCCCCCGCGCCGCCCGGACGCTCCCGGCGGCGCCGCGCTCGGGCACGCGCCCGGCGCCGTCGCGACATTACGCTCGACGCGATGGCTGCCGTCGCTGTCAGCGTCGAGGGGCTGCGCAAGCACTACGGCTCGCTCGAGGCCGTGGCCGGCGTGAGCTTCGAGGTGGACCGGAGCGAGGTGTTCGCGCTCCTCGGCCCGAACGGTGCCGGGAAGACGACGACGATCGAGATCCTCGAGGGCTTCCGTACCCGGGACGCCGGGCGGGTCCAGGTGCTCGGCTTCGACCCGGCCGAGCGCCGGCGCGACTTCCGCGAGCGCCTCGGCATCGTGCTCCAAGAGCTCGCCGTCGAGCCGATGCTCTCGGTCCGCGAGGTGCTGGAGCGCAACGCCGGCTACTACCCCGCGCCGCGAGGCGTCGATGAGGTGATCGAGCTCGTGGGGCTCGGCGAGAAGGCGGACGCCCGGGTGAAGACCCTCTCGGGGGGCCAGCAGCGCCGGCTCGACGTCGGCCTCGGCATCGTGGGCAACCCCGAGCTCGTGTTCCTCGACGAGCCGACCACCGGCTTCGACCCCTCGGCGCGCCGCGGCGCGTGGGACCTGGTCCGCGCGCTCAGCGGAGGGGGCACCACGGTGATCCTGACGACGCACTACATGGACGAGGCGGAGGCGCTCGCCGACCGGGTCGCGGTGATCGCACGCGGCCGGATCGTCGCGATCGGCCCGCCGCGCTCGCTCGGCGGTCGTGACGTCGGGGAGGCCACCATCCGCTTCCATCTGCCGGAGGGCGCGCCACGACCGGAGCTGCGGGTGGCGGCACGCGACGGCACGGGCGGCGTCTTCGAGATCGCGACCGACGACGAGGTGGGCGTGCTCCACGAGCTCACCGGCTGGTCGCTCGAGCGCCACGTCCCGCTCCAGGGGCTCACCGTCGAGCGGCTCACCCTCGAGGACGTCTACCTCCGCCTCGTCGGGGACACTGCCCACGGCGCCCCCGGCGCCGGCGACGTGGGACCGCCGTCATGACGGTCGCCGCGGCCGACCGGCGCGGATCGGTCCGCGACGCGTACCTCGTCGGACGCCAGGTCCGCTACGAGCAGCTGGCGTTCTGGCGCAACCCGTTCGGCGCCATCTTCACCGTCGGCTTCTCGGTGGTCTTCTTGCTGTTGCTCGCCGCCGGTGGCGGCAATTCGCGCGTCGCCTACCTCGGCAACATCAGGCTGATCCAGTACTACGTGCCCGGCTTCGCCGCGTACGGCGTGATGTCGGCCTGCTTCAACATGCTCGGCATCCAGCTCGTGATCCGCCGTGAGACCGGGTTGCTGAAGCGGTTGCGGCTGAGCCCGCTGCCGACATGGGCGCTGCTGTCGGGCATCTTCGTCAACGCGGCGATCATCTCGGCGACCCAGGTCGTGGTGCTGTTCGTCATCGGCCGCTTCGCGTTCGACGTCCACCTCCCGCACAACTACGCCGCGCTCGTCCTCGCGCTCGTCGTCGGGGTGCTCTGCTTCACGGCGCTCGGGGTGGCGATCTCGACCGTGATCCCGAACCAGGAGGCGGCGGGCCCGATCATCAGCATCGTCTACTTCGTCCTGTTGTTCCTCTCCGGCCTGTGGTTCCCGCTCAATCCCGGTTCCTCACTGGCGCAGATCTCGGCGTACTTTCCCGTCCGCCACCTCATCTTGGCGGTCTTCGCGCCCTTCCAGCTGCAGCGCGGGGAGTCGCCCTGGGCGTGGCACGACCTCCTCGTCATGGCGATCTGGGGCGTCGCGGCCTGCGTCGTCGCGTTCCGCCGGTTCCGGTGGGAGCCGCGCCGCAACTGAACGCGACCGGTCCCGCGGCCGCCGCGGTCAGCCGAGGGCGGCGAGGACCGAATCCAGGGCGAGGGCGCCCTCCCGCACGCAGGTCGGCTCGCCCCCGACCAGGGAGACGACCGTCGATGGCAGCCCGTCACAGCGGCCACCGTCCACGACCGTCGTCACCGCCGCGCCGAAGACGACCCGCACCTGCGCTGCGGAGACGCAGGGGGCGTCCCCGTGGCGATTGGCGCTCGTCACCGCCAGCGGCCCGACGAGGCGGGCCAGCTCCTGGACGAACGGGTGCGCCGGGCAGCGCAGACCCACCGTCGAGGGATCGCCGCCGAGGCCGCGAAGGACCCCGGGCGCCCTCCGGACGATGACGGTGAGCGGCCCCGGCCAAAAGGCGCGCGCCAAGACGTCGAGGCCGCGGCACGACCTGTCGGCGCCGTCGGCGACCTCGAGCGCCTGGCCGAGGTCGGCGACGAGCACGGGGAGCGCCACCTCGGGCGGCCGCTCCTTCAGGCAGAACAGTCGGGCGCAGGCCTCCGGCAGACGGGCGAGCACGCCGAGGCCGTAGACCGTGTCGGTGGGCAGACCGACCACCTCGCCGTTCGAGAGCGCGGCTGCGGCGCGCCCGACCTCGTCGCCGAGCAGCGCTTCGGCGCCGCTCACCATCGCGCGACGAGCACCCGTTGCCTGCCGGCGAGGTCCGTGAGCACCTCCACCTCCTCGGCTCCGGCGCTCGTCGCCATCCACCGCGCCGCGCCTGCCTGGAGCGGAGCGATCTCGACGACCACCGAGCCGCCGGCGACGAGGACGGCCGGGGCGCCGGCGACGACCGCCTCGAGCGCCTCAAGACCGGTCGGCCCCGCCACGAGGGCCTCCCTCGGGTCGAAGTCGCGTACCACCGGATCGAGCCCGTCCCACTCCGCCTCGGCCAGGTACGGGGGGTTGGCGACGACGAGGTCCACCGCGCCGGCGAGCGCGGGATCGAGCGGCGCGTACCAGCCGCCCTCCACGAGCATGAGGCGCTCGGCATCGGCCGGGCGCAGCCGGGCGCGGTTGGCGGCGGCGAGGCGGAGGGCCGCCGGCGAGCGGTCGACGCCGACCACGGTGACGGCGGGGCACTCGGCGACGAGGGCGCACGCGATCGCCCCCGATCCTGTCCCGAGATCGAGCGCGAGGAGCCCGCCGGCCGACGGCGGCACCGCCGAGGGGCTGCGGGCGCCCGCCGGCGCCGTCGCGACCTCGGCCCGGCGCGCCCGGAGGCGCTCGAGCTCGGCGAGCGCCTGGCCGGCGACCACCTCGGTCTCGGGGCGCGGCACGAGCGCGCGCCCGTCGACGAGCAGCTCGAGGGTCCGGAACGACCAGTGACCGAGGACGTGCTGGAGCGGCTCACCGCGGCGGCGCCGCTCGAGGAGGCGCGCGAACGCCTGCCGCGCCCGGAGCGAGGGAACCTGGTCGAGGCTGGCGGCCAACGACGAGAAAGGCGTCCCGGACACCTCCTCGGCGAGCCGCCTCGCCTCCCACGTGTCACCGAGGGAGGCGCCGGCGTCGGCCAGCAGCTCCCGCCAGGTCACGGCTCGTCGCCGAGCTCGCGCGCCCGCTCGTCCGCGACGAGGGCGTCGACCAGCTCGTCGAGGTCGCCCTGCAGGACGCGATCGAGCTTGTGGAGGGTGACGCCGACACGATGGTCGCTGACGCGGTTCTCCTTGAAGTTGTAGGTCCGGACCTTCTCCGAGCGCCCGCCGCTGCCCACCTGCTCCCGACGTGCCTGGGACAGCTCCGACGCCTGGCGGTCCTGCTCCAGCTTGAGCAGCCGGGCGCGCAGCACCTGGAGCGCCTTGGCGCGGTTCTGGATCTGGCTCTTCTCGTCCTGCATCGCCACGACGACACCGGTCGGAAGGTGCGTGATGCGGACCGCCGAGTCGGTCGTGTTCACGGACTGGCCGCCGGGGCCCGTCGAGCGGTAGACGTCGACGCGCAGGTCGGCCGGGTCGAGCTCGACCTCCACCTCGTCGGCCTCGGGCAGGACGGTGACCGCGGCGGAGGAGGTGTGGACGCGCCCCTGGGACTCGGTCACGGGCACCCGCTGGACGCGGTGCGGTCCCGCCTCGTGCTTGAGGCGCTGCCAGGCGTCGTCCCCCTTCACGAGGAAGGTGGCCTCGTCGATCCCCCCGAGATCGGAGGGCTGCAGCTCGAGCACCTCGACGCGCCAGTGGCGCCGGTCCGCGTAGCGCAGGTACATGTCGTAGAGGTCCTTGGCGAACAGGTTCGCCTCCTCGCCGCCCTCGGCGCCGCGGATCGACATGATGACGTTGCGCCCGTCGTTCGGGTCCCTCGGCAGCAGCAGCTCCCGGAGCTCGGCCTGCGCCGTCTGGACGTGCTTCTCGGCCTCGGCGAGCTCGGAGCGCCCGAGCTCGCGCTCCTCCGCGGGCGCGTCCTGGAGCATCTCGCGTGCGGCCTCCACGTCAGCGGACGCGGAGCGCAGCTGGTGGATCGCCCGAACGACCTCCTCCAGCTCCTTGTGCCGGCGGGAGGCGTCGCGAAACGCCCTCCGGTCGCTCACGAGCGAGGGGTCGGCGAGGCGCGCCAGCACCTCCTCGTGCTCCCGCTCGAGCTGCGCGTACCGTTCCGGCTCTTCCACGAGCTCAGGCTACCGGCGCGCACGAGGGCCACCGTGACCGGCGGCCCTCGAGATGGCGCCGCACACGGGGGAGCGGACGCGTCGGCGGGCGTCCGCTGCGTCAGCGCTTGGCGGGGCGACGGCCGTATCGGCGCTCGAAGCGCTCCACCCGGCCTCCGGTGTCGACGAGCTTCTGCTTGCCCGTGTAGAAGGGGTGGCACTCGTTGCAGAGCTCGACGTGCAGCTCGTCCTTCGTCGAGCGCGTCGTGAAGGTGTTCCCGCAGGAGCACTTCACCGTCGCGAGGACGTAGTTGGGGTGGATTTCTTGCTTCATGGGACCTCCATCGTACCGCTGCGCCGCAACGGCGCCACTTCCACGTCCGCGACGCGGCCAGGACAACGTGGCGGACGCGGCGGGCATTCCCGAGGTGGTGCCGGGTCAGGCCGTCGGGACGGGCGCCTTCGCGATCTCGGCGAGGAACTCGTCGTTCGACCGGGTGGTGCGGATCTTGTCCAGCAACAGCTCCAGGCCCGCGGCGGCGTTGCCCTCGCTGGCGAGCGCGTTGAGCACGCGGCGCAGCTTCCAGACCTGCTGGAGCTGGGAGCGGTCGAACAGCAGCTCCTCGTGGCGGGTGGAGCTGGCGTTCACGTCGATCGCCGGGTAGATCCGCCGCTCGGCGAGGCGCCGGTCGAGACGCAGCTCCATGTTGCCGGTTCCCTTGAACTCCTCGAAGATCACCTCGTCCATCTTCGAGCCGGTCTCCACGAGCGCCGTGGCGAGGATGGTGAGCGAGCCACCCTCTTCGATGTTGCGCGCCGCTCCGAAGAACCGCTTCGGCGGGTACAGCGCGCCGGAGTCGACGCCACCGGACATGATGCGCCCGGTCGCCGGCTGGGCGAGGTTGTACGCACGGGCCAGCCGGGTGATCCCGTCCAGGATGATCACGACGTCACGGCCCAGCTCGACCAGGCGCTTGGCCCGCTCGATGGTGAGCTCGGCGACGGCGGTGTGCTCGTCCGCGGGGCGGTCGAAGGTGGAGGCGATGACCTCGCCGCGCACGGAGCGCCGCATGTCGGTGACCTCCTCCGGGCGCTCGTCGACGAGGAGCACGATGAGGTGGACGTCGGGGTTGTTCGCCTCGATCGAGTGGGCGATCTGCTTCATCACCGTCGTCTTGCCGGCCTTCGGCGGCGAGACGATCATGCCGCGCTGGCCCTTGCCGATCGGGGAGATCAGGTCGACGATGCGGGCCGTGAGGTTGGCCGGGTCGCCGGGCAGCTCCAGGTGCAGCGTCGAGTCGGGGAACAGGGGCGTGAGATCCTCAAAGCGCGGACGCTGACGCGCCTCGTCGGGGGAGAGCCCGCCGACGGAGTCGATGCGGATGAGCGCCGGGTACTTCTCGCTCGGGCCGGCCGGGCGGCAGGCACCTTCGATCGCGTCGCCGCGCCGGAGGGCGAAGCGCCGGGCCTGGCTCACCGAGACGTAGACGTCCTTCGCGCTCGCCAGGTAGCCGCTCGTGCGCAGGAAGCCGTAGCCCTCCTCGCGCAGGTCGAGCAGACCCTTCACGGGCACGAGCTCACCCTGCCAGGGGACCTCCGGGCCGCCCTGGACCTCGCCCCGCTCGCCCCGCTCGCGTCCTCGACGTCGCCGGCTCCGGCGGTTGCCGGCGTCGCCCTGGCTCTGGCTACCGCCATGCTGGGCGCCGTTCTGCTGGTTCGGCGAGCGGCCGCCTTCACGGTCCCGGCTGCTGCTCGGCGCTCGTGCGGCGTTCCCCGGCTCGCTCGCGCGAGCCTCGGCGGCATCCCCGCCCGCCGCGGCGGGCGCCGGGCCTGCAGACGAGGCGGTGGCGCGGGTGTCGCTCCCCGAGGCCTCGGTGGCGCCGGAACCGGCCCCTTTGGCGGTGGCCGGCGGCGCCGCGGCGGCCTGCGGAGCCTCGCTCGCGTCCTTCGAGGCCGCGGCGTGCGCCGGGGCCTCCTGGTCGCGCCCGCCACCTTCGAACAGCGTCGCCTCGCGCGTCGACGCGCTGCTGCGGCGCGAGGACGGGGCGCGCCGACGCGGTCCCGACGTGGTCGGGGCCGGCTCCGCGGCTGCCTGGTGCTCGACGGGGGCGGACTCGGCCGTCTCGGCACGTTCCGGCGCGCCGGCGACGTCCACCGTCGCCGGAACGCTGCCGTTGGACGCGACCGGCTCGGTGGCCGCGGCCGCGATGTCGGGCGCCGCCACAGACTGAGAGGGCGCCTCGGCATGCGGCGCGCCGTTGCCGCTCGCGCCCTCGGGCGCCCCTTCGACGTCCACGCCGGTCGCTCGGAGGATGAGGTCGATGATGTCGGCCTTCTTCGAGCGGGCGGTCGCCTTCAGCGACATCGCCGAGGCTATGGCATGGAGCTCGTCGCGTTCCTTGCGTTCGAGGATCGAGCGCTCGAGCTGCTCTCCGGCCATCAGGTCTACTCCTGGTCTCTCAAGGTTGTTGGCTTTCGCTTCCGGCACCGCACGCCGAGTGCTGTGGCCGTCGACCGCCCCGAAGGCGGCGGGCAGGCGACAGGTGCGTCGACTCCCGCCGGGCGCTCCGGCCGAGGTCGGAGGTCACGGGCGAGGCCCTAGCGCCGAAGAGGTACCGCCAGACGGCTCCCTAGCCGCCAACGGTGCCCGACGGGCACCTCAGGAAGTGGTACGGGGTGCGATCCTGCAGGACTCCGGGATCTCCCTGTCCCCCACCGGAAGACCGCGCGTGACGGCCATCGGATCGGGAGGTGGTGTCTGCAGTGTACCGGTTTCCGCCCGGACGGGCAACATCATCCTTGCTGGTCCCCGACGCGGCCGCTCAGCCGCGTCACAGCTCGAGGGCGCTCGCGACCGCCTCGAAGGTGGCGTCGACGGTCGGGGGGACGCTCACCTGGCTGATCGCGAGGTCCGGGTCCTTCAGCCCGTGGCCCGTGAGCACGCAGACGACGGTGCGGACGCCGTCGCCGACGCCATGCTTCAGCAGGCCCGCGACGGAGGCCGCGGACGCCGCCTCGCAGAATACCGACTCCTCTCTCGCGAGGAGCCGGTAGGCGTCGAGGATCTCCTCGTCGCTCACCGCAGCGATCCGGCCACCCGACTCCGACGCGGCGGCCGTTGCCCCGTACCAAGAGGCAGGGTTGCCGATCCGGATCGCCGTGGCGACGGTCTCGGGGTGCTCGATGGCGTGGCCCTCGACGATCGGGGCCGCGCCGGCGGCTTGGAAGCCGAACATCCGGGGCAGGCGTGTGGAGAGACCGGCCGCCCGGTACTCGCAGTAGCCCTTCCAGTAGGCGGTGATGTTCCCGGCGTTGCCGACCGGGATGCACTGCGCGTCGGGCGCGTCGCCGAGCGCGTCGACGACCTCGAACGCGCCGGACTTCTGGCCCTCGATGCGGTAGGGGTTCACCGAGTTCACGACGACCACCGGCGCGCGCGACGGCAGCTCGCGGACGATCTCGAGCGCGACGTCGAAGTTCCCCCGGATCTGGAGGACCCTCGCCCCGTGCACGAGCGCCTGCGCGAGCTTGCCGAGCGCGATGTGCCCCTCGGGGATGAGCACCACGCACCGCATCCCCGCACGTGCCGCGTAGGCCGCCGCCGAGGCAGAGGTGTTCCCCGTCGACGCGCACACGACGGCCTGCGCGCCTTCCTCCAAGGCCTTGGACATCGCCACCGTCATGCCACGGTCCTTGAAGGATCCCGTCGGGTTGGCCCCCTCGATCTTCAGATAGACCTCCGCGCCGACGCGCGCCGAGAGCCTGGGCGCGGGCAGCAGCGGGGTGCCGCCCTCGTGGAGCGTGACGACCGGCGTCGACTCCCCGACGGGGAGGAAGTCGCGGTAGCGACGGATCACCCCCTCCCAGCAACGGCCGGCGAAGGGGCCGGGGGCGGTCGCGGCCTGCGGCCTCGGCTCGGTCGCCACCGTGTCTCCTAACGTTCCGGGCCGATGACGCGCAACAGGCCCCCGATGCGCTCGACCGCCGGGACGTCGCGAAGGCCCGCGAGCGTCGCCTGGACGTCCGCCTCCCGGGCGATGTGGGTGATGAACACGAGCCGCGCCTCGTTCGCCAGCCCCACCTGCTCCATCGAGCGGATCGAGACGCCGTGGGCACCGAAGACCGCCGCCACCGCCGAGAGGACGCCGGGCTGGTCGAGCACGTCGATCGTGACGTAGTACTGGGCGCGGAGCTCGTCGATCGGGCGGATCTCGACGTGGTTGCGGAGCGCGGGACGAGGCGGCGCCGAGCCGGCCAGCGCCTGCGCCGCCTCCAGCACATCTCCGAGCACCGCGCTCGCGGTCGGCCTGCCGCCGGCGCCCCTGCCGTACAGCATGAGCTCGCCCGAGGCCTCGCCTTCCACGAACACGGCGTTGAAGGCCCCGCGCACGCCGGCGAGCGGGTGCTCCCTCGGGATCATCGCCGGGTGGACGCGCACCGCGATGGCGCCGGCGGAGCCATCGGCGCCGGATCCCTCGACGCGCTCGGCGACGGCGAGCAGCTTCACCTCGTAGCCGAGCCGCTTGGCGAACTCGATGTCGGCGACGTCGATCGCGTCGATCCCCTCCCGGTAGACGTCGCCCGCGACGACCTCGGCGTTGAAGGCGATGCTGGCGAGGATCGCGGCCTTGGCGGAGGCGTCGTAGCCCTCCACGTCGGCGGTCGGGTCGCGCTCGGCAAAGCCGAGGCTCTGTGCCTCCCGCAGCGCCTCGCCGTAGGCGATGCCCTCCTCGCTCATCCGGGACAGCACATAGTTCGTCGTCCCGTTGACGATGCCCATGACGCGGCGCACCCGCTCCCCGGCGAGGGAGACCCGGAGCGTGCGCACGAGCGGGATCGCCCCGGCGACGGCCGCTTCGAAGAGCAGCTCGGTCCCCGCTGCCGCGGCGGCGGCGTGCAGCTCCTCGCCGACGTTCGCCAGCAGCTCCTTGTTGGCCGTCACGACCGGCTTGCCGGCCTTCAACGCGGCGAGGATCAGGCTGCGCGCCGGCTCGATCCCGCCGATCAGCTCGACCACCAGGTCGACCATGGGGTCGGTCGCGACGGCGTGGGCGTCGTGGGTCAGGCGGTCCGCGCCGAGCGAGGCGGCGCGCGGCTTGGCGAGACTGCGCACCGCGACGAGCGCCACCTCGAGGCGGATCCCGGTCGCCTCGGCGATGGCCTCCGCCCCGGTGTCGATCAGCTCGACCAGGGCGCCGCCGACGTTGCCGCAGCCGAGCACCCCCACGCGTACGGTCCTCGCGGTGGACGCTACGGCCCTGGCTGCCTCAGTTGTCACCGGCACAAGGTAGCCAACACCGGCGAACGCCTGCGCCGACCTCAGCGAGCGGGCTCGGCGAGGCGCCTCCCGGCGCGCCGGCGGTCGAGCGCCCGGGCACCGGCCCCGGAGCCTGCGGCCAGCACGAGCACCGCCGAGACCAGACCCGCCCCGGCACCGAGCAGCTCGACCAGGTGCAGGCCCGAGGTCATGCCCTGCGCCGAGGCGTGGACCAGCTCGGAGCGAAGTCGCGGCGCCAGCGCGCCCGTCGACCCCGCCGCGCCGGACAGCGCGACCGCCTGGCCGAGATGGCCGGCGAGCACCGGCGTGACGCCGTGCAGGGCGGCGGTGGTGACCGACGCGGTCCGCGCCTGGAACGCCGCCCCGAGCCCGCCGATTCCCCCGGCGATGCCGATCTGGCGGGCGGTGTTGTTGAAGCCCGCCGCCATGCCGACGTTCTCCGGCCCCGCCGCCTCCAGCGAGGCGTGGGCGGCGATCGGGTTCACCGAACCCCATCCGGCTCCCGCGAGGAACAGGCCCGGGAGGAGGGTCGCCCACCCGCCAGCCGGGTTCGAGATGGTCATCAGCGCCGTGCCGCCCGCGAGCAGGAGGAGCGAGCCGGCGAGGAGGAAGGCCGGTTTGCGGCTGGCCGCGAAGCGGCCGCCGAGGATGGCCGCGCCGAACGCGGTCACCGTCATCGGGAGGATCTCCAGCCCGGCGGCGAGCGGCGACAGGTGCCCGGTCTCCTGCAGGTCGCGCACGAGGTAGAGCAGCACCGCGGCGATCACCACGCCCTGGCCGATCACGGCGATCGTCGAGGCGAGGAAGCGGGGGTCCCCGAGGAGCGCCGTGTCGAGGATGGCGCCCTCCCTCCGCGACAATCGCATGAACAGGGCGAGCAGGCTCAACGAGACGACGAGCGAGCCGACGATCACCGCGCTCGACCAACCGAGCCGGTTCCCCTCCACCAGGCCGAACACGAGCAGAAAGAGCGCGAGCGCGAAGACCGTGCTGCCGACCCAGTCCGGCGGCGCGATCGCCGACCTGGCGGACTCGGGCATGCGCCGCCAGCTGGCGACCAGCATCACGACGCCGATCGGCACGTTGACGAGGAAGATGGCCGACCAGCCGAAGCCGTCGGTGAGCAGCCCGCCGACGAGCGGGCCGACCGCCAGCCCCGCGCCGATCGCCGCTCCCCACGCCCCGAGCGCGCGCCGGCGCTCGGGCCCTTCGGGCTCGTGCCCGACGACGGCGAGCGCCGAGGCGAACAGGGCGGCGCCGCCGGCACCCTGCACCACCCGGCCGGCGATGAGCTCTACGACCGACCCCGAGAGCGACGACCAAAGCGACCCGGCGGTGAAGACGAAGAGGCCGGCGATGAAGGTCCTCTTCCGCCCGATCAGGTCAGACAGCCGGCCCGAGACGAGCAGGAGGGCGGCGATGGCGAGCGAGTAGGCGTCGACGACCCACTCGAGGTCGGTGAGCTGCGCATGGAGCGACCGCTCCATGTCCGGCAACGCCACGTTGACGACCGTGACGTCGAGGATCAGCATGAACGTGCCGACGCAGGCGAGCCATACCGTCCACCGCGGTCCGCGGTGGCGCGACTGGACGAGCTCGAGAGCTTCGGTGGCCACCCTCCAGTACTACCGGCGCCGGCGTGCCGTCATGCGCGCTCGACGGCCGTCAAGGCTCCAGCCGAAGGAGGTCCTCGACGGTCTCGCGGCGCACCACGACCCGCGCCTCGCCGTCGCGCACGAAGACCACCGGGGGGCGCCCGACACGGTTGTAGTTCGACGCCATAGAGAAGCCGTACGCGCCGGTCACAGGCGTCACGACGATGTCGCCGACGGCCACGTCGGCAGGCAGACGCGCCTCGGCGACGACAATGTCCCCGGTCTCGCAGTGCTTGCCGACCACCCTCGCCGCGTACGGCCGGGGGGCGTCGGTCTCGCGAGGCAGGAAGGCCTCATAGCCGCTGCCGTAGAGGACCGGCCGCGGATTGTCGCTCATCCCGCCGTCGACGGCGACGTAGCTGCGGATGCCCGGCAGCTCCTTCACGGTCCCGACGCGGTAGCACGTGAGGCCCGCCGCCGCGACGACGGCGCGCCCGGGCTCGGCGGTCACGCGCACCTGCCGGGGGACGCCCGCCGTCGCGCAGGCGGAGCGCACCGTCGCCGCCCACTCCGTGATCGTCGGCGCCCGCTCGTCGTTCAGGTAGGCGACGCCGAGGCCGCCGCCGACGCACAGCTCGGCGAGCCCGTGCTCCTCGACGTACGCGCCGAGCACCGCCGCCTCGCGCTCGAAGGCGTCGAGACGGAAGATCTGGCTGCCGACGTGGGCGTGGACGCCCACGAGGTCGACACCCTCCAGGTTGGCCAAGAGCTTCGCGGCGCGCTGCGCGGCGCCCGAGGCGACCGAGAAGCCGAACTTCGAATCCTCCTGGCCGGTCATGACGTACTCGTGGGTGTGCGCCTCGACGCCCGGCGTCACCCTGACGAGCACCCGGACGGGCTCGTCACTGCGCCTCGGCGCCAACAGGCGCGAGAGGCGCCCGATCTCGTCGAAGGAGTCGATCACGACGCGCCCGACGCCCGCCTGCAGGGCGCGCTCGAGCTCCTCGTCGGTCTTGTTGTTCCCGTGCAGCACGAGCAGAACCGGGTCGACACCGGCCGCGAGCGCGACGGCGAGCTCACCGCCGGTCGAGACGTCGAGGTGCATGCCCTCCTCGGCGGCGAGCGAGGCCATGGCCTTGCAGAGGAAGGCCTTCGTCGCGTAGGCGACCCCGGGGCCGAACGCCTCGACGGCCTCGCGTGCCCGCGCGCGCAGGTGCGCCTCGTCGTAGACGAACAGCGGCGTGCCGAGCTCCTCGGCGAGAGCGCACAGGTCCACGCCGCCGACCGCCAGGCGCCCGTCGGGCGCGACCGACGCAGTGTCGGGGAGGAGGTGGCGCGCGATCGCCGCCTCGCTCGGGACGTAGCCCGCGGCGACAGCCGACGGCTCGTCGGGGATCACCGGCGCGGGCTCACATCGACTCGGGAGCGCGCACGCCGAGGAGCGACAGGCCGATGGCGAGGCCGACACGGACCCCCTCCACCAGCCAAAGACGTGCCTGGGTCACGCCCGGGTCGATGTCTTCTCCGAGGACACGGCAGTCGTGGTAGAAGCCGTGGAAGTCGCCCGCCAGGCGCCGCACCCAGTTCGTCACCTTGTACGGTGCCCGCTCTCGCGCGGCCTCGGCCACGGCACCGGGCAGGTCGACCAGCGCGCGGACGAGCGCCAGCTCGCGCGGGTGCACCAGCGCGGCGAGGTCGACGTCACCGAGCGCGAGACGACTGAGCCCGCGCTCGGCGCGGACCCGCTCGATCGATGCGATCCGGGCGTACGCGTACTGCACGTAGTAGACGGGATTCTCCATCGACTGCTTGGTGACCTCGTCGAGATCGAGCGTCGTCGGCTGGTCGATCGAGCTCATGAGCGACAACAGGCGGGTCGCGTCCGGTCCGAGGAGGTCGACGAGGTCGTCGAGGCGCACGAAGTTGCCGGCCCGCTTCGACTGGCGGCGCCCCTGGATCGAGACGAGCTGGCCGAGCTTCACCTCCAGCCTCTCGCGCGACACCCCCATCGCCTCCACGCCGGCGAGGAGGCTCGCCACCTGTCCGTGGTGATCGGCCCCGAAGATGTCGATCACCCGGTCGAAGCCTCGGACGAGGAACTTGTCGCGGTGGTAGGCGAGGTCGCCCGCGAGGTACGTCGCGTCGCCGTCGGCCTTCACGAGCACGCGGTCACGACTGTCGCCGAGCTGGCTCGACGCGAGCCAGGTGGCGCCGTCCTGCTCGTAGACGAGGCCGCGCGATCGCATCAGCTCGATCGTCTCTGCGACGCGGCCGCTCTCCTCGATCGAGGCCTGGCTGTACCACTCGTCGAAGACGATGCCGAGCCGCTCGACCGTTGTCCTGATGTTCTCGAGAATCCGCTCGGAGGCGAACCGCCCCGCCGCGACGACGTCCTCGGGGCCCGTGTACGCCGCGGCGAGCTCCGTCACGTACTCACCCTGGTAGCCCTGTTCGGGCGGGGCCTCCCCCCGCCGCCGCGCGAGCAGGCTCTCACCGAGCATGCGGATCTGGCCACCGGTGTCGTTCACGTAGTACTCGCGTGCCACCCGCCAGCCGCTTCGCGCCAGGACTCGCGCCAGCGCGTCGCCGTAGCTGCCGAGCCAGCCGTTGCCGACGTGGAGCGGCCCTGTCGGGTTCGCCGAGACGAACTCGACCTGGACCCGCTCCCCCTTGCCGAGATCCGGGGTGGCATAGCCCTCGGTACCGGCCTCGACAACCTGACGGAGCGCCTCGTGGAGCCAGCTGTCGCGTAGGCAGAAGTTGACGAAGCCGGGACCGGCCACCTCCACCGACTCGACATGGGGGAGCCCGGCGGCGCCGAGCCGCTCCGCCAGCGCCCCGGCGAGCTCGCGTGGCGGCCGACCAGCGCGCTTCGCCACGGCGAGCGCGACGTTGGTCGAGAAGTCGCCGTGCTCCGGCCGGGCCGGACGCTCAAGGCGCACCTCGTCTGCGGACAGCTCGACTCCGAGCACGGCAAGGGCGTCTGCGACACCGCTGGCGAGGACTGCTTCGACGGTCATGGCGAAGTGAGGATGGCTGACACACGGCTAGCATGCAACCGACCGGGCCGGCGCGCCGTCGTGGGCAGCTCGCGCCCGTGGCGCGGGCACCGGTTTCTCGCAGTGCAGCGCCCTCGTAGCTCAGGGGATAGAGCACCGGCCTCCGGAGCCGGGTGCGCAGGTTCGAATCCTGCCGAGGGCACGAAGAGCACCGGGCTCCACCACTCCTACGGGTCGCAGGTGCGCAGGTTCAAATCCTGCCGAGGGCACACCAGGAACATCGCTCGGGACGCGACCCGACAGGTTCGGTCGCGACGCAAAGGGACAGGGTTGCCGGCCGGACCGACAGGGACCCCGACCGGGGCACCGTTCCCTGTCCTGTTTCGTCCACCCGGGTGTACCGCAACCGGACAGGGCTGCGTCAACGGATGGAGGACCCACGGCCAACCCTGTCCACTTATCGCCGCGCGCCGGCACGGGCGCGCCGACAGGGCCGCTGAGGGCGTGGCAGGCAACACGGAGCGCGCGGCCAATGGGCTCAAACCCGAACCATCTCGCCGGGCGCAACATCCGTAAGCCCAACATCCTTTGCACGCGAGGACGAGCGGCGCTACCGTCCCGGCGAGGTCACCGACCAAGGGGGAGAAACAATCACACCACGCGCTCACCCCCACCCGCGCGCTGCCGTTCGACGCAAAGCGATGTCGCTTGCTGGCGCGGCTTCGCTCCTGGTGTTTCTCGCCGGAATCGGCGGTTCGTCGGTGCCCCAGTCATCCAATGCCGCCATCGACGCCGTCTCGACTTCAACCGGCGCATCAACCATATCCCGCTCGGTGTCCGCAGCTTCCATTTCGACGCAGTCGTACGCGACAGTGTCGAACACTTCGGGCACGGTGACAGCGGCGGGCACAACCGATGATGGTCCGGGCACCTTCGCCGTGACCGGGTTCCCCACGAACCTGACGGCCGGGGAAGCGACCACCATGCATGTTGCCCTTACCAACAACGCACTGACCACCAACGACGAGGGCAGCGCTCTCGACATCGCGTCGGCGACAATCACGTTCAGCGGTCTCTCCGCACCGCTGCCGGTAGGCGTGCTGTCAGTGTCACAGGGCTCGGCGACGGTTGCCACCACTGCGGACGGTGCCGCGGTGACCCTCTCCTCGTCCAACATTGCACCGCAGGCTGCGCTCCAGCTCAGCCTCCAAGTGACGGTGCCGGTTGGCAGCGGGCATCAGCTTGACGTGGCGACGAACGTCACTCCGTCCAGTTCCAAGACCGACGGTGACGGTGACGACACCTTCGTCCCCGCATCCCAAGACACCACTATCGCCGTACAGGAGCCGTCCTACACCCTCAGCTTCGCCACTGCCCCGCCGGCGATGGCCCAGGTGTCGCAGCCGTTCTGTCCCGCCGTGACGGTCCAACTCGACGAAGGTGGCTCGCCAGTGGCGGTTCAGGGTATTCCGGTCGACATCAGGGGTCTCGCCGCCTCCAGTTTCGGCCCCCTACCCGAACTGTCGGGCACCACGACATCGGTCACCGACCAGTCGGGTCTTGCCACGTTCGGGGACTGCACTGCAGGTCTCCAAGTCGACAACCTCGGAACATTCATCCTCCAGGCGAGTTCCACGTCGCCGCTCGTCGTCGGCAGCGGGCCCTCCCGGTCGATCATGGTGCTTCAGAGCTACGTCGATTGCTCCGGCAGCTGCTCAGTGACCGTGACGAGCCCGACCACGGGCGTCTCCTCGACCATTCATGCCACCGGCGACGGCAAGCTGGGGGCGTCGTTCGACGAGAACCTGAACCTGGGCTGCGCGTCCCAGGTCAACCCCGGCCCGTGGGACCCGCTTTTCATCGGCGGGACGGCGGGCCTCAGCGGGACGGTCACGATGACCTTCCCCAAGTCCATCGTGAACACGCAGAGCAACAGCGGCCGGCCCCACATGGAGATCTGCGCCCAGACCGGCGTCGCATTCCAGGCGCTCGGCGGCGCTCAGACGATGGACGGCCTGGTGGCGGACTGCGTCGACGGGACCTACCCGTACCCGGTGGGCACCACCGAGCTCGGGCTCTGCGTGTTGTCCCGGGTAAAGGGGAACCTCGGCCACGAGACGGTCACGTTGCTGGTCAGCGACCTGGGCGACCCGTCCTTCTGGTAGCGGGTCCGCCCTGCAGGAGCAGCTCCCTGAGCCTCCTCCGCGGAGTGGAGAGACCGTCAGAGGGACCGGAGGAACTGCACCAGGAGGGAGTTGACCTCCGCGGTCTTCTCCAGCTGCACTAGGTGCCCCGCCTCCGGGATACCCACGACCTCGCGGAGGTCCGGAACACGCGACTTCATCGTGCCGATCGGGTCCGGCCCGCTGAACCCTTCCAGGTCGCAGTCGCGTTCGCCGTAGACGAAGAAGGAGGGCACTTCCACGTTTGCCGAGTGGTAAAGCTCGGTGAGCCCCCAGTTGAGGTCGAGGGCTCGGTACCAGTTGAGGCCACCCGTGAACCCCGTCCGCTCGAACTCGGTAGCGAGAACATCGAAGTCGGCCTGGCTCATCCAAGTCCAAGGCAGCGACGGTGCCTTCGGCAGGACATCGAGATACCCGTTGCCGGCAGCAGGGCTGTTCCAGATGTCGAGGTAGTGGAAGTCGCCGCTCAACGCGAAGTAGATGCTCGAGAGGAACTCCCTCGGGTGAGAGTTGAGCTCCGCGTCGGCGGGACCCGGCTCCTGGAAGTAGTGGACGTGGAGGAAGTGGCTCTCCGCCAGCTTCTTCCACAACTCGCTCGGCTTGCGGTTCCCCCTTCCGAGGAAGGGGTTGTTGAAGACGACGACAGCTCGCACCCTGTCCGGGTGCCGAAGGGCGAGCTCCCATGTGAGGGCGGCACCGAAGTCGAGCCCCACGAACACGGCCTTCTCTTCACCCATGTCGTCGAGCAGACCCATCAGATCGCCGACCGCCTGCTCGTTCGTGTACGAGCTGACGCCAGTGGGGGCGTCGGTCCTGCCGTAGCCGCGCATGTCAGGCGCGACTGCTCGAAAACCTGCGGCGGCGACGGCCGCCAGCTGGCGGTTCCACACGTACCAGGTGTGCGGGAAGCCGTGGCAGAACACCACCGGCGGGCCGCTGCCATCCTCGGCGACGTGCATGCTGATCCCGTTGGTGGAGAGCTGTCGGTGGCGCGGTCCCGGCATCGGCCAGACCGTACCAGCGGGCGGGGCGCGGCGCCTCGGAACGTGCTTGCCTGTGCGCCATGCATTCGAACGAAAGCAGCCTGACCGGCCGCGTCGCCGTCGTCACCGGGGCGAGCCGGGGGATCGGCAAGGGCATCGCCTTGGAACTCGGGGCGGCAGGGGCAACGGTGTACGTGACAGGCCGCACCGCCTCACGCGGAAACCTTCCTGGGACAGTGGAGGAAACGGCCGCTGAAGTCACCCGTTTGGGAGGTCAGGGCGTCGGCGTGGTGTGCGACCACTCCGATGACGGTGCCGTCGAGGCCCTGTTCGAACGGATCCGGGAGGAGCAGGACCGCTTGGACATCCTCGTGAACAACGTCTACAACGCGCCTGCCTCGGCCCGCTGGCTGGGCAAGCCCTTCTGGGAGGTACCAGCCGTCGGTTGGGACGAAACCTTCACGATCGGGGTCCGGTCCCACTATGTCGCCTCGGTCCTTGCCGCCCCCTTGCTCTTCTCTTCGTCCGGCGGGCTCATTGCCAACGTCTCATCACCGGGCGCCATCCGGTACATGCACAACGTCGTGTACGGGGTGGCGAAGACGGCTATAGACCGGATGACCACGGACATGGCCAGCGAACTGCGGGACCGCGGCGTCACGGTCGTGTCGATCTGGCCGGGAATCGTCAACACCGAGCTGCTTCAAATGATCCCTCCAGGCGCTGACGGACGGCGGGTGCTGGCTCTCCCCGGTGAAGGCGAGTTCGACCTGGATCAGGCCGAGTCGCCTCGCTTCGCCGGCCGCGCAGTGGTCGCCCTCGCCGGCGACGAAGCGCGCGTCAGTTGGTCGGGCCGCGCCGTCTACGTCGCCGACCTGGCGGACCACTACGGCTTCACCGATGTCGACGGGCGGGTCCCCCGGCCACCGAGCATCTGAAGGCCGCAGGAAGCAGCAACCCGACGGTTGCCGGGGCGGTCACGCCGAGGGGAGGCCGATCAGAAGGCCCGGCATGGCGAGGACCTTGATTACAGCGGGGTTCGTCGCGACCGTTCTTGCGCTCAGACCAGACCGGACGCCACGACCACCCCGACGAAGGCGCCGTAGGCAGCGAGCACGCCGATGCCGGCGCCGCGTCCGAGCCTCCCGTAGCGATGCGCTATGGCCATGGCGGTCGCGGTCAAGGCCAGGCACCAGGCCGCCACCAGCACGGTCCCCTTGCCGCCGGCCCCGGCTCCGACGGCGACCGCCGGCACCAGGAGCCCGATCACGATATTGAAATTGTTGCTGTTGAGCGCCGTGCTGAGTGCGCCGGTGCCATTCCCTTTGCGTGCCAGATAGATGGATGCCACCGCGTTCGGAATGCCCGTGATGGCACCGAGCACGAGCGCGCCCACGACGATCCCGGGGATGTCGAAGCGTGACCCCAGCGACGTGACCGAGCGTTCGACACCGATGCTCGCTCCTATCACCACGACGAGGGCGCCGGTCGCGATAGCGCCATCACGCCAGAGCGGTTCGTGGCGACTGATATGGAATTTCCCGGTGGGCTCGAATTCCTCCTCTTCCGCCAGTTCTTCCTCCGCCACCGCCTCCGCCAACCAGTTGGCCGCCCGTGTGGAGAACCGCAGCCTCAGGAACGGACGCAATGCGGCCGGCGCGGCGCCGAGTAGGAACAGGTACCCCCCGAGAATGGCAACGGCGCAGCCGAGAGTCACGCCGGGAGCTACTCCTGGACCGACGTCGAGCAGTGCGAGCAAGGTCAGCGCGACCGTCACGGTCCCGCCGAACGCCACCACGCGCCTGGCGACCGGCAGCCCGCGTGTGACCACTGCTCCCAGACCGACGAGCGCGGACAGGTTGAACACGGCGGAGCCGAGTACCACGCCGGCGCCCACGTCAGTCTGACCGTGTGCGATGGCCGTTACCGCGGAAGTGATCTCCGGCGAGTCAGCCGCGAGCGCGGCCACGGCACCGAGCAGTGCGTCCGAGAGATGGAAGCTCTCCGCCAACCGCTCGATCCTCAGCACGAGCACTTCGCTCGTCATGAGGCTGACGGCGGCACCGACGGCGAAGACCCCCCCGGCGAGCCAGGGGTTCAGCGGAGCGTCACCCGATCACTTCGGTGCCCACGTAGGGCACCAGCGCCGGCGGCAGCTTCACCGTCCCGTCCGGCTGCTGCCCGTGCTCTATCAGGGCGGCCCACACCCTCGGGGTGGCGAGCCCGGAGCCGTTGAGGGCGTGGACGAACTCCACCGACCCGCCCTCGCGGCGGAACCGGATCTGGCCACGCCGCGACTGGAAGTCGGTCACCAGGCTGATCGACGACACCTCCAGCCATTTGTCGACACCCGGCGAGTAGACCTCCAGGTCATAAACCTTTGCGGCCGAGAACGTCAGGTCACCCGCGCACAGCTCCACGACGCGGTAGGGCAAACCGAGCAGCCGCAGAGATTTCTCGGCATCGGCAACGAGCGTATGGAACTCGTCCACTCCGTCTTCGGGCTTGCACAGCTTCACCAACTCGACCTTGTGGAACTCGTGGACCCGCTGCAAGCCGCGCGTGTCCTTGCCTGCGGCGCCAGCCTCCCGCCTCCAGCAGACAGTGTGCGCCATGTAGCGGCGAGGGAGTTCCGACTCGTCCAGGATCTCGCCCTGGTGCAGGCCCATCAAGGGAACCTCTCCCGTGGGTATCAGCCACAGCTCGTCGTCACGGACCCGGTACGCCTGAGTGTCGAACTTGGTGAGATGCCCGGTCTTGGTGATCGTCTCCGTGCGAACGAGGTGCGGCGGGGCGACCTCTACGTAGTCGTCTCCGTGCAGCTCCAGAGCCATGTTCACAAGCCCCCGCAAGAGCCGGGCACCTGTGCCTTTGAGGACAGCGAACATTGCGCCGCTCAGCTTCGCCGCCCTGTCCGAGTCGAAGATACCGAGCCGCTCGGCGACCTCCCAGTGGGGAAGCCACGCGCGGCCTTCGTAGTCGGCGGCGTCGTAGCCGTGAGTCCTGACGACGACGTTGGAGGATTCGTCGGAGCCATCGGGGACGTCGTCGGCAGGAAGGTTCGGGATCCGCGCGCTCACGTCCTCGAACTCGGCCTCCGTCTGGCGCAGCGCGGACTCAAGTTGCTCGAGGGACGACTTTGCTTCCGCTAGCTGCGCTCTGATGCGTTCTGCCTCTTCCTTGTTGCCTTCTCGCATCAACGCGCCGACCCGCGCCGATCCCGAGTTCATGTCCGAACGGGCGGCGTCGACCTTGCGGATCGTCTGGCGTCGCTGTTCGGCAAGATCCCTGGCTGTTGACAGCAGCGACGGATCGACACCCTTCCGCGCGAGGCGGCGAGCCGTGTCGTCGAAATCTTCGGTGAGCAGGCGGGAGTCGATCATCGTGAACTCCGGAGCCTACCGGCCGACCCTGCTCGCCGGCTGTCCGGCGGCCGCCGGGTCCGGCCAACACCAACCGAACCGCAAGGGGCGCCGGGGAAGCGACGGGCCGGGTAACCTGCTGGCCCCTATGGCCAGCCACAGCAAGGTCCGTGGCGCTGTGCGCGACCTGCCCGAAGCGGACGAGATAGCGCTCGCGGCAGCCGAGACCTTCACCTCCGAGTACGGCGACCGTACGCCGGCACCGGTGGCGGTGGTGATCCCCGCCCTCGACGAAGAGGAGTCCGTCGCTGCGGTGATCTCCTCCGTCCCGCGGGAGATCTGCGGCTTGAAGACTGAGACGATCCTCGTTGACGACGGCTCAACTGATGAGACATCACCCAGAGCCCGGGCCGCTGGTGCCTTGGTGTGCCGCCTGCCTGTCAACCTCGGGCAGGGACATGCATTCAGGATTGGCTACAAGCTGGCGACCGACCGAGGCGCAGAGGTCATCTGCACCGCTGACGCCGACGGCCAGTTCGACCCCCGGGAGCTTCCCGCCCTGGTAGCCCCGATCCTCGCCGGCGAAGCCGATTTCGTGAACGGCTCGCGGCGCCTGGGCAGGACCGAGACAACCGACCCCGTGCGCCGAGCCGGGGTCCTGGTGTACGGGGCTCTTGTGAGCGTGCTGACGGGAGTCCGCATCACGGACCCGGCCAACGGCCTGCGCGCGTTCCGCCCTGCGGTGACCTCGACCGTGCCCCTTCGCCAGACGCAGTACCAGACATCGGAGTTGCTGATCGGGGCAATCGCCCACGGGTTCCGCGTCATCGAAGCTCCAGCCACCATGTACCAGAGGGTCGCCGGCGAGTCCAAGAAGGGCCACAACCTGATATACGGATTGCGGTTCGGGCGGGTGGTGGTCTCGACCTGGTTGGACCAACGGGCGGACGCCAAGCGGCGCGCCCGCCGCTGAAGCTTCGTCAGCGGGGGACGGGGCGGCGGCCCTCCCCGGGCACGAACACGACCCGTTCGTAGAGAACGAACTTCAATATGAAGAAGACGCCGGACACCCCCAAGAAGGCGAGGGCCGTCAGCACGACCGTCCACGTGTGGCTGGAAGTGGCCTGCCTGGCTCCCTCCTGAGCCCAATGGGTGGCCACAGCAGACGCGACGAAGGTGGAGAGCGCGACTAGGGCGTACAGCAGGATCTCGCTGTGGCGGTCCCTTCCGCGCCGGTCGGACCAAGCCCAGCGGCGGTTGAGGATGTAGTTGGGGATGGCGCCCCCGACGAACCCGGCCGCCGAGGCCCAGGTGGTGCCGCCGTGCAACCAGCCGAGCACCACGACGAAGGCGAGCTCGCTGCTTGCGGCGGCGATGACCGAACCTGCGCTGTAGCCGGCGGCTCGCCTGGCCAGCGAGGTCACGACCGGCTGCCGCTCGCGAGCGCGTGGACGTCGGCCACCGAAAACGACGGCCCTTGGCCGTGCGCGACGAGCCGTACCGCCGTCGCTTCCACGCCAGGAGCCAGGTGCACCAGGAGGAATGGGGCGGCCGCGCCGTCCCCCACACCCGACGCCGCGCGTGCGACGGTCCTCCATGTCCCAGGCGCCACCTCCACCTCTACTGTGACCACCGACGTGCCGCTTCCGGGTCCGGAGAATCCTGCCGCGCCGACGCTGACCTGCTGCAACGATACCGGCGCGCTCCAACTCCACTCGTACGCGACGGACCCCGGCGATGTCGACTGGCTGAACTTCGACGACCTGACAGCGTCGGAGACATCCGGGTGCGCTGTTCCGGGGCCGATCAGCTCGTAGGCGGATGCGTCGTCGCGTGTGGTGTGCAGGAGGCGCACAGCCCACGGCTGTGAGTTGGCGAACTCGAGCAGGCACGGGCTGTCCATGACACCGGGTTTGTTCAGGTCACCCAGCAGAAGGAAGCCGGCGTTGTCGGAGGCGATCGCGCCTTCTACGCCCGGCAGGTAACAGCCTGTCAGCGCCGCGTTGAACGCCGTTCTGACGGTGCGGTGGCCCGTGAACAGCGCGGTCGAGTACAGGTAGTCGGTCTCCACTGGATCCGAAGGTGGGCCGATCTGGGAAAGAACGGCCGCGTAGCGCGAGCCATCGAAATGGGAGCTCGACTGTCCAGTGTTGAACAGGTAGTCGCGCGGAATCTGGGCTGCCAGCGGCACCACCACGATCACCAAGGCCGACACGACCGCCGCGCGGCGGGCTGCGGTCAGCCGGCTTTGGCGATGAGAAGCAATCCACCCCGCTACCAGACGCCAGGCCGCGCTCGCGCCGATGACGTACCAAGCCGCCACGACGGGAAGGGCCAGGATCACACGCCGCTCGTTGACATAAGGCCACAACGACGTCTCGGCGAGGTAAACCGGCACGATTACGACGGCGGCGTCGCGGTGGCGACGAAACCAGACGACTGCACCCACGGCGGCCAGGATGCTGACGTGCCAGGTGAGGGCCTTCCACAGGTCGGAGATGTGCCCGGACGGAAGGGGGCTGAGATACGGGACC
Organism: Acidimicrobiales bacterium; assembly: GCA_035532475.1. Classification (GTDB taxonomy): domain Bacteria; phylum Actinomycetota; class Acidimicrobiia; order Acidimicrobiales; family Bog-793; genus DATKQY01. The sequence goes on along the minus strand of DATKQY010000027.1, from coordinate 62,899 downwards.
AGGGTCGCGCCTATAGCGGTCGAGATCATCTGCCACAGCCCGTGCGGCACGACGTGGACCAGCCGGCTCCCTAGGCCCCCGCTGTAGTAGCCGCCGAGCTCCTGGGAGTAGCGGGAGCCGGCTACCGGGACACCGGTCGCCACCCGGGCGACCACCACGGGCACGAGCAGCACTGCAGTCCCGAGCGCAACCATCAGGCCACGCGACACCCGTTCAGGCAGCCGGTACCGGTCCCGGTGAGCGAACAGCTCCCATAAAGCGAGACCCGCCGCCATCCCGAGCGCCGCTTCCTTCAGCCATACCAATCCTGCGGCGCAGAGCACCACAGCGAGGCCCGTCCCGGACAGGGCAGACCGCTGGCGGTCCCACCGCTCGACGAGGAGAAGGAACGCCAGGAACAGCACGAGGAACGGCGTCTCCGCCATCACCATGCTCCCGAACGTGGCGAACGGCGGCCCGAGAGCGATCACCCACAGAGCGGCGACGACCACCCAGGGGCGAACGCCGCGCCGGCGCAGATAGACCCATGTGAGGGGGAATACCGCTGCGTAGCACACCCCGGACAGGATCCGAAGCGGCACGAACGAGTGCGGCCACAGCCACACGAGTGGCGCGAGGAGTGCAGAGTAACCGGGGGGGTACACCCCCGCGACGACCGCTCCGCTCGCAATGTGACCGGTAAGGCCCTGCCCGTCCAACAGCGCCTTGGCGGAAAGGACGTAGCTCGCATCGTCGTCGAAGGACCCGACGAAGTAGTGAGGCGCGATCAACGCGACGTGGACCAGGCCTGCGACGAGGGCGAGTGCACCGACGAAGACCGGCGCGCGTTCCAACTCGAGCAAACGTCGTCTGATGCCGAATGGGAACCGATCTGCCCCGGTGCCCGAGTTGACGGGGGAGGACGCCGTCAGCGAAGACGCCAGCAAAACCTCACGCGGTCCCGGCCAGCTCGCTGGCGGTGGTACGCCACCTGACGGTGGGCCGGATCGCGTCCAGGTTGACCCGATCCCTGTGGTGTTCGACGATCGCGAACATCGAGTCGATGAGGGTCTCCGACACCACATGCGGCACCAGCCCGAGGTCGAGAAGGCGCGTGTGCGCGGCGCGGTAGTAGTGGGACTCGAGCTCGACGCGCGGGTTCTCGACCTCTTCAATGCGGCACCGGCCCGGGTACGCGCGGGCCACGGTGTCGGCTAGTTCCCGTACCGACAACTGCTCGGTGAACTGGTTGAAGACCCGGAACTCACCCGGCTCAGCGGGATTCTCGGTGGCGAGCCGTATGCATTCGACCGTGTCCACGAGGTTGATGATCCCACGAGTCTGACCGCCGGTTCCGTACACCGTCAGTGGGTGACCGAGAACCGCTTGGATGACGAAGCGGTTGAGCACCGTCCCGAAGACGTGGTCGTAGTCGAATCGGGTCTCGAGCACCGGGTCCAGCGCTGTCTCCTCCGTACGCTGGCCGTAGACGACACCCTGGTTGAGGTCGGTGGCGCGAAGTCCCCAGATCCGGCAGGCGAACTCGATGTTGTGGCTGTCGTGAACCTTGGACAGGTGGTAGAAGGACCCGGGCCGTTTCGGGTACAGGACCGTATCGGTCCGGCCCCGGTGGGTCACGGTGAGCCAGCCTTCTTCGATGTCGATGTTCGGGGTTCCGTACTCGCCCATGGTCCCGAGCTTGACGAGATGGATGTCCCGGTCTGCGTCCGCGATGGCGTAGAGCACGTTCAGGTTCCCCACGACGTTGTTGGTCTGGGTGTACACGGCGTGCTGCTGGTCGATCATCGAGTACGGCGCCGACCGCTGCTCGGCGAAGTGGACGATGGTGTCCGGCGCGAAGTCGCGGACCATGGAGTGGACGAAGTCGGCGTCGCAGAGATCTCCGACATAGGTCGGAAGCGGGCGCCCGCTCAGCTCCTCCCACCGGCCCACCCTCTCGTCGAGGGTGTGGATGGGCACGAGGCTCTCCACTCCAAGCTCACGGTCGTACTGGCGGCGAACGAAGTTGTCGGCGATGCCGACGTCGTGTCCCGCAGCAGACAGGTGCAGGGCCGTCGGCCATCCCAGGTAACCGTCTCCACCAAGAACCAACACTCGCACGCCGGCAACTCCAGTTCAGTCGTCAGTTGACAGGAACAGCGGAAGGTCTACCCACTTTTCCTGAGAGAATACTGAGGCGACAAGCATAGGTTCCCCACACATGTGGGAAGTGAAACCGGGTTCTCAGCTGCCGGAGTCCCTTGCGGGCCGCAGCCTTCGGACCGTGTCGCGCACGAGCGACCCTAGCCCGCCGGCGGCAAGAAGCGCACCACAGGCGCCGAGCCCCCACCCCACGCTCATGCTGAGTACCGCCAATGCGAGGCCCAGCACGACGGCGGGGACCGCGAACCACAAGCTGATTGCCCAAGCCGGGACCCGCGCCCAGCGGGAGAGAGGACGCAGGCGATCCAAGTGGACAGCGACCCTCCACCGGCCCGGCCCTCTCAGGCGCGCGGCCAGCTGCGGATCGTCGGCCGTCGCGAGCGCCTCCAGGCTGGATAGGGCGGCGCGTTCCTGGGCAGTGAGCCGGGCCTCGTCTCGAGTGCCCATTCGCACCTCCCCTCTCCGGATCTCCGGCCTCTGCGAGGCTTCTTGGGGCCGACGCACGGCCGTCCAACCCCATTCTCTACCCATCGGCCGGTTACGTCGAACGCGTGAGCCCTTCGCGTCCGCCTAGCCTTGCGGCCCATGCCATCAAACCGTGGTACGGCAAACCCTGGTACGACAAACCCTGGTACGGCGGTCCGGCCTGCGGCAGTCCCGGGTACGGCGGCCTCAGGTGCGGCCAAGACCGGCAGGGTGGGCCGCGGTTCGACCACGTTGGCCATCGACATCGGCGGAACGGGCCTCAAGGCGTCGGTTCTCGACGATCTCGGGCACATGGAACATGCAAGGGTCAGGACCGCAACGCCCTATCCCCTCCCGCCGCAGAAGCTCGTGACGGACCTCCTTTCCTTGATCGGCCCGCTCCCGCCGTTCGATCGGGTGTCCGTGGGCTTCCCGGGCATGGTGCGAGGTGGGCACATCCTCTCAGCACCGCACTTCGTCTCCCCGGAGGGGCCGGGAGGTACCCCGTCATCGAAGCTGGTGAAGGCTTGGAGAAGCTTCGACCTGGAAGGCGCCTTGCGCGACGCGACCGGGAAACCGACCAAGGTCGCCAACGACGCCGACGTCCAGGGGGCCGCCGTCGTGAAAGGCAACGGTTTCGAGGCGGTCGTCACGCTTGGCACCGGCGTCGGGACGGCGTTCTTCATGGAGGGCCTCCTCCTGCCTCACTTCGAGTTCGCCCACCACCCGTTTCACAAGTCCAGCACGTACAACGAGTACCTCGGTGATGCCGCCCGCAAGCGAGCCGGAAACTCGAAGTGGCGCGAACGGGTCTTGGAGGCGATCGCGGCCTTTAAGGCTCTGACCTTCTACGACCACTTATTCGTAGGTGGCGGCAACTCGGCCCGCTTGAGAGATATGAAGCTGCCGCCGGACGTCACCTTGGTAAGCAACGAAGCCGGCATCCTCGGCGGGATCAAGCTGTGGGAGCGCTCCTGAAGACGAGCTCGAGCGGCTTGGCCGGAGGCAGCTCCCCCCATGCTCGACGGTGATGCTCGCGGGATTCAACGAGCGTTGGCGCTTCGAGGCGTTTGCCAGCCCTGACAACGCATGACTGGAGCGGGCGGCCACCGGGGGGTGACGGTTCGGGGCTGAGCGACACCAGTTCCTGGCATGCATCGGCGATCCGCCACGCCCATTTGCGCCCACCGACCGTCACCTTGCCCGGCGACTTCTTGCTGACCGACCGCCCGGACATCACGGCGAGCTTGTACACGAAGCCCGCGGTCGGCGAGCCCAGCCCGGTGACCACGCTGGTCCCCACCCCGTATGCGTCCGCCGGCGAATCGCTCAGACTGCGGATCTTCTCGTCGTCGAGATCTCCGGTGATCACGACACGGGTGTTCGTCGCGCCGAGCGAGTCGAGCAACGACCGGGCTCGCTCGGCCTCGACCACGAGATCCCCGGAGTCGATCCGGATCGCGCCGAGCCCCGGGCCGGCGACCTCGACTGCATTGCAGATCCCCCGCTCTGTGTCGTACGTGTCCACCAGAAGCGTCGTGCCGGATCCGGCGGCGGCGACCTGCGCGACGAAGGCCGCCTTCTCGTCGGAGAACGACTGAATGAACGCGTGTGCCGCCGTCCCGGCGGTGGGAACCCCATAGCGCCGGCCCGCTTCGAGATTCGAGGACGAGTCGAACCCGCCGAGGTAAGCCGCCCTGGCGGCTGCGACCGCCGCCTCGGCGTCTGTCCGCCTGCTTCCCATCTCTATGAGCGGGCGCCCCCCTGCTGCCTCCACGATCAAGGACGCAGCTGCAGCCACGGCCGAATCGTGGTTCAGGACCGACAGGACGAGGGTCTCCAAGAGCACTGCCTCGCCGAAGGTCCCTTCGACGGTCAACACGGGAGATCCCCCGGTGTAGAGGTCGCCTTCCGCGTACGCGTGGATGTCGCCGCTGAATCGGTACGAGCCCAGCCAGTCGAGGGTGCGCTGCCCGACGACGCGGGCGGCCTCCAGCCAGCCCAGCTCGTCCGGTCCGAAGGTGAATCGCTCCAGCAGGTCGAGCAGCCGGCCCAGACCCGCGAACACGCCGAACCGTCGGCCCTGCGGGACCGCCCGAGTGAACACCTCGAACGTCGCAGGTTCTCCGGCGGTGCCGGCACCCAGTGCGGCTTCGAGCATCGTGAGCTCGTAGTGGTCGGTGTGAAGGGCGCTGGAAGCCGTCATGCTCTCGCCTTGCGCAAGCGGCCGAGCACACGGCGAGTCCCGGCCCGCTCGAGCCTCCCAGCCGCGAGCCGCTCTTCGCGCAGAGCCGTCGCTTCGGTGTCGTCGATCGGAGTGAGGTCGCCGACGACCCAGCTGAGCAGCAGGTCGGCCAGGGCCGGATTGCGCGCCAGGACCGGTCCGTGGAGGTAGGTGCCGAAGACCTTTCCCGACCACACCCCGTCGGTTCCGGACCCGTCGCCGTTGCCGTTCCCGTAGACGACTCGCCCGGCGGGGTTGGCGCCGGGTCCTACGGATGTGACACCGGCGTGGTTTTCGTAGCCGGTGAGCACCGGAATGCCGAGACGCGGGTCGACCTCGACCGCGATCTCCCCGACAGACCGGCGCCCGCCGCCTCTGCGGGTATCACAATCGATCAAGCCGAGCCCCTCGGCGGCAATGCCCTGGGGCCCGTACACGAAGCTGTTGCCGAGGATCTGCAACCCGGCGCAGACCGCTAGGACCGCCGCGCCGGAATCGACCGCCCGGGCGAGCGGCGATGTCCGCGCTGGTCCGAGCTGCCGGGCGGCGAGCGCCTGGGGAAGATCTTCGCCGCCGCCGACGACATAGATCTCGCAGCCTTCCGGCACCGCGTCCCCGGAGCGGACCGTCATTATGCGCGATGGGATTCCCCGCCACCGCAGCCGCTGAGCGAGGATCACGGCGTTGCCGGAATCGCCGTAGGTACCCAAGAGGTCGGGAAAAAGAAGGACAACGCTGACCGTCGAATCGCCGGTTTCGGTCACGCCAGTCGCGTCCTGATGTCCTGGAACGCGGTGTAGTTGCCGACGACATCAACCGAAAACGCCCCGGCGGCGGCAATCGCCATGATCGGATCCGGCTCGCGCAGAGGCTCGATGTCGGCGTAGCGAAGGCGGACGGCCAGGTCGCGGCTGCGCTCGCCGGATGCCACGACGACTCTCCCAGCGAGCCGCTCGAACGGCACATCCCACAACCAAGAAGGGTCGCGCCCGTCCGCGATCCGGGCGTTGATGGAGACGACGACGGGGACCGGTGCCGGCCGCAGCACGTCGAAGACCTCGAGCCAGCCGGCAGGGTTTTTGGCGAGGAGCAATCTCGCCTCAGTGCCGCCCGCCCGGACGGTTGAATAGCGGCCGACGACATCCGACACCGACTCCATCGCCGACGCCGCGGCCGGCCTCAGGACGCCGAATACCTCGGAAGTGACGATGGCGATCGCCGCGTTGGCACGGTTGGCACGGCCCGGCAACGACATCGGCAGCGCGGTGCGCGACCCGTAGGGATCGACAAGATCACGGCCTTCGAGCCACGCGTCCAGCCGGGGACGGGTGAAATCGCAGGAGCCGCAAGCCCAACCGCCGCCAGGGTCGAAGGAGATCCTGCCGCCACACGCCGGGCAACCGGCGGCGTCGTCTGTCCAAGGAAGCCCGACGCCTACCCAGCGAACATCTCCGGCGAGGCCCGCGCCCCAAACCACCAACGGGTCGTCCGCGTTGGCCACGACGGTCGCGGCGGAGTGCTCGAGTGCCGCGCGCCAGGTGGAGGCGAGACGGCGGACCTCGTTGTTTCGGTCGAGCTGGTCGCGGCTGAGGTTGAGTAGGGCGACAGCAACTGGGTGCGTCGCCTCTGCCACCCGGCCGAGCCAGGCCTCGTCGACCTCCAGGGCTGCAGGAGCGCCGGCAGGCCCGCCGGCGAGCGCAGATGCGACTCCAGGCGGCAGGTTGGCGCCCAGCATGTTGGTCACGACGGGGCCGTTCGTCGCCAGGGCAGCGCGCAGCAGGCTCGTGGTGGTCGTCTTGCCGTTGGTGCCGGAAACCAGGGCGACCCGGTGCCCTCGTGAGAGACCTGCGAGCGCTTCGGGGTCGACGGCGAGGATCGCCCTGCCGCCGATGACCGACCCACCCCCGCGGCCGAGTCGGCGAGACGCTTCGGAGACTGCGCCGCCGAGCAACGCGGCCAGCCTGGTCCGCGCGGAAAGCTCTGAAGTAGGTGCCACGGTTGGACCGAGGGTACCTTGACGCCGATGAGGACCCTGCGACTGAAAAGCAAGCCGACATCGATCTCGACCGGAACCGACGTGCCGGCGCTGCTTCTGCGGCTTGCCATCGGGCCGATGCTCGTGGCCCACGGCTACAACAAGGTGTTCGGCAAAGGCGGGCTCAAGGGTACGACCGGCTGGTTCGAGTCGCTTGGGTTGAAACCGGCGAAGGTGCACGCCCGCCTTGCGGCCGCGACGGAGATCGGCGCCGGGACGATGATCACCGTCGGGGCAGCGAGCCCCCTCCCCGCGGCGGCAGCGATCGGGCTGATGACGACCGCCGCGAGGACGGACCACAAGGGCAAGGGGTTCTTCGTGTTCAAAGGTGGTTGGGAATACACGGGAGTGGTCGCCGTGGTGGCGGCGGTGATAGCGGCGTTGGGGCCGGGTCGCTTCTCGGTCGATGCACTGATGGGCAAACACCGCTCGGGGCTCAAGTGGGCGCTGTTCGCCGCGCTGTTCGGCGTCGCGAACTCGACGATTCTCCTCGCCACCAGCTACCGGCCCGATCCCCGCACCTGAGCGCCGTGCCCGGAACAGGAGGGGAGACTGCCGAAGTGGCGGCTGCAGGGCGCACGCTAGAGATCTCCCATCCGGGCAAGGTCCTGTTTCCCGAGTCCGGCCACACCAAGCTCGACCTCGTCGAGTACTACCGCAGTGTCGAGGTCCCGCTCATGGATGCCATGGGCGGCCGACCGGTGCTTTTGCAGCGGTTCCCGAACGGCGCGACGGGGCAGTCTTTCTTCCAGAAGAGAGTCCCCGAGAAACGCCCGGGATGGCTGCGTACCACTGTCGTCTCCACCCCCAACGGCACGACGTCCGACGCCCTCGTCGCCGCCGACCTCGCCCACGTGCTCTGGGCGGTCAACCTCGCCTGCCTCGGCTTTCATGTTTGGCCCTACAAAGCCGACGACCCCGAGCACGCCGACGAGTTGCGCATCGACCTCGACCCCTCCCCGGGTGTCACGTTCGCGATGCTGCGAGAAGCGGCGTCGGAAGTGCACGAGTTGCTCTCCGGCGTCGGGATGACCGGCCTGCCCAAGACGACCGGCAATCGAGGCATTCACATCTACATCCGGTTGCAGCCCAAGTGGTCGTCCATCGAGGTACGTTCCGCTGCCGTAGCGGTCGCGCGGGAGCTCGAGCGCCGGCGGCCGGAACTTCTCACGTGCGCGTGGTGGAAGGAGGAGCGGGGCCGCAGGGTCTTTGTCGATTTCAACCAGAACGCCCCTCACAAAACGGTCTTCGGAGCCTGGTCCGTGCGCGCACGCCCGGCAGCGCAGGTCTCGACGCCGTTCGACTGGTCGGAGCTCGAGACGGTAGATCCGGACGCTCTGACGATCGACACGGTCCCTGCGCGGGTTTCCGATCACGGTGACCCCTGGATGGGCGCTGCGGCGCAGTCCCTCGAACCTCTGCTCGACATGTCCCGGCGCGACAGCGAGGCGGGGCTCCCCGACGCCCCCTGGCCGCCCGTTTACCCGAAGATGCCCGGTGAACCCCCCCGCGTCGCACCAAGCCGTGCTCGCAAGCCGGCGGGGGCAGCCGAGTAACTCAACCGGAGGCGGCCAGGGACCGCAGGCCGCGATCCGCGAACCACGGGCGCAGCCGGAGTCTCACGGGCGGCAGGTGCCCGTACACGAGGACTCCTTCACCGGGCGGCACCCTGCGAAGCTCATCGGCAGGCGCCAGCCGCCTGAAGGCGATCGCGGAGCTTCGTGTCCGGCGGCCGTCGCGCTGGTCGTACGTGTAGGTGTGCTCGCGTACGGCCTGCTCCCCGGCGAGACCCGAGACCAAGTCGAGCGTCGACAGGTCGGAGACACCGGACAGCAGGAGTTTGGCCCGGTGATTGTTGACGATCGTGCGCGCTCGGTCAGGCCCGTAGCGAGCCGACAGCTGTGACAGGTCCTGGCAGACGGTCACGAGCTGCACGCCGAGCCCGGCGCCGGTTGACGCGATCGTGTCCAGGTCACGCACGGGCGCGATGTTGGCCGCCTCGTCGAGGACTAGGAGAAGCGGAGGCCTGATCGGTTCTGAGCGCGCGGCAGCGAGTCGAGTTGCCGAGGCGACGGCCGCTGACACGAGCGCTGCGAAGAGGCCTTGAACGCGGGACTGCTCGTGGCTCGGGCCGCACAAGAACAGCGTCGCTGGCGAGGACACGACCTCGTCGAGATCGACTTCGGTGCCGGAAGTCCAGCGCCCCACCTCGGGGTCCTCGAACGGAGCCAGCACCGTCTCGAGAGTGGTCGAGACAGAGCTGCGGATCCGTTCGTCCCTGTTCTCGCACGCGGACAGCGCGAGCGCCGCGTCGATGTCGCCCGAGACGTGCAGCAACTGTCCCGGTTCTGAGAGTTCCGAGCTGTTGGTCCAACGGACCACGTCCGCCATCGTGTAGCCGCCGCGCGCGGCGGCCAGCAGGAGGGGGGCGAGTTGTTTCGCTGCGGCCGCGTACCAGAACGCTGCATCGACCATGCCCGAGCGTGCCGGCGTCGCGTCGACAAGCCACGACGCCATCCTCTGTGCGGCTGCCCAATCGGTGCACGCCGACAACGGCGACCACCTGGCGAGGGGACCAAGACCCGAACCGGCGGTCGGGTCGAAGAGCCACACAGGACCCCGGCGCCTGCGCGACGACAACGTGGCCCGGACGAGGTCGTCCTTCACCGAGGTGGCGATGACCGGACCGTGCCACTCGAGGATGGCGGGTATCGCCAGGGCCGAGGTCTTGCCGGACTGCGTGGGGCCCAGCACCAGCAGCGAATGCCGTGCCTCTGTAGCGACGAGAGGCCGAACGAGCGCAACCCGGTTCATCCGGCCGAGCACCAGGCGGTCGTCTGGTCGCCTGCGCCTGATTCGCAGCGGACCGGTATCGGACGGCGTCGCCCATCGCGCGCCTCTCGTCTTCGCGGCGCGCCCGGCTGATTGGCGATGGAAGGGGAACGTGCGCAGCCCCAGGACTGCCCCGGCACCGAGCGCTGCGATCGCCAGCCCCGTCCCGTACACGAGCCACGCTGGTGGCGGATGCGCTCCCACGACCACAGAAGGCCACGAGGCCGCGGGGTCGCCCAGGTGGGAGCGGAACGCGGCAATCGCCGCGACGACGTCATCCAGCGTCAGGCGCGGCCACCGACCCGACGAAATGCGTACCGCGACGGCAACCGACGCCGTGAACCACGCCGCGGCGCCTGCCACGACCGCGACCAGGCCGAGGATGAGCGAGTCTCCTCTGTCGGCGAAACCGGACGACGGATCGCCGTTGTAGGGCCGGCGCTGGATCACCGAGCGACCTGTTCCGCCTCGGGAGCGCTATCCAGCATCGCCGAGTCCGTGTCGACGATCTCCGTTTCCATCCCGCCGACCAGGTGCTCCACGAGGAAGGACCTGTCCCCCACCTTCCAGAGCGCGACACCCCGCGGAAGGTGCGCTACGACGTCCCGCTCGACACCGGTCAATCCGACCATCTCCGCTGTGACTCCCGCTTCCGAGATCGGCTGACCGAACACGACCCGGGTCTCGGAGTCCGACAGCAGTCCCTCGGCCAGCTGCTGCTGTGAGGACCCTTCGGCCCCGGCAGATCTCAGGTCGGACAGGCGATGCACGACCGCGACGTTGGAGACTCCGAAGGCCCTGGACAGCTTGAAGACCGACTGCAGCCATCGTGCAGTCGACAGATCATGGAGCACCGCCCACGCCTCGTCGATGACGACCAGCCTCTTGACCCCGTCCGCTCTGGCAAGGGCCGACTGCATCCACGAGATCGCGCAGGTCATGAGCAGAGGCAGCGCCGGCGAGGAGAACACCCGGGAGAGGTCGAGCGTCACCAGGGGGGCGTCGAGGTCGACAGCGCAGGTCGCAGTCCGCCCGTCGAACATCCCGGCGAGGTCTCCGCCAACCAGACGGCGGAGCTCCAGCGCGGGAGCCCGCCCGTCGGCGGCCAGTCCTGCGGCGTCGGTGTTGACGCTCGCCGCGAGATCGGCGTCCGGTTCGAGCATTGCTTCGACCACAGCTCCCAAGGTCGGCGGTTCCGAACGTCTGGAGGCGCCGATCACGGCGAGGTCGACGGCTGCCCGCTCCGCCGGAAGGAGTCTCCTCGCGAGCGACGAAGACACGAGTGACGCGACGAGGTCCGCGCGCGGGCGCTCCATAGCCGCCGCATCCGAATCGGCCTTCGCCGCCGGCATGTCGAGCGGGTTCAGGCGCTGCGGCCCTCCCGGTGAGAGTCGCAGCGGCGTCGTCGCGCAAGCGTGGGCGAGCGGTCCGTACTCACCCTTCGGGTCGATCACCCAGGATTGACGTCCGAATGCCATCTGCCGCCACACGAAGGTTTTGACAAACGTGGACTTGCCTCTGCCCACCTGACCCATGACTATGAGGTTCGGATTCGTAAGCACGCCGCGCCGGTAGAGAACCCAGGGGTCGAAGCAGAAGGAGCCGCCCATGACGTCCCTGCCGATCAGAGGCCCTTCCGATCCAATGCCCCCCTCGCTGACGAAGGGGTAGGCAGCCTGCAGGCGAGCGGTCGTAGCGCGGTGAGGCGGGGGCGGTCGCATCAGCACTGTCCCCTCAACGGAGACCTCTCGCCAGCGGGAGGGTCCAGGTGAACGCTTCATGCTGGCGGCCGTAGAGCCGGCGCAGCTCGAGTTGAGAAGCTTGCGCGGCGTGCTCCGCTTCGGCGCACGCCAGGTCGAGCGACTCGCGGTCGGCGGCGTGCACGGTCACGTATCCCGAGTAGCGGAACTCTGCATGACCTTCCGCGAGCTCGGCTTCTCGTCGCATCACGCCCTCGGCTTCGCGGCCTCGGCGCGCGCTTGGCAAGAATCCGGCGCGTGAGCGCAGCTGCTCATCCGCGGCGTCCGCCGTTCGTGCCGATCGCACTTCCCGGGCAGCGCGCTCGGGGGGTACGGGTTCCATCACCAGCGACACCGTGCGCCGCCCTTCGCCCATCAAGAGGGGCATCAGGAAGTCGGGACCGACCTCGATGCGCGGCCAGTCGGCAATCCAGTAGGTGGCGTGACACGAGCCTCCGGAGCGCAGGTACGACCACTGCTCGTCCTCGGCCACCGGCCACGGCGACGAGTGCTCCCAGCAGCCGGCCCCGACAGGGCGCTCGGCCGGAGCTTCGTACGCCCCGCCGATGGTCGATGCCAGTCGAGCGCGGTCGAGAGGTGCTGATGGCTGGAGGTCGGCGTTGCGCAGCTGTCCCTCCAGCAGCCGCAACTCCCTCCGCAGCACCTGCTCCGCCCTCCGGCCGGCGGCAGATCCGGAAGACGGCGGCCCGTCTACGGCTATGGCGATCCAGCTCTCGTGGTGCTGCGACGGTTTCGCCTCCAGGACGAGAGCGCGGTAGCTCTCGACAGCGACCGTGCTCGTGGCGCCCGAGTGCACCGATGCCGAGCCGTGTACCACACCGGCCGCGACCCCGGGATGGCTGCGCTGGATCCACTGGACCCTGCGTACGGCCGTACCCGGCCGTCCCAACGAGTTCAGAGTGACTCTCCACCCTTCGAGCCGGCGCGCCTGGTCCTCGGGGTCCAGCAACGCGAAGGAGCCGCCCTTGACGGGTAGGACCGCTATCCATCTGCGGTCCCGGCGATCCAGCAAGATGGCGATCGAGCCGGGTTCAGCGGATAGCTCCGCAAGCTCGACACCGGACGGCACGGTCTTTTCGAGGCTTCGCGCACCCGCAGCCCGGGATGGCCGGCCCGAGTCGAGTGTGCCGTGCAACGGTCGCTCGTCGAGCAACGGGCCGCGGGCGCGACGAACCACCCATGCGACTAGCTCGACAAACCATGTCGACGCCGGGCGGCCGCCCCTGGTCCAGACGGCGCTCGCCACGCCGGCGGTCAGGATCAGCAGTCCGACCGGTTGCCCGGAACGGCCGAGAGACCGGTCGGCGGCAAACGCCAATAGGGCCACGACCCCGAGGGTCAGCAGTTGGGCGGGTTGCAGGCCCAGGAGCACACCCCGGCGCTCGAGCGGGTCGAATGAATACCGAGGCTCGGGATCAGCCATTCCCAGATCCCCCTTGAGAGATGGGGTAGTCGGGTGCTCTGGTCGCGAGCGGTTGCGGTCTGACCGGGGTTGCGCCGTCCACCCCCGAGGTCCGAGAGCGCGTCGCCAGAAGGCTGCGTACGGCGCTCCCGGGGGACGTGACGGTTGATGCCACGCGAGCGGCCGCATGGAAGGGTCTTCTCGACATTCCCTCCAGATGGGCGATCGCCGCCACCTCGACGATCGGGGCCAGCTTCATGAGTGCGAACGGGGAGAAGCTCGCCAGCATCACGATGCCCGCCCCCGCGAGCTGCTGGTCGATCGGTGGAGAACCCTTCAACGCCGCAAGGCCGAGGGCGATCGTCGCGAAGATGACGAACTTCGACAGGATCAACGCAACGAGGATCTGAACGGCTCTCCTGGCCACCGCCGCACTCGCCGGCCACACGTACGTGGCCAATGCGAGCGGCATGAAGAACATGACGATGTAGATCGCCGACTCGCGCAACAGAAGCTCCAGCCAGACGAACACCGCACCGACAATCGTGAGCGCGTATATGGCCGCGGTGACCAGCACGGGGGAGCCCGAGCTCAGACCCACGAGCGTGAGGTGGGACAGCGCCGGAGCCACGTGCAACCCTCCCTTGCCAGCGACCGCATCGGTGAGCGTGTCCGTGAACGCCAGCGCGTATCCGGCGAAGAACATGCCTGCCGCTGCGATCGTCACCGCGACAGGAAGTCCCACGCCCCAGATGCGGGCCAGCCGTCGGAGGTCCTGGCGTAAGACGGCACCGATCGTGGCGACCAGCAGCAACGGGGCGACCCCTGCCTCGACCACCACCTCGATACCGGGTGACTGCTTGGTGAACCAGCGCGCGCTGAGATTGGGGTCGGTGTGAAGACCGGCGACCGCCGCGATGTGAGCAAGGAGCCACGAGCCGGCATCGGCGAGATACCCGACGAATACATCGATGATCCCTTTGGCGAGGGCCCCGGCGGCGCCGCCTATGTCGCCGCCTATACCTCCGCCGACAGCGCCCCCGACCGCCGAGATCACGCAACCTACGACGGGAACGGGGATGCAGCCGCCGGCCGCTTGCGGCATGGCGACCATCACGGCTGCACTCCGTGCCCCTGCCCGACGAAGAAGCCGATGATGTGCGGCGCCGCACCGATGAGCAGCGCAGCGAGGCCCGACACGAGCACGCCCTTCCGCCCGTTGTAGGCCTGGTGGTAGTTCTGGCCGTAGTGGCCGAAGGCCCACATGACGGCCCCGACGATCAGACCGACCACGGCGGCCAGCAGAGCCCAGAAGTCGAGGCCGTCCGCCAGCCCGCCGAGGACGGCGCTGCCGGGCAGGTTCGTTGCGATCGGCTGGATCGTGACCGGTGACGGGTCACCTCCGGCCAGCAGCCAAAGAGCACAGAGCATTGGTCGACCTCCTCCAGTTACGGGAATCAGGCAACACTATTTCATACTATTTCATGGTGTGCTAGTGATATTCGTATGTTGCATGTCAGGCCGGTTGGCGTATCGGTGGTGAGCTACTACATCCGTCAGGGCGCCGGGCAGTGGACCGGCCGAGGCGCCGGGCATCTCGGCATACAAGGGGCCGTGGAAGCCGGCGACCTGCGCGCGGTCCTCCAGGGCCGCCATCCGGTGAGCGGGCGGATACTTCCGGAGGCCCGGCGCACCCGCCGGCGCGCGGGATGGGACCTGGTGTTCACAGCGCCGAAGTCTTTGTCACTTCTCGCTGCCTCCGGCGCCTACGGCCAGCGGATCGCCGGCGCCCACCAGGCGGCGACCGCCGAAGCGCTGTCCCAGTTCGAGGAATGCCACCTTCACGTTCGCCGCTCCTCAGCGCCAGGGGGCCGCTCAGCGGCGACGGGGGCGGTTGCGGCGCGCTTCGACCACACGCGCAACGCCGGCGGAGAACCCCATCTCCATTCGCATCTCCTTCTGGCGAACCTCGCTCGCGATCTCGACGGCCGCTGGTGGTCCGTCGGGCCGTGGTGGCTGGAGCGGACCGAGATGGACGCCGTGTACACGCTCGCCTTGCGCCACCACCTGGTTGCGAGGGGAGTCGAGCTCGACTGGCGGGTCCGCCCGGACGGGTTGGTTGACGTCGCCGGCGTGCCGCGCGCAGCGCTCCGCGCGACCAGCACCCGCGGGCAGGAGGTAGCGGCGGGCGCCCGCTACTCCGGACGGTCGTCCGATCCGGATCGCCCCTGGCGCCGGCGAGCGCAGGCCGCCGGATGGGAGCCGTCGGCGGCCGGTCCACCCGCGGCCCGCGCGAGTCAAGGCGACCCGGATCTAAGGGTCGCCGTAACCGCACGTCTGGCACTTGCGGGATCGACTTTCGGGCGCAGGGACGTGCTCGTGACCCTCGCGGGGGTCCCGCAGGCGCACTTCGATGCTGCCGGCGCGCGCCGGTGGACCAGTGGATTCCTCGCCGGCTGCACACCCGTGAGCTCAGGGCGAGTGCCGACGTGGACGTCCAAACTGGCGGAGTCGGCGGACCGGCGCTTGGAAGCGACGGTGCGCGACCGAATCGAACAGAGAGCGAGGACGTTTGCTGTCAGCGAAGGGGCGGGTCGGCAGCAGCCCTCTGAGCGGCTCCTCTGCGACGACCCGGTCGTCGTCCTGGCGGGTGAACCTCACCGCTCCGCATTCCTCGCCCACACCGCCGTGGCTCGCGAGTGCGCCCGTGTGTGGCAGTCAGCCGGGCTCACGGTCGCTGTTGCGACCCGCCACGACCTCGACGCGATGCGTTGGGCGACGCTGACAGGCATCGAGGCGTTCCATCCATCCGCACGGCCGGATGTCCTGTTCGTCGATCAGGCCGACCGGATGACGTCCGGCGAACTGGCGGTACTCCTCGGCGCCGCTCCCGCGGCGAAGGTTGTGATGGTCGAAGGCGGGACCTCGCTCCGGCTGTGCCGACCGAAGAGCCGGGTTCTCGAGGGGCTGGGCGAAGCAGTACCGCGCCTGGATCCGGGGCGGGCGCCCATATGGGAACGCAACGCCGCACCCGGCGCGCATC
Source organism: Acidimicrobiales bacterium (assembly GCA_035532475.1). Classification (GTDB taxonomy): domain Bacteria; phylum Actinomycetota; class Acidimicrobiia; order Acidimicrobiales; family Bog-793; genus DATKQY01. The sequence continues at coordinate 46,996 of DATKQY010000027.1, read as the reverse complement.
CCGCCGAGCGGCTGTTAGAACGGTGGACGGCCCGACTGGAGCAAGCTCCGCCGATGGCGCCGCCGCTCCTGGTCGGCCTCGGCATGCCGGAGATTCTTGGGCTCAACGACGCCGCCCGGCGCCACCTCGCCTCCCTCGGGCAGCTCAGCGGACCCGAGCTGCAAGCGCACGGTCGCAGGTTTCGCGCCGGCGATACCGTCCTCGCAGTACGAGCCGTCGGCCCGCGCGTTCCCGCCGGCACCCTCGGAAAGGTGGCCGCCGTCGACACGCGCGCGAGGACCGCAACCGTCCGGTGGCCCGACGGGGAGGCGACGGCCCAGCCAGCGGCGCTGGCCAGGATCGTGCACGGGTACGCAACCACTCCCCGCCTCGCTGCACGCACGACCGCGCAGGCCTTGGTGCTGGGGAGCCCGGAGCGCGTCGGGATCGAGCGCGCCAGGGTGCTCGCGTCGTTCAGCGAAAGCAGGCATCCGGCTCGCCAGCTCAACCGCGAGGTGGCGCGGACCTACGGCCCCGATACGTGGCCGGTCCAGCGATAACCGTCCCACCACCGCCAGTAGTGCACCCCCGAAGGATCTGGGTGCCAACCCGGCGGCGCCGGCGGCTGCCCGCCACGCCCGCCGCGCCCGACCGCCCAGGTGATCGGCGCGGCTATCCATATGGCGACCGCGACAAGCAGCGCGACGCCGGCGACCGCCCCCCAACGCTGCGACAGGAACCCGACGGCGTCCCACGCAGCGTGCGCCACGATCAGCGGAAGAAGCGACTGGGTGCGCAGGTAGATCCAGAGGAAGAGGGCGGCCCACACGAGAATCCCGAGCACTCCCGGGCCGTAATAGATGTGATACGAGCCGCGGAGCACCAGCGCGACGACCACGATCTCCCACAGCGGCCGCCGCGCCTGACGGAGCGTGACCACCACGAACGCCAGCACGACGAACTCCTCCACAACCCCGGCCTGCAGGGAATCGGTCACCGCGAACACCAGCTCCGGCGCCGATGGCTTCGAAGTGGGCAGATGCCCGGTCTGCAACAGCGCATTGACGATGCCTCCGAGCACCTGCGCGAGGATCGCCCACGCAAGGATGCGGACCGAGCGCCCGGCAGCGAATCCGCCGTCCGGGAGGCGCGGCCACGACAGACCCAGGGTCCCCGATGACACGCCGCGTCTCGCCCCGAGCAGCACCACGATCACGACCGCCAAGGCGGACTGGATCAGCGCGTCGACGGCTTGGGGCGTGTAGACCGACCAGCTCGCTCCCGACAGGATGTCCTTGTAGCGGCCGGCGAGGAGCAGGCCGGCGGCGATCACCCCTGTCAGGAAGAACACCGAGAACACGAACAGCACCTCGGTGTAGGCGCGCTTTGCCGAGATGGGCTCCAAGGCGGGGGAAGGTCCCGGCGACCACCAGTGGCCTGCTGCGGAGTCGGTGATCGGCGCCTGATCCTGCACACCCGTAGGCTGCCACACAGCCGCGATCGGCACAGACCCGCGATGGACAACGTGACGACACCGCCAGACCCGCCCATCGTGGCCCCTTCCGCCGGAAGGTGGTACGCGATCTGGCGGATCGCCCGCTACGTGATCGGCCTGGCGGCGGTCGGTATCGCCGCGTGGGTCATCTCGGGCAAGACCGACGAGCTGAGCGGCGCTAGCACCTACCTGGAGAACCTGCGCTGGTACTGGATGCTCGTGGCCGTATTCGCCGAAGCCGTGTCCTACCTCGCTGTGGCGTCGCTGCAGAGACGGTTGCTCTGGTGCGGCCGCGTGAAGGTGCCGATGGTCCCCATGACCGGGATCTCCCTGGCAGGCAACGCCATCCAGAACTCGCTGCCTGGCGGGCTGGCCTTCTTCTACGTCTACAACTTCCGCCAGTACCGCAGGTTCGGCGCCGACGACGTCCTTGCCGGCTGGACGGTGGTGGCGGTGAACGCGGTCTCGTTCGTGACCCTCTCCGCGGTGGCCGCTGTAGGGGTTGCGCTCGCGTTGTCGTCGGGCAACGCGTACGACCTCGTGGAAGCGATCCTCGGCATCGCGATCGCCGCGAGCCTCGTCGTGATCACGTGGGCCGAACGGGCGCGCCTCCTATCCCACGCGAGCTGGCTCGTGCGTCTGTCCCAGCGGCTGTTCCACTGGCCTTCTCCACGCCTGACGCCCGATCAGGTCGTGACGGCTTGGATGGGGAGGATGGGCGCAATCGCTCCCTCCCGGCGGAACTGGGCCCGTGCTGTTGCGATGGGGTTGGGCAACTGGGTGGCGGATTGCGGGTGCCTGGCCCTGTCGTTCATGGCTGTGGGCGCGGGGGTTCCATGGCGGGGTCTGCTGCTGGCCTACGGGGCGGGGCAGCTCGCGTCGACGATGCCGTTCACCCCGGGCGGCCTGGGGGTCGTGGAAGGAAGCCTGACTGTCGCATTGGTCACGTTCGGAGGAGGGGAGTTCTCTACCGTGGCGGCGGTGCTGGTGTACCGGTTGATCTCGTACTGGCTTATGTTGCCCGTCGGCTGGGGGGCCTGGGGGACGCTCGCGCTCGCCGGACGGAACCGCCGCCAAGCCCTGCAGGAGACGAGCCCGTGATCCGCCGCATCGCCGCTGCGGGGGTCCTCGCGAGCTTGATCGCGGGGTGCGGGGCGCCGACTCCGGGGTTGTCCAACGGATCCGTCAGCGCTTGCTACCGCGCGATCCCCACCGGACGCCAGGCTGTGCACGACCCGCACGCGACCCTGATCGGAGTCCACCGGATACCCGCCGACAAGGTCCGGGAGCGTCTGCCGTTGAAGGAGCAGCACCAGTTGGCCGCCGACAACGACACCACCGTCTGCGTCGTCGCCTTCAAAGGTGAGTTCCGGCCCGGCCAGGTGGACCTGGCGCCGTCAGGAGAATCCGGCACCTACGCCGTAGTGCTCATCAGCAGCAAGAAGCTGAGGCTCATCGACGCCGCCGTGCTCGACCATCTCCCAGGCGCGCTCGGAAAGCGGACATTGTGATGACCCGGTGATCAAGTACATCGGTTCGAAGCGCCGGCTCGTCCCCGTGCTCGGCGAGCTGCTCACAAGAGCGGAAGCACGAAGCGCGCTCGACCTCTTCACCGGCACGACGCGGGTGGCTCAGGAATGGAAGCGGCGCGGCGCGCACGTCACCGCTGTCGACTCAGCGCGCTACGCGGCGGTCCTCGCGGACTGTTTCATCGCGACGGACGCCGGCGACGTCGACCTGGGCGCGTTGCGGGAGGTCTTTGCCCATCTGGACCGGCTACCAGGGAAGGACGGATACGTCACCGAGACGTTCAGCCGGCGGGCTCGATACTTCCAGGAGCCGAACGCGCAGCGGATCGACGCAGTGCGCGACGCCATCGAACGAGAGTGGGCGAGCCATCCGTGGCGACCGGTGCTGCTCGCGGGATTGCTGCTCGCCGCCGACCGCGTGGACTCGACGACCGGCGTGCAGATGGCGTACCTCAAGCAGTGGTCTCCCCGCTCGTACCAGCCTCTCGAGTTGAAGCCGCCGGAGTTGCTCGGGGGCCCGGGCGCTTCTGTGCACGGTGACGCGACCAAAGCCGTGGGTGACCTGCCGGCGGTGGACCTCGCCTACCTCGACCCCCCGTACAACCAGCACCGCTACGCCGGCAACTACCACGTGTGGGAAACGCTCGTCGCGTGGGACAGCCCGGAGCACTACGGCGTCGCGTGCAAGCGGATCGGCTTGCGCGGCGAGGAAGGAGCGAGCGTGTTCAACCGCCGGCGGGAAGCGCCGGCGGCGATGGCGTCGCTGGTCGAGTCCCTCAAGGCCGAGGTCGCGGTCATCTCTGGCAGCGACGAGGGATGGATCCCCGTCGGCGACCTCGCAGACATGGCGTCAAGGTTCGGAACAGTTCAGGTCCTGGCGTTCGAATCGAAGCGTTACGTCGGCGCGCAGATCGGCATTTACGACCTCCGGGGAAAAAGAGTCGGCCGTCCCGGCCGTGCGCGCAACACGGAGTATCTCGTCGTCGCGGGACCGGCGGAGGTGGTCTCGCGCATGTGCGCCGGCTACCCGCGCTCAGAAGTCGCGGCGGTCTGAGATTCTTCCTGGACCCGCCGCCGCGTCGAGCCGATCCTTGACAGCATGACGTGGGTGCCGCCCGCCTACAGGCAACCTGGCCGGCCGTGGCCTCCCGGCGGCACACCCGGCCGGCCACCGCGCAGCAAGTGGTGGCTGCCCGTCGCCGGCTCCATCGGGACGGCCCTTGCCGTGGTGGCCGCCTACTTCCTCACGATCGTGGCCGCCTTCCTGACCACGGTGTGCAACGACCCGCCATCGGTGATCAACGCCCACCGGAACTCACTTCGGATCTCGGTGATCGTCGTCTGGGTGATCGCCGCCGGCGTCCCGGCGTTGGTGGCTGGGTTGGCGAAGGTGCGCGAGCGGGCCACGCTGCCGTGGGTCGTCGCTGCCGTCGCGATGGTCGGGGTCGGGTTGGCGATCGCGCTCACCATCCGCCCTTCGACGTGGTGCCTCTTCTGAGCTAGCCGGTCAGAAGCTCGCGCGCGCCGCGGTCCGTCGATGGATGGCGCAGCTTCGACATGGCACGCGCCTCGATCTGGCGGATGCGCTCCCGGGTGAGGCTGAAGTGCTCCCCCACCTCGTCGAGGGTGCGGGGCTCGCCACGGTCCAGGCCGAACCGGAGGCGCAGGATCTCTCGCTCGCGCTCGTCGAGGGCGATGAGCATCTTGTTGACCTCACCGGACAGCAGCGCTGCCGCCGCCGCGTCGAACGGCGAGACGGCCGACCGGTCCTCGACCACGTCGCCGAGCTCGGCATCGCCGTCTTCGCGCAGCGGCTCCGACAGCGAAAGCGGCTCGGCCGCATGGCGGAGGATCTCGGTGACCTTCTCCTCCTCCAGCTCAAGATCGGCGGCCAGCTCCGCCACCGTCGGCCGGCGGCCGAGCTGCCCCTCGAGGCGACCGCGGGCCTTGGTGACCCGGGTGAGCAGGTCGCCGGCGTGGACCGGTAGGCGTACTGTGCGGCCGGTGTTGGCGATCCCGCGGGTGATCGCCTGGCGGATCCACCAAGTGGCGTAGGTCGAGAACTTGAACCCCTTGCGCCAGTCGAACTTCTCGACGGCGTGCATCAGCCCGAGGTTGCCCTCCTGGACCAGGTCGAGCAGGGGCAGCTCCGCGGCCTGGTACTTCTTCGCGATGGAGACCACCAGGCGGAGATTGGCCTTCACGAACGTCTCGGCGGCGTCGTCGCCGTCGCGGATGAGGCGCCGGAGCTCCCGTTTGCGTGCGGCCGTGGGCTGCTTGCCGGCGGCCATCTCGGCCCGCGCCTCCCGGCCGGCCTCGATCGCCTGGGCGAGACGGGCCTCGTCGTCCTTGGTGAGCAGCGCATGCTTACCGATGTCGTTCAGATAGAGGCGGACCAGGTCCTCCTCGGGCTGAGCGGCGTGGTTATTGGGCAATCGTCCTCGTCTCTCGATCAACCCGGGCAGAACAATTTGGCGAGCCTCGTAGGACCGGGGTTGGATCGGCCCGAAAGGTTCGCCAGGAGTCACATCGTACCTGATCAGAGGCGCCCCGTGAAGTGACATCTTCCGGCTCTGCTTGCCGGCGCAACCTCCCTCCGGTCCAGGTGGGAGCCCCTTTATCGTGAGGGACCAGCCGGTTCGGGCGGTTCCGCCGGTAGGTTGTCGAGGCGGTGACAGCTGGTCCAACCCTGTGGCTAGACCCCGCCGAGCAGGCGGCTTGGAGGCGGTTGCTCATGGTCGAGTCCCTGCTTCGGGAGCGCCTCGACCGGGAGCTCGAGGCTGCTCACAGGATGTCCCTGGGCGACTACGACGTGCTCGTCCATCTGTCCGAGGCTCCCGGGAGGTGCCTGCGGATGTCGGAGCTGGCCGACAGGCTGCTGCTCTCACGCAGCGGCCTGACCCGGCGGTTGGACGGACTGGTACGCGAGGGGTGGGTGGTGCGCAAGGCGTGCGCCGACGACCGGCGCGGGTCGTTGGCCGAGCTGACCGACGCCGGGCTCCAGGTGCTGGAAGCCGCCGCGGTGACGCACGTAAGCGGCGTCCGGCGCTACCTCGTCGATGCACTCGAGCCTGCCGGCGGCATGGAAGCGCTCGACAGGGGGCTCGAGGCGGTCGAGCGGGCGCTGCGGTCCTGAGAGGGGCGCCGAGGACTGCTGCTGAGCAGCGCCCTTCGGTCCTGGCAACTCTGCGAATCCATTCAGCGCGGGTCCGCCCCGGCGACGCTCTCCCCGCCGCGCTCGATCCACCCGTTGGTCCCGCCGGCGACCGATAGGGCGTTGTACCCCGCTCTGGCGAGGGCGTTGGCAGCGCTGAGGCTGCGCGCACCGACAGCACAGATCACGTAGAGCGGGTCCGCGTCGGGTATCTCGCCCTGGCGTTCGGCGAGCTCGCGCAGCGGGATCAGCACGGCTCCGGGAACGTGCGCGCTCTCGTACTCGTCGAGGTTGCGGACATCCAGGACGGCGGCGCCGGCGGCGTGCGCCGCAGCGAAGGTCTCGAGGTCCACCTCGAGCGGGTTGTCGTCGGGCATGGTGTCCATTCTGCCCTGGCGGGGCCTAGGGATTCAGGCGCCGGATCATCCAGCGGTTGCCTTCGAGTCGGTACTCGAAACGATCGTGGAGCCGGTCGGGGTGGGACACCCAGAACTCGAACCGGTCAGGTTGCACGCGGTAGCCACCCCACCAGGGCGGTCGCGGGACGTCCCTGCCGGCGAAGCGGGCGGTCACGACCTCGAGGTGTTCGTCGAGGTCGGCCCTGCTGGCGACCGGTTCGCTCTGCGCCGACGCCCAGGCGCCGAGCTGCGCCGCTCTGGGCCGGGTGGCGAAGTACAGGTCCGAAGACGCCACGTCCATCTTCGATGCTGCTCCTTCGATCCGGACCTGCCGCTCGAGCAGCGTCCAGCGGAACGACAGCGCGGCACGGGGGTTCTCTTCCAGCTGCCGTCCTTTACGGCTGTTCCAGTTCGTATAGAAGACGAATCCGCTCTCGTCCACGCTCTTGAGGAGCACGAAGCGCACGGTCGGCGACCCGTCGGCTCCCGCGGTGGCAAGTGCCATCGCGTCCGGTTCGCGCTCGCCGGCCTCGTGCGCCTCGGCGTACCAGTGCTGGAACTGGCGCAACGGGTCGGGATCCAGGTCCTCCTCGCCGAGTGATTGACCAGCCAAGAGGGCTCCTAGAGAGGTTCGATCCCGAGGTCCGCCCAGCTGAGCAGCGGCACCCACCGCACCCCGGCTTGCTCGAACCGCTGCGCGACCCGCGGGCTCCGGTCGAGCAAGGCGGTGGCCGCGACGACCTCAACGCCGAGCTCGCGGACCCGGTCCACTGCCTTGAGCAGGGAACCGCCGGTCGACACGACGTCCTCGACGATCAGGACCCGATCGCCTTTGTCGAGGCGCGCACCTTCGACCCATGCACGCCGGCCGTGGCCCTTGGGTTCCTTGCGGACGGAGAACCACGAGGCGCCCGAAACCAACGACACCCCGTGCGCAAGTGCATCCGCTCCCATCGTCGGGCCCCCGACCGCGTCGAACGGTTCGCCCACCGCCTCGATCGCGGCCTCGCTGGCGATGCGGAGGGCCGACCCGGTCGACAGGGCGTACTTGCCGTCGACGTAGTCGTGGCTCCAGCCACCGGAGGTGAGCTGGAAAGGCTCCTCCCGGCGCTCGTAACCGGCGGTACGGACCAACTGTGCCAGCGCGGTGGTCGTCGAACTGTCGAGCGGCATCCCGCCACTGATTGTACGGCCCGTGGCCGCTGTCGCTCGTGCGGCCCGTCGCCGCTACCGCTACGGGGCGGCGCAGGAAGAGCTATAGGTGCAGACGTTGAACGACTGACCGTCCGAGTTGAGCGCCGACGGGGTCGCTTCGTTGGGTCCGACTCCGAGACCCATGTCGATCAACGTCGGGCTGCCCTCCAAGATCGTCTGCGTGCCGGCACCCGAGGTGAACGTCGACGTCGGCCCGAAATGCGCGGTCTCGACCGGCGCGGGGATCGTCTGGGCGACGACCAGGGTCGGCGCCTCCAGGATCCACTCGGCCGATGATTCGGATGACTGGTAGGTCAGGGTCGTCGACCAGCTCCAATGGCCGGCGTCAGACATGGTGATGCTCCAGTTGTTGCCGCCTGTGTTGTGGATGTTCACGGTCACGACATCGCCCGAGTTCACCGTGCAGCTGGGGTCAGTCGAACAGTTCTGGATCGGGGTCTCCGAGGCAGGGAGGATCTCGTACCAGGCGTAGTACTGGGGTCCGAGCAACGGGGCGCTGGGCAACGACTGCTCGCCGACCCCGGCCTGGATCAGGTCGGTGCTGCCGCTCTTGTACCCGCCGATCCCGGTCCAGGTGGCAGTGAAACCCGGTGGAACCAGGCCCGCCGTCGGAACCGTGAACGTCGAGGTCACGGCGGTAACGGGAGTCGACGGGGTGACGGCGTATCCCGACCAGTTGAGGCTGGACGTCGTGCCGCCGTGGATCGGGACCGCCTCGCCGGCCGCCGGCTCGAACAAGCCCGTGCCGCTCCCGGCTCCCCTTGTGGCGGCGCCGGCGGGCCCCAGCAGCCAACCGACCAGAGCCACCGCGGCTCCGGCAATTGCGATCCCCAGCACCGAACGCTTCACGGGTTCCCCCTTACGGATCAACTCCCGAATGGATGGACTCTACCCACCGCGGTCGAAAACCGGCTAGTCAGGTATGGCCTGAATGGGTCACTAAGCGGAGGTCGACTGCGCGCTGGTCATCGCGGCAGGCAGCGGGGCGGAGTGCACCAGAGCGAGCCGCTGGGTGGCTCGGGTCAAGGCCACATACAGCCCGCGGTATCCCTGTGGCGTCTCCCTGGCGATGCGCTCCGGTTCGACGACCACGACGGCGTCGAATTCGAGCCCCTTCGCGTCCTCTATCGGCAGCAGGGTCACCGGCTCGTCGAGGGCGCCTCGGCCCACCCGGCCGACTCTCACACCCATCTTCGCGAGCGTGTCCTCCAACCCGGAGATGATCGAAGCCGGCGCCAGCACGCCAACCGTGCCCGCGCTGACGGCTGCCGACTCCTCGGCGACGACCGTCGCAGCCGTACTGACCAGGTTGGCGCCGTCGAGGCCTGCCGGAGGAGCGGCCCTCACGATTCGGGGGGGCCGCCCGGTGGCCCGAACCGCCTCGGGTGGCCTCATCCCGGGAGCCACCTGCGCCAGCACCCGGCCGGCCAACTCCATGATCTCGGCGGGAGTCCGGTAGTTGACGGTCAGCTCCACCAGGCGCCAGCCTCGCCGAGCGGGTAGATGCTCGACCACCTGGGACCAGGTCGCAGGTGCCCATGTCCCCGTCGCCTGGGCTATGTCGCCTACGACCGTCATGGAGCCCGAGAGGGAGCGGCGGCCGATCATCCGCAGCTGCATCGGGGAGAGGTCCTGGGCCTCGTCGACGACAACGTGACCGTATGTCCTCACGGCATCGGCGGCGTTGGGGCTCCTGCGCCTGCGGCGCGGGCCGAGCAACGACAGGGCCTCGTCGAGCAGCGCCATATCGGCCTCGGTCCACGACACGGGCTCACCGGTTCGTCCCCTGTCGCGCCACAGCAAGCGTCTCTCGTCTTCCGAGAGGGTCCCCGTCGCGGCTAGGTCGATCAGCGGCCTGGCTCCGAACAGGTCGTGCAGAAGCTGCTCCGGGGTGAGGAGGGGCCACATCCGGTCGAGCGCCTCGACCATCGCCGGCTCGCGGCGCAGGGTCCGGCCAAGTTCCTCGGCCGTGAGCGACTCGCCGGCCATCCCGATGTCCTCGGCCGACAGGCCGCGGTCGGCGCGGTCGAGTGCTTCGCCGGCCTGGTCGAGCAGGTGGCGCCACATGAGGTTCTCGAAGGCCCGCCGGCGCGAGTTGTGGGTGCCCGGCCTGCGTCGCGCGCCCGCCACGAGGTGTGCTGAGGCCCGCGGGGTGATCCGCAGCACGCGCGAGCCGTAAGGGACCTCGACCACGTCCCGCAGGGGGCGCTCCCTGTCGGACACCGCCTTGGCCAGAACGCGCGCCATCCGAGCGTCGCCTTTGATCCTGGCGACGTCGTCGGGCTCCCGGGCGGCCGGGCGGGCTGTTGCGTAGAGGCCGGACACTGTCGTCAGCTCGACACCGTTCTCGTCGAGTGACGGCAGGACGTGCTCGATGTAGCGGAGAAACGTCGGGTTCGGGCCCACCACCAGCACGCCCTGGCCCTCGAGCGGAAAGCGGTGGGTGTACAGCAGGTAGGCCGCGCGGTGCAGAGCGACGGCCGTCTTGCCGGTGCCCGGCCCGCCCTGCACGACGAGTATCCCAGCCAGCGGGCCGCGAATGATCTCGTCCTGCTCGCGCTGGATAGTCGAAACGATGTCCTGCATCCGTCCGGTGCGGGACCGCTCGAGCGCCGCCGTCAGGACCTGCGGGCCCGACAGGCCAAGGCCCACTCCGCTGTCGCTGCCCTCGCGGTCGAACAACTCGTCTTCGAGGTCCAGCACGGTCCGGCCCTGCGTGAGCAGGTGCCGGCGCCGGGCGAGGCCCATCGGGTGAGCGCCGGTCGCACGGTAGAAGGGCTCGGCCACCGGCGCCCGCCAGTCGACCACCAGAGGCTCCTGGTCGCGGTCGGAGATCGCGAGGCGCCCGATGTGGAAGGACTCGTCCCCCGCCGCCCCGTCACGGTCTATCCGGCCGAACACGAGCGACGTCTCGCCGATGTCGAGCTGTTCGAGGCGCCCGAGGCTGTTGCGGACCCGGATGTCGCGCTCGGTCACGGCCTGGAAGGTGCCGCCCCGTTCGCCGAAGGCGTCCTGGAGCATCGCCGCCGTGTTCGCACGCATCGCGGCCAGCCGCTCGTACGCGAGATCCACGTGGGCCTGCTCTGCCGGAACGTCCGGGTGGGTCATAAAGGAACTGTCGATTTTGCGTGCTCCGCGGCGCTTCCGCAAGCCACCTGGCGCCCAGCCCGACACCGCGATACCCCGCGGGGCCTTTCGCTAGCTTCTGTATCAGTGCCTGCAGCCTCCCGCCCGTCATCAGCGTTCCTCGACGCGTGCAGGGGCGTACCGGGCTCGCATACGCCCGTCTGGTTCATGCGCCAGGCCGGCCGGTCCCTGCCCGAGTACAAGCGGTTACGCGGCACTGAGGCGATCCTCGACGCCGTCAAACGACCGGATCTGGTGGCCGAGGTCACCCTCCAGCCGGTGCGCAGATACGGCGTGGATGCCGCCGTTCTCTTCTCGGACATCATGGTTCCGCTCGCGGCCGTCGGTGCCGGAGTCGACCTGGTGGGCGGTGTCGGCCCGGTCATATCGCCGCCCTTCTCCTCACGATCCGACCTCGATCGCCTCCGGGGCTACGAACCCGAGGTGGACTCGCCGTGGGTCGCCGAAGCCGTCGCGATACTGGCCGCCGAACTCGACGTTCCCCTCATCGGGTTCGCAGGTGGCCCGTTCACCCTCGCCAGCTACCTGATCGAAGGCAGGCCTACGCGTGAGCTGTCCAGGACCAAGGCCCTCATGTACGGCGACCCGGCGCTCTGGGCTGACCTGCTGGACCGTCTTGCCGACATCTCACTGGCCTCCCTGCGCTCGCAGATCAGTGCCGGCGCGGCTGCCGTTCAACTGTTCGACAGCTGGGTTGGAGCTGTCTCGCGGGCCGACTACGACCGCTACGTGCTCCCGTTCTCGCGCAAGATCCTGCAAGGACTGAACGGAGCGGATGTGCCGAGGATCCACTTCGGCGTCGGGACCGGGGAACTCCTCGGCTCGATGCAGTCGGCAGGCGCAGAGGTACTCGGCGTCGACTGGCGGGTTCCGCTGACCGAGGCACGCGTCAGGGCTCCAGGAGCGGTCGCCCTTCAAGGAAACCTCGACCCGGCAGTCTGCCTGGCGCCGTGGGAGGTGGTCGAGAAACGGGTCAGAGAGATCCTCGCGGACCGGCCGCCCGATGTTGGTCACATCTTCAACCTCGGCCACGGCGTGCTACCCGAGACCGACCCGTCCGTGCTGGAGCGCATCGTGGAGCTTTGCCACAACTGGGAGCGCTCTGAGACGTGAGGGTCGCCGTGATCGGAGGCGGGATAGCGGGTCTCGCCGCCGCGTGGCACCTGCGCGAACGAGCCGACGTCACCGTCTTCGAACCCAACCGGCTCGGCGGGTGCATCAGCACGACCAGCCTCGACGGCATCACGGTCGAGGAGGGCCCCGACGCGTTCCTCACCCGGGTACCCGACGCCGTCCAGCTGTGCCGCGAGATCGGCCTGGAAGGCGATCTGGTCGCGCCGGGCACCGGCAAAGCGGCTCTCTGGTGGCGGGGGGCTCTGCGTCCGCTGCCCGAGGGACTGGTGCTCGGGGTGCCGAACCGCCTGGCGACCGTCGCGCGCAGCGGGATCCTGTCGCCGGCCGGGGCCGTGCGCGCGGCCATGGACCTGGTGCTCCCCGCAACCCCGCCTGCTCCAGGCGATACCGTTCGGGAGCTGGTGCGCCGGCGCTTCGGGGCGGAGGTGGCGGACCGGCTGGTCGACCCCCTGGTTGGTGGGATCCATGCAGGGTGGACCGGTGGGCTGGGTGCGGCGGAGACGGTGCCCCAACTGGTGGAGGCAGCCCGCCGGTCGCGCAGCCTTCTGCTGGGGCTCCGCAGGATGGCACCACCGGCCAGACCGGCGGGACCGCCGGCTCCTGTGTTCCTTGCGCCCCGCGAGGGCCTGAGCGCTCTAGTGGACCGGCTCGTCGGAGCACTGCGCTCTGACGGGGTCGAATTCGCAGCGGCCCAAGTGACGTGTGTCCGCTCCGAGGACCGGCCAGGGGTCAGGGTCGACCCGTATCCGGACGCCTTCGACGCAGCGGTGGTCGCCACACCAGCGAAGGTCACCGCGCGGCTGCTGGGAGGCACCGCCGGCGAGCTTCTTTCCTCGATACCCCTCGCCTCTGTCGCGCTCGTATCGACCGTCGTCGACCCGTCTGCGGTCCCTGCCGGTTTCAGCGGGTTCCTCGTGGCCCGCGGCCAGGGCAAGGCGATGACGGCCTGCAGCTTCTCCTCCAACAAGTGGCCGCAACGCTCTAAGGAGGGGGCGGCAGTGGTGCGGATGTCGGCGGGCCGGCATGGCGACAATGCCGCGCTCGAAATGGATGACGGCCCTCTCGTCGAACGGCTCGTCGAAGAACTGGGCGAAGCGCTGGGGCAACCGATCACCGCCGGCGCGGCGCGGGTATCGCGGTGGCCGGGCTCGTTTCCGCAGTACCTGCCGGGCCACGCCGAACTGGTCGCGGCGATCGAGCGCGACCTTCTCGCGACCCACCCGAACGTGGCTCTCGCGGGTTCGTCGTACCGCGGTTCGGGGATCCCCGCGTGCATCGCATCGGGCCGCGACGCAGCCGAGGCTGTGCTCGCGCGATGCGCTTGAAGAGGTTCGCTCCATCGATGGAGCGAACCTCTTTTAACGCTCGGGGAGGCTCTCCACCTCGGCGACGTCCACGACCTCGGGCAGGGTCTCACCCCTGAACAGGCCGGCGCTCGGGCCGTACCCGTACAGCGCGTGGTCGGCCAGCAGCACCGCCGCGGCGGTATAGGTGGTTGTTTCCCCGCCGGGGTAGCGCACGCACTGCGGGTGGACGCAGCCGGTCCAGTACGCGCCGTCGTCGTCCCGGAGATGGCGGGTCCAGCCGAGCAGTTGCTCGGCCCGGCTACGCTCCCCGATCGAGTCCAGAGCCATGACACACTCCGCCGTCTCGGCGGCAGTCACCCACGGTTGATCCGACACGCAGCGAACGCCGACACCGTCGAGAACGAAACGCGACCATCCCGCATCGAGTCGCTCACGGCCCGCCGAGCCGCCCAGCGCTCCCGATAGCACGGGGTAATACCAATCCATCGCCCACCGCTCCTTGGGCGCAAACGACTCGGGTCGGTGCACTATCGCCTCGACGATCAGGTCCGCCGCCAGCTCCCACTCGGGCCTCTCGTAGCCGAGGTGCTCGGCAATCGCTACGGCACATCGCAGGCTGTGGTGGATCGACGACGTGGAGGTCAGCAACGCGTACCGGCCGAGGTGGCCGTCGGGGTCCGTCGACCACAGCACCTCTCCTCCCGGTTGCTGCAGGCGCAGAACGAAACCGATCGCACCCTCGACGACCGGCCACATCTCTTCGAGGAACCCCTCGTCCTCGGAAAGCAGGTAGTGCCACCACGCCCCTGTCGCCACGTACGCGCCCACGTTCGGATCCCGGCGGGGATCCTCCACCCCGTCGGCGAGGTAGTAGCGGCACCATGTGCCGTCGGGAAGCTGGTTGGCGATCAGCCATTCGTAAGCGTGCTCGGCGTCGCACCGCCGGCCGGCGAGAGCAAGAGCCATCGCGGCCTCGGTGTGGTTCCACGGATCGGAGTGGCCGCCGTGGAACCACGGGACCATGCCATCCGGTCGTTGGACGGACGCTATCCACGCGGCCGTCTCGGCGACCTCGACAGCGGTGAGCGGCTGGCTCACTCCGGCTTCCTCGCGTAGATCACGACGCTCTTGCCGAGGACGGGGTTGAGCACCGCTTCGGGGACACGCGTGAACGGCGTCGCGGAGGTGATGTCCCACACGAGCAGGCGGTGATACGCGCGCACCAGCGGGTTGTCGTCGTCGCGTACGCCGACGAGGGCCTTGAGCCACCAGTAAGGGCTGTGCAAGGCGTGCGCGTGGTGCGAATCGGTCGGCTGGGCACCCGCGTCACGCAAACGGCTCTCGAGCACCGATCGACGGTAGATGCGGATGTGGCCGCCGGGGTTGCTGTGGTACTCGTCCGAGATCGCCCATGTCAGCAGTTCCGGCCACCACCTCGGCACGGTGACAGCGATCGTCCCTCCAGGACGCAGCACCCTCACCAATTCGCGGATCGCGGCCCTGTCGTCAGGGATGTGCTCGAGCACCTCGGCTGCGATCACCCGGTCGAAGCTGCCTTTCTCGAAGGGTAGGTCGAGGGCGTTGCCGACGACCGCTGCGCCGCTGCCGCCCGAATCGCGCACCACCTTGTCATCGTCGAGGAGAGCGGCCATCAGCGCGGCCACGTCTTTTACCTCTGCCGCATCGGCGTCAAGCGCGGTCACTTCCGCTCCGCGGCGCATCGCCTCGAACGCGTGGCGTCCCCCGCCCGCCCCGAGGTCCAGTACCCGGTCGCCCGGCCGCACGCCGAGGCGGTCATAGCGCACGGTCAACATGTAGGTACCGCCCGGCGCAGCTTGTCCTCGATGACCCAGCGGTAGTGCTCCGCCGTCGCGGCGGCGCACGCCTGCCACGTGAACCGCTCGAGCACCCGGCGCCGGCCGGCCTCCGACAGGCGTGCGGCGAGCTCGGGGTCGTCCATGACGGAGCGGATCGCGATCGCCAGGGCGCCCGGATCGCCGGGCGGCACGAGAAGCCCCGTCACTCCGTCGTCACCGACGACCTCCGGCAGCGCGCCGCCAGTCGTGGCGACAAGCGGTACGCCGCATGCGAGCGCCTCGACGGCCGGCAGGGAGAAACCTTCGTAGAGCGACGGCACCACCGCGACGGTCGCCTGCGCGTACAGCTCCACCATGCGGTCGTCGCTCACGCCCGACTCGAAGGTCACCGCGCCACCGAGGCCCAGGCGTTCGATGGCAGCCGCAACAGGGGATTCCGCGCGCAGCCTGCCGACCACGACGAGGTGAGCCTCGGGGTTCTCGGTGCGCAGTTTCGCGACCGCCTCGACGAGGTGCAGCAGCCCCTTGAACGGGACGTCGGCGCTCGCGGTCGTCATGATCCGCCCCGGCACCTTCTGGATCTCCGGGCGCGGCCGGAAATGAGTGTGATCGGCGCCGATCGGTACCACTGCGAGCTGATCCGGGCGGATCGTGTACTGCTCGACGATGTCCTTCTTCGACGAGGACGAGACGGTCAGAATGCGGGGCACCTGGCGGGCAACACGCATCTGCATCCCGAGAAACCCGTACCAGCGGCGCAGGGTGAGCTTCCGGCGCCAGTTCTCGGCGTGTTCGAGGTCAAGCGACCGGTCGACGGTCACCGGGTGGTGGCACGTACCGAGCAGTGGCCAACCGTCCTCCATCATGCCTAGTAACCCGGTGCCGAAGGTCTGGTTGTCGTGCACGACGTCGAACTGCCCTGCCCTTTTCGCCAGCTCGCGGCGCACCCGCCAGCTGAACGTGCGCGGTTCGGGAAAACCCGCCGTGCACATCAGCCCGAACTCCGCCACGTCGATCGACGACTTGAACTCCCAGGGCTTGGGTACGCGGAACGGGTCGGGCTGGCGGTACAGGTCGAGGCTCGGTACCGGGACGAACCCCGTTCCCTCGTCGAGGACGGGCCAGGGCTGGCCGGCGAACACGGTTACCTGGTGGCCGAGGTTGACCAGCTCCCTCGCCAGGTACCGGGTGTAGACACCCTGGCCGCCCGAATGGGGGTTCCCGCGGTAGACCAACAAGGCGACCCGGAGAGGGCCATCAGGTCCTGGGCTGCCGCCCGCGGCGCCCAACTGGGACAAGCCGCCCAAGTAGCTTCCGTCAGGTACCAGGGCGGCCATGAGGTACAAACTGTTATCGGCCCGGGGCTGCGGGTCAAACCGGCTCGCGATCGATCAGCCCGCGGCGGTGGTCTCAGCCGGTCGCCGGCGGCGCATTCTGAGTCGCCGGCGAGCAGAGCCGACGGCGCCGGAGGCACCAGCTGCCACGACCAGCACGGCGAGCGCCGCCAGCGCGACCGGGTCGTCACCGATGGTGACGTACACCGTCCTGCCGGTCTCCCGGTCCACCCTCCCTTGTATGACGGTCTGCCTTCCCAAAGTCGAGCGAGTGACGACGTGGCCGGTGGGGGTGACGATGCCGCTGTAGCCGGTCGGGGTCACCTGCACGAGCCACCGTCCGGTCTCCCAGGCGCGCAGGCGGTCCGCCGCGAGCTCCTGTGTCGGAACCTGGCTGGAGCGGTACGAAGCGGTATTGGTCGGCACGACGAGAAGCTGGCCCCCGGCGCGTACGCCACCGCGTGCCCTCTCGTCGAAGAACACCTCGTAGGAGATCATCACTGCCAAAGGTGCCGCCGGTGTGCGGAGGAAGCCTGGCGAGTGGCCGGCGATGGCGTCGTAGGGGACATCGTTGATGTTGAAGAACCGCTGGATCAACGACCTCCACGGCACGTACTCGCCGAATGGGACGAGGTGGTTCTTCACGTAGGTCCCCGCTACGGCGCCGCTAGGGGACCAGGCGACTATCTCGTTGAGGTAGCGCCGCACTCCGACGTCCTGCTCGACGCCGGCGACCACGGTGGCGTCGAGCCCGGTCGCGATCCCTGAGAGCTGCGCCGTATCCACCGTGGTGGTGAAGTCGATCGAGGTCTGCTCGACGCCTTCGGGGAACACGACCAGATCGACGGGCGGGCGGATCGCCGACGCGGCGTCGATGTGACGGTTGAAGACGACCTGCGGGTCGGTATCGATGGCCCTGGTACCACGCGGCCCGCCGCCCTGCACCAACCCGACGCGCATGCTCGGCAGGTGGCCACCGGCGCCCGATGGCGACAGGTACCCCGCGACGGGGAGCGCGACCGCGACAGCCGACGCGGCGGCAAGGCCGGCCAGGATCGGGGGGAGGGTGGCGTTCCGGTCGGGGTGCGGGGAGCGTCGGCGCCACGCGAGGGTGGTGCGGACCAGCTGAGCGAGAACGACACCAGCGAGCGCGGTCTCACCGGTCAGCAGAAGGCTCCCGCCGATGCGCACCACCGGGATGAGCGGCGACAACGTCTGGCCAAGCGAGGCCGCGCCGAGCGGGAAGCCACCGAGCGGGAACCTGTCGCGCGCCCAGTCCGCTAGTACGACGGCGGCGGGCAGGCCGGCTGCCACGGAAGCCTGCCTGGAGGACGGGACGACCAACAGGGCGGCGCTCATGAACAGGGCGCTCACGATCATCAGGACCACGCACCCGGGGATCGAGAACTCGCTGACCCAGAACAGCCCTATTGCGTACTGGCCGAGGCCGGCGCCGAAGCCGAGTGCCAAGCGCTCACGCCAGGTCCGGCCCGGGAGCAGGTACGCGATGCCTGCGAAACCCAGCCAACCGAGCAGCCACCAGCCGAACGGTGGTACCGACAGCGCAACCAGCACCCCGCAGGCGATTCCTCGTAGGAAGGACCTGCTCATAGCATGTTGCGCTCATGATCTCGATCGTCATGCCGGCGCACAATGAGCAGGGCTATCTCGAGTCCGCCGTCAAGTCGGTGGTGACCGGTCTGCGCGACCGGGGCATGGAGTTCGAGGTCGTCGTGGCCGAGAACGGGTCGGTGGACGCATCCGCGTTCGAGTCTGACGATCTGCAGGGCCTCTTCAGCGAGGTGGTCGTCGTTCACCTTCCAGAAGCCGATTACGGGCGCGCACTGCGCGCAGGGTTCCTCGCCTCGCACGGTGAGATCGTGGCGAACTTCGACGTGGACTTCGTGGACCTCGGCTTCCTCGACCGTGCGTTGCAGATTCTGGAGGACCCCAAGGTGTCGGTCGTCGTCGGGTCCAAGAGGGCACCGGGGGCGGTCGACCAGCGAGGCGCCGGACGCAAGCTGGTCACCACGGTGTTCACGCTAATGCTGCGCCGCGGCTTCGGGCTCGGCGTGACCGACACCCATGGGATCAAGGCCGTGCGTCGCTCGATCTTGCTCCCGATCGTCGAGTCGTGCTCATTCGGCAAGGACATCTACGACACGGAGGTGATCCTGCGTGCGGAGCGGGCCGGTCTGGAGGTCGTCGAGGTCCCAGTTTCGGTTGCCGAGGTCAGGCCGGCCCGGACGCCGATCCTGCGGCGGATACCGAGGTCGTTGCTCGGGCTGGCACGCCTACGGATCGCCCTTTGGCGGGCCGGCTAGCGACCGTCGCCGGCCGGGAAGTCGGGTCCTTGGTCAACTGTTGTTCGCCGGAGTATGCGGAGGCTGCCGCAGCCGAGCGCCTCCTCCTCGACCCAGCACCCCGAGGCGAGCGCGGCACAGAAGATCTCGTAGGGAGGGCGCCCCCCGTCGGCGGGGTCGGGGAAGACGTCGTGGATCGCCATCAGCCCCCCTGAGGCGACCTTCGGGGCCCAGCACCTGTAGTCGGTCCAGGCGATCTCGTCCCCGTGGCCGCCGTCGATGAACAGCATTGCGAGGGGACGGCCCCACCCGCCGGCGACCGTCGCCGAACGGCCGACGACCAGGACGACGTGATCCTCCAGCCCGGCTGCCTCGATGGTGCGCCTGGCGAGGGGAAGCGTGTCCATGCGGCCGGTCGCAGGGTCGACGACCGACGGATCGTGGTGTTCCCACCCCGCCTGGTTCTCCTCCGAGCCGCGATGGTGGTCCACAGTGAAGACGAGGCCGTCGGCTTCCTTTGCGGCGGCGCCGAGGTAGACGGTCGACTTGCCGCAGTAGGTGCCGACCTCGAGGATCGGGCCGAGCCTCGACCGTGTGGCATGAAGCCCGGCGGCGTAGAGGGCGAAGCCCTCGTCGTCGGGCATGAAACCCTTGACCTCCCTCGCAAGCACGAGGAGCTCGGGTGTCAGCTGCGCCTACCCGGGGAGGCTGGCGCCGGCTGGTTCGCCCGTTCTCATGGAACCACCGTGAGCCTCGTGGTGGTGGTCGCCATGGGGGCGGTCCTGATGGGGGCGGTCCTGATGGTGGCGGTGCACGAACATCACCTTGTTGAAGATGATGAACTTGGCGACCCAAAGGACGCCGAACGCGGCGATGTAGACCACGGCCACACTCGCGGTGGTCCAGAAGTGCGAAACGTGATGGTGCTTGTCGTACTGCTCCATCAGGTACACCGAGAAGGTCGAGAGCGCCCAACCCACGAAGGCCAGCACCCAGAAAGGCACGACCTCCCTCCAAACGTGGCTGCGCCCGTGCTTGCCCCACGCCCACTTCCGGTTCATGTAGTAGTTGGGCAACGCCGCGATGGCGGTGGCAAGAGAGCTCGACACCCATGCGCTCATACCGACGACACCGTTGAACACGACGAGGCAGACCTCGCTGATCACGACGGCGACGATCGACGCAACCGAGTACTTGACGAGCTTCTGCCCCTCCGGGCCGCTAAGCCGGCGGATGAGTTCGCGGGGGGCTAGGACCACGACGTTGAAGCTTACCGCAGATGCCCCCATCCGAATCGTTCAGCCATGATGGGGCCGTGACCGCTGCCCTGGACCACCTGGTGGATCTGCTCGACCTCGAATCCCTCGAGGTCGACCTCTACCGGGGGTTCAGCCCCGACGAGCAGCGGATCCGGGTATTCGGCGGGCAGGTGGCCGCGCAGGCGCTCGTCGCGGCAGGGCGGACCGTTGCCGACGGCATCGGGGCGGAGCGCCCTGTTCACTCGCTCCATGCGTACTTCCTGCGCCCGGGCGACCCCAAGACCCCGATCCTCTACCAGGTGGACCGAATCCGCGACGGGAGGTCTTTCACCACCAGAAGGGTGGCGGCGATCCAGAAGGGCGAGGCGATCTTCCATCTGTCGGCGTCGTTTCACGTGCACGAGGACGGCGTGAGCCACCAGTCACCCATGCCCGAAGCGCCCGACCCGGAAACGCTGCCCACCTGGACCGAGGCGATGGCCCCCTACGCCGAGATGCTCGGCGACTGGTACAGCCGGCCGAGGCCCATAGACGTGCGCCACATCGGCGGCCCGGTGCGGACCTCGCCGGTCTCTACGGCCGAGCAGCGCCCTCCGTCGCACCAGGTGTGGCTACGCGCCGACGGCAAGCTTCCCGACGACCCGCTGCTGCACGCGTGCATGGTCGCCTACGCCAGCGACATGACCCTGCTCGACACGATCATGCTCCCCCACGGCCTGATCTGGACAGAAGGCACCCAGGCCAGCCTCGACCACGCGATGTGGTTCCACCGCCCCTTCCGCGCCGACGAATGGCTGCTCTACGACCAGCACAGCCCGTCGGCTTCAGGGGCGCGCGGTCTGGCGACCGGAACCATCTTCACCCGCGAGGGCGCTCTGGCAGTGTCGGTCGTGCAGGAGGGCCTGATCCGCACCGGGATCAGGACGAAGATCTGAAGAGGTCCTCCGCAGGACCTCTCTAGCCGGTTTGGCCGGCGCGCTGCTCGATCGCCGTGTAGGGCCGCTCGTCGGGGCCCGTCCACAGCTGGCGGGGGCGGTAGATCTTGGAGTCCTGTTCGATCAACTCCTGCCAGTGGGCCAGCCATCCGGCCACCCGTGGAATCGCGAACAGGACGGTGAACATCTCGGTCGGGAAATTCATCGCCTGGTAGATCAGGCCCGAGTAGAAGTCGACGTTCGGGTACAGCTTGCGCGAGATGAAGTACTCGTCGGAGAGGGCGACCTCCTCGAGCTTCAGCGCGATGTCGAGAAGCGGGTTCTTGCCCGTCACGTCGAAAACCTCGTCGGCTGTCTGCTTGATGATCTTCGCCCTGGGGTCGTAGTTCTTGTACACGCGGTGGCCGAAGCCCTGCAGCTTCCCCTTGCCGGCTTTGACGTCAGCGATGAAAGCCTCGACGTTGTCGATGGAACCGATTTCGGTGAGCATGCGGAGGACGGCTTCGTTGGCACCGCCGTGGCGCGGCCCGTACAGGGCGGCCGCCGCGGCGGCAGCAGCGGAGTACGGGTCGGCGTGCGACGAGCCCACGGTGCGCATGGCCAGGGTGCCGCAGTTCTGCTCGTGGTCGGCGTGCAGGATGAACAGCACGTCGAGGGCGCGTGCGAGCACGGGGTCGGGCTCGTAGGTCGGTTCCGCGACCTTCCACATCATGGACAGGAAGTTCTCGGTGAAGCTCAACGAGTTGTCGGGGAAGACGAACGGCATCCCCCTGCTGTAGCGATACGACGCGGCGGCAAGCGTCGGCACCTTCGCGATGAGCCGGATGATCTGCGCCGCTCTCGTCTCGGCGTCCTCGATGTCCTTGGCCTCGGGGTAGAAGGTGGACAGAGCCGCGATCCCCGAGATGAGCATGCCCATCGGGTGGGCGTCGTAGTGGAAGGCATCGACGAAACGCTTGCGGAAGTTCTCATGGATGTAGGTGTGGTAGCGGATGTCCGTCGTCCACTTGTCCAGCTCGCCGGACGTCGGCAGCTCACCGTGGATGAGGAGGTAGGCGACCTCCAGATAGGTGGACCGGGCCGCCAGTTGCTCGATCGGGTACCCCCTGTAGCGGAGGATGCCCGCCTCGCCGTCCAGATAGGTGATGGAACTCGAGGTGAGGGCGGTCGTCATGAACGCCGGGTCGTAGAACCACACCCCGGGCAGTAGCTTGCGGAACTCGTCGGCCGACACCCCGCCGTCGACCAGCGGTATCTCAACTACCTCACCGGTGCGGTTGTCGGTCACCGTGATGGATTCAGCCACTGCTCCCCCTAAGGGCGGATCGTCATGTCTTCGTGCCTGAGCATGCTACCCCCGGCAAGCCAGAAGCCCCCAAGGCGGTGCGGTGGGTGTCGCCTGCGGCATGATGCTCAGATGACCGATGCGCAGGGGGGCATCCCCGACCTCGAGGACATCCGCCGGCAGATCGACGACGTCGATCGCCGGCTGATCGGATTGCTCGCCGAGCGGGCCCGCCTCGTCGACGGCGTGGTGCGCTACAAGCGCGCGAACCATATGCCCGTCGTGGACCGCGGGCGCGAGGACCGGATGATCGCCCGCATCGCGGAAGTCGCCGAGGACGCCGGCGTGGACCCTCGGGTCGCCCAGCAGGTGCTGCGAACCATCATCGACGGGTTCACCCTCCTCGAGGTGGAGGAGCTCGGCCCCGATACCTAGGTCGCGGCCGGTCGAGGCCGGTCGAGGCCGGTCGAGGCTGGTCGAGGCTGGTCGAGGCTGGTCGAACGTCGGGAGCCCGGAGGGCCGAGAGGAGCGTTCTCTGTCCACTCTCCCCGCTCCCGACGCGCCTTGAGGGGACAGGGAACGGCGAAGCTGGGCCGCCTAGCGGATCACCTGCAACCCGCTGTCGACAACCCATACCTCGCCGGTCACCAGTGTCGAGGTCACCTGCGCCAGCACCAGGTGGGCAACGTCCGCCGGCTTGGCCACCCGTCGCATCGGGACGATCGCCGCGATGCCGGCGTGCACGTCGTGCCAGTCTGCCGTCCACGGGGTCTCGACCAGGCCGGGGGCCACGGCGTTCACCCGGATCTCCGGTCCGAGCACCGCGGCCAGCAAACGCGTCTGGTGGTGCAGAGCCGCCTTGCTCGCCGCGTAGGGGATCGACGACCCGGTGGGGCGGACACCGGCGAGGGACCCGATGTTGATCACGACACCGCCGGCCGGCGCCGCGGCCAGATGCGGCCGGGCAGCGGTCGTGAGGACGAACGGCGCGATGACGTTCGTCGCGTATATGTGCGCCCAGATCTCCGGCGTCGCGGCTTCGAGATCGGCGTGGGGGATGACGCGGGTGGTGCCGGCGTTGTTGACAAGAATGTCGAAACGGCCGAACTCGGCGGCGATCGATCCGATGAGATAGCGGGCCGCCTCGGGATCGGAGACATCCGCCTGCCGGTACACGCCGCCGATATCCCTTGCCACGGCTTCTCCGGCTTCGACGGATGACTTCGAGTTCACGACGACCTTCGCCCCTTCGGCCGCGAGCACCCTGGCCACCTCGGCGCCGATGCCGCTGCTCGATCCGGTGACGAGAGCGACACGCCCTTCCAAGCGCTCGCTCACGGTTGGGTCACCTCGTAGCGGTACACGTTGGTCTCCCTCTCTACGAACCCGATGCGCCGGTAGAGCCGGTTCGCAGCCTCGCGCGACGGGCGCGACGTGAGCTCGACCGTCTTCGCCCCGGCCGCCCGCGCGGCTTCGATGGCCGCCACCGTGAGCGCCTCGCCGCAACCTTTCCCTCGCGCTTCCTCCGCGACGATCACGTCCTCGATCCATGCACGAACCGCGGTCGGGATCCTGAAGACTGCAAGGGTCAAGGTGCCGATGATCGGCCCGCCGGAACCGTCCCTCGCGATGAACAGCGTCGTCGCCGGCGAGTCGATGACCTCGGACACCTGCCCCCGTGTCGGAGCCGGCGCTGACTTCGACAGGAGCGGCAACAGGCGCGCTATCGCCTCGACGACCTCGCCGTCCGCCTCGGTGGCTTCTTCGATCACGAGCATCGGCGCCGGAGCGTAGCGGCTGCCCCTCAACTGAGCCGTCCCGGGGGCTGGCCCATTCAGCCCACTGCGCCGGCGCTGTGGTGCGGTTCACCGGTCGCGCTCGCGTCGTGTGCCCGGAAGCCCGGGAGCGCGACCGCGAGCAGAACGGCCCCGACCACGCACGCGATCCCCCCCGAGACAACGGAGAACCGGACTCCTAGCGCCTGGGCGACGCCCCCCGACTCGAGATCGCCGAGACGCGGGCCTCCTTGCACCACCGCTATCTGCACCGCCGAGAGCCGCCCTCGCAGGGCGTCGGGGATGGCCGTCTGCAAGATCGTGTTCCTGAACACAGCGGAAACCACGTCCGCCCACCCGGCCAGAGCGAGAAGCAGCAGGGCGATCCACAGGACGTCAACCAGCCCGAAGACTGTGATCGCCGCGCCCCACGCGATCACGCACACGATCACGGCCGTGCCCTGCCGGCGCACCGCGCTCACCCAGCCCGTCGTGAGAGCGCCGACCAGAGCGCCGGCGCCAGGCGCCGCGTAGAGGAATCCGACTGCCCGTGCGCCTCCGTGGAAGAGCCCGAGCCCCAGCGCGGGGAACAGAGCGCGGGGCATCCCGAAGACCATCGCGTCGATGTCGAGCAGGTAGATGCCCTGGATGAGCTGCCGGCCCTTCAGGTAGCGCAACCCCTCGGCGACCGACCTCAGCCCGGGGCGTCCGGCGTCCTCGAGCGGAGGCTGGGGGCGCAGCGCCACCACGGTCGCAAAGGACACGACGAACGTCGCCACATCGATCCAGTACACGGTGGCCAGCCCCGCGCCCGAGAGCAGCACACCGGCAAGCGCGGGGCCCACCAGGATGCCCACCTGGAGCTGTACCTGCCACAGTGCGTAGCCGGCCGCCAGCTCACCGGTAGGGAGCATGCGAGGGATCGACGCGTTGAACGCAGGCCGGTCGAAGCCAGCGAGTCCTCCCGACGCCGCCGAGAGCGCGAACAGAGGCCACAGGGCCGGGCGAGTGACCGACCCGTTGATGGCGAGCCCGGTGCTCGTCGTCGCCATCAGCAGTTCGGTCACCATGAGCACGCGCCGGCGGTCGTGGCTGTCGGCGACGGAACCGCCGATCAGCGAAAAGAGCAGCAGCGGGCCAAGCTGGGTCAGGCTGATCAGCCCGACGTCCAGCGACGAGTGGGTCATCCGGTAGACCTGGTACGGCACCGCAACGACGGTGAGCTGGGTCCCGAGCGTCGACACCAGCTGCCCGGAGAAGAGGATCCCGAAGTCGCGCGAACGGCGGAGCGGGCCGAGATCGACAAGAAGACGGCGGCCCACGACCGCTCAGGCTACGCGTGGCGCCACGTGTGGCTCGCGCCCGTCCCCCGTGGGCTCAAAGAGGCTCGCGCCATTGACGGGCGCTGAAGAACGCTGCTGAGCAGCGTTGTTCAGCCGTAGCGGACGAGTCCCTTGGGTGTGGGCACGAACCCCGCGCCGCGCAACGCCTCCGTCATCTCCTCCGGGAAACGCTGAAGCGCCAACCGCCGCCACCGGCCCTGCGCGACCAGGTGCGCGAGCGCGCCGACCGCGGCTTCCTCCCACGACCCGTCACAGTCGCGCAGTGCGACGATCCCCCTGCCGCCTCTTTCGATGTACGCGCTCACGGCACCGTCGACCAGCACGACGTAGGCGCCCGCCACCCGCGCCGGCCCCTTCACCGGCCAAGGGACCGCCATGCCGAAGACGTTGGCCGGATCCGTGGCGGCAAGCACGGTCACCGAGGCACCGGAAGCGGCCGGGCGACCGTCTCCGCGCTCGGCCCGCAACCTGTCCACTGCACCGGGAAGGGCGAACTGCGCGCCGCCCATGCCGGCGACGAAATATCCCCGCCGGACCCGCCCCGACTCCTCCATCGCCTTCAAGACGGGATACACGCCGGCGAAGCCGCCCGGTACCGACTCGGCACGAACCGCGTCGCGGGTGAGCACGCCGTGGCGTTCGAGGAGCGCACCGGCGAGCGCGACACCCGCCTGGGCCGACGCTCCGGCGCCGTCACCCGCGAGGCCGGTCTCGCGGGTGAGCAATGCCCACCGCCCCTGCCCTCGTGGTGGCCCCAGAGCCCTGATCGAGCCCGCTCGGGCGCGGGAGCGCAAGGCGCCGGCAGCCACCGTGCGCCTCGGCCGGGAGGAGCCGACGGTGGCGCGAAGCGCGGCCATCCCGTCGCAGGTCACCTCGCCGGCCCATACAAGGTCCCACAGCGCCTCGACCAGATCCCGGTCAGCGACCGACACGCCGCCGAGCTCCCTGAAGAAGCAGGCACCCCGCTCCGCCAGAACGGACCGGATCCGGTCGTGGACCGGTCCCGACAGCTCTGCATCCGAACCCGGGGATCTCGCCAGACCGAGCCGGGGGAGCAGCAGACCTGCGGCGTCGCGGCGTACCAGCACGACCCGGCCGTCGTCACGGGCGAGCGACCCGGCCCCCACCCACATGACCTCCCCGGCGCCTACGAGCTCATCGAGCATCCGGGGGTCGTAGCCGCGGACGCGCGGGGCGAGCACGTCCGCCTCCAGAACGCTCGCTGGGATCGTGACCCCTTCCAACTGGACGATCACCTCGTACAAGCGGTCGAGCCCACCCGCCGGCGGGTCGACGCCCACCGGTGCGATCCCGTGCCACGCCGGCAGAAAACGACCCAGCGCCTCGACCTCCGCCGGCTCCACCTCCTTGCGCAGCGCGGCCAACGATCTCTGGCGCAGAATCCGAAGGACGTCCGCGTCACACCACTCGTCGCGGCCGCTCCTGCCGGGGCGGAAGGCTCCCCGCGACACGCGCCCCTCCACCTCGAGCCGTGCCAGCACTGCGAGAACAGGGTCCACGCCCGCCCCGAACCGGGCCGCCGGCTCGGCGGCGACGAACGGCCCATGCGTCCGGGCCCACCTGCGCACCAGCTGAACGAGAGCGTCGGGGACCGGCTCGAGGAACGGTTGAGGCAGCCCCGGGGGCGGGACCACTCCCAGGGCGTCCCGGTACCGGCCGGCGTCCTCGGCCAGGATCATCCGCTCCTCGCCGGCGACCCTGACGACGGCGCCGCGCCGGCTGGCGGAAAGCGCCTCCCATGCCTCGTCCCCCAGACCGACCGTGCACCGGGCGAACAGCTCCGGCCGGCTCAGGTCACCCAGACGGCGCAGCAGATCCGCCGCTCCTTCCACGCTCGACGCCTGGCGGTCCGGAGCCAGCCCCTGAAGCTCCGCCTCCAGCTCCTCCAGCACGCCGCCGTCGATCAGCTCTCGCAACTCGTCGGTGCCGAGAAGTTGCGCGAGCATCCGCCGGTCCAGCGTCAGAGCCTGCGCCCGTCTCTCAGCCAGCGGAGCGTCGCCCTCGTACATGAACTGCGCGACGTACGAGTAGACGAGGCCGCTGGCGAAGGGCGACGGTTCGGGCAGCTCGACCTCGGCGACGCGAACACGCCGCGCCTGGATGTCACGGAGCAGGCCGGTCAGCGCCGGCAGGTCGAAAACGTCTCGCAGGCACTCCCGGTAGGTCTCGAGCAGTACCGGAAACGACCCGTACTTCGACGCCACCCCGAGCAGGTCCGCTGCGCGTTGGCGCAGCTGCCAGAGCGGGGTGCGGGATCCCGGCCGGCGGCGCGGAAGCAGCAGAGCCCGCGCAGCGTTCTCCCTGAAGCGCGCCGCGAACAAAGCCGAGTCTCCGACCGCGTCGACGACGAGCTCCTCCAGCTCGTCGGGGTCGACGAGCACGGCGTCGACCGCAGGCGCCTCCTCGGCCTCGGGCAGGCGGACGATGATCCCGTCGTCACTCCAGATCGCCTGGACCTCGACGTCCATCTGCCGGCGCAGCCGCGTCTCGATCGCGAGCCCCCAAGGCGCGTGCACCCGCGCCCCGAACGGCGACAGGATTGCGATGCGCCAGTCGCCCAGCTCGTCGCGGAAGCGCTCGACGACGATCTGGCGGTCGGTTGGCAGCAAACCGCCGGTGGCCTCGCGCTCTTCCTCCACGTACGCGCGCAGGTTGGAGATCGCGAGCGGGTCGAGCCCGCAGGCGCCCGCCAGCTCGTCGTCGCTGCGCGCGGTCAGGGTGCGGGTGAACTCCCCGATGGCCGCGCCGAGCTCGTACGGGCGTCCGACCGCGTCCCCGTGCCAGAAAGGCATCCTGCCCGGCACACCCGGCGCGGGGGTGACCACCACCCGGTCGCGGGTGATGTCCTGTATCCGCCACGTGGTCGCGCCGAGCAGGAATGTCTCGCCGACCCGGCTCTCGTACACCATCTCCTCGTCGAGCTCGCCGACGCGGCTGCCTTCAGGGGTGAAGACGCCGTACAAGCCGCGGTCGGGGATGGTCCCGCCGGACGTGACAGCGAGCATCTTGGCCCCGGGGCGTGCCGTGAGTGTCCCGGCGGAGCGGTCCCAGACCAGCCGGGGGCGCAGCTCGGCGAACTCGTCGCTCGGGTAGCGCCCGGCGAGCATGTCGAGGACGCCGTCGAGCCCGTCTGCCGGCAGGTCTGCATACGGGTAGGAACGCCGCGCCATCGCCGCGACCGTCTCGACCTCCACCGTCCCGTCCGCGGCGGCGACCGTCGCAACGACCTGCTGCGCGAGCACGTCGAGTGGGTTGCGGGGGACGATGGTCTGCTCGACCAAGCCGGCCTGCATCCGCTCCGAGACCACCGAAGCGACGAGCAGGTCATGGCGGAACTTCGGGAAAAGACGGCCCTTCGACGGCTCCCCGACCTGGTGGCCGGCCCGGCCGATCCGCTGCAGACCCGAGGAGACCGACGTCGGGGCTTCCACCTGTATGACAAGGTCGACCGCGCCCATGTCGATCCCGAGCTCGAGGCTCGATGTCGCGACCAGCGCCGGTAGGCGGCCGGCTTTGAGGGCGTCCTCTATCTCGAGTCGTTGCTCACGGGCGATGGACCCGTGGTGGGCCCGGACCAGCTCTGTCGGTGCACCCGAGGCCATGAGGGCCTCGCCGCCGGACGTGTAGGTCGTGTCTTCGAAGGCCAACTCGTTGAGCCGGGCAGCGAGGCGTTCGGCGAGGCGGCGGGAGTTGACGAAGATGATCGTGGAGCGGTGGCCACGGATCAGTTCGAGGATCTTCGGGTAGATGGCCGGCCAGATCGACGAGCGCCCCTCCACCGACGAGCCCTCCGCCTCGGTTGCCGGGCGCAAGACGAGGTCGCCTCCGTCTTCGACCGCAGGCGGCACAGGGCGGCCCAGTTCGCCCATGTCCTCCACCGGCACGACGATCGAAAGCTCGAGAGGCTTGCGGACACCGGCATCGACAATCGTCACCGGACGTGGCCGCATCGCACCCGGCTCACCGCCGGCGACTGGCTCCTGGCCGCCGAGGAACCGCGCCAGCTCCTCGAGTGGCCGTTGCGTCGCGGAAAGGCCGATCCTTTGGGGAGCGCGCTCTGTGATCTCCTCCAGCCGCTCGAGCGAGAGCGCGAGGTGAGTCCCCCGCTTGGTAGACGCGACCGCGTGGATCTCGTCGACGATCACGTGCTCGACGCCGGCGAGGATGGACGCCGCCTGCGACGTCAGCAGCAGGAACAACGACTCCGGCGTGGTGATGAGGATGTCCGGCGGCTTCTTCGCCATCGCACGGCGGTCCTCCGCCGGCGTGTCACCTGTCCTCGTCGCGACACGGATCTCGGGAAGCTCTGTCCCCATCCGCGCGGCCTCCTGCGCGATGCCCGTCAGCGGGGCTCGCAGGTTGCGAGCCACGTCGTAGGTGAGCGCTTTGAGAGGGCTTATGTAGAGGACCTTGCAGCCGTTCCCAGCGCCTCCCGTGAGCAACCGGTCCAGGGCCCAAAGGAACGCGGCGAGCGTCTTGCCCGAACCGGTCGGGGCGAGCACGAGCGTGTGGTCACCCCGCCCGATCGCCTCCCAACCGCGAGTCTGTGCCTCGGTCGGACCCGCGAACGCGGAGTCGAACCAGGCTCGCGTCGCCGGGGAGAATTCCACCGGGCCAGCGTACGATCGTCCAGTGACGACCCGGCAACGCGGGTGTCCGGGGGTACGGTCGGGAGATGGAGTCACTCCACTGGGAGCGCCGTCCGGAGTTGCGCCGCCCGCTGTTCATCGTGGCATTCGAGGGCTGGAACGACGCCGGCGACGCATCCACCATCGCGCTCGACTACCTCGCCCGGTCCTGGGATGCCGAGCGGGTGGCGACCATCGACGCCGAGGAGTTCTACGACTTCACCGTGACCCGGCCGCAGGTGAGGTTGGGCTCAGATGGCCTGAGGCGGATCGACTGGCCGGACATCGAGCTGCTGGCGGCGACGCTCCCGGACGGCGGGCACGACCTCGTGCTGATGAGAGGGGTGGAGCCGCAGTTGAGGTGGAAGACGTTCTGCTCGACGGTGGTGGCCGCCGCCAGGGAGGTCGGCGCCGAGATGGCAGTCATCCTCGGGGCGCTCCTCGCCGACGTCCCCCACACCCGGCCCGTGAGGGTCTCGGGGACGACCGACGACAGCGACCTGGCGTCGCGCCTCGGGCTCTCCGCTCCGTCGTACGAAGGTCCGACGGGGATCGTCGGGGCGCTCCACAGCGCGCTGAGGGAGGCCGGGATACCGGCGGCGTCGTTTTGGGCGGCCGTGCCGCACTACGTTCACCAGCTGCCTTCGCCGAAGGCGGCACTGGCCCTGGTCGAGCGGTCGGCTGCACTCTTCGGGGCTCCGGTCGACGCAGGCGAGCTTCGGGAAGCAGCCGACGAGTACGAGCGCCAGGTGAGCGAGCGCGTCGCCGACGACGAGGAGGCCTCGGCCTACGTGGCGCAGCTGGAGGAGGCGGAGGACACGGGGTCGCTGCTGGAGGATCCGGTCGGGGTGTCCGACCCTTTGCGGCTCGGCAACATCGACGAGCTGGCAGCCGAGGTGGAACGGTTCCTTCGCGACCACCGTCACGAAGGCTGAGCTTTGGCGGCCCGACCACGGCTGGTGGCGACCGCCGTGTGGCGCGCCCGGCCCGAGGTGATCGTCGCCCTCGACGACCGCTTCGGCGAGCCCGTCGACGCGTACGTGAACGGGTCCCAGGTGTGGCTGCGTGAGGACGGCCCCGGGGGGATGACACTCGAATGGCGCCTGCACCCGGTCGCGGGGTACCGCAGGCCTGGCGGGGTGGGCACATACGAGGTGTTCTCCGCGGTAGCCCTGGCGCTGGGAACCGGCGCGAACCCGCCGGCGGCGCTCGACGACCTGTGGGACGGGCTCGAGGTCTTCGCCGCGTACGGCGAGGAGGTGGAGCCGATGCCGCTGGCGTCGGCTGCGGCCGAGTCCCTGGGTCTCGAGCCGGACGCCTTCGGGCTGGTCGACCATGGACCGGTCGGCGACGAGTGGGAACGGACCGGCGGCAACGTCTCGGTGATCGCAGACCTCCTGCGGCAACTGCACAACTGATCCGGCGGGTCGCTGTCCCACGCCCGTCCCGTTGCGCCACCGGTCTCTGCTGGCTCGTTGGGCTAGCTTCTGGCGGCTTCGACGCGCCGGAGGGACGGTCAGCGGCACATGTACAACTCAGGCGACACGGCATGGGTACTGACCAGCGCTGCGCTCGTGCTCTTCATGACCCCCGGGCTCGCCCTGTTCTACGGGGGGATGGTCCGGCGCAAGAACGTGCTCGGCATGATGATCCAGAACTTCACCGTCATGGCGGTGGTGAGCCTGCTGTGGGTGTGGGTCACCTACAGCCTCGCGTTCGGCCCGGACTGGGGGGGTCACGGGATCATCGGCACGCTGCACTTCGCCGGGCTGGGCCATATCCACCAGTCGGTGCCGGGCTTCACCCACCAGCATGCGCAGACGATCCCGCCCGTCGTGTTCGTGATCTTCCAGATGATGTTCGCCATCATCACGCCGGCGTTGCTGACGGGCTCGTCGGCGGACCGGATGAAGTTCGGTGCTTTCATCGTCTTGATCGTCGCGTGGTCGATCCTCGTGTACGCGCCGATCACCCACTGGGTGTTCTCACCCGAAGGATGGCTCGCGCGGCGCGGGACCGAGGACTTCGCCGGCGGCACGGTGGTCGAGGTGAACGCCGGCGTGGCCGGGCTCGCGCTGGCGCTGGTGATAGGCCGCCGGCGTGGATGGCCGGGGAACCTCATGCGCCCGCACAACATCCCCCTCACCGTGATGGGCGGGGGGATCCTGTGGTTCGGGTGGTTCGGCTTCAACGCCGGCTCCGCCCTGAACGCCGGCGGTGCTGGCACGGCGTTCGTGAACACCAACACCGCCACGGCGGCTGCCCTGCTCGCGTGGATCGCCGTCGAGAAGCTGCGTACCGGCAAGCCGACGACGCTCGGTGCCGTATCCGGCGCCATCGCCGGAGCGGTCGGGATCACGCCGGCGTGCGGCTATGTCAACACATTGGGCGCCACGGTGATCGGCTTGGTCGCCGGCCTGGCCAGCGCGCTCGCGGTGAGCTTGAAGTTCAAGATGCGCGTGGATGACTCGCTCGATGTGCTGGCAGTTCACGGGATCGCCGGACTGGTCGGGACTTTGATGGTCGGGTTGTTCGGGACCGCCGGGTCGCTCGGCGCGAACGGATTGTTTTACGGGGGCGGCGGCAAGTTGCTGGGGAATCAGGCGCTGGCCGTGTTGTGCGTGGGGGTGTTCTCGTTTGTGATGACCGCGTTGATCGCGTTGGCGATCCGCGTCGTAGTCGGGCTGCGAGTCAGCGAAGACGACGAGCGCATCGGTCTCGACCTCACCCTCCACGAGGAAAACGCGTACGACTTCGAGGCGGCCGCCGGTCGCCGCGCTATCGGTGAAGGAGGGCACTGGTGAAGCTCGTCACGGCAGTGATCAAGCCGTTCAAGCTCGAGGATGTGAAGTCCGCACTTCAGGACGCCGGCGTGACGGGTATGACCGTGTCGGAGGCTCAGGGATTCGGGCGCCAGGGTGGTCACACCGAGGTTTATCGCGGGGCCGAGTACCGGATCGACTTCGTCCCCAAGGTTCGCCTAGAGGTCGTGGTGTCGGATGCTGATGCGGGTCGCGTCCTCGACGTGCTCGTCGAGGCGGGGCGGACCGGCCGGATCGGCGATGGAAAGGTCTGGATCACCCCGGTGGAGGATCTGGTACGGATCAGGACCGGAGAGCGCGGCAACGACGCGGTGAGCTGAGACTTCAGCCAGCGCGCCGCTCAGGCTCGAGCCCGTAGCGGATGTCGACCAGCCTGAGCACCCACCCGAAGCGCGCGAGCCCGTCGACAACCTCGCCGGCCAACAACTCCCGCGCCTCTTCGCCTACGTCGCCCACCGGGTGGACCTCGTGGACGCGCACGGTGAGAAGGAGCGCGAAGCCGTCCCACACCCCGGCCGGCACGGCGCGGACAGCCGGGAAACCGCGGCGGGTCGCTTTGACCACACGGGTCAGAAGTCCCTGCGGCGGTCTCCCGTTGCGCATCGGTGGCAACGACGCCAGCACCGGCAGCTCTGCCGGCGCCATGAAACGAGCGGGCTCCTGCTCGACGGCAATCCTCGCCGCGTAACCGCTCGTCACCACCTGCACCCCGGCGGCCGGTGCAAGCGACGGGATCGGCCGCGCGAGGCGGTCCAAGTAGTCGATCGCGAGCTGTGTGGTTAGCG
Organism: Acidimicrobiales bacterium; assembly: GCA_035532475.1. GTDB lineage: Bacteria > Actinomycetota > Acidimicrobiia > Acidimicrobiales > Bog-793 > DATKQY01. The sequence continues at coordinate 13,331 of DATKQY010000027.1, read as the reverse complement.
AGCTCAACGACGTAAGGCCCGCGGCCTCCCTACGTGCCGCGTCGTCGAGCTCCCGGGACGCATCGCCATCAGGTCCGAGCAGCACGAGTGCCGCTTCGGCGGCACTCGCATCGACGCGGCCCTCCGCGGGACGCACTGCGAAGGAGTGACCGTACCGGAACCGCTCCCCGGCTGCCCGCAACCGCTTGATCGCGCCCGAGGGCAACGCTCGTCAGGCCCGCCAGGTCGAGCGGCGCGGAAGGTCGAACATGACATCCACCTGCTCGCCTCGTACCGCCTTGAACGCGAGCTCCTTCCAGTGACCTGCGCCGGCGAGGGGTTCCGGCAAGCGGTTCTCCGAGAACCAGCCGACATCCTGGGCTTCGAGAGGGTGCGGCTTCAGCTCGCCGCCGATCGCACGGCAGTGGAACACCAACGAATAGAACGGAAGCGAGCGAGCTCCGAGCCGTAGCCCGTCGAAGACCGCCACGAGCCTGAGCGGTTCGACCTCGATGCCTGTCTCCTCCTCGACTTCCTTCACCACCACTTCGGCGGCCGAGTAGCCGATGTCGGCCCAGCCTGTCGGGTACAGCCACACGCCGGAATCGCCGCGCTGGATGAGGAGGAGCTGGTCCTGGTCGTTGCCGACGATGGCGCCCACGGCGACCTTGGGAGTCACGTAGCCCGCGACGCCGTGGCCGACGCTGTTGATCCACCCGCTGACCAGCTCCTCGCTGGCGAATTCGTCTTCATTGTGACCCGACGCGAAGCGGATATCTGCCGCGACCTTCAGGATCTCCTCGAAGCGCTCGCGTTCGTAGATGCTCTGGGTGAAGGCCAGCCCGGTACGGGCGATACCCGCCAGGGCTTCGCTCCAGCGGACGAGGTCGGCGTCATTGACGCGCTTTTCCGGCACCCCTCGACACTACCGGTTACCCTGCGTAACCCTCAGAGGCAGCAACCTTCTCGGAGGTCGCCGGCCCGGGACCGTCCCAGCCGGCCGGACGGCCGCCACCTCGGCGTCTTTTTCCCGGCTCAGAGCTGCGGCAGCAGTTGGCGGGCGGCCACCTGCACGGGGTCCCACACCGACGAGTAAGGCGGGGCGTACCCGAGGTCGAGTCCGATCAGGTCCTCGACGTTCATGCCCGCCGCCAGCGCGGTGGCGATGACGTCCACCCGCTTGGCCGACCCGCGGCCGCCGACGATCTGCGCCCCGAGGAGGCGACCGCCGCCGCGTTCGGCGATGAGCTTCACGGTGGTGTGCTGGGCGTCGGGCATGTACGCCGCCGCCGCCGTCGCCTCGATCCTCACCGCCGAGACGCCGAACCCGGCGTCCCTCGCCTCCTGCTCCCTGAGGCCGGTGCGGCCGATCTCGGTTCTGCAGATGCGCGTCACGGCTGTGCCCGCCACGCCGGGGAAGGTCGCGTAGCCGCCGCTGATGTTGATCCCCGCGACGCGCCCCTGCTTGTTGGCGACCGTCCCGAGCGGCAGGTGCACCGGCCGGCCGGAGACGATGTTGTACGACTGGCAGCAGTCACCCGCGGCCCAGACCCCTTCGCTCGATGTTCGCTGCTGCCGGTCGACGACGATCGAACCCCGAACACCCGTGTCCACTCCCGCCGCTGCTGCAAGGTCGGCGTTCGGCTCGACTCCGAGGCCCAGCACGACGAGGTCGGCGGGAAACTCGCCGGCGCTGGTCACTACCGCCGACTCGGTCACGGCAGTCAGCTCCTCGCCGGTGCGGACCGTTACGCCCGCCTGGCGCATGCTGCGCGCGACCAGCGAGCCCATGTCGGGGTCGAGAGAACCCATCACCTCAGCAGAGGCCTCGACGACTGTCACCGACGCCCCGCGATCGAGGAACGCCTCTGCGAGCTCCAGACCGACGTAGCCGCTTCCGACCACCACGACGTGGCCAGGCCGGTGCGACCTGGCATCGTCCAGCAGCCGCGTGGCGTCGGCGAGGGTCTGCACCCCGTGTACGTGCGGTAGGTCGAGCCCGGGAATGTCCGGTCGCCTCGGGCGCGCGCCGGTCGCTATGTGCAGGAGGTCGAAACCCAGGTGGAAGGTGCGCCCATGGGCCCGGTTGTACACCTCGGCCTTGCGCGACGAGAGATCGAGACCGACCACCTCGTGCTCGGTCCGCACGTCGATGCGCATCGAGCGGAACTCTTCTGGGCTGCGTGCGACAAGGTCCGCGATGCCGTCGAGTGCCCCGCCAACGAGGTACGGGATGCCGCACGCCGAGTAGCTCGTCCAGCGACCCATCTCGAGCGCCACGATCTCTAGGTCGGGTCGGCGCCGGCGGGCAAGGGATGCCGCCGACATGCCGGCGCCATCGCCACCGATGACCAGAAGCCGCTCTCCCATCTCCCCGACTGTACGGCGCCCGGCCGGGGTTGGGAGGGACTGCGTGGGCGCCACCGCTTGCATCCGGCTCCGTGCCAGCATGGTTACCCATGGGCGTAAGGGACGACTGCAAGCACTATCTCTTCCGTAGCACCGCCGCTGGCGATGCCATGCAGCGCTGTCGCCTGTCCGCCAACGACGAGCACCCCTTCGCCTGCCCTGAATCCTGCCTTTTCTTCGAACCGCGCGCCCTGTCGGGCGCAGGGTGGACCCAGGCTCCGACCGAGTCGATGAGCAACACCGCCCGGGGTATCGACGCGCTGCCGGTCCAGCCGAGACGCCGGCGGGGCAAGAAACGGCGCGGGTGACCGCCGGCGGCTAACCCTCCAGCGGCTGGTCGAGACGGTCGACGTCGACCCCGATGTCCTCGAGCCACTCGAGCGCCTCTGCCAACGCGTTCTCCGATCCCGACATCTCGCAGACGATCCAGCCGACCTCGTCGCTGACATCCGCGCGCCGGATGTTCGGCATCACCTCGAAACGGCGCACCAACTCCCCCATGATCGGCTCCCGCACCAGATCCGGTGGGAATGTGAGCTTGACCCTCGATGCCGTCACGCGCGCGCACCTCCGTCCAACACTCCAGGGTTGAGGTTGCCTGACCGCAAGCCTTCGAGGTCGAGGGTGACGTAGCGATAACCGGCGTCCTTGACCGCGGCGATGACAGCGTCGCGGTCGGCGCCGGCGGCTCTCGCGAGGTCTTCGGGCCCGCCGAGCTCGATACGGGCCAGGTCGCCGTAGTGGCGCACTCGCAGCTCCCGGAAACCCAGTCGCTTCAAGGCTTCCTCGGCCGACGCCACCTGGTTCAACGTGGAGAAGGTCACGGCCGTACCGTAGGGCACGCGCGAGGCGAGACAGGCCGCCGCCGGTTTGTCCCAGATATCGAGGCCCAGGAGCCGCGCCGCTTCGCGCACGGCCTGCTTGCCCAGTCCGGCCTCCACCAACGGGAAGACGGCGCCGCGCTCGCTGGCCGCTGCCTGACCAGGACGGTGGTCCTGAAGGTCGTCGAGGTTCACGCCGAGGGCGATGGCTGCGTTCTCGTCCTCTGCAACCGGCAGGAGCTTCTCCATCAGCTCGCTCTTGCAGTGGTAGCAGCGGTCGATCCCGTTGGCTACGTACTCGGGGCGGGAGCCCTCCGCGGTTGCGACCTCGATCCAGCGCATGCCCCACCGGTGGGCGAGTCGCCTGCAGTCCGCACGCTCCGACGGAGCGAGCGAGGTAGAGACCGCCGTCACGGCCAGGGCTCGATCGGGGCCGAGGACGCCGTTCGCCACGAAAGCCAGCAGACCGGAGTCCACGCCCCCGCTGAAGGCGACCAGGAGCCGCTCGCGGGACCGGAGCACCTCGCGCAGGCGGTCGATACCGGCCGCGTCCGGGCGCGTAGGGAGAGTCACGCGTCTTCGACCTGGATTCGGATTCGCTTGTTTCCCTTTCCCTTGGACTCGGTCTTTAGGACCGCGACGCGACCGACCTCGTCGGTGCTCCTGACGTGGGTTCCGCCGTCTGCCTGCTTGTCCAGGCCCACTATGTCCACGACCCGTATCTCCTCGACGGCTTCCGGTATGAGGCTGACCTTGGTGCGGATCAGGTCGGCGTCGAGCACGGCCTCGGCACGCGGGATGAAGCTGATGTGGATGGGGCGGGCCGCACGAAGCTCGTCGTTGACCAGCTTCTCGACCTGCGCCCCGAAGCCGTCAGGCAGCGGGTCGAACTCGAAGTCCATCCGCGCCGACAACGGCTCCATGTTCCCGCCTGTAACGGGCACTCCCCACTGATTCCAGATCACACCGCACAGAACGTGAAGCGCCGTGTGGGTGCGCATGAGCTTGTGCCGGCGGTCCCATTCGACGACGCCGTGGACGGTGTCGTCCTCGGCAGGCACCGGTCGGTCGCCGGGCTCGAGGGTGTGCCACACGAAATCACCCTCCTTGCGCACGTCCGTCACCTGCAGGCCCGCCAGGGTCCCGATGTCGTGCGGCTGCCCGCCGCCGGTCGGGTAGAACGCGCTGCGGTCGAGCCCTACCCTGCCCGCTTCGGCGTCGACGGCCACGACGGTGGCGTCGAACTCCTGGAGGTAGGCGTCGCGCAGGTACAAGAGCTCGGTCGGCACATTGTCATCTTGCCAGCCCGTGGGCCGGGGCACGCCTGGGTCCGGGTTCTGGGTTTTTGTGGGACGAACCCGTTTTGTGGAACACAGCCGTCGTCTGACGACGTGTGTGTCCCGCAAAAACGGCTGTGTCCCGCAAGACGGCCGTGTCCCGCAAAACGGCCGTGTCCCACCAGGATCGCCGAGCGGGGCGGCGAAGACTCCCTCGGTTTGCGGCAGGGCAACCAGCGCCAGGAGCACCGTCCAGCCTCCAGCCCGATGTCATGAAGTGAGCGAGAGGACCTCGTCGATGGGCGCGATAACGCCCGCGTAGAAGGGGCCGAACTCGGCGAAGCGCGCGGACGCCTCGTCGAAACGCATCGTGTAGACGGTGTCCTTCAGATCGTCGGGATGGACCCCGAACAGGGTCACTCCCCACTCGTAGTCGTCGAGCCCGGTCGAACCCGTGACGAGCTGCACGACCCGCCCTGCGAAACGCCGCCCCGACTTGCCGTGGTCGATCATCAGTTGCTTGCGCTGTTCGAAGTCGAGCGAATACCAGTTGTCGCCGGCAACCCTGCGCTTGGACATCGGGTAGAAGCAGATGGCCCGCTTTCCTTCCGGGGGCAGCTTCGGGTACAGGCGGTTGCGGAGGTGCTCCTCGGGCATTCCCTCGGTGTACTCGGACACCTCGGTGAGAGAGACGTAGGAGCCCACGATCTCGAGTCCGGCTGCCTGCAGGCCGCCCTGCAGCCGGCGCAACCGCACCCAGTCAGGTCCGATCGCCATCACTCCCAGGTCCGCCTTGTGCCCCAGCACGGAGAAGGCGACCACTTGGTGCTCCTCCACCTCGGCCGCCTTCACCGCGGCGATCACTGCTTGCTCGTCCGTGTCCGGGCGGACCCGGCAAAACAGATGCAGCACTCCCCACCCGACCGTCGGCTTCAGCGGCTCCGTCACACGTCCAGCTTAAGACGGCGTCCCCGATAACCTCCGGCGGTGCTGACCGTATCGTTCGATCTTCCGGCCGGCTGGGTCGACCTGCCCCTCACCGGAGGAGTTCGGAAGGGCCTGCTGCGGCGCAGTGCCTACGAGGTCCGCGCCCACGAGTTGGTCTCGTCGGGTGCTGTTATCAGGCCGCTGCGCGCCGCGACTGCCAGGTATCTACAACGGGTCGCGTCGGGTGCCCCCGATGCGCTTGGGATCGCCACGCTCGTGCAGGCACCGTCGCGGGAGGAGCACACGTTCGTGACGTTCGCCGTGTTCCGGGGCCCCCGCGTCGACGCCGAGCCGCTGGAGGAGATGGCCTCGCGTAGGGCCGATGACCGAGAAAGCGAGCACATTGTGGAGCCCGCCGAGCTGCCCTGGGGCCGTGCGCTAAAGGCGGCCTACACGAGGCCAGGGCTGCAGGGCGACGGCAATCGCCCCTTCGTCCAGTACTGGGTGGAGCCCACGGGCCTCGACACGGTCGTCATCGCCTTGGGCGACATCGACGCCCCGGACGGGGCCGATGTCGAGAAGTTCCTCTCTGACATTGACCACCTTGCCCGCACCGTGACGGTGGACGGGATGGACGAGCGCCACCGCTGAAAGCGAAAAACGGACCCCGACCCACACCTGGGCCGCGCCTTCGTCCGAATGGACGGCCGGCGCGGAACGCAGTGTGGTGTCGGGGTCCGCTCTACTAGCTGGAGGACGGAGACTTGCTTAGAAGTCCTCCATCCCTCCGCCGGGCATGGCGGGGGCGTCCTTCTCCGGCTTGTCGACGATGACCGCCTCGGTGGTCAGGAACAGGGCGGCGATCGACGCTGCGTTCTGCAGAGCGGATCGGGTCACCTTGGCGGCGTCGATGACGCCGGCCTTGAATAGGTCCTCGTACTCGCCGGTGGCGGCGTTGAGCCCCTCGGACGGGCTCTTGAGCTCCCGTACGCGTTCGACGACCACGCCGCCCTCGAGACCGGCGTTGATCGCGATCTGCTTGAGAGGCTCCTCGACGGCGCGCGCCACGATGCGGGCTCCCGTCGCCTCGTCACCCTCGAGCTTCTCGGCGCGGTCGAGGATCGCCGACTGTGAACGCAGAAGCGCGACCCCGCCACCGGGGACGACGCCCTCTTCGACTGCAGCCTTCGTGGTCGACACAGCGTCCTCGATGCGGTGCTTCTTCTCCTTGAGCTCGACCTCGGTCGCGGCACCGACCTTGATGACCGCGACGCCGCCCGACAGCTTCGCGAGCCGCTCCTGGAGCTTCTCACGGTCGTAGTCGGAGTCGGTGTTATCGATCTCGGTCTTGATCTGGTTGATACGACCCTTGATGTCCTGCTCCGAGCCCGCGCCCTCGACGATGGTCGTCTCGTCCTTGGTGACGACGACCTTGCGGGCACGGCCGAGGAGATCGATGGTCGTGTTCTCGAGCTTGAGGCCGACTTCCTCGGTGACGACCTGGCCTCCGGTGAGGATGGCCATGTCCTGCAGCATCGCCTTGCGGCGCTCGCCGAACCCGGGAGCCTTGATCGCAACGCTCTTGAAGGTGCCGCGAATCTTGTTGACGACCAGGGTCGCGAGGGCCTCGCCCTCGACGTCCTCGGCGATCACGACCAGCGGCCGGCCCGACTGCATGACCTTCTCCAGCAGCGGGAGCAGGTCCCGCACAGCCGAGATCTTCGATCCGACGAAGAGGATGTACGGGTCTTCGAGGGCCGCCTCCATCCGCTCGGGGTCCGTCGCGAAGTAGGGGGCGATGTAGCCCTTGTCGAAGCGCATGCCTTCGACCAGCTCCAGATCCATGCCGAAGGTCTGCGACTCCTCGACGGTGATGACCCCGTCCTTGCCAACCTTGTCGATTGCCTCCGAGATGAGGTCACCGATCTCGGTGTCGGCCGCGGAGATCGACGCGACCTGGGAGATCTGCTCCTTGGTTTCGGTCTCCCTGGACAGGTTCTTCAACGACTCGACCGCCGTCTCGACAGCCGCCTCGATACCGCGCTTGAGCGACATCGGGTTGGCGCCAGCGGCGACGTTGCGAAGACCTTCGTGCACCAGCGCCCAGGCAAGGACGGTGGCGGTGGTCGTGCCGTCGCCGGCGACGTCGTCGGTCTTCTTGGCTACTTCCTTGACGAGCTCGGCCCCGATGTTCTCGTACGGGTCTTCGAGCTCGATCTCCTTGGCGATGGATACGCCGTCGTTGGTGATCGTGGGGGCGCCCCACTTCTTATCCAGAACGACGTTTCGGCCCTTCGGGCCGAGGGTGACGCGCACGGCGTCGGCGAGCTGGTTCATCCCGCTCTCGAGCGCACGACGCGCGTTCTCGTCAAAAGCAATCAGCTTGGGCATCTGTGGTTGGTTCCCTCCGTTGAGCGGACCAGTATTAGCACTCTCATATCGCGAGTGCTAACAGTTAACCGCCTCCGGAGAGTTAGTGCAACCGGGCCCCCTCATTCCCGGCCGGGGCGCGGTACTGCCGCTCGCCTGGTTCAGCGGCCGCAGGCCGGCGCCGGCGCTAGCCCCCTGCGACGGCCGGGACGATCGAGACGGTCGAGCCCTCGCCGACCGCGGTGTCGATCCCGTCGAGGAAACGGATGTCCTCGTCGGCCACGAACACGTTCACGAACCGGCGCAGCTTGCCGGTTTCGTCGAAGAGACGGTCGTGGAAGCCGGGGTGCGCGGCCTCGAGGGCCTTCAGCACCTCGACGACGGTGGCCCCCTCGACGCTCACCTCGCTGTTGCCGGCGGAGAGGGGACGCAGCTGGGTCGGGATCCGGACGGTGACGGGCATGTCCTACTAGACCTCTGGGATGTTGGACGGACGGGCATGGGCCTGGGGCCCCCACGCTCCGGAGGAGGCCGGGGTTGGAGCCCCTGCCGGGTCAATTTCGACGGCCGCCGCGAAGGCGTCCATGGTGGGGTTTATGGTCACAGTGGGGCCGCATGACGGCGACACTGCTTCGATGGTCTTCAGGCCGTTGCCGGTGACGTAGGCAACGACGCGCTCGTCTGGACGAACGACTCCGGATCGGACGAGCTGGGCCAGGCTGGCGATGGTCACCCCGCCGGCGGTTTCGGCGAAGATCCCTTCCGTCCGGGCGAGCAGCCGGATTCCCTCGATGATCTCGTCGTCGGTCACGCACCCGAAGCCGCCCCCCGACTCTCTGACGGCATCCAGGGCGTAAGGCCCGTCCGCCGGGTTCCCGATCGCCAACGACTTTGCGATCGTCTCCGGTCGCACCGGCTTTATCGCGTCGCGCCCCGCTGCGAACGCTTCCGCCACCGGCGAGCAGCCGGCGGCCTGGGCGCCTGACACCCGGACGTGCGGCTCCTCGTCCAACAACCCGACGGCGAACAGCTCCTTGAAGCCCTTGGCGACCTTCGTCAGCTGGCTGCCTGACGCGACCGGCACGACCACGTGATCGGGGGCCTGCCAACCAAGCTGTTCGGCGACTTCGAAGGCGAGCGTCTTGGAGCCCTCGGCGTAATACGTACGAATGTTGACATTGACGAAGGCCCACGACGGATGCTCGCTCGCCAGTTCCGCGCAGAGACGGTTGACGTCGTCGTAGTTGCCGTCGACCGCGATGAGCTTCCCGCCGAACACGGCGGTTGTCACGACCTTGCCGGCCTCGAGGTTGGAGGGGATGAACACGACCGACTCCATGCCGGCGTGCGCAGCGTGCGCGGCCACGGAGTTGGCGAGGTTGCCAGTGGAGGCACACGCGGCAACCTTGAAGCCGAGCTCCTGCGCCTTGGTAAGAGCGACCGAGACGACCCGGTCCTTGAAGGAGCCGGTGGGATTGAGCGTGTCGTTTTTGATCCAGAGCTCACCCAGGCCGAGTTCCGCCGCGAGGCGGTCGGCACGAACGAGCGGGGTGAAGCCGGCACCGAGGTTGACAGCCCCTTCGGCGCGCGCCGGCAGGAGGTCGGCGTAACGCCAGATGGAAAGCGGGCCCGCCGCGATCCGCTCCCTCGACACGACGGCGCGGATGGCGTCGTAGTCGTAGACGACCTCGAGCGGCCCGAAGCACCACTCGCAGACGTGGAGCGCTTCGGCCGGGTAAGGGTGGCCGCATTCCCGACACCGGAGTCCTTCGACGTAAGGCAATGATCCTCCTCGTGGCTCATCGAACCGGGCATTGGCACCTGGACCCCCTTTCGGGGCTGGTTGCCGCGGCGTCACAGGGCCCGTCCCTCAGCCGCTCTTGATAAGTCACCTGAAATGGTAGCTGCTGGCCGGCCGCCGGTCACGTCGGAATTCGGTGGCAGGATGGCGCCTGGCATGCTGCGAACTTTCACCGCCAGAGAGTTCCGTCCGGAGAGGCTCTTAGCCGCGAAAAGAGGGCGGCAGGTCGCGGTCTGCCTCCCTGCCCGGGACGAGGCCGAGACGATCGGCGAGACGGTGGCATCGGTGCAGCGCGAGCTCGTCAACAAGTTCGCCCTCGTGGACGAGCTCGTGGTGGTCGACGACGGGTCGACGGACGGCACTGCTGAGGCCGCGGCTGCGGCCGGGGCCAAGGTGATCGACGCGGCATCGGTCCTGCCCGAGTACGGGACCGAGCACGGCAAGGGCCAGGCCATGTGGCGCGCGGTGCATGTCACCCACAGCGACGTGGTGGTGTTCCTCGACGCCGACGTCAAACGATTCGATCCCTCGTTCGTGCTGGGCCTCGTCGGCCCTCTACTGACGCGGGACGATGTGACCGCTGTCAAGGGCTTCTACGACCGCCCCCTTCACGGCCGTCCCGGCGAAGGGGGCAGGGTGACCGAGCTGATGGCGAGGCCGCTGATCTCGGTCTTTTTCCCTCATCTTTCAGGCCTGCAACAACCACTGGCCGGAGAGTTCGCGGCGCGCAGGGACGTGCTCGAAGCGGTGCCTTTCGTCGGCGGGTACGGGGTGGACCTCGGCCTGTTGATCGACATCAGTGACCGCTTCGGACGCAGCGGCTTGGTGCAGTGCGACCTTGGCGAGCGGGTGCACCGGAACCGTCCGCTCTCGGAGCTGAGCGTGCAGTCGTTGGCGATCCTGCAGGTCGTGCTGCAAAGAGCCGGCGTGGCTCACGAAGACGCCGCCGCCTTCGGGTGGACGGTGCAGCTGCTGCGGCCCGGGTTGGAGCCCACGCCCGTGACCTTCACCGAGCGGCCCCCCTTGGCCGAGGTACCGGCTCACCGCAAGACGGCCTAGGCCGTCAGGTATCCCGACACCACCTCGGTGATCACAGCGAGGGTGTCGTGCATTGCGCGCTGGGGTCCTGCGCCGGCAACAAGGGTCTCGACCGTCGCGTCCGTGTCGACTCCAGGGTCCGCGTCACCGGCGACGATCAGCGCCGGGACGCCCGCCTCCGCGGCGAGGGCGAGCACACCCCCGACGGCCTTCCCGTCAAACGACTCGACATCGAGGTACCCCTCCCCCGCGATCACCAGATCCGCTTCTTCGATGCGGGCGGCCAGGTCGATCCGCTCGGCCACAACCTCGAAGCCGCTGGTCAGGGCCGCTCCCAGGGCGGCGAGCCCACCGGCAAGCCCGCCGGCCGCGCCGGAGCCTTGGATCGCCTGGACGTCGACCCCGAAGTCGTCGCGGTAGACCTGGGCGAGCCGTTCGAGACGACGGGTCAGAAGCTGAACCTGGCTCGGGCTTGCTCCCTTCTGCGGTGCAAAGTGCTCGGCGGCGTCGATGAACCGGGTGAGCACGTCGCAAGCGACGATGATCTCGACCCCCGCCAGACGGCTGTGCGGCTCGAGGGCCTCGAGGGCGCCCCAGCCTCCGTCGGTCGTCGCAGACCCGCCGACCCCGACGAGGATGTGCCTCGCTCCGTCCTTCACTGCAGCCGCGATCAGTTCGCCGGCGCCGGCAGTAGTGGCACGGACGGGGTCGTTGTGGTCCGGGCCCCCGGCGAGAGTCAGGCCGCACGCCATCGCGGTTTCCAGCGCGGCCGTGCCGTCGCCGAGATCGAACCAGGCGGCGTCCACGGGCTCGCGAAGAGGGCCGGTAACCTGGTGGGGGCGCCGGCGGCCGCCGAGCACGGCGCAGAAGCCTTCGCCGCCGTCGGAGACGGGTGCGAGATCGACCGTCCAGCCCGCTCGCCGCGCGGCATGAGCCATCGCCGCCGCGACTTCGGCAGCGGTCGCGGTGCCCCTGAACTTGTCGGGAGCGACAACGACGTGCGGCACGGGGACATAGTGCCGGGTGGAACGGGCCGCGGGGTAGGAGGGGCCGCGGAGGACGGCGACTTGCTGCGGGGTGGGTAGGGTCGTTCGGGTCATGAGCGACCCTGTCAGGGACAACGAGAGTCACCGGTTGCTTGTCCTGTCAAACCGCGGGCCGCTGAGCTTCGGCCGGGACGCGACGGGCTCGCTGGTGGCGCGCAGGGGTGCCGGCGGACTGGTGGTCACGCTCGGCCCCGGCGTCCAGCGTGACGGCGCGCTCTGGGTCGCCTCGGTCTCCGGCGGCGACGACGTGGAGGCGGCGCGTGCGGGCCTGCTCGATGCAGAGGGTTTCCACATGCGGGCGGTCGAGGTTTCGCCGGAGGTGTACGGCGCCTACTACGACGTGGTGGCGAACCAGACACTGTGGTTCTTGTTGCACGGGTTGTGGGACTTACCGAGACGGCCTCGGTTCGACCGGTACTGGACGTCGGCGTGGTCCGCCTTTCGCGAGGTCAACGAGCGCTTCGCCGCGGTGGCGGCGTCCTGCGCTGCCGAAGGTGCCGTGGTGCTGGTGCAGGACTACCAGCTCGCGCTGGTACCCCGCTTTTTGGCAGGGTTGCGATCGGATGTGAAGATCGTGTCGTTTGTGCACACGCCGTGGTGCACGCCGTCCGAACTGGCGGTGATGCCTGACGCGCTCGCGGACGAACTGATGGCTGGGATGGCCGGTGCGACGGCGTGTGGGTTCCACTCGGCGCGCTGGGCTTCTGCGTTTGCGGAATGCTGCAGTTCACGAGGTGTGGCTTGTCCCGCCACATTTGTGACGCCGGCGGCAGCGGATGTCGCCGACGTGCGCGCGGTCGCTGCGTCCCCCGAGTGCCAGGAAGAGCTACGCCGGCTGGATCTGCTCGTCGGGGACCGCCAGTTGCTCGTCCGGGTGGACCGGATGGAGCTCTCCAAGAACGTGCTTCGAGGTTTCTGGGCGTACGACGAGCTACTCGAGAACCGGCCCGACCTGCTGGGCCGCGTCGTATTCGCCGCGAAGCTGTACCCGTCGCGTCAAGGGGTTGCCGAGTACCTCGGGTACGGCCAGGAAGTAACCGCGCTCGCCGCGAGGCTCAACGCGAAGTGGTCGGACCGCGTGCCCGGCTGGAAATCTGTGTTGGTCGATGCGGAGGACAACCACGCGGCTGCTGTCGCGGCGTTGCGGCGCGCCGACGTGCTGCTCGTGAACCCGGTTCGGGACGGGCTCAACCTCGTCGCGAAGGAAGGGCCGCTCGTCAACGAGCGCGATGGCGTCGTGGTGCTGAGCCGCAACGCCGGCGCGTGGGACGAGCTCGGGGGCCACGCTCTGGGGATCAACCCCTTCGACGTGGCGGGCACCGCGGACGCGTTGGCGACCGCGTTCGACATGGACAGCGCGGAGCGAGCGGGCCGGGCGAAGGGGCTGCTAGCAGCCGCCGAGGCACGAACGCCGCTTGACTGGTTCGACGATCTGGTGGATGCCGCCGGCGAAAGGGCTAGGTGACGCGGGGCATCGAGGGGCTTCCAGATGGTTCTGGGTAAGGTTTGTGGTCTCTCAGCATATTTAGCCTACCCACTAGCCATCTCCTCGAGGAGATGGAGCACGCCCTCCGGCCCGTCGACCACCAAGTCCGCAGCCTCGAGGACCTCCGGCCGGGCCTCCGCCCCACCGACCGCGACGGACAGGGTGACGACGCCCGCG
>DATKQY010000026.1:0-60787 GCA_035532475.1 Acidimicrobiales bacterium | reverse complement strand
CAGGCAAACCTCGGATGGGCACCGCTCGCTGGTCCCCAGGCGCTGAACCTTCCCGTCTCGACGCCCGGGTCGTCCGGCTCTTCCCCAAGAGACCCATAGGGCTGATCTGCCGCCTGGCCAGGGAGAACTCTCGGTGGGGCTACCTCCGGATCGTCGGCGAACTCAAGAAACTCGGTGTTACGGTGTCGAAGGCGAGCGCCGCCACGGTGTTGCGTCGCCAGGCCTCCCACCGGCTCCCCGACGCGAGGGCCCCACTTGGAGCGAGTTCCTCTCCGTCCAGGCCAAGGGCATCGTGGCCACCGACTTCTTCCATGTCGATACCGTGTTGCTCGCCGGTACTACGTAATGTTCGTCATCGAGCTGCAGCGACGCGTCGTCCAGGTCCTTGGTGTCACCACCAACCCGAACGGCCCATGGGTGACCCAGGTCGCAGCGAACTTCGCTGCCGACCTCGATGACACTGGCCGGCGGTTCCGTTTCCTTATCCGCGACCGGGACACCACGTTTACCGCCAGCTTTGACGCGGTGTTCGTGTCGATCGGCATCCGGACCATCACCACCCCGGTACGGTCGCCTCGTGCCAACGCCCACGCGGAGCGATGTGTACGCACCGTCCGCCACGAATGCCTTGACCATCTGCTCGTCATCTCACGACGACATCTCCAATCGGTGCTCGACCAGTACGTCCGCCACCTGTCGGTGCCGAGAATCCCATCCACCGGCTGTGAGCTGGACTTTGACGCCCTGGGACCGCTCGCTCATCCTCGGCCGCCGCCACCTCGAGACTGTGCTCGCCCAGTACGTTGAGCACTACAACTCCCACCGTCCCCACCGATCTCGCAGCCAGTGCACACCGTCTGCTTCCGATCCGGTTGCGGCGCTCATCGGCAGATGACCGGAGGGGTACGCTAGCTCGATCCAATGAGTGCTTTGGCTCTCAGCGTTGCTTCAGGCGCTGTTAACGCCTTCGGACGGATTCCGGGGGGAGGAGCTCGTGCAGGCGGCCACTATCGACAGTGCACCCGAAGACTTCCGCGCCCTGGCCGTACAGATCCGAGATGCTGGCCTTCTCGACCGCCAGCCGGGCTATTACGGCGTGAAGATCGTCGTGACCATCGCCGCGTTCGCCGCCGGATGGGCGGCGTTGCTGGTCGTGGGCAACTCGTGGGCCGCTCTCGGTGTCGCAGCATTCCTGGGGGTGATGTTCACCCAGCTGGGTTTCGTTGGCCATGACGCCGGGCACCAGCAGGTCTTTCGGTCCCGCCGGGCTAACGGGCTGCTCGGGCTAGCCGTCGGGAATGCGTTGATCGGATTGAGCTTCGGCTGGTGGGTTTCCAAGCACAACGCCCATCACGCACACCCCAACCAGGTCGACCGCGACCCCGATATCGGTGAGGGCCTCGTGGTCGTCACCCCCACCGACGGGCTTGCCGGGGAACGCCGCAGCCTCACGCGGTTCCTTGCGCGCTGGCAGGCCTGGCTTTTCTTCCCCCTCATGCTCCTCCGAAGTGCGGGCTTGCTCGTCGACGAGGTCGATCGCGCGCCTCGTCGCCGCCCTCTGTGCCTTGTGGATCGTGAGGGCGTAGCCGAGGGCGACGCCGTTCGAGACGTAGCGCGGCGGGAGCACGAGCGAGGAGCGGCCGTCGAGCGAGACGACGGCGACGCTCTCGTCCTCGCCGCGTCCGGTGACCGCGAAGCGCTCGCCCTTGTGGACAAGGTCGCCCGCATCGCTTCGGATCCGCCGGTCGTTTCTGAGCGTCACGATCTCGTCGCCGACCCCGACCGCGCCCGAGGTGATCGAGACGTTCGCCCGCCCGACCTCGCCCCTTCCGGCACGTTCGGCCTGGCAGCGCCGGGCGAGCTCGTCGGCGGTCGCGTTGTCCGCGGCCGACCTCCGGCGTACCGGGCTCACCCTCGCAGCTGCGACAGGAGCGACCACGGCTGAGCTGATGCACCGAGCGGGCCACGCGTCGACGGCTGGGGCGCTGCGCTATCAGCACGCGACCGCGACCGAGTGCTCGCCGACGCGCTTGTCGAGGCGGCTGAGATCCTGCCGATCAACGCGCAGGAGTCGATTCGTTCGCGCCCAAATCGCGCCCACGGCACTCGCGAGGGTATTCCGTGGCATAACTCCTAGGCCTCTAGCTGGTACTTTCTGAGAATTCCAGACAAAGCGGCCCAGCCTTCCAAGCTCGTCATGTGTTCGATTCCCGTCGCCCGCTCTCCCCGACTTCGAGCGTCCTCCCAGTTCAGGACCCGTTTCTCTGTCGCGGATTGTGCCGCCAGGCGCCATCCTGATCCCCGGCTTCCGGATGATCAAGACCCCTTGGGCCGGGAAGGATCGACGGCACGTCGACCCAGTCGTCGTGGCCGGATGCCGTGATCGAAAAGGCCCCGCAGCCGGACCCGACGCACGTCCGTGGTGTCGCCCGGTCGAGGACGACGTCGTCGATCGACGCGCCATCGGAACCGCTGCTGCTAGCAGTCACCCGAGCCGCGGACCGACGGCCGTCGTCGCGTATCTCGATCTTCGGTCGGTCCGGCTCGGCGTGAACCAGGATCCGGTGTTCGAGCGCGCCATCCGGCGTGTTCGGCGAACGCTCGCGCCCGGCCCGCGGAGCACACGCGCGACACGCCAGAGTTGGCGACGCTCTACGTCGGGCGATCGATTGAGAAGTACTTACACCCCGGGGCCCGATGGTGCGACGAGGTGACGGGTCCAACGCGCCATATGGCAAGCTGCTCTACGTGAGCCCCCCCAGCACTGCCCCGGCGCTCGTCCGCTTGCCAGGGGACGTTTCACAGCTCCGAGGCGCCCTCTACGCGGAGGGGCAAACGAGGGAGGACAGGGTGTCCAAACTCGACGCATGGGGCAGCCTCAGCATCGGGCCGCCGTCGTGATCTGGGGCGGAGCGTCGTGACGACACACGTTGCGGTCGTCACGGGCGCTGGTCAGGGGATCGGCAAGGCGACGGCGGTGCGGCTCGCGGCGGACGGCATGCACGTCGTCTGTGCCGACCGCGATTCCGGGGCGGTCGAACGCACGGTGGCGCTCCTGCACGGGCGCGACCGGGAGGCGAGCGCGTGCACGGCCGACGTGAGCCGGGACAATGACTGCCAGCAGGTCGCGGAGCTCGCGGCCAGGCTCGGGGAGGTTCGGGTGCTGTGCAACATCGCCGGGATCAGCCCGTTCTCGAGCGGCGTCGCCCATGTCAATGAGGACCTCTGGGACCGAGTCTTCGCCGTCAACGTGAAGTCCGTCTTCTTGATGAGCCGAGCGTGCTTGCCCCACCTGGTGGCGTGCGACGCGAACCCCGTCATCGTCAACATGGCTTCGGTGCACGCGTTTGCAGCGTTACCGGAGAGCGCGCCCTACGCTGCATCGAAGGGAGCGATCGTCGCCCTGACTCGCCAGATGGCAGTCGACCTCGCGCCGTCCGGGGTACGCGTCGTCGCGGTAGCGCCGGGGGCAGTGGACACGCCGTCGAGCTACACGAGCGCGATCGGTCTCGAGGCGGACACTCACGAGTTCGGCTGGCTCAAGGATCCGCATCGCCTCGGTTGGCTGGGCGATCCCGAAGACGTCGCCGAGGCGGTGGCCTGGCTCGCCTCCCCGCAAGCGCGATTCGTGAACGGCGCCACCCTGGTCGTCGACGGGGGCATGCTTGCACAGCTCTACCGACGGAGTTGACCTAACGCACATGAAGTCGCAGCTCCGGAGCGGCCGGCCGGGGCATCCCGTCGTCGCACGGCCAGCGCGTCGTGCAGCAATGCCTGATGGAATCAGGGAGCCGATCGCGTCTCGGCCAGACACCCCGGCTCCCAACCGTCACGAGCGACCGTCGGCGCTGCGCTAGATCTGAACGGGCCACAGCATGCGGCCCGACCGACCGGTCCCCCACCGATGCGGCGCTCGGCGGCACTCCGCGCCCGCTGACTTGCCGAAGATCAGGGGGCGCACCTTCGGTGGTGCGTCCTGCTCCGACGAGGGCGCGCCAGCCCCTGGGCAATGCGTAAGCCCGCGCCACGGCAGACGTCCGGTGCGCAGTGCTCTTCCTGGGCACATCCCGCGCGAACGATCGGACCACCACGCGACCCTCGCGCGACCCGTCGCTTCGGATCGAGCTGACCCCGTCGCCCCTTGGCTCAGCGCCTCGACGATCGGCTATTTCGCACCGGGGTTGCCGTTGCCGTTGCTGCTGGGGTTGCCGCCGTTGGTCGCCGCGGGCAGCGGTGTGGTGGGCGAGGGCGACGTCGTCTCGGTCGCCGTGGGCGATGATGGGTTCGCGGACGGACCCGACTCCGGGGCATTCGAGGCCGAGCCCGACGCGCCCGGTGCGGTCCCGGAGTTGCCCGGGGCCGAGCCCGACGCGCCCGGTGCGGTCCCGGAGTTGCCCGGGGCCGAGCCCGACGCGCCCGGTGCGGTCCCGGAGTTGCCCGGGGCCGAGCCCGACGCGCCCGGTGCGGTCCCGGAGTTGCCCGGTGCGGTCCCGGAGTTGCCCGGGGCCGAGCCCGACTTGCCGGGGATGCCAGCGCCAGACTCGGTCGCCGCGGGCGCGACCATCGCCGAGGTCCTTACACCGATGGTCGAGCTGCCGCTCGACAGCACGGGGGTGACGACCGGCGTGGGGATGCTCTCGGACGACGTGTTCGATGACCCGGTCACGGCGACAGCCGGATGACTCGACATCTGGAGGGTCCTGTTCGATTCCACCGGGCCGAGGTGAAGCGAGCTTTCGCCGGGCACGCGCTGGTGGACGTCCTTGCTCGCCACACTGCGCAAGGTCGCGACCAGCTCGCGCGTTCGGATGGTCAGGGCCTGAGCCGACTGTGCGACAGGGGTCGAGCTTCCAGCTGGTCGCGCGGCAGGCGCAAGGACCCGCTGGACGATCGGCGACGCGACGATCGCGCTCGCCACGAGCGCAGACGTCGCCACTGCGACGTGCGAGCTCGCCACGACGAACCGTCCCGCATTCGTCGCCCACTGCGCGAGCGGCGCCTCGGCGAGCCAGGATGCGGGTCCGATCGTCCAGCGAAGTCGCCCGATCGAGATCCCGAGGAACGCGCGGACGATCGCCGGGTCGAACTGGTTGCCGGCGCATTTGGCCAGCTCGGCTCGCGCGGCCGACGGGCTCACGGCGTCCTTGTACGAACGAGCGGAGGTCATCACCTCGAAGGAGTCTGCGACCGCCACGATTCGGGCTCCGAGCGAGATCTCCGTACCGGCGTGGCCGAAGGGATAGCCGGAGCCGTCGAAGCGTTCGTGGTGCTGCTCGATCGCGAGCGACCACTCGCCGAGCCACTCCTTGAGGGGGGCGGTGAGCCGAGCTCCTTCGAGCGGGTGCTGTCGAAGCGCCTCCCACTCCTGCTCTGTCGGCGCCGAGGACTTGTTCAGGATGTCGCGATGCACGCTCAGCTTTCCGACATCGTGGAGCAGCGAGGACCATCTGAGGCGGTCGCGGTCGGCCGTCGACAGTCCGAGCTCCTCGGCGATCATCTCGCTGAGCACGCGGACCCGTTCGGAGTGACCGCGGGTGGCGCGATCGTGGTTGTTGATCGCGGCAGCGAGGGCGAGAATCTCCGAGGCGGCGCTCGCCGGCTCGTGGAGACCTGCCGACGGCCCGTCCCTGAAGCGCCGCTCGAGATCACGAGTCGATCCGGCCCGGATTGCGACCGCCATGCGAGACGGCGCGTGGTCAGGGAACAGCATCGTCATCTTCAGCAGGGCCGCGAGAGGAATCAGACGCCTGAACACACGCTCGGATCCGAACAGCACGAACGTCGCGCTGACGAGAACTGCGAACCACCATGCGATCTCACCTGCCGCGCCGTGTGGTCGTGGCAGCTGCCGGGCTACAACGATCGTGGCTCCGACCGAGGCACCGATCGGTCCGAGCATGGCGGCCGCTGAGACCCATTGACCGGTGCGTGGGCGCGCCCGCCAGCGCAGCGGTGACTTTGGCTCCTGTCCCATGGTGCACTAACGGCGGCGTATTGCCATCTTTGAGGGGGCGCCGTGAAGATTCCGTCGCCCGGACGCGCTGCCCACGCTCGGGGTGCCTAATACGCTCGCCTGTGGCGCTCGGGTGTGCGCCACCAGCACCTCCCCGTGGCCCGGACCAGGGCGCATCCTCGGCGATCCCGTAAAGCACGACAACGTCGACCAGCCTCCGAGCGCGCCGCCCAACCTGTCGTCGTGACGGGGCGCCGGCCCGGGCGCGACCCGAGCTCGTGGCCGCCGAGCTAGTAGTCGTGGCTCCCGAGCCACTCGATGTACTCCGCCATGCCGAGGTCGACGTCGTAGCGGGGGACGATGCCGGTCGCGTCTCGCAGGCGGCCGAGATCCATGTACGAGGATTCGTCACCGGTGCGGTCGGCGGCGCCCGGGTCGGGCGCGGGCGCCTGCGCGATCGGTACGAGCGATCCGTCGAGGTCAGGGCAGACGGCCCGAGCGGCGGCGAGCACCTCCCGATCGGCGACCGCTCGACCGCCCCCGACGTTGTACGTTCGGTACGACAGGTGCGGGGCGACGTGAAGCAAGCGGATCGCCTCGGCGCAGTCCTTCACATAGCAGTAGTCGTGTCCGTCGACGCCGACCGCCGGTCCCACCCGATGCCCCTCTCCTCGCGCGGCGACACGGGCGACCCGGCTCGGATAGTTGCGCATCGAGCGGTACAGGGGACCGTAGACCTCGCCGATCCTGAGCAGGACGACGTCGAGCCCCGTCCGGTCGCTGTAGTAGATCGCCAGCTCCTCGGTCGCCCGCTTCAGCGCGCCGATCGCATCCCCGGCGCCGACGCGAAGCGGCGCGTCCTCGCGGAAGGGGACCGCGGTCGCGCCCGAGTAGACCGAGACCGAGCTGGCGATGCTGACACGTCCGAGCTCGAGCGAGCGGGCGACCTCCATGACACGCACGAGCCCGGCCACGGTCGCGTCGATGCCGGCACCACCGTAGGTGTCGCCAAGGCTCGGCGACGCCAGATGGACGATGCTCTCGATGCCTTGCTCCTGCACGACAGCGAGGACCTGGTCGCCGTCGGTCACGTCGCCCCAGACGGCGGTGATCGCGCCATCGCGCTCGCCCGGCAGCTCTGCTCGGTCGACCGGTCGGCGGTGGCGCATGGCGACGACCTCGTCGCCGGCGGCGTGAAACGCTTCGGCGAGGTGCCGGCCGATGAAGCCGGCGCCGCCCGTCACGAGGACCGTCATCGCCCGGACGCCCCCTCGGAGCTCACCGCCAACGCGCCCGCGCCGATCGCGTCCACTGCGACGGTGCCGGGGCGCCGCGCGCCGAGGAGCGGCGCGATGTGCGTGATGGTCGGTTGGAAGCGGATCGCGAAGTATCCCATCGAGCCCCGGCTGTCGACAACGACGGCACCGGGTGCACCGACCGGACAGTCTCGCGTCTCAAACCGGCGGGATCGCCGGTCGCCAACGGCGGCGTCGGACGGGGCGAACCTGATCGGCGTGACGCTCGTACGATGGCCGAGAGGACGGCGCAGGGAACCGTCACCGCCGCCGGGGCCGGAGGATGCGGTTCTTGATCCGGTTGCCGCACGTCGCCATGTCACACCACGCCTTTCGGCCAGCGTGGGAGCGGTCGCAGAACGCCCATCGGCACGCGTCGTTTCGGCAGGCCTTGAGCCGCGCCCAGGTGCCGTCGCGATGGGCATCGCGGATCACGAGCAGGAGGAAGCAGAGCGCGCCACCGAGGCCGCCGCCGACGCCCGGCGCAACCTCCACCATCTCGACAGAGGTCCGGTGGTCGGCCATCACACTCCTTGCTTTTCGAGCTTGCCGTGTCGGTGGGCCGGGCGGCCTCGGAGGCGCTTCCGCCTGCCCAGCTGGTCGGGCCAGAAGCCGCCCAGGTACTCCCGCACGACGCCCAACCCGTCGGTCCGTAGGCCACCGAGCTCCGCATAGGTGACGTGGCTCTCCTCGTACTCCTTGCCCGCCTGGTGAAGGACGTCCTCGCACCGGTCGATGATCTCCTCGTACCCGTCGTCACGCGCCGCGTTGAACAGTTCGACGAGCTGGGCCTGGCCGCTGCCGCGGCACGGGCGCTCATCGAGTGCGAGGGGGTGCTGGAGGAGTACGCGGCGCGCGTCTACGCCGAGGAAGGCGAGTTCCCCTCGCACACCGAAGAGTTCGGCCGGTCATGAAGAGTTCAGCGAGCGGTCGACGAACGATGGGCCTGCTGTAACGCTCGGTCCCTAGGGTCCCCAACCGTCGTTACATGATCGACATGACGGACGGACAGGAGGACCAACATGGGCCCGAAGGTGCAAAAGCCGGTGCCCGCCCGCCACCACGGGCGCTCCCGACTCGCTCTCGGCCTGGCCGGCGTGACCGCCGCTGGGCTATTGGCAATCGGTGTCATCGCACCCGCCGGAGCGGCGCCAAAGACGACCCGAACGTCGCAGGTGGTTCCGCTCGTCGTGTACTCCGCGCAGGGCTACGACAAACTGGTGACGTCGACCTTCTCGAAGAAGTACCACATCCCGGTGAATCTCGACGACAACTCGACCGGGCCGCTGCTCACCCAGATCGAGGCGTCCAAGAACAACCCGAAGTGGGGGCTGCTGTGGGTCGATGGAGCGACCGCATTCGCGGCGCTCGATGACCAGGGCCTCCTTTTCAAGGGCTACGAGCCGAACGTCTCGTGGAACACCCTCGGGCTCGACTCACTCCCGAAGGACAAGAGCTACACGCCGTCGGGCGTGACGCTCGTCGCCGCGATCGTCTACGACGCGAGCAAGGTGAAGAATCCGCCCACGAGCTGGCAACAGCTCCTCACGCCCCAGTGGCGCGGCAGGGTCGGGATGAACGACCCGAGCCAGTCGGGCCCGACCTATCCCTTGATCGCCGGGATGATGAACTACTTCGGTGGGGTGAAGCAGGGCGAGAGCTTCTTCTCGAAGCTCAAGGCAAACGGCCTCGTGATCAACCCGACGAACGGCCCGACGCTCGCCGCGCTCGCCTCCGGCCAGATCGAGCTCGCCCTCGTCCAGAGCTCGGCGGGGACGGGCGCGACCTTCACGGACCACCACCTGAAGGTCGAGTACCTGAAGCCGGCCACCCTGCTGCCCGGCGTGATGGGCATCGACTCGAAGGCCCCGGCGGCCGAGCAGGCCGAGGCGAAGCTCTTCGAGCAGTACGTGCTCTCGCCCGCCGGCCAGAAGGAGATGCAGTTCGGTGACCCGACCGGGGACTCGCTCTACTACCCGGTGATCAACGGCATCACGGGGCGGAAGGCGCTTCCGCCGCTTCCACCGGCCTCGGTGCTCCAGTCGATCGACCCCTACAAGTGGGGCCCGCTCGAGAACGCGGTCAACGCCTGGTTCACGGCGAACGTCGTCCAGTAGCCCGTCCGAGCTCGCCTCGATCGCGCCTGATCAGATGACCGTCGTCCTCCCCCGCGGTCCCGCCCTCGCCGGGCCGGGCCGCGGGGGAGACGCCGTCGGCCCCCGCCCCAGCTCGACGCCCGGCACGAGCGCTGCCCGGCGGGCGACCGAGGCCGGGCGCCGCGTCGGCCAGCCGCTGCTGTGGCTCCTCCTCGGCTTCGCCATCCTCGCTCCCTGTGTCTGCTTCCTCGTCCTCGCCGTCTCGCCGAGGCTCTTCTCACAGGGCAGCCAGTGGTTCACCCTCTCGTATCTTCGCGGGGTCTTCTCGGGCAACGTGCTCGTCTCGCTCGTCAACTCCCTCTGGGTCTCGAGCGTCGCGGCGGCGATCGGCATCGCCATCGGCTTCCCGCTCGCCTGGCTGCTCCACCGCGCCCACATCCCGGGGCGCCGGCTGTTCGCGGGGGCGATGTGGCTCGTGCTGCTCCTGCCGTCATGGATCCCCTCGATCGGCTGGGAGCGGCTCGTCCAGCCCGACGGCGTCCTCTACCGGCTCGGCGTCGGCGCGGCCTGGGAGACGCACCTCATCATGGGCCCCTTCGGGGTCGTGCTCCTCCTCGGCCTGCGGAACGTGCCGTTCTGCTATCTCGCCATCACCGCCGCGCTCGGCGGGCTCGGCCAGGAGTTCGAGGACGCGGCGCGCACGCACGGCGCCTCCCGCCTGCAGGCCCTGCGGATCGTCGCGCCGATCCTCGCCCCGGCGATCTGGTCCGGTCTCGCAATCGGCTTCGCCGAGGCGATCAGCGACTTCGGCGTTGCGGCGACGCTCGCGTACAGCTCGCACTTCACCCTCGCGACCTACGAGCTCTACCAGGGGATCGGGAACTTCCCTCCGAGCTTCCCCCAGGCTGCCGCGATGGGCTGGCTGCTCGTCGCCTCGGTCGCCCTTCCCCTCACCCTTCAGGCACGGGCGCTTCGCGGCCGCTCGTACGCGGTGCTCTCGGGCCGGACCCGGCAGGTGCGGCGCAAGGAGCTGACGGCGCGGGGCATGACCGCCGCTCTCGGTGCGCTCGGCGCCTTCTACCTCCTCGCGATCGGCGTCCCTGCCTTCGGGGCGATCTCGTCGTCGCTGCTCGCCGACTTCGGCGCGTCGCTCCAGCTGACGTTGTCCAACTACCGCCTGGTCTTCACGAGCTCCGGCCTCTCGGGTCCCTTGGAGCGTTCGCTCCTCTACGGGCTCGTCACGGCGTCGATCACCGTCGTGGGCGGCTTCGTCGCGGCGCGCCTGTTGACCCGGCGGAGGACGAGGTCGACGAAGGTCCTCGACTTCCTGCTCCTCGCCGCAGTGGCGCTGCCGAGCGTCGTCTTCGCCGCCGGCTACATCTTCGCGTACAACCTGCCATTTCTCTCGAAGATCGGGGTCAACATCTACCAGACGACGACGCTGCTGATCGTGGGCTACGTCGCCTCGAGCCTGCCGACGAACGCTCGGGTCCTCGTCGGGTCGATCTCCCAGGTGCAGTCGTCGCTGCACGACGCTGCGCGGGCGCACGGCTCCGGTGCGCTCGGCGCGTGGCTCCGCGGCGTCCTGCCCGTGGTCTCGCGACCGATCGTGATGGCCTGGCTGCTCACCTTCTGCAGCATCTTCCTGGAGCTGCCGATCTCCCAGCTTCTCTACGCGCCGGGCTCACCGCCGGCCTCGGTGGACATCGAGAACAACCTCGGCAACTACCACTTCGGCGTCGGCATGGCCCAGGCCGTCGTGGCGTCGTGCATCGCGTTCGCGGCGGTCGGGATCGCGCTCGGGGGGTACCGCCTGCTCGCGCCGAGCGGGTGGCGACGGATTGGAGGAGGCAGCCGTGGCTGAACGGATCCTGATCGAGCACCTCGAGAAGGTCTATCCAGGCGGAAACCAGGCGCTCGACGACGTCACGATCGACGTCGAGCCCGGCACTTTCCTCGTGCTGCTGGGGCCCTCGGGCTCCGGCAAGACGACCCTGCTTCGCTGTCTGGCGGGGATCGAACGCATCACGACCGGCCGGATCGACATCGGCTCGGTGACCGTCGCCAACGGCAAGCTCCACCTGCCTCCCGAACGCCGCGACCTGTCGATGGTCTTCCAGGACTACGCGCTCTGGCCCCACCTCGTGGCCCGAGACAACGTCGCATTCGCGATGCGCCGCCGAGGCGTGACGAAGGCGGAGGGGCGCCAGGCTGCTGATGCGATGCTCCAGCGCGTCGGGCTCGGAAAGCTCGCCGAGCGCTACCCGAGCGAGCTCTCCGGGGGCGAGCAGCAGCGTGTCGCGCTCGCGAGGGCACTCGTCGCCGATACGGGCCTGGTGCTCTGCGACGAGCCGCTCTCCAATCTGGACGCCGACCTACGCGAGCGGATGCGGATCGAGATCTCCTCCCTCGTGCGCCAGGTCGGAGCGACGACCATCTACATCACGCACGACCAGGCCGAGGCCTTCGCGCTCGCCGACCGGGTCGGCGTGCTGGAGAAGGGACGCCTCGTCCAGCTCGGTGCGCCGGAGGACGTCTACGCCCGCCCACAGTCGCCCTTCGTCGCCCGCTTCACCGGTCTGGCCGGCGAGCTCGCCGTCCGGGTGCGCCCGAGGGCGACCGGCACCGGTGAACCGGTCGAGGTCGAGGTCGAGGTCGAGCCCATGACGCGCTCGTCGGTCCGACTTGTGCACGCTCACCTGGGCGCGGATCTCGCCCATGAGCACGAGGCGGTGCTCCTGATCCGACCGACGGCGGTCCGGCTCTGCGCGACCGACGGCGAGGATCACCATCTCGTCGGCATGGTCACCGACGTCGCGTTCCGCGGCCGAGGCTACGAGCACGCCGTCGCCCTCGACGGCGGGACCCAGATCAGCGGCGTCTACAGTGAGTGGCGCGTCGGACGTGGCGAGCCGGTGGGGCTCCGGCTCGAGGCCTCCGGCTGCCACGTATTCCCCCGTGGGGTCGCAGCGAACGGCGAGGCGGGCCCGCACGAGGAGCTCGGGACCCACCCCGGCGGCGCCCTCCATACCGCTGCGGGTTACCCGGCAGGCGTTGCCGGGCCCGGTGGCGTCATCGTGACGAATGATCGACGGGCGGAGGTGACCCTGTGAGGCGTGTCGCGGTAATGCTGTCTCGGGGCGGGGTGCCCCCGTGTCGAGGTCCCCGGCGAGGAATGCCCGCCGAGAGAGGAGTCAGGATGCGACGCGCTCGAGGCGAACAGGCCGGTTGGACCGTGCCGGCGATCGCGGTGGCCTCCCGATGACCTCGGCCGTCCTGCTCGCGCTGGCGGTCTTCGGCGCGAGCGCCGTCGAGATGGTCGAGGCCCTAACCATCGTGCTCGCCGCGGGGGTCACGCGCGGCTGGCGCTCGGCGCTCGAGGGGAGCGCGGTCGCCCTCGCCGTGCTCGTCGTGCTCGTCGGCGCGGTCGGGGTCCCGCTCGTGCACCTCGTGCCGATCGCCGTGCTGCGGGTCGTCATCGGGGCGCTCCTGCTCGTGCTCGGCCTGTCGTGGCTGCGGAAGGCGATCCTGCGGGCGAGCGGCCACAAGGCGCTCCACGACGAGGACGCCATCTACGAACGCACCGTCGGCGAGCTCGCCGACGGCTCGGCCGCTCGCCCAAAGCGCGACCCGGTCGGCTTTGCCGTCGCCTTCAAGGGAGTGTTCCTCGAGGGGATGGAGGTCGTGCTGATCGTCTTGAGTCTCGGTGCGTCCGACCACCGCCTCGGACTTGCCGCCGTCACGGCGCTGGCGGCGATCGTCATCGTCGGCGGCATCGGGGCGCTCCTCGCCCGCCAGCTGTCCGAGGTGCCCGAGAACGCGATGAAGCTCACCGTCGGGGTCATGCTCACGAGCTTCGGGGTCTTCTGGGTCGGCGAGGGGTCCGGGGTGAACTGGCCCGGCAAGGATCTGGCCATCCTGGTGCTCGTCGCCCTGTTCTTCGCGATGGCCGGCGCCGGGACCGTGCTCATGCGACGCGTCGGCACGGCGAACGCCCCGGCGAGGCTCGCCGCGCCGGCGCTCTCCGAGGAGGCCGGTCGATGATCACGACGCTCGGACGTGCCGCGACGGCCTTCGGGCGCTTCTGGTGGGACTTCCTGATCGGCGACACGCCGGAGGTCTTCGTCGGGGCGCTGGCGCTCGTCGGCATCGCCCTCGGGTTGCGCCACGACCACCTCGCGGACGTCGTCCTCGTGCCGGTCGCCACCGTGCTCCTCCTCGCGCTCAGCACGTACCGGGGCCGCAAGCGCCACTGAGACGGGGGGCTGGCGGACCGGCAGGTCACCTCGGCCCGCCTCCGTCCTCGAGCCCGCGCTCGAGGGCAATCTCCGAGCACCTACCGATCCTCGGCACCACTGGAGGGCCTGCCCCTCCCGCGATCGACTCGTTCCTCGCCGGAGGGTGGGAACAGCTTCGCCGCCGTCTCGTCGAGGACCTGAATGTCGCGACGGGTAAGCGCTGCCCGGCTTGGGCACCGCGGGGCGCCGGACTACGTGCTGGGCGGCGTCGCGAGCGTGGTCGTGGAGCTGGTGGTCGTCGGCGCCGTCGTCGTCGTCGGGGGCTGCGTCGTCGTCGTGGTGGACGTCGACGTCGACGTCGTCGTCGTAGTGGTCGTCGGGGGCTGCGTCGTCGTGGTCGTCGTCGACGTCGTGGTCGTCGTGGTCGTCGGCGGTCGCGTCGTGGTCGTCGGCGCGCTGGTCGGGGTGGTGTCAGTCGAGGTCGTCGGGGACTGCGTCGTCGTGGTCGTGCCGGTCGGCGGACCCGCCGCCTCGGTGGTGCTCGTGGAGCCGGTCGTCGTGGTCGTCCCGCTCACACCGGTCGCCGCGGTGCTGGACGAGCTGCTCGAGCCCGGGTTCGTCGGCGTCGGCTTCGGCTTCGGCTTCGGCTTCGGCTTCTTGGTCGACTTGCCCGCGCCGGGCGCCTTCGTCGTCGTGGTGCTCGAAGAGCTGGTCGGCTTCTTGGTCGACTTCTTCGTGGAATGCTTGGTCGAGCTCTTCGACGACCGCTTCGTCGACTTGCGCGAGGTGGCGGACTTGGCCGACTTCGAGCCCCCGCCGCGGTTCGACGACGTCGTGGAGGTCGACGACCCGCCGGCGCCGCCGGTCGCCGTAGACCGGCTCGAGGTGCCCGAGTGCCGGTGCGCCGCGGTGCCACCCGACGCCGCGACGATCGCGGGGAGGGTCGTGGTGGTGGTGGTGGTGGTGGTGGTCGTGACGATCACCGGATGTCCCTTGCCGCTTTGGTGGTGCCCCGACTTCACCGCGAGCGTCGGCGGGCGTGGAAGGAAGAACGCCGCAGCGAGGATGCAGAGCAGCACCCATACGGCGCACGAGCCGACGAATGCCGACATCGTCCAGCTGGGCAGCTTGCGCCGGCGTGGCGACGCTCCCCACGGGAGCCGCCGGCGCCGTCCGACGGGTGGCGCGGCGTGGCGGCCGAGACCCGGGATGATCGCGTGCACTGCCGTCCTGAACCCGCCGAACGCGGCCGTCTGCCGGAGCCGGTGCCCGCCCTTGGCCATCGCGCCGGTCAGGGCACGAACCGCGGTCACCAGCCCGCCGAGCAGGCCACGAAGCGCCGCGAGCCCCGCAAGAGCAATGATCAGAATGGCCCGACGGACCCTCGCCGCCACCCCCGGGACGGCTCGCCCGGCGGACGCGAGGGCTCCCGGCGTCGAGCGGGCGAGGGACGCGAGGGCTCGGGAAAGGGCGCGCAAGCCGGTGCCGAGGACGGCGCCGGCGGCGCGCAGGGCGACGAGCGCGACGGGAGCGTGCGCCCGCAGGGCACGCATCGCGCTGGCGACGGCGGTGGCGACCGAGCGCGCCGCCGAGGCGAGCAGTACGACGAGGGTCCGCAGGGCACCGACGAGGGCCGCGGCCGCGGCCCACAAGGCGGCGAGCGCGACCGGAGCGCGCGCCCGCACGGCACGCTTCGCCGTGGCAAGGGCGGTGCCGACCGAGCGCGCCGCCGAGGCGACCACGCCCGGCACGCTCCGCAGGGCGACGAGCAACCAGCGGACGGCGCGCTGCGAAGCTCCCACGAGCACGGCCGCGAGATCGCCCAGCGCGGCAAGGAGCCACCGGGCGGCGCGTCGTGCGGCCGGCGCGGCGGCGGCCGGCAACGCACGAACGCCGGCCATCGCCGCAGCCGGGAGCGCCGCGGGGGCCGGGATGGCGACCCGGCGCCTGACCTCTCGCCGTGGCGCGGCGGTCGCGGTCCGCGCCCTTGCCGGGGTGGCCGCGGCCCGACCGGCGACCGGCACCTCGCCCAGCGTCTGCAGACGCGCTGCGACTTCCTGCGCAGCCGGTCGGTGGGATGGCACCCGGGCAGTCATGGCTGCGAGCAGCGGCCGCCATTCGCGAGGAACGCGGCGAAGGGCCATGTGGCGCCGGCGGCTGTTGGCGAAGATCGAGTGGGCGTCGCCGTCGCCGAGCGCATCTCCGGTGAGCGCGCTGATCAGCACGACCCCGAGGGCGTAGACGTCGGCGGCGTTGCCGCGGTGGACCGACGGGGAGAGGTCCGCCGCTTCGTCGCCCCAGGGGGAGAAGGTGAGATCGGGCGTGGGCAGGGTCGGATCCGGCACGCTCTCGGCGATCCAGCGGGCCAGTCCCAGGTCAGCGAGGCGACTTGTCCCACGAGCGTCGACGAAGATGTTGACGGGTGTGACGTTGCGGTGGCTACGGCCCGCTCGGTGGACACGCGCGAGCGCGGCGGCGACCTCGAGGCCGACGCGGCGGACGTCTTCGCTGGTCAGCGCTCCGTCGGCGATGCGCCGAGCCAAGGTCTTGCCCCGGACCAGCTCCATCACCAGGTAGGGCCGGTTCTCGACCACGCCGGCGTCCATGATCTGGACGAGGTTCGGGTGGGAGACCCGCATCAGGTCCCGGGCCTCGGCGACGAAGCGCTCGGGGTCGAAGAGGGGCCAGAAGAGCCGGACGGCTACCGCCCGCTCGTCTTGCAGGTCGAGGCCGCGGTAGACGTCCGACACCGCGCCCCGCCCGACACGACGGTCGAGGCGATAGCGACCCTCCAGCGGAGCGCGCGGCTTACTACTCCGCACCATGATTCGCCCTCTTCAAACCGACCCCGTCTCGTTCGCCCACTCCCATATACCCCGAATGAGTCATTCCGCGCCTCCCCCATCGAACGTACGCGCCACCCATCCGCGTTAGGTGTCGCGCCGACGCCTCGCGCCGTCGCTGGTCAGGGCGGTCGTGGCGAGCACGGTCGGCGGCAGGTTGTTCACGCCTCGTGGCGATGATGGACGGTGCTACCGAACACGGGCGGCAGACCCACGGAGTCGCCACTGATCCCGGGGGCCGTCCGCGCCGTTAGGGAGGGCTGATTGGCAGAGGCGGTCAGACCAGGCGACAGGCCGGGCTGGTACCGTCGTGCGACGGAAGGCAGGCCCAGGTTTGACGGCCGTGAGCGTGACCGAGCCGATTCGGGACGCCTGGGGGACGAGAGACCCGTTCCGAGCCCGGCGACAGGGCCCGGCGGAGCGCTGCCGGGAAGGCCGCGTGCGCCCATGATCCCCGAGCTGCAGACCCGGGCGGAGCACCCACCCCCCGATCTCGGGCGCGAGGACGTCCTCTACGACAGCGCCGAGACCCGCATCTACCGCCTCCACCTCGCCGACGGCGGCAGCGTCATCTGCAAGGAGCCTCGCGGGCCAGGCGCCGCCCAGCGTCTCCGCCACGAACGCGAGATCCTCGAGCGCCTCGAAGGGGTGACTGGCGTGCCGCGCCTCGCGCCCGTGCAGGTTCCGAACGCGATCGCGATGGAAGATGCCGACGCGGTGCCGTTCGCCGGTCCGGATGCGCTCGGGCTCGAGGCCCTCGGGCTCACCGAGCTCGCCCTGGCGGTCGCCGGCATCGTCGCCGCCGTGCACCGCCGAGGCGTGCTGCACAAGGACATCAACCCCTCGAACATCGTCTTCTCCCAACCTGGCGGCCGGCCGCTGCTCATCGACTACCACCTCGCCACGACCTTCGCGGAGCAGCGGCCGACCTTCGTCCACCCGAGCGAGATCGTCGGCACGCTCCCCTACCTCGCTCCCGAGCAGAGCGGCCGCACGGGCCGCTCGACGGACGAGCGGTCCGACCTGTACTCGCTCGGTGCGACCTTCTACGAGCTCGCGACCGGCCGGCCGCCGTTCGGCGACGGCGACCTGCTCCAGCTCCTCCACGACCACCTGGCGCGTGTCCCGACGCCGCCGGCCGAGATCGACCCGCGAATCCCGCCCACCTTGTCGGCGATCGTGATGCGGCTCCTCGAAAAGGAGCAGGATCAGCGCTACCAGAGCGCCGACGGCCTCGTGCACGACCTGTCGCGCCTGCGCGACGAGCTCGCCGCGGGCTGCGACGGCGATTTCGCCCTCGGCGAGCGGGACTTCCCGCTCAGGCTCGCGCCGCCGTCGCGCCTCGTCGGGCGGGAGCCGGAGATCGGCGCGCTGCGAGAAGCCTTCGACGAGGCCATCGCTGGGGGTCGGCGCGGCGTGCTCGTCTCCGGGGCGTCGGGCGTCGGCAAGAGCGCGCTGGTCGACGAGCTCCGCCCGATGGTGACCGCGCGGCGGGGCTGGTTCGTCACCGGCAAGGCCGAGCAGTTCCAGCGCGACTCGCTGTCGGGAGCGGCCTCCAACGCGCTCCGGGCGATCGGACGACTGCTGCTCGCGGAGCCGGAGGCCGAGCTCGCCGCCGAGCGCGAACGGATCCGTTCGGCGCTCGGGCCGAACGCGCCGTTGCTCGCGAACGTGATCCCGGAGTTCGCGGTGCTCCTCGGTCCGTTGCCCGAAGCCAGCACGGGCGACCCCGCCACGGTGCGCGCCCGGCTGCGCAACACCGCGCTCGAATTGTTCCGCACGATCGCGACGGCCGGCCGGCCGATCGTCGTCGTCCTCGACGACCTGCAGTGGGCGACCCCGACCGCCATCGAGTTCGCCGACAGCCTCCTCACCGACGAGGCGCTGCGCCACGTGCTCGTGGTCGGCTCGTTCCGGGACGCCGAGATCGACGCCGTGCACCCGCTCACGGCGGCCATCGCTCGATGGGAGCGGCTCGGGATGGCCCCCCGTCTGCTCCGCCTCGAGAACCTTCCGCCCGCCGACCTCTCGAGCCTCCTGGCCGAGATGCTCCGTCTCCGGCCGGAGGAGTCGGCGCGCCTCGCGGAGGCGATCGGCTCGCGCACCGGCGGCAATCCCTACGACACGGTCGAGCTCGTGAACGGGCTCCGCCAGGATGGCGCTCTCGTCGCCGGAGAGGCCGGATGGTGCTGGGACGAGGCGACGATCCGCCGTTACATCGGTCGGGGTGAGGTCGTCGACCTCATCGCCGTCCGCATCGCCAAGCTGCCACCCGAGGGGCGCGAGCTGGTCGAGATGATGGCCTGCCTCGGTGGCCACATGCATCTCGGGCTGCTGCAGACGGCCGCGGACCGCTCGTCGGAGCAGATCGAGGTCGATCTGCTCGCTCCGTTGGAGGACGGCCTGATCGTCGTCGACGACGGCGGCCATCAGCTGAGCGCCGCGAGCGAGCTGCGATTCCGGCACGACCGCGTCCAGGAGGTCGCCTACGACCGCCTCAGCCCCGAGCGCCGCACCGCCCTGCACGCCATGCTGGCACGGCGGCTCGCCGAGGTGGCGGAGTTCGCCGACGCGGGCTCCGGCCAGTACCTGGCGGCGCTCGACGCGGTGGAGAGCCCGACCGAGCGCCGGCATGTGGCCGAGATGTTCCGCACCGTCGCCGCGACGGCGCTGCGTAGGAGCAACTACGTCATCTCGGAGGGCTACCTCGCCGCGGCGATGCAGCTCCTGCATCCGGTCGCGACCACCGCCGACGACCCGTTGCTGGCGCAGATCGAGACCGATTGGCACGCGGCGCTCTACAGCCTCGGGCGCCACAGCGAGGCCGACGAGATCTACCGCTCGATCGAGCGTCACTGCGGCGACCCGCTCGTGCTGGCCGAAGCGACCTGCAACCAGGTGAACAGCCTCTCCAACCGCGGCCTGCAGCGCGACGCGCTCGACCTCGGCCTGGAGATGCTGGGGCGCCTCGGGCTCGACACTCCCGACGACATGGCGGCCGCCGTGTCCGAGCGCATGGACGCCTTCATCCGCTGGTTCGCTGAGGTGGACGTGGAGCGCGACCTCCGCCGCCCGCCACCGGACGACCCCTACCTGCTCGCAGCGGCCAAGCTCGGCTACCGCCTGCTCGCTCCGGCCTACTTCTGCGACGAGGCGACGCACGCCTGGCTGGTGATGCTGAGCCAGCGGCTGTGGGCCGAGCAGGGCCCGTGCGCGTCGCTCGTCGCCAGCTTGAGCTCGACCGGTTTCTCCACCATCGGGCTGCGCGAGGACTACCGCACCGGCTCGCTCGCCTCACGCCACGCCCTCGCCATCGGCGAGGCGCGTGGCTACGAGCCCGAGGCCTCCTGGGCCCGGTACACCTTCGGGCTGTTCACCTCGCCCTGGCTGGAGCCGCTCGAGGACAGCACCGACCTCGCCCAGCGGGCGCGCGAGGGGCTGCTGCAGGGCGGCGAGCAGCAGTTCGCGACGTTCAGCTACCTCTCGTCGCTGGCAGCGCTGCTCGACTGCTCCCCCACACTCGACCTTCCCGCCGCCGAGATCGACCGGGCTCTCGCCGCGGCCGCCCGCATCGGCCACGACCAGTGCACCGCCTGCTTCCTCTCCTACCGGCAGACGATCCGCGCCATCGCCGGCGACACCCGCTCGCTCACCGACTTCAGCGAGGACAACTTCGACGAGCAGGCGCACCTTGACTCGCTCGGCATCCACCCGATGGCCTACGCGATCCTCCAGGTCCACCACGCCCTCACCGCTGCGCTCGCGGGCGACGAGGAAGGGCTGGCGCGCCACTCCGCGGCGGCGCTCGAGATGCTCCCCTTCATCCAGGGCTTCTACGAGGCGGCGCTCGCCCACATGTGGCGCGCGCTCGCCCTGGCCGGGCGCGCCCGGACGGCGGGCGCGGCGGCACGCACGACGCTGCTCGCGGAGCTCGACGGGTGCCGGGATTGGCTCTCGCGTCGGGCCTCGGACGCCCCCGGGAACTTCCTCCACCTGGTCCAGCTCGTCGAGGCCGAGCGGGCCTGGGCCGTCGGGGACCTGTGGGCTGCCACCCGGCACTTCGACGAGGCGCTCGGCACCGTCGCCTCCCTGCCGCGCCCGTGGCACCGGGCGCTGATCGCCGAGCGCGCCGGCGTGTTCCATACGGCGAACGGGCTCCGACACACCGGCCGCGAGCTCCTCGACGAGGCCTTCGCCCTCTACGCCGCGTGGGGCGCGACGGCAAAGGTGCGCCAGATGGAGGAGCGCTACAACCTCGGCCACGCCCCGGCGGACCTCCACCGGGCCCTCGAGCCCGACCAGACGGTCAGCGTCTCGGTGGACGAGGTCGACATGATCGGCCTGCTGCGGGCGTCGCAGGCGCTGAGCTCGGAGACGACGCTCGGGGGCCTAAAGGCCCGGGTCGTCGAGCTCCTGCGTGAGATGACCGGCGCGACGACGGTGCGCGTCGTGCTCTACGACGCCGACGCGAAGGACTGGTTCCTCTCGACGACCGACGACGAGGGAGGCGAGCGGCTCTCGGTCGAGCAGGCCGCGGTGCGCGGCCTGCTCCCACTGTCGGCCTTCCGCTACACCGAGCGCACGGGCGAGGCGTTGCTCGTCTCCGACGCGACCCACGACGACCGCTTCCGGCGGGACCCCTACGTCGCGCAGCTCGACCAGTGCTCGCTCCTCGTCGTGCCGATCCTCAACCAGGGCGAGGCGCTGGCCATCCTCGTGCTGGACAACCGCCTCAGCCGTGGCGCCTTCGCCGCGGACCGTCTCGACGCCGTCATGCTGATCGTCGGGCAGCTCGCGGTCTCGCTGCAGAACGCCGTGCTGTACGACTCGCTCGAGCGCAAGGTCGCCGACCGAACCGAAGCGCTCGAGGTGGCGAACACTCGCCTCGAGGCGCTCAGCATCACCGACCCGCTCACGGGCCTCGCCAACCGGCGTCGGTTCGCGGACGTGCTGAGCGGCGAGTGGCTGCGCTCCTCCCGCACGCACACCCCCCTCGGGGCCGCGATGGCCGACGTCGACAAGTTCAAGGCGTACAACGACCGCTACGGTCACATCGCCGGTGACGACTGCCTGCGCCGCGTCGCCGAGCAGCTGAGCGCATACGCCCGCGACGGCATGGACCTCGTCGCCCGCTACGGCGGCGAGGAGTTCGCCGTCATCTTGCCCGGCGCCGACTTCACGACGACCTTCGAGGCCGCGGAGCGGCTCCGCTCCGCGGTCGAGGCGCTGCGCGAGCCGCACGAGGGCGTCGGCGGCGGCATCGTCACCGTCAGCGTGGGCGTGGCCTCGCTCGTCCCCTCGCCCGGGGCGGCCGGCGAGCAGCTGATCGCGCTCGCCGACGCCCGCCTCTACGAGGCGAAGCGCAGCGGCCGCAACCGGGTCGTCGGCCAGCGAACGCTCTGATCGCGGCGCCGCGCGCCAGTCAACAGCCGCCCGGGGGACCGGGCTCCCCCGGGCCGACGGCGGGATCGTCGACCATGCCGACGACATCCGAGCGCAGCACGGCCCCGAGGTGCACGACGTACCAGACGCCGCGCCAGGAGATGAGCGAGGCGATGCCGAACGAGCGCACCTGCCCGTCCTCTTCGTAGACGAGGCGGGCCCCGGGCTCGTGCCAGTAGCCGATCGAGTTGTAGCAGTAGCCCGGGGGGATCCACTCGGCCTCCCCGCTCGGCACGCTCACGTAGAGGAGGCGGGCCTCCTCGGCCCCCGCACCGAGGAGCGCGTGTGCCGCGGCCAGGTCGAGGCCGTAGTCGGCGAAGAGGCGGCCGACGAAGTCCGACTCCGGGTACGGGATCGACTTCAGCTGCACGTACGCCGCCTCAGGGAAGAACGCCGGGGCGGCGCGCTCGGGCGAGTCGTCCTGCACCCCCTCCCAGAGGTCCCGCATCTCGTCGCGGAACTGCGCCGAAGCGGCGGACGGGAGGACGTCGGTCTGGGGCAGCGAGCCCGGGCCGGTGGTCGTCGTGGTGGCCGGGGCGCTCGTCGCTGGGGCGCTCGTCGCCGGGGGCTCGGTCGGCCGCGTGGTGCTGGCGGGCTGCGTGACCGGGGCGGTCGTGACGGCGCGCGACGTCGTCGTCACCGTCGTGGTGGCGGGCGCCGAGGTGCTCCCGCTCGTCGGCGGGGCGGCGCCGCCGGCGCCGCCGCCGCACGCCGCCGCGAGCAGGGCGAGGGCGGGGAACACGGCGAGTCGCAGCGTGACCGGCACCCGCGGATCATCGCGCCGCACACACGAGCCGCGGCGCGACGGGCCGGGTCGACGATAAGTGGATTCTCATCCTCATCTCACCGGTGCGACAAAGGAGGAGTCGATACTCGTCTACATGCCAGCTTGCACCGAAGGACACGAGCAATGAGCGGGCGCTCCCGGCTCCTGGCGGTGATCGCCACCGGCGGCGCCGTGATCGGCGGCGGCGTCGCCATGGCGAGCGCCCCCGCGCCCGGCTCGCCGAGCTCCGCCGTCAGCACCACGGCGGGGGCGTCGACCACGACGCCGGCGACGACGAGCACGACCCTCGCCACGAACGACGGCTCGGCCGAGGTCCGCTCCGTCGTAGCCGAAGCGCGCCAGCTCGGAGGAGCGATCGCGACGACACGGGAGAAGCTCGCAGCGCTCGAGGCGCGGGCATCCGCTTCGGCCGCCGCCGCGACCGGCGCGGCGCAGAGCCAGATCAACGCCGAGCGCGCCCAGCTCGCCGGCGAGCAGCAGCAGCTCGCCGGCGAGGCGCGCCAGCTCGAGGAGCGCAGCGCCACCATCTCGAAGGAGAGCACCACGCTCCAGCGCGAGGCGGCGGCGCTCCACTCCGCCGCTTCCTCCCGATCGACCACGGCGACGACCACGACCGCTCCTGCCACCCACACGACGACCGGGGCGAGCAGCGCCTCGCACAGTGGCGATGGCTCGAGCGGAGGTGGCAGTGACAACTGAGCAGAAGGCCGGCACGTCCGGGGACGGCCACACCCCCGACGGCGTGATCATGCCGGACGAGCTGCTGGTGGCGCGCCATCGAGTCGCGTCGGATCGGGCGAGGAGCGAGCGAGCCCTGGCGCGGGCACGGAGCCGGCGGCGGATGCTCCCCGCGGCGGTCGTCGGGTCGGCGGTGCTGGTCGGCGCGGGCCTCGCCGACACCTTCGTCCGCTCGACGATCGCCTCGCCCGCGGCAGCGCCGGCCACGACCGGCGCCGGGACGAGCAGTGCCGCTGCCGCCGCTGCCGCCGCCGCGAGCGCCCAGGCTGCAACCGCGCGCGCGAACGCCCGGACGCTGACGCAGGTGGCCCAGGCGCTCGCCGCCGACCAGCGGGCGTTGGCGGCCCTCTCCCAAGCGGCGGCCAAGATCGCCGTGCCCGCTCCGGTCGCCTCCTCGGCATCGGCGGCGCCGGCCGGTGCCGCGGGCACGACCCCGTCGATCCAGCTGCCGAGCATTCCTGCCATCCCGGCAGTCCCTGCGCCCGCCACAGCGCAGCCGGCGTCGACGCCCGCAGCGGCGCCGGCGCCGGCGACCCACGCGACGACGGGTGCGTCCGGTGTCCCTGCGGGTTGACCTCGAGGTGCCCGAGAGCGCGCTCCGCACGCACGTCCCCGCCGTGGCGGACTCGGCGGCGGGCACCGGTGACGAGCTCGTCGTGACGACCCGGGCGATGGCGACGGAGGTGACCGTACGGGTGGCACTCGGCGACGTCCGCGCTGCGCCCGAGGAGCTGCGGCGTGCCGCCGGCAGGGCCCTCGAGGTCTTCCACGTCGTCGAGCGCGCCTGCACGCGCTTTGACCCGACCAGCCCGCTGATGCGGGCCAACGCCGCGCCGGGCCGGTGGCACCGCGTGCCGCCGGCGCTGTTCGCGGCCGTCGAGGAGGCGCACCGCGCCTACGAGCAGACCTCGGGGCGCTTCGACCCGCGGGTGCTGCGCGACCTGCGAGTGCTCGGCTACGACCGCACGCTCCCCTTCGCCTCCGGTGATGCACAGGTGGTGCGCCCCGGGCAGCCGAGCGCGCGACGTCAACGGTCCGGCAGCTGGCGCCCGAGGTTCCACCACGCCGCCGGCGAGCTGCACCTCGGCGGCGAGCCGATCGACCTCGGCGGCATCGGCAAGGGGCTCGCCGTGCGTTGGGCGAGCGCCGCGCTCGCCGCCGTGGCTCCCGACCACCTCGTCGAGGCTGGCGGCGACTGCCACTGCGCCGGCTCGGGCCCGGGCGCCGGCCGGTGGATGGTCGCCGTCGAGGACCCCTTCGGCTCGGCCACGCCGGTCGCCGTGCTCGCGCTCGCGGATCGCGCGGCTACCACCTCGTCGATCCGGCTCCGCCGCTGGAAGCTCAACGGCAGGCCGGTCCACCACCTGATCGACCCGCGATCCGGCCGGCCGGGCGGGGACGGGCTGGTGGCCGTCACCGTCGTCGGCGCGGACCCCGCGACGGCCGAGGTGTGGAGCAAGGTGCTCTTCGTCTCGGGCCGGCGCCGGATCGCGGACGAGGCCCGCCGGCGCGCCGTCACCGCGCTCTGGGTCGACGTGGACGGCGTCCAGTGGACGAGCCCCGGCATGGAGCGCTACGTGACCTGGAGGCGGCCGTGACCGTCGGCGAGCTCGGCCCGGGCTGGGCGGAGCGGCTGCGCGGCGGGACGGTCACCACGCTCACGGTCCTCGCCGCGGTGGTGCTGCCGGTCGCGGCCGGCTTCGGCTTCGCCCGCCTGTTCGCGCCGACCATCCACAGCCGGTACTTCCCCTGGATCACGGGCCGGGCACTCGGCATCGCCGGCTACCTCTCGCTCAGCGCCCTCGTCGCGTTCGGGGTCTGGATGCGCCACCCCTGGCGGCTGCGCTGGCCGCTCGTCCACGGTGAGACGAGGCTCCGGATCCACGCCACCCTCGGGGCGGCGACGCTCGCCGTCGTGGCCGGGCACCTCGTGTCGCTCGCCGCGGACCGCTACGCCGGGGTCGGCTGGATCGGCGCCTTCGTGCCGGGCGAATCGCGCTACCGGACCTTCGCGGTCGCCCTCGGCACCGTCGCTCTGCTGTTCATGCTGGTGCTGACGGCCACGGCGCGCCTCGCCGGCCGCCGAGGGGCCCGACGCTGGCTCGCCTACCACCGCCTCGCAGCGGCGACCTTCGCCCTCGTCTGGGTGCACGGCGTGCTCGCCGGCGCCGACACGAAGGCGCTGCGCGTGCTCTACGTCACGACGGGAGCCTTCGTCGCGCTGCTGGTCGTCACCCGCTACGCCGCGCGGGAGCCGAGCGTCGCACGGACCCGCCGGCCCGGCCCCGCAGCGGAGGCCCCGGGCGTGGGGGTCGCCGCGGAGGAGCGGAGCACGGCGCGGGGCGGGACCGCGGTCCCCCTCGTCCGTGACGGCGACGCGATCGGGGCGAGGAGATGACGCCGCTGCACATCCGGACGCGCCAGTCGGCCGACCTCGGTGGAGCGGCCGGCGAGCCGGGCCGGCCGGGCGCGGCACGTTTCGGTGTCGCCGGCTCGGCCGGGACGCGTCTGCTCGGCGGTCCCCCGAGGTCGGCCGGCACCGAGGGCCTGGCGGACCACGAACGCCGCCTCGGCCCGCTGTCGCTCGACCACGTCCCCCCCGCCGCCCTGCGCGACGCCGTGCGGGAGAGCCGGCTGCTCGGGCGCGGTGGCGGCCAGTTCCCGACCGCCACGAAGCTCGACGTGGCGGCACAGGCGCCGGGGACCCCGATCGTCGTCGTGAACGCGAGTGAGGGCGAGCCGGCGAGCCGCAAGGACCGGACGCTGCTCGAGCTGCGGCCGCACCTCGTGCTCGACGGGGCCGAGGTCGCCGCGGCGGCGACCGGGGCCGACGAGATCATCGT
Organism: Acidimicrobiales bacterium; assembly: GCA_035532475.1. Lineage (GTDB taxonomy): Bacteria > Actinomycetota > Acidimicrobiia > Acidimicrobiales > Bog-793 > DATKQY01. The sequence goes on along the minus strand of DATKQY010000026.1, from coordinate 34,552 downwards.
CTACCTCCACCGCCGGCGCCTCCGTTCGACGTCGGCCCTCGAAGAGGCGCTACGCGAGCGGCACCGCGCCGGGCGCCCGGTGCGCCTCGTCGACGCGCCGGAACGCTACGTCGCCGGCGAGACGAGCGCCGTCGTCTCCTACCTCGGCGGCACCGGGGCGCTGCCGAGGCGCGACGCCCTGCCGGCCGCGGCCGCCGGCGTGGCGGGGAGGCCGACCGTCGTCGGCAACGCCGAGACGATCGCGCACCTCGCGCTTGTCGCCCGCTTCGGGGCGGCCTGGTTCGCAACGGCGGGATCGCCCGAAGCGCCCGGGTCGACCCTCGTCACCCTCGCCGGGGCGGTCGCGGTCCCCGGCGTCGTGGTCGAGGTGCTCGGCGGCGTCACCATCGGCGACCTCCTCGCGACCGTCGGAGGTCTCGACGTGCCCCCCCGCGCGGTGCTGCTCGGCGGCTACGCCGGGACGTGGATCGACGGCGACGTCGCCTGGCGCACGCCGCTCGAGCGCCACGCGCTCGGCGTGGCGGGTGCGTCGCTCGGCTGCGGGCTGATCGCGGTGCTCGGCGGGGGTGCCTGTGGGCTCGCCGAGACGGCGCGCCTGCTGCGCTGGATGGCGGGGCAGTCGGCGGGCCAGTGCGGACCGTGCGCGATCGGGCTGCCCTCGCTCAGCGTGCTCGCCGACGAGGTGGTCGGCGGCCTCGCGTCGCGCCGCGACGTCCGCAGGCTCCGCCAGCTCGCCGCCTCGATCCGGGGCCGTGGAGCGTGCGGGCACCCGACGGGCGCGGTCAACCTGCTCGAGAGCGCCATCGCCACCTTCGAGCGCGAGCTCGCCCAGCACCTGCGCGGGCGCGCCTGTCCCGAAGGCCGGGGGCCGGGGACCTTCCCGCTGCCCGCCGAGGAGGGGCCACGACCATGACCGCGCACCCGCCGCGCAGCCGCCTGCTCGTCGACGGCGCACGCTGCGACGGCCACGGCATCTGCGCGCTCTCCTGCCCGGAGCGGATCTCGCTCGACGAGTGGGGCTACGCCACGGTGGACCCCGCCCCGATCGAGGACCGGGCGACCTTCGCCCGGGCGAGGCGAGCCGTCGCGGCGTGCCCCGCCGGGGCGCTGCGCCTCGCGGACGCGCCGGTCGCGGTGGTGCGCGCGCCGGATCGGGCGATGACCGCGGCGCGCGGCCCCGGCGTAAGGGAGAATTGACCGATGCACGAGGACCGCTCGCCCGATCCGCCGCCGGCGAGGCGCCGCCGCTCGGGGGCGCGCTCGCCGGTCGGCTCGAGCTGGACGCTCTGGCTCTCGTCGCTGCTCGTGGTCGCGGGCGCGGTGCTGGCGGTCGCGCTGACCGGCGCGGGCGGCTCGTCGGCCGCCCTCCCCCCTTCGGTCCAGGTCGGCGCCAGCGTCCAGACCACGACAACCACGCCCCGGGTCACGACGACGACGCAGCCCGCCACGACGACCACGACCCGGGTCACGACGACGACGCAGCCCGCATCGCGCACGACCGTGGTGCGGCCGAAGCCGCCGGTCGTCGTCGACGAGAGCGGGGGGGACGACGGACGGCGCGGCAGCAGCGGGGGCGGCGGCGGGGGCGTGACCTCGACGTCAAGTGGCACCACGACACGCGGCGACAACTAGCCCGGGCGCGGCGGCCCCCGCCGGGGCGGTCCCTGCGGACGCGCCGGTCGAGGGCTACGGCGAGCCGGTCGCCCGATCGCTCGACTGGGCGCCCGACCACGGCAGCCCCGTACGACGCCGCCGGCGGCGTCGTCGACGCCCAGGGAGCGCAGGGCGCCTCGCCGCCTACCACGCCGTCGTCCTCGCGCTCGTCCTCGGCGCCGTGGTCGCTGGGATGGTGCGGAACTTCACGTCGAGCTACGAGTCCCTCGCCGCCGGCTCGCTCGGTGACGAGCTGCGCGAGTTCCACCAGCAGGCGCAGCGGGAGCACCCGACCGATCTTCGGGCGTTCACGAACAGCTACCTCGCCGGGCGCTCGCTCGCGCCGAGCGACGTCATCCTGATCCACCTCAAGACGGGCGCGCGCACCTCCGAGACGCTCGGGATCCCGAGCATCCAGGCCGTCGACGCCGTCGAGGCGGACCCCACCGTCCGACAGTGGCTCGCCGCGCCGCCGACCCGAAGCGTCGCGCTCGCCACGACGATCGGCGGCAGGCCGAGCGAGCTCGTCGGCGCGCCCATCGTCGCCGGCCAGCAAGTTGTCGGGACCTTCATCGCCACGACCGACCTGAGCGCCTTCGTGGCCGAGCGGCGGCGGGTGCTCGCGCTGTCGATCGCGGAGGCCGCCGTCGCGCTGCTGGCGGGGGTGACCAGCACCTTCTTCCTGCTGCGGCGGCTGCTGCGGACCGTCGGTCGCATCACTACGACCGCGGAGGAGATCGGCAGCGCCTCTCTCGACCAGCGCCTCGGCGACCAGGGCAGCGACGACGAGGTCGGCGAGCTCGCCCGGACGTTCGACGCCATGCTCGAACGCGTCCAGACGGCGATGACGGCGCAGCGCCGTCTCCTCTCGGACGTGTCGCACCAGCTGAGGACGCCGCTCACCGTGGCGCGGGGGCACCTCGAGGTGCTGGAGCGCACCGGCATCGACGATCCGGACCAGGTACGCGAGACGGTCGACCTCGTCATCGACGAGCTCGACCACACCCGCGCCCTGGTCGAGCGGTTGACCATGCTCGGGCGCGCGATGGAGCCGGACTTCCTCGCCCCGCAGCCGGTCGAGCTGCAGCCCTTCCTGGCAGAGCTGCACGAGGCGGTACGGGTGCTCGCGCCGCGCACCTTCCTGCTGCCGCCGGCGCCGGACCTGCTCTTGAACGTCGACGCGGCGAAGCTGCGCGGCGCGATCTTGAACCTCATCGACAACGCGGTGCGCGCCACGACAACCGGCGACGACATCGCGCTCGTCGCCGCCGTGGACGGGCGTGACGGGAGCCTGCGGCTGAGCGTGGAGGACTCCGGCCCGGGCATCCCCGAGAGCCAGCGCGCCGCGGTGCTTCGCCGCTTCGCCCGGCCCGGCGCCCGTGACGCCGACGGCTCGGGCCTCGGCCTCGCCATCGTGAAGGCGGTCGCCGAGGCGCACGGGGGCTCGATCGCCGTCGGCGAGTCGGACCTCGGGGGGGCGAGCGTGACCGTCGTGCTGCCGGCGACGCGGATCCTCGCCACGAGGAGCGCCTGAGGGTGCGGATCCTGGTGGTGGAGGACGACGACCGGATCGCGTCCTTCATCGTGAAGGGTCTCCGGGCCGAGGGCTATGCGACCGCCGTGGCGCCGGACGGGCTCGAGGCGGTCCGCCTCCTCTCGCCGGGCGGCGAGGGGCTCGACCTCGTCCTGCTCGACCTCGGGCTGCCGGGGACCTCGGGCGAGGACGTCCTCCGCTGGCTGCGCCAGCGGGACGCCGCCCTCCCGGTGATCATCCTCACGGCCCGTGCCGAGGTCGCCGACAAGGTCCGCGGCCTCGAGCTCGGCGCCAACGACTACCTCACCAAGCCCTTCTCCTTCGCCGAGCTCCTCGCCCGGATCCGCGCCACGCTGCGCACGGCGGGGCAGCGGGCGTCGACCGAGCTCGTCGTCGGCGATCTCCGCCTTGACCTCCTCACCAAGATCGCCTGGCGCGAGGGTCGCCGCATCGACCTGGCGCCTCGCGAATGGTCGCTGCTGGAGCTGCTCATGCGACACCCGACCCACGTGCTCTCGCGCGCCAGGATCCTGAACGAGGTGTGGGAGTACGGCTTCGACCCGGGCAACAACGTCGTCGACGTCTATGTCGGCTACCTGCGCAAGAAGCTCAACTTCCCCGGCGAGGAGCCGCTCATCAAGACGGTGCGGGGCGTCGGCTACCGCCTGCTCACCCCCTGAGCACTCCGTCGCGCACGGGCGACGGCGGCGCTCGGAGCCCTCCGGTCCGAACGGACTGTGCCGGCCGAGGGGACCTTCCGACCGATGTTCCTGCCGAATGCCCCTGACGTCGCGCCCGGGCCGCTGCCACCATGCGGATATGCAGCACGCGCAGGTGACGGACCCCGAGCGGCTGCACGACCTCTTGCATGCGATCGTCGCGCTCGAGTCCGAGCTGACCGTCGAGGCGGTGCACCGTGCCATCGTCACGCAGGCCTGCAGCCTCGTCGGCGCCCGGGAAGCGACGCTCGCCGTCGTCGGCAACGACGGGCGCGACCCCACCCCCCTCGTCCACACGAAGCACCGCGCGCCGAGCGCGCGCGGTGCCGGGCACGCGACGAGCGAGGCCCCCGGCTACGACCTGCGGGTCCCGATCCGGATCCGCGACCAGGTCTACGCGTACCTCTACCTCGCCGGCAGGGACGACGGCGCCCGCCTCAGCGCCGAGGACGTCGGGATCGCCGAGGCGTTCGCGATGAGCGCCGGCGGCGCGGTCGACAACGCCCGGCTCCACGCCCAGGTCGTCGACCTCGGCGTCGCGGCCGAGCGGGTGCGCATCGCCCACGATCTCCACGACACGGTCCTCCAGCGGCTCTTCGCGATCGGGCTCTCGCTGCAGAGTGCGTTGAAGGAGGACCCGGAGGTGACCTCGGCACGGGTGCGCCGGGCGATCGACGACCTCGACGAGACGATCCAGCAGGTCCGCGCGGCCATCTTCGCCCTCGAGCCCGCGGTCCGCGGGCGCCAGCGGCTCGGGGCGCGCCTCCTCGACGTCATCCGGTGGTCGGCCGAGCTGCTCAGCATCGAGCCGACGGTCCGCTTCGTCGGGCCGGTCGACCGCGCCCTCGACGAGCCCGTCGTCGCCGGGCTGATCCTCTCCCTTCGCGAGGCGCTCGGCGAGCTGGCGCGGCGGGGCGCGACCTCGGTGTCGGTGGAGGTCGAGGCATCGGGCGAGCCGCGCGCACGCGAGCTCGTGCTCCGAGTCGCCGCCGCCGAGCTCGGTGACGGCGCCGAGCCGGGCGGCCCGGCAGCCCGGCGCCGCGGCGCCGACCGGTCCGCGAGCGCGGCGGACGACGACTGGCTCGCCGGCATGGTGGTGCGCGCCGAGGCGCTGGACGGCTCGTGCGGGATCCGCACGCGCGTCGGAGGCACGACCGAGCTCAGCTGGCGGGTCCCGCTCGCTCCTCGCTGAGCTCTGGCCGTCACGGAGCGCGGACGCACGGCGTGGCGCTCACGGCCTCGAGCCGGCGACCGCTGCGGGGGCCCGTCGGCCTCAGTCGGGCTGGCCCGATGGCCCCGGGCGGGACACCTCTGGTCGAGGGCCCTGCTTGCGCAGGCTGCTCCAACGGTGTGCGATGAACGCGGCGACGGTGACGACGACGAGCGCCGCCAGCACGTAGCCCGCGAGCGAGAACCCGTGCACGAGGCTGTGCCACGCCCCGTTCAGGGCGTAGCCGGCGGAGGCCACCGCGGCCGTGTAGATGGCGGTGCCGATCAGGCTGAACACCCCGAAGCGGAGCGGCGACATCTCGGCCACCCCGGCGACGACGGACACGAACGAGCGGATCAGCGGCATGGCGCGGCCGACCAGGACGGAGAACTCGCCCCGGCCGTCGAACCAGCGCTCCGCACGGTCCAGGTCGGCGGTGGTGAGCAGCACGTAGCGACCGACCCGCTCGACGAGCGGGCGCCCGCCCACCCTGCCGATGCCGTAGGAGACGAAGGAGCCGGCGACCTCGGCGACCGTCCCGAGCACGATCACCGCGACCAGGTTCAGGTGGTGACCCGAGGTACCGAGCGAGCCGGACGCGGACAGGAACCCGGCGAAGCCGAAGGTGATCTCGGACGGGAACGGGATGCAGCAGGCCTCGGCGAACGCGAGGACCACCAGCGCGAGGTAGCCAGAGTGTTGCAGGAAGGATTCCACGGGACACTGTTGTAGCCGATCGCGCCGTTCTGCGCGTGCGTTCAACCACGTCAGCGGGGAGATTTCACCAAAACTTTGCCATCGGCGCCCGCAGGCGGCCCGCGCGGGTCGCGCCGCGCAACGCGCCTGGCCCGGGCAGGGACCGCCGGACGGCCGGCGGTAGCCTCGCCCCATGGACGACACCCGCGTGCTCGCCGGCGACGGCGTCGAGATCGCGATCCACGACCTCGGGGGACACGGCGAGCCGGCGCTCGTCGCCCACGCCACGAGCTTCCACGGGCGCTGCTACCAGCTGCTCGCCGGCGAGCTGGCGGGAGCCTTCCGCAGCTACGCCCCGGACCTGCGCGGCCACGGCGCCTCCGGGGCACCGCCACACCTCGACTTCGACTGGAACGGCTTTCGCGACGACGTCGTCGCGGCCGTCCGCGGCCTCGGGCTCGAGCGCCCGGTCGGGATCGGCCACTCCTGCGGAGGCGCCGCGCTGCTCCTCGCCGAGGCGCAGTATCCCGGCACCTTCGCCGCCCTGTACTGCTACGAGCCGATCGTGTTCGACCCCGGCGTCTTCGACCCCGACCGCATCGCCGAGCATGTCGGCGCCGCCCGCCGACGGCGCGCCGACTTCGACTCGGGCGAGGCGGCCCTCGAGCGATACCGCGACTCACCCCTTGGCGTGCTCGCACCTCTCGCGCTCGAGGCCTACGTCGAGCACGGCTTCGAACAGGTCGACGGTGGCGTGCGTCTGCGCTGCCTGCCCGAGTACGAGGCACTGATCTACGAGGCGAGCACGCGCAGCGACGCGGGGCTCCGCCTCGCCGAGGTGACCTGCCCCGTCACGGTCGCCTACGGCACGACGAGCGGGTTCTTCGGCGCCGCCTGCCTCCCCCTGCTCGCCGAGGGCCTGCCCGACGTGCGCCTCGCCGCCCTCGAGGGCCTCGGTCATCTCGGGCCGCTCGAGGACCCCGGCGCCGTCGCACGCTCGATCATCCGGGTGGTCGAACGTGCCGCGACGTAGCCTTTCGCCGATGTCCCTATGAGCGTCCCGCTGCCGGAGACCCTGACGCCGTCGAAGATCGGCAAGTTCGTCAGCTGCCCGCTGGCGTTCCGCTACTCCTACATCGACCGTCTCCCCGAACCGCCCTCGCCCCAGCAGGTGCGCGGGACGCTCCTGCACCGGGCGCTCCAGCTGCTCTTCTCCGACGGGCCCGCATCGAGGCGGACCCGCGAGCGCGGCGCGAGCGCGCTCGACGAGGCGTGGAGGGAGATGGAGGTCGGCGACGACGTCGCCTCGCTGGAGCTCGACGACGCCGCCCGCCAGTCCTTCCTCCTCGAGGCCCGGGGGCTCCTCGACCGGTACTTCACCCTCGAGGACCCCTCGAGCGTGCGGCCGGTCGGCCTCGAGCTCGACCTCAGGGTGAACCTCGACGGCGTCGAGCTGCGGGGGATCATCGACCGGCTCGACCATCTGCCGGGCGACGACTTCGTCGTGGTGGACTACAAGACCGGGCGATCCCCACGCGTCGAGCAGGCGCGCTCGCGCCTCGCCGGCGTGCAGTTCTACGCCTTCCTCTGCGAGCAGGCGCTCGGTCGCCGGCCGAGCGAGGTGCGCCTCATGTACCTGCGCGACCAGGTGGTCGTCGTCGAGTCGCCGACCGACCAGACGATGCGTGGGCTCCGCCAGCGCGCACTCGCCGTGTGGGCCGCGATCGAACGGGCGTGCCGGACCGAGGACTTCCGCCCGAACCCCTCGCCGCTGTGCAAGACATGCTCGTTCCAGGTGCAGTGCCCGGCGTTCCAGGCCGGTGTCGAACGCCTCGCGCGCGCCGATTAGCCTGCGCCCGTGCTCCGTGAACTCGTCGCAGGCTTCGACAACCGCGTCGACGACGCCGTCACCGGGGTCCGCGGCGACCGCCTCGCCGACCGTGTCTTCTACACGGCCTCCGCGCTCGGGGACTTCGGCCTCATCTGGGTGGTCTTCGCCCTGCTGCGCGCGCTCCGGGGCGGACGGACGAACGAGCGGGCGGCGGCGCGCGCCATCGTCGCCACCGGCGTCGAGTCGGTTCTCGTCAACGTCGCGCTGAAGTCCCTCTTCCGCCGGCACCGCCCGCTCGAGCAGCCCGAGCACCCCCTGCCCCTCCGCCAACCCCTCTCGTCGAGCTTCCCTTCGGGCCACGCCACCGCGGCCTTCTGCGGGGCGACCCTGCTCGCGGAGGGCGACCCGCTGGCGCCGGCGTACTTCGCCGTCGCGGCCGTCGTGGCGGCGTCGAGGGTGTACGTGAAGATCCACCACGCCTCCGACGTCGTCGGCGGGGTGGTCGTCGGGCTCGCGCTCGGGCAGATCGGTCGGAGGGTGGCCCCGCTCCAGCCCCGGAGGAGGAGACGATGAGCGTTGCGATCGTGATGGGGAGCGACTCCGACGAGTCGGTCATGCGCCAGGCGGCGGAGGCGCTCGACGAGTTCGGCGTCGGCTGGGAGATGCGCGTCCTCTCCGCGCACCGGACGCCCGACGACGCCGTGGCCTACGCCCGCGGCGCGGCCGAGCGCGGGGTACAGGTGATCGTCGCGGGCGCCGGCGGCGCCGCCCACCTGCCCGGCGTCCTCGCCGCGGTGACGCCGCTGCCGGTGATCGGGGTGCCGATCGCGCTGAAGCACCTCGACGGGCTCGACTCGCTGCTCTCGATCGCCCAGATGCCACGCGGCATCCCGGTGGCGACCGTCGCGGTCGACGGCGCCCGGAACGCCGGGCTCCTAGCGGTCCGCATCCTCGGTGTCGGCGACGAGCGCCTCACCGGGGCGATCCGGTCCTTCCAGGAGAGGATGGCCGCCGAGGTGCGCGCCAAGGACGCCGCCCTGCAGGAGCGCCTCGGGCGCTGAGCGAAGCCGAGCCGCTCGACGAGCCGCTACCGTCGAGACGGTGAGCAGCCTCGTCGAACGGCTCGGCTTCGGCGCGAGCGACCGGGTGCTCGTCGTCACCTGCGACGACCTCGGCTTCTCCTACGCCGCCAACGAGGCCGTGTACTCGGCGCTTCGCGACGGCGTCGGCACCTCCGCTTCCTTGATGGTCCCCGCTCCCTGGGCGCGCGGCGCCGCCGCGGCGTACCGGGGCGAGGACGTCGGGGTGCACCTCACCTTGAACGCCGAGCTGGACCTGTACCGCTGGGGCCCGATCACCCAGGCACCCTCGCTCCTCGACGGCGACGGCGGCTTCCCGCGCACGGTCGACGACGTCTGGGAGCACGCCGACCTCGACGAGGTGCGGCGGGAGTGGCGCGCCCAGATCGAGCGGGCCGTCTACTGGGGCTTCGACGTGAGCCACCTCGACGCCCACCTCGGCTCGGTCGAGCTGAAGTCGGAGTTCTTCGACGTGTACCTCGATCTCGCCGAGGAGTTCCGCCTGCCGCTCCGCTTGCCCCGCGCCGAGGAGCAGCGCCGCGTCGGCTTCCCCTTCCGGGACCTCGCCGCCGAGCGGGGCGTCCTCGCCCCCGACCACGTGGTCTGGCTCCAGCCGCTCATCGCCACCTCGGGCGATCTCGGCGAGCTGCTCGAGGAGCTGCCCCCCGGCGTCACCGAGCTGCACCTCCAACCCGCGCTCGACACCGCGGAGCTGCGCGCCGCGACGCCGGACTGGCCCGCCCGCGTCGCCGGCCACGCCCTCGTCGCTGGCGGCGGGGAGCTCGCGGCCCTCGTCGGGCGGCTCGGGATGGCCCGCATCGGCTACCGGGCGCTGCGCGCGCTCATGCGGGCGAGCTGAGCACCTTCTCGTAGGCGCGAAGGAAGGTGCTCGCGGCGTTGCGCCCGTAGTTCGGGACGCTCCGGTAGCCGCTCGACTCGTACAGGCGCATCGCGGCCGCCTGCAGCGGGCCGGTGTCCAGATAGAGGCGCTCGTAGCCGAGCTCGACGGCCCGGGCCTCGAGACAAGCGAGGAGCTCGCGCGCCAGGCCCTTGTTGCGGTGCTCGGGCTCGACCCACAGCCGCTTCAGCTCGCCGACTGCCCCGGCGACCTCGCAGGCGCGCACCCCACCGCAAGCCGCCGCGGCACCGTCCACGTCGAGGATCAGGAACGTCCCCGACGGCGGGGCGAACTCGCCGGCGTCGAGGGGGCGTGGCACGAGGTCTGCGTAGAGGTCCGCGAGGTAGGCGAGCATGTTGCCGACCAACGTCTCGGCTTCGGGCGAGGCCAGGGAGACCTCGCGGACCCTCGGGACGCTCAGTAGTAGCGCGGCACGTACCCGCCCCGCCCGAGTGCCGCGCTCTCGAGGGGGTCGACCGACTCGTCGACGCCGCCGCGGATCTCGGTGACCCAGTCGAGGCGCTCCTTCAAGAGCCGCTCGACGCCGCCCTGGAGGGTCATCGACGAGATGGCGCAGGACCCGCAGGCCCCCTGCAGCTCGACCTCGACGATCCCTGCCGCGTAGTCGACCTCCCCGAGGGCCAGATCACCGCCGTCCATCTGCACGGCCGGGCGCATCAGCTCCATCACCTGTTCGAGGCCCTGGCGCCGCCGCTCCAGCTCGACCGCGTCGAGGTCCCCCGGTCCGCCGGTCGCCCGAGCGGCGCCCTCCGGCCCGTCGTGGTCGCGCCCGTCCCCCAGATGGTCGACCTGGTCGATTGACGACCCCTGGTCGTGATCGGTCACGTCTCGCTCCCTAACAGTCTGCTAACACCGGACACGTATCTCTCACAACGTACGACCAGCGCTTTGACCTAGGATTCCCCACGTGCAACTGGTCATCCTCGCCGCTGGCCACGGCCGCAGGTTCGGCGGCCTGAAACAGCTCGCGCCCGTCGGGCCGAACGGCGAGGCCATCATGGACTATACGGCGCTCGCCGCCGAGGCCTCCGGCTACGACGGGATCGTGCTCGTCGTCCGGGAGGACATCCGCGAGGAGATCCTCGCCCACGTCCGGCGGCGATGGCCGTCCACGCTGCAGGTCTCGACGGTCTGCCAGCCACCGGTTCCCGGGACGGCCCAGGCGGTGCTGTCCGCCCGTCCGGCGCTCCACGGCCCCTTCGGCGTCGCCAACGCGGACGACCTCTACGGCGAGCAGGCGCTCGGGATGCTGATCGAGCACTTCTCGGTCGGCACGCACGCGGCGGGCGACGACTCGGTGGCCGGGCGTCACGTGCTCGTCGCCTACCGTCTGCTCCGCACCGTGCTCACCGCCGCCGCCGTCACGCGGGGCCTGTGCGAGGTCGACGAGGAGGGCGAGCTCCGCCGGATCGTCGAGCACACGGTGCGCCTGCGCGAGGACGGCTCGTTCGACGCGACGCCGCTGCCGAGGAACGCCCCCGGCGAGATCGCGAAGGACAAGCCGGTCACCCGGCGCCTCGACGGTTTGCAGCGCGTCTCGATGAACCTGTGGGGTTTCCACCCCCGCCTGCTCGACCACCTCGTCGACGCCCTGGCGCACTTCGACCCGGAGACGGCGGTCCGACGCGAGCTGCTCCTGCCCGACGTCGTCGGCTCCCTCGTCGAGCGCCGGCACGACAGCGTGCACGTCGTCGAGACCGACAGCCGCTGCATCGGCGTGACGCACCAGGCCGACATCGCCATCGTGCGCGAGGAGGTCGCCGCCGCGCAGGCCGCCCTCGCGAGCTCGAAGCAGCCGAGCGAGCCCTGAGCGGTCACGCCCGCTGACCGGTCGCGACCCGCGCCTGGGCACCTGAGGACGCCGACAGCACCGGCGGCGCCCGGTGCGCCGGTACGCTTCGCGCGAGATGGGTGGCGTACGAGGACGGCGGCGATGAGCCGGTCACAGCGGATCGTCGTCGCGCTCGTCCTCGACACGGCGCTCGTCGGGGGCGAGCTCGTCGGCGCCCTCGCCGCCCGCTCGACCGCGCTGCTCGCCGACGTCGGCCACAACCTGGCGGACGCGGCCGCGCTCGTGCTGGCGCTCGTCGCCGTGCGCCTGACGCTGCGCTCCCCCACCGCCTCGCGGTCGTTCGGCTATCACCGGGCGACCATCCTCACCGCCCTCGCCAACGTCGCGGTGATCATCGTCGTCACGGCCCTCATCGCCATCGAGGCCGTCCAGCGGATCCTCCACCCCGTGGCGGTCCACGGCGGCCTGGTCGCTATCGTCGCAGGCATCGCGCTCGCCGTGAACGCCCTCGCGGCGCTGGCCCTCGTCGAGCGCTCCCGCGACCTGAACATCCGCGTCGCCCTGCTCCACCTGGCGGGCGACGCCGTGGCCTCGGCGGCGGTGCTCGTCGCCGGGCTCGTGATCTACGCCACCGGCCGCCTCGCCGTCCTCGACCCCGCGGTCTCGCTCGGCGTCGCCTGCCTCGTGGCCCTCCAGGGCGTCCGCCTGGCGCGCGAGAGCGTCGACGTCCTGCTCGAATCCTCCCCTGCCGACGTCGACCTCGAGGCGCTCGCCCGGGCCATCACCGACGTCGACGGCGTCGCAGAAGTCCACGACCTGCACTGCTGGAGCCTCTCGAGCGAGGTGCGGGCGCTCTCGGCCCACGTGGTGCTCACCGGTCATCCGAGCCTGGAGGAGGCCCAGTTGGTCGGCGAGCGGGTCAAGGTCGGGATCGGCCGGCCATTCTCGATCGCCCACGCGACGTTCGAGCTCGAGTGCGAGCGTTGCGTCGAGGCCGACGCCGAGCCCTGCGCGATTGAGGTCGCGCCGGGAACCTGACACCGCTCCGACCGACGGCGGCACGCGCTCGAGCGGCGGACTGCTCCCTCACCCGAAGGCGTCGACGCCGGTGAGCGCCTTGCCGATGACGAGGGTGTGCACCTCGGAGGTGCCCTCGTAGGTGAGGACGGATTCGAGGTTGTTGGCGTGCCGCATCACGGGGTACTCGAGGGTGATCCCGTTGGCGGCGAGGATCGTGCGGCACGTGCGGGCGATGGCGATCGCCTCGCGGACGTTGTTGAGCTTGCCCAGGCTGACCTGCTGAGGGCGCAGCTCGCCGGCGTCCTTCAGCCGGCCGAGGTGCAGCGCCAGCAGGAAGCCCTTTTGCAGCTCGAGCGCCATGTCCACCAGCTTCTCCTGGGTGAGCTGGAAGCCGGCGATGGGCCGGTCGAACACCTGCCGCTCGCGGGCGTAGGCGATCGCGCTCTCGAGGCAGTCGCGCGCCGCGCCGAGCGCACCGAAGACGATCCCGAAGCGCGCCTCGTCGAGGCAGGACAGCGGGCCCCGGAGCGACGACGCGCCGGGCAGGACGGCCTCGGCGGGCAGGCGCACCCTGTCGAGGACCAGCTCGGAGGTGACCGAGGCGCGAAGGGACAGCTTGCGCGCGAGCTTCGGCGCCGAGAAGCCGGCGGTGTCGGTGGGTACGAGGAACCCGCGCAGCCCCTCGTCGGTGTTCGCCCACACGACCGCCACGTCGGCGATCGAGCCGTTGGTGATCCACATCTTGGTCCCCTCGAGCACCCAGTCGCTGCCGTCGCGCCGTGCCCATGTCCGCATCCCGGCGGGGTTGCTGCCGAAGTCCGCCTCGGTGAGCCCGAAGCAGCCGATCACCTCCCCGACGGCCATCCCCGGGAGCCACCGGCGCTTCTGCTCCTCCGAGCCCCAGTGGTGGATCGCGAACATCGCGAGGGACCCCTGCACCGAGACGAAGCTGCGTGCACCGCTGTCGCCGGCCTCGAGCTCCATACAGGCCAGGCCGTAGCTGACCGCGTTCGTCCCCGCGCAGCCGTAGCCCGTCAGGTGCATGCCGAGCAGGCCGAGCGCGCCGAACTGCTTGGCCATCTCCTTGGGGAAGGTCCCCTCCTCCCACCAGTCGGCGACGTTCGGCTTGATCTCGTTGTCGACGAAGCGCCGCACGGTACGGGCGATCTCATGCTCCTCGTCCGACAGCAGATGGTCGACGGCGAGCAGGGCCAGCGGCTGTTCGGCCGGTACGGTCATGTCGTCCTCCCAACGGTCCGGCGCCGATACCCGATATAGATTTTCTACCTGTCAGTCAGTTTATTCATGCCGTCCACGACGGGCGCCCAGGACGGGCGTGCGCCACGTCGCTCACGCCCGCCACAGGCTCTCGCCGGCGCGGGCCAGGACGAGATGGGGGACGACCGCCCGTGCCGACAGGCGCGTCACCGCCACCGCCATCTCTGCCACGTCCGCGACGTCGAGCATCGCGGAGGGATCGATGCGGTCCGAGGCCCACGCGCCCATGTCGGTGTCGACGTAGCCCGGCGAGATCGCCGTCGCGCTGACACCGTGCCGGGACTCCTCCACGGAGATCGACTGGCACAGCGAGATCAACGCCGCTTTGGTGGCCCCGTAGGCGGCAAGCTGGCGCTCGGAGACCACGCCGGACATCGAGGCGATCGCCACCACCTTGGCGCCCCGGTCGGGATCGGCGAGTGCCGCCTCGCGAAGGGCCGGCAGGCACGCCTGCACGAGCGCGAACGGGGCCCGCAGGTTGATCGCGAGCATCTGGTCGAGCCGTCGCAAGGGGTAGCTCGCCAGCTCGCCGGCGACGGCCATCCCGGCGTTGAGCACGAGCACGTGCAGCGCCGGAAAGCGCTCCAGGTGCTCGCTCGCCACGCGCCGGACGTCGTCCTCCAGGGCCATATCCCCGGTCACGCGGTGCACCGCGGCGCCAGCCCCCGCGACCTGCGCGGCGACCGCGCGAAGGGCCGTCTCGTGCCGGGCCGTGATCGTCAGCGCGTAGCCCTCGGCCGCCAACCGGCGGGCGATCGCGGCGCCGATCCCCCGCGAGGCCCCGGTCACGAGCGCATAGCGCGGCGTCATGGACGCCCGGTCGCGCCGTCCCCGGCGGCCCCGGACGCGCCGGGTGCAGCCGTGGCGGCGAGCGCCGCCGCTCGACGCTCGGGCAGCAAGAGCAGACGCGCGTAGCGCTCCCGTTCGCGCTCGACGACCAAGCCGTCGAGGAGGAGGGCCAGCTGGGCGCGGCCGTAGGCCGCGACGTCCTGGTGGGCGCTGAAGTGCCAGTGCTTGAGTGCCCACATGTGGGCGAGCATCATCAGATCCCAGCCAACCAGCTCCGTGTCGTGCGGGCGGACGATGCCGGCGCGAAGCGCGGCGCCGAGCTCGGCGACCAGCAGGCCAGTCGTCTGGACTTCGAGGCCGATGACCGTCTGCAGCCCCGAGCGGCTGAGGGAGCGGCTCTCCCGGTAGGCGAGCAGCGTCGCCGCCTGGTGCGTGTCCACGACGCGGCAGTAGGCGAGGAAGCCGGCGGCGAGCCGCTCGAGCGGGTCAGTGAGCCCCGCCATCGACTGGGGGACCTCCCGGGCGTAGGTCCGAAGGACGTCCTCCAAGATGAGCAGGAGGATGTCCTCCTTGCTGTCGAGGTACTGGTAGATCGTGCCGACGCTGATTCCCGCCTCCCGGGCCAGCGAGCTGACCGACATCTGGTGGAAGCCCTGCTCCTCCATCAGTCGAACCGCCGCTTCGACGATCTGGCTGCGCCGCCAAGAAGCGCGCGCCGCGCGGATCGCCTCGGGACCGGTGAGGGCGTCGGAGGAGGTCTGCGTCATCGTCTCACGTGTCTCCCGCTGCCGAATGATCACTCAGTTGATTTGAATGACCATACCATGTCCGACCCGACGGGACCGGAGCGGACGGCGTGGGACGCGCCGCGTCCGGTGTGCTGCGTGCGGCGCTCGGGCCGCACAGGAAGGGCCGGTGCTCCTGCCCGGCGGCAGGTCGACCAGCTCAGCGCGGCGAGGTCGGCACGTCGAAGAGCGCATCGGCCTGACGCTCGGGCGGGCGCGAGCGATAGCCGGACCCGTACTCGCGCTCGAAGGCTTCGATGATCTCCGTGAGCGGCAGGTCCACGTAGCTCCCTCGGCTGGCGACGTAGTCCATGTGGCGGCGGCCGTCGACGGAGAACTCGTGGAAGAGCGAGTCGTCTCGCCCGTCGAACTCGAGCGGGTGGACCCCGAAACGCCGGCACAGCTCGATGTTGAAGGCGGGCGTCGCCTTCACCCACGTGCCCGCGAGCCAGAACTCCGTGTAGCCATGGAAGACGAACAGGTCGCTCCCGAGCCGCGCGAGCAGCTTGTCGCTCGCGAGGTGGTTCCGGACGTCGGCGAAGCCCAGGCGGGCGGGGATGCCGGCGGCACGGGCGAGCGCGGTGAGCAGGACCGCCTTGGGGATGCAGTAGGCGGCCGTCTGGCCGAGCACGTTGCTCGCGCGGTAGTCGGCCGGATCGGTCGTGATCGAGTAGGGGTCGTAGCGCAGCCCGTCGCGCACGGCGTAGAAGAGCCGCACGGCCCGCTCCCGCTCGCTCGTCGCGCCGGCCGTCAGCTCGCGGGCGCGTGCCACGAGGCGGGGATGGTCACTGTCGACGAACCAGGTGGCCCGCCGGCACTCGGCGAGCTCGGCCTCGGAAAGCACGCAGCGAGCCTACCCGCGCGACCCGGAGCGTCAGGTGGGGGGTCGCTCCGCTCACCGGCTCCCTCGCCGCCGGCCGCGGCGACCCGACCGCGGGCCCTTGACGAACGAGCCCCCGAGTCGTAGCTTGAGCACGTGATGAGCGTATGTTCGATCGAACTGAATGATCGCTCACTTCAGCGTCGGCGGGCACAATGATCCACCTCGAGGTGCGTGATCGCGTCGCGACGGTGCTGCTCGATCGGCCGCCGGTCAACGCCTGGGACGTCGAGCAGCTCGACCGCTTCGAGCAGGCGCTCGACACGCTCCGCCGCGACGAGCGCATCGCGGTGGCCGTGGTGCGTGGTGCGGGGCGCCACTTCTCCGCTGGCGCGGACATCGCGATGATGACGGCCACGTTGGAGGGCGGGGACCCAGGTCCCCTGAACGCCTTCGCCGCCCGGTTCCAGGGGCTGTTCCTCGAGTGGGAGGAGCTCGAGATCCCCACCGTCGCCGTGCTGCACGGCGCGGCCACCGGCGGCGGCCTCGAGCTCGCGCTCGCCTGCGACCTGCGCATCGCCTCCGAGGACGCCCGGCTCGCGCTCCCAGAGGTCCGTCTCGGGCTCCTGCCTGCCGGCGGCGGCACGCAGCGCCTCACGCGCCTCATCGGTCGCGGGCGGGCCATGCGCCTCATGCTCACCGGCGAGCTGGTCGACGGCCGCGAGGCCGAGCGCCTCGGTATCGTCGAGTGGTGCGCGCCGGCGGCGCAGCTGGACGAGCGCGTGGCGCAGGTGCTTGGCGCGCTGCTGGCCGGCGCCGGACCCGCCCAGCCGGCGATCAAGCGCTGCGTGAGCCGCGCCGGCAGCGCAGAGGGCTACGCGAGCGAGAGCCGGGGCCAGCGTGTCCTCCACGCCACCGCCGAAGCCGAGAGCCGTCTACGGGAGTTCGTCGACGCAAGGAGAGGGCGATGAAGATCGATCTGACGAGCCACACCGCGATGGTCACAGGTGCCGGTTCGGGCATCGGCCGGGCGGTCGCCATGGTGCTCGCCGACGCGGGCGCCACCGTCGCCGTCGCCGACATCGACCTCGCCGCGGCGACCAGCACGGCGTCGGCCATCGACGATCGCGGCGACAAGGCGCGGGCCTTCCCGGTCGACGTGACCAGCCGCTCGAGCATCGAGGAGCTGCGCTTTGCGATCGAGTCCGAGCTCGGCCTCGTCGACGTGGTGGTCAACGCTGCCGGGTGGAACCGGGGTCAGCCCTTCGTCGACAACCCGCCGGAGTACATCGAGCACATCACGGCGCTCAACTTTCTCGGTCCGGTGCACGTCTGTCAGACCTTCCTTCCGCCGCTGCTCGAGGCCGGCAAGCAGGGCCGCGTGGTCAACATCTCGAGCGACGCCGGCCGGGTGGGCAGCCTCGGCGAGACGGTCTACGCCGGCGCCAAGGGAGGCGTCATCGCGTTCACCAAGTCGCTCGCGCGCGAGATGGCCCGCCACGGCGTCAACGTCAACTGCGTCGCCCCCGGACCGACCGACACGCCCTTGCTGCGCCAGCAGCCCGAGAAGATCCAGGAGGCGCTGCTACGGGCGATCCCCCTCCGGCGCTTCGGCCGGCCCGAGGAGATCGCCTACGTCGTCGCGTTCCTCGCCTCCGACCAGGCCTCCTACGTCACCGGCCAGGTGC
Organism: Acidimicrobiales bacterium; assembly: GCA_035532475.1. Classification (GTDB taxonomy): domain Bacteria; phylum Actinomycetota; class Acidimicrobiia; order Acidimicrobiales; family Bog-793; genus DATKQY01. Next base: position 16,739 of record DATKQY010000026.1, on the reverse strand, counting down.
TGAGCGTCAGCGGTGGGCTGACGATGGTCGGCTGATGGGTGCCGGGGTGTCGGCGCGCGAGCCGGCCGGCGACCCGCCGGTGCCGGGCAGCCCCTTCTCCCTCACCGCCCTCCAGCGCGCTCGGGTCGACGAGGTCCGGGCGATCGCCGCCAGCGAGCTGGCCGGGCTCGTAAAGACCGGCGAGGAGGGGCGGGTCAACCGGGAGCTGCTGGCAGCGATGGGGCGCCACGGCCTGCTCGCCGCGCTCTTCCCGGGAGTCGGTGCCGGCCAGCCGACCAGGCAGGCCGCCGCGCTCGAGCTCTGCCTGCTGCGCGAGGCGCTCGCGTACGTCAGCACCGAGGCGGAGACCGCCCTGGCGCTGCAGGGCCTCGGGGGCTATCCGATCCTCCAGTCGGGCAGCCCGAAGCTCGTCGAGGCCTGGATCCCCGCGATCGCTCGCGGCGAGGCGGTGGCGGCATTCGCGTTGAGCGAGCCCGGCGCCGGATCGGATGCGGCGGCGCTCGAGCTGCGGGCCGACGCGTCGGGCGACGGCTGGCAGCTGTCGGGCGAGAAGATCTGGATCTCCAATGCCCCCGATGCCGACATCTACACGATCTTCGCCCGGACCACCGTCGGCGCCGGGGCGCGCGGCGTCACCGCGTTCGCGCTGCCGGCGGACCGCCCGGGGATCCACGGGGAGCGACTCGAGCTGCTGGCGCCGCACCCGGTCGGCCGCCTGCTCCTCGACGGTGTGCGCGTCGCACGCGACGATGTGCTCGGGGAGGTGGACCGGGGCTTCCGGGTGGCGATGCGAACCCTCGACCTCTTCCGGCCGAGCGTGGGCGCCTTCGCCGTCGGCATGGGCCAGGCCGCCCTCGACACCACCGTCGCCTACACCCGCGAGCGGCAGGTCTTCGGCGGCCCCCTGAGCGACCAGCAGGCGGTCGGCCACGCCCTCGCCGACATGGCCACCCGTCTCGAGGCGGCACGCCTGCTCGTCTATGGCGCGGCCGCCGCCTATGACGCGGGCGCCGAGCCAGCCGAGATCACCCGCCGTGCGGCGATGGCCAAGCTCTTCGCCACCGAGACCGCGCAGCAGGTCATCGACACCGCGCTGCAGCTGCACGGCGCCCGGGGGCTCGTGCGCGGGCACCTGCTCGAGCACCTCTACCGCGAGGTGCGGGCGACCCGCATCTACGAGGGCGCCTCGGAGGTGCAGCGGACGATCATCGCGCGGGCGTTGCTGCGATGACGGCGACGTGCGCGAGCGATGACAGCCGGCGGGCCACCGGGCACGTCCTCGGCGCCCACCGAGCAGGCATGTCCAGCCGGCGACACCCGCCGTCCGCACCAACAGGAGGCCCGTGCAGATGAGCCCGTTCCGCGGTTCCGTGCCCATCACCTCGAACTGGGAGCACTTCCGTTTCGAGATCGCCGATCGGGTGGCCACCATCACCCTCACCCGGCCTGACAAGCTCAATGCCTTGACCTTCGAGAGTTACGCGGACCTGCGCGACCTGCTCAAGGAGCTGCCCCAGCGCGGCGACGTCCGCGTGCTCGTGATCCGCGGCGAGGGCAAGGCCTTCTGCTCGGGCGGCGACGTGAACGAGATCATCGGCGCGCTGTTGAAGATGCGTCCCGACGAGCTGCTCGAGTTCACCCGGATGACCGGTGACGTCGTCAAGACGATGCGCGAGTGCCCCATCCCGATCATCGCGGCGGTACACGGCATCGCGGCGGGCGCCGGATCGGTGATCGCGCTCGCCGCCGACTTCCGGCTGCTCACCCGGTCGGCCCGCTTCGCCTTCCTGTTCACCAAGGTCGGCCTCGCCGGCGCCGACATGGGCTCGGCCTACCTGCTGCCCCGGATCGTCGGGCTCGGCCGCGCCACGCAGCTGCTGATGCTCGGCGACACCCTCGACGCCGAGACCGCCGAGCGCTACGGGCTGGTCAGCCAGCTCGTCGACGATGGCAACCTGGACGAGGCGACGGCGGCCCTCGCCGCACGCCTCGCCGGGGGACCCTCCTTCGCGTACGCGCAGACCAAGTCCCTCCTCTCGCGCGAGCTCGACATGCCACTTTCGGGCGCGATCGAGCTCGAGGCGATGACCCAGGCGCTCCTCATGAACAGCGAGGACTACGCGGAGTTCCACGCCGCGTTCAACGGCAAACGCGCACCGGCCTGGCAGGGCCGGTAGCGACGCAGGGAGACGCTGAGCGTGGAAGGAGGGCAGATGCCCGGAGGCTCACGCTCGACACGACGTCGGGTGCACCTGCACCCGCCGCGAGCCGAGGCGCAAGACGAGAGGCGAGACGAGCCGGCGTGGAGTCCGAGGGGCGCGGCCCTGGCTCCGGAGCGGTCCGCGCAGCACAACGCGGCCGTGCAGCTGGCGGAGCTCGCCGCGCGCTCGGGCTGGCTCGACCGGCGAGCCTACGTCGAGCACGAGCGCGCCTGGACCCACGGGGAGTGCCACCGGGCGGTCGCGTCGAGCGCGACGCTGCTCGCCGAGCTCGGCGTGCGCGAAGGCGACCGCGTGCTCATCGCGCTGCACGACCGCATCGGCTTCGTCCTCGCGTTCCTCGGCGCGGCCCACCTCGGAGCCCTCGCGGTCCCGGTCAACCCGCGACTCGGGCCGAAGGACTACGACTTCATGGTCCACGACGCGGTGCCCCGGCTCGTCGTCTGCGAGGAGGAGATCGCCGTCTACTTCCCCGGGACGCCGGTGCTCAGCGCCTCCGATCTCGAGCGTGAAGGACCCCGCCAGCCGCCCGCCCCGCCGGCGATCCTCGGGGCCGACGCGCCGCTCTACGGCCAGTACACCTCCGGCACGACCGGCAGGCCCAAGCTCGTGGTGCACCGCCACTCCGACCTCGCCTGCCACGCCGCCGCCGTGGCGCACGCGGCGCTCGAGCTCACCCCCGAGGACGTCTTGTACTCGGTGTCGCGCGCCTACTTCTCCTACGGCCTCGGCAACACCGTCTTTTGCGCCCTGTCGACGGGCGCCTCGACGGCGCTGCAGCCCGAGCTTCCGACGATCGACGCGGTGAGCGAGCTCGTGGCCCGGGTGCGCCCGAGCGTGATGTTCGCCGTGCCGACCTTCTACGCGGTGCTGCTGGCAGACGGCGACCCCGAGCCGTTCCGCTCCCTGCGCGTCGCCGTTTCGGCGGGTGAGGCACTGTCGCCCACCCTGCAGGCCCGCGCCTCGTCCTGGCTCGGCGTCCCGATCCTCGACGGCCTCGGCTCGACCGAGGTCGGGCACTTGTTCATCGCCAACACCCTCCGCCAGCGACGCGCCGGCAGCTGCGGTCACGTCCTGCCCGGCTACGAGATCAGCATCCGGGACCTGCAGGACGAGGAGGTGCCTCGCGGCAGCGTCGGCTCGCTCTGGGTCCGGGGGCCGACGCTGATGGCCGGCTACCACAACCGGCCCGAGGAGACCGCGAGGGTTCTCGTGGACGGCTGGCTGCGCACCGGAGATCGGGTGGCGGTCGACGGCGACGGCTTCGTGCACCACTGCGGCAGGTCCGACGACCTCGAGATGGTCGGCGGCATCACGATCTCGCCGCTCGAGATCGAGACGCTCCTCGTCTCCCACTCGGCCGTCGCCGAGGTGGCGGTCATCGCCGTCACCGATGCCATCGGCGCCTCGCGCCTGCGCGCCTTCGTCGTCCCGGCGAGCGGCTGCGCTGGCTCGCCGGAGCTCGAGGCCGAGCTGACGCTTCTGGCCCGTGAGCACCTCGCTGCCTACAAGGTCCCGAGGTCGGTGCGCTTCGTCGACAAGCTGCCACGCACCGCCACCGGCAAGCTGCAGCGCCACGTGCTGCGCGCCGGCTGGCCGCAGCCCTCGCCGTCGGCGGCCTAGCGGTGGCCCGCGTGCGCGCTCGGGGTCGGCTCGCGACGGCGGGCGCCGGGGGCGCCGTCGAGACCCGGCGGCCCGGGAAGCACGAGGGCGACGCAGGTGCGCGCGAACTCGTCGGGGTCGTCACGGTCAGGGTCGAACCACTTGTAGACCCAGCTCGTCATCCCGAGGATGGCCTGGGCCCCGTAGCGGGGCTCGACGTCGACGAGCGCGCCCTGCTCCACCGCAGCGGCAACCGCGTCCGCGAACACGTGGAGGTAGTGGCGCTCCTTGGCCCGGATCTCGGCCTCGTAGGCCGCCGCGAGGCGGGGCCGCTGGTCGAAGAAGACGGAGAAGAAGCTCGGCTCGGCCGCGACCGTCACCGCCTGATGGCAGATGAGCGAGGCCAGGCGCTCGCGGGGGTCCTCGATCTCGAGCGAGGCCTCGATGCTGCCGAGCGCCGTGGTGATGGCCCGGTCGAAAACCCGGTAGAGCAGCTCGGCCTTCGAGCGCACGTAGTAGTAGAGGCTGGCCTTGCGCAGGTCGAGCTCGGTTGCCACGTCGTCGAGCGAGCCGGCGTCGTAGCCCTTCGCTCGGAAGACCCGAGCGGCCGTCTCGACGATCTCGGTCATGCGGGCCCGGAACTCCGGGCTCGGCTCGCTGTGGCGTGGCCGACCCGGCCGACGCGACGCCTGTGGCTCAGCCGCCACGTCACCTCCCTCGGGATGCCACGAGTCACCCGCCGGGACAGGCGGGCACCGCAGCTGGTAATTAATTCTATCGACTGTCGCGTGCAAACGCCACCTGGCGGCCGTGCAACCTCGCCGCGGGCCGCTCAGCCCCCGAGCGCCTCGCGGGCCGCCGGGAACAGCATCTGGTCCTCGCGAACGGTGTGGGACTCGAGCAGCTCGCAGAGCGCTCCGAACGCCCCGGTGGCGAACGACGGGCCGGCAAGGCTCGCGAGCACCTCGTCGCGAGCTTCGAGAATCCGCACGTGCTCCTCGGCGAAGATGCCGACGAGGCCCTGCCCGAGCTCCCCGGCGATGACCGGGAACAGCTCCTCGTCCTCGACGCGGATGTGCTCGTCGAGCCCGACGGCGAGCAGCTCCCGGCCGGCGAGGAGCGTCCTCCTCGCCGCGTCGCCGTCGCCCCCTTCGAGGGCCGCGGACGCTCCGGAGAGCAGCGCCCGCACCTCCACGTGCTCGGCCGCGAGGACCGTCATCGCCTCGAGGCTCGCCTGGCGGCCTGCGGTCATGGCATCCCTCCGCCCTCGTGCCGAACGCACCACCGGAGAGCCGGCGCCGCGCTGGCGGATGCCGGCGCGCTGCGCCCTCCCGCCTGCCCACATCCTCCCCGTGGCGCCCCACCGCCACAAGCGCGGCCCGCTGGCGGGCCCCCGCAGGCCGCGGTGAGCGACGCGATCGCTGCGGGCGAGGGCCGGACCGAGCAGCGACGCGTCGCGGTCATCGGCGGCGGCGTGATGGGGACGGGCATCGCACACGCCTTCTGCCTGGCGGGCGACCTGGTCGAGATGGTCGACGCGGACCGTCGCCGGGCGGAGGCGGGCGTCGCGCAGGTCGCGAAGCTGCTCGCCGGGGCGCTGCGACGCGGCAAGCTGACCTCCGAGGCGGCCGGCGCGGCGCGCGACCGGCTCGCGGCGCTCGACGGGATCGGCGACATCGCCCCGGGCGCCGACCTCGTCCTTGAGGCAGTCCCCGAGCAGCAGGAGCTGAAGACCGCCGTGCTGGGCGCGGCCGAGGCGCGCGCGCCCCGCCTGCTCGCCACCAACACGAGCGCGCTCTCCGTCAGCCTGCTCGCCCGCAGCCTCGCCCGTCCGGAACGTCTCGTCGGGATGCACTTCTTCAACCCGGTCTGGGCGATGCCCCTGGTGGAGGTGGTGGTCGGCGAGGTGACGGCGTCCGCTGCTCGCGACGCTGCCCTCGAGCTGGCCGGGCGCATCGGCAAGGAGGCGATCGTCGTTCGCGACACTCCGGGGTTCGCGACGAGCCGGCTCGGTGTGGCGCTCGGCCTCGAGGCGATCCGCATGGTCGCCGACGGCGTGGCGAGCCCTGCCGACATCGATCGCGCGATGGAGCTCGGCTACCGGCATCCGATGGGCCCGCTGCGCCTCGGGGACCTCGTCGGCCTCGACGTCCGGCTCGACATCGCCCGCCACCTCGCCGAGGCGCTCGGCCCCCGCTTCGATCCGCCGGAGCTCCTCGTGCAGATGGTCGAGGAGGGCCGGCTCGGCAAGAAGACCGGCCAGGGGTTCTACGACTGGAGCGACGACCCACCCTGAGCGCGCCCGCCCCCGCTGGGGCGGCAGCGCCGCTGACGGGCGGCTGCCGCACCACCTTGACCTACCGTACGGTCAGTAAATATAGTGACGACAGAACATCAAGTTCTGCACTTGAGGTCTCGGGAGGGCCAAGGCTGGCCGGCTCAGCCGAACGAGCGGCACCGAGAACGCGCGGCGGTCGCCCGGCCGGCCACCCACGCGCAGGCCGAGACAGCGCACACGGGAGGGAGGTCGGTCATGGCCTACGTCATCGGCCCAACCTGTATCGGCACCACGGACCGCTCCTGCGTCGAGGTGTGCCCGGTCGACTGCATCGTCGCCGCTGCGGGGGACCTGATGCTGTTCATCGATCCGGGCCGCTGCATCGACTGCGCGGCGTGCGTCGAGCCCTGCCCGGTCGAGGCGATCCACGCCGAGGACGACCTCCCGGCCGAGTGGAAGGACTTCGCCCGGATCAACCGCATGTACTTCGAGGACCGCGACGGGGCCCGGGCCCTCGTCGAGGCCTGGGCGGCCCGGCAGTGAGACCCGGGTGGAACCGGGCCCCGCAACCGGCCGGAGCGCGGGTGGAGGCGGCACCGTGAGCGGCGACGGCGAGGTGCAGATCCTGCGCCTGACGGTCAACGGCGAGGCACGCGAGACGCTCGCGCGCCCCCACGAGACCCTCCTCGAGGTGCTGCGCGAGCGGCTGCGGCTCACCGGTACCAAGCACGGCTGCGAGCTCGGCGAGTGCGGCGCCTGCACAGTGCTTGTCGACGGCGTCGCGCAGCTCAGCTGCCTCCTGCTGCCCGACCAGGTCCAAGGCACGGAGGTGACCACCGTCGAGGGTCTCGCGAACGGCGCCGCGCTCCATCCGCTGCAGGAGGCCTTCATCGAGTCCGGCGCCTCCCAGTGCGGCTACTGCACCTCGGGCATGCTCTTGAGCGCGAAGGCGCTCCTCGACGCCAACCCGGCCGCGACGACCGAGGAGATCGGCGAGGCGCTCTCGGGCAACCTCTGCCGATGCACCGGCTATGCGAGCATCGTCGAGGCCGTCGCGCTGGCGGGGAGGATGCTGACGTGCCGGGAGTGACCCGGGCGGGCGCCGGCTGGGTCGGCAAGCGCCTCGGGACGGGGCCGGGAGGCGCCGAAGGCGGCGAGTTCCGCATCGTGGGCATGCCGCTGCCTCGCCTCGACGCGCTCGCCAAGGTCACCGGCTCGGTCGTCTACGCCGACGACCTCGCCCTGCCGGGGACGCTCGTGTGCACGCTGGTGCGCAGCCCGCACCCGCACGCCCGCGTTCTCGGTGTCGACTCGCGCGAGGCGCTCGAGCTTCCCGGCGTGGTGGCGGTCCTCACCGGCGAGTCCCTGCCGACGCGCTACGGGATCCTGCCCGTCAGCCAGGACGAGCGGGCGCTCGAGTTCGAGAAGGTGCGCTACGTCGGCGACCCGGTCGCGGCCGTGGCAGCCCTTGACGAGGAGACGGCCCGCGCCGCCTGCCGGCTGATCCGCGTCACCTACGAGCCTCTCGCCGCGGTCACCTCCATCGAGGAGGCGCTCGAGGAGCCCGCCGACGAGCCGATCCACGACCAGGCTGAGGCCGGCAACATCCACCGGATGGCGGCGCTCGAGTTCGGCGACGTCGAGGAGGGCTTCGCCGCGGCGGACCTCGTCCGCGAAGACGTCTTCTTCTACGAGGGCAGCACCCATCTGGCCCTCGAGGAGCACTCGGCCACGGCGACCTTCGCCGACGGGCAGCTCACCTTGCGGTCCTCCACGCAGACGCCCCACTACGTGCAGCGCGCGCTGGCCAAGGTCCTCGAACTTCCCACGGCGCGCATCCGGGTGATCGCGACCCCCCACGGCGGGGGCTTCGGCGGCAAGTCGGACCCCTTCGCCCACGAGCTGGTCGTCTCGAAGCTGGCGATGATCACCGGGCGGCCTGTCAAGTGCACGCTGACGCGCGAGGAGGTCTTCTACGCGCACCGGGGTCGCCACCCGGTGCTCATGTGGGTGCGCACCGGTGTCACCCGCGAGGGCCGGATCCTCGCCATGCACTTCCGCACCGCCCTCGACGGCGGGGCCTACGGCTCCTTCGGTGTCGCGTCGATGTACTACACCGGCGCGTTGCAGCCGGTCACCTACGACCTGCCGGCCTACCGTTTCGAGGCCTGCCGCGTCTTCACGAACAAGGCGCCCTGCGGACCCAAACGAGGGCACGGGACGCCCCAGCCGCGCTTCGCCCTCGAGCTGCACCTCGACAAGATCGCCGAGGATCTCGAGATGGACCCGGTCGAGCTGAAGCGTCGCAACTACGTCAAGGCCGACTCACGCACGGTCAACGGCTTGCGGATCACCTCGTGTGGGATCGACGAGGTGACCGACAAGGTGCTCGACGCCTCGGGCTTCCACCAACGTGAGCGCGGCGGCGGCCACGGCCAGGGGTTCGCGGTCTCCGCGTACCTCTGCGGCGCCGGCTTCCCCATCTACGGCAACCGCCTGCCCCACAGCGAGGTCAACGTCAAGGTCGACCGAGCGGGCGTGACGGTGTTCAGCGGCGCGACCGACATCGGTCAGGGGTCCGACTCGGTCCTCGCCACGCTCGTCGCCGAGGAGCTCGGCCTGTCGCGCGCGGACATCCGCCTCGTGACCGCCGACACCGCCCTCACCCCGGTCGACCTCGGCTCGTACTCCTCGCGCGTGACCTTCATGGCGGGCAACGCCGCGCTCGACGCCGCACGCAAGCTGCGCGAGACGCTCGTCGCGGCCGTCGCCGAGCGCGAGGACCGCCCCGTGAGCGAGGTGACGGTGGGCGCGGGCACCATCGGCCGGATGAGCTTCGCCGAGGCGGTGTCGGCCGCACAGGAGGTGCACGGCACGCTCGTGGCGAGCGGGAGCTACGCGCCACCGCTCGACATCGCCGCCACGTTCCGCGGCTCGGGGGTCGGGCCGAGCCCCGCCTACAGCTTCTCGGCCGCCGTCGTCGACCTCGACGCGGACGCCCGCACCGGCCAGGTCCGCGTCAACAAGATCTGGGTCGCGCACGACATCGGGCGGACGCTCAACCCGCTGCTCGTCAAGGGACAGGTCGAGGGCAGCGTCTACATGGCGCTCGGCGAGGCGCTGCTCGAGGAGCACGCCTACCGCAAGGGTCAGCACCACCGGCCCTCGATCCTCGACTACAAGTCCCCCACCTGCCTCGACATGCCGCTGATCGAGACGCTCCTCGTCGAGACGCTCGACCCCGAGGGCCCCTACGGTGCCAAGGAGGTCGGCCAGGGCCCGATGCTCCCGGTGATCCCCGCGGTGATCGCCGCGATCCACGACGCGCTCGGCATCTGGGTGGACGAGGTGCCCGCCACACCCGACAAGGTGCTGCGGGCGCTCGACGCGCTCGCCAAGGGCGCGCCGGCCCGCGTCGGCCCCCGGAGCTTCCCGGAGATCCCCTACCCCTCCTGTACGAAGGTGGCGCTCCCGCATGCTGCGACTGCCTCGCTTTAGCTACCTGCGCCCCGACTCGGTCGCCGAGGCCGCACGGATGCTCGCCGACCACGGCGGGAGGGCCATGCTCATGGCCGGCGGCACCGACGTGCTGCCGAAGATGAAGCGACGGCAGATGGCCCCCGAGGTGCTCATCGGGCTCTCGCACCTGCGCGAGCTGCGCGAGGCACGCACGTTGCCAGACGGCCGCCTCGAGCTCGGCGCTGGCGTCACCCTCGCCGCGGTGCAAGACGCCGGGAGCACCCCCCGCGCGTACGCGCAGGCGGCCCGGCTCGTCTCCTCGCCGGCGCTGCGCAACGTCGGCACGATCGGCGGGAACCTATGCCTCGACACCCGGTGCAACTACTACGACAGGAGCGAGGAGTGGCGCGAGGCGATCGGCTTTTGCCTGAAGACGGGCGGCGAGGCCTGCCTGGTCGCGGCGAGCAGCCCGCGCTGCTGGGCGGTGTCCTCCGCCGACACCCCACCCGTCGCGGTGGCCCTCGGCGCGACGGCGGTGCTCGTCGGCCCCGACGGCGAGCGCGAGGTCCCCGTGGCTTCCCTGTACCGTGACGACGGCATCGCCTACCTCGCCAAGGAGCCGACCGAGGTGCTCTCGCACCTGCGGCTGCCAGCCCCGGAGACGTGGCGATCGTCCTACGTGAAGCTGCGCCGGCGCAGCTCCCTCGACTTCCCCCTCGCCGGCGCGGCGGTCGCCCTGCAGCTCGACGGCCGACGCGTCGAGCGCTGCCGGCTCGTCCTCGGGGCGGTCGCCTCCCACCCCGTCGAGGTGCCGGCCGTGGCGAGCCTGCTCGAGGGTCGCGAGCTCGACGACGAGGCGATCGTCGAGGCCGCGGCCGAGGCGGCGAAGCCCGCCAAGCCCCTCGACAACACCGACGCCAGCTACGTGTGGCGCAAGCGGATGGTCAAGGTGATCGTCGAGCGGGCGCTTCGGGACGCGGCCGCGCTCGCCTGAGCACTTCCCTCGCCCGGGCGGGCGCGAGGGCTACGGCGCCGGAGCGAGCGCGCCGGCCCGCCGCTCACGCTGCTTGGAGGCCAGGCGCTCGAGGATGGCGCAAGCCTCGGGGAAGCCCGTGGCGGGCCTCGACTCGATGACGCCGGCGTCGAGCATCGCCGCGACCCACTCGCGCGCGAGGGCCGTGCGCACGATGGCCATCGTCCAGCCGTCCATGCCGGCGCCGCCGGCGGACAGGTCGGCCCACTCGCCGGAGAAGTCCGAGCAGGTCGAGCACTGCGCTCGCACGGTCGGCCGCACCTCGCGCAGGGGGATCTCGACCACGCCGTCGTCGCGGACACGGGCCTTGCTTCCGGGAACCCGGCCCTCCGCGACGTGCCCGAGGTCGTCCTGGTCGGTGTGCACGAGCAGGCGGCCCTTCACGTTGACCTTGGAGATGCGGCGCAGGTCGAGCGCGAATGTTCCCTCGAGCAGCCCGGCGAGGAACGCCTCCTCCTCGAAGGTCTCGCTGCACATCAGCGCGACCGAGAACACTACGGCCCGGAACTTCTTGAGCGTGCTCCACTGGCCCTTCACGAGCCCGCTCACCTGGCAGGGCACACCGACGAAGGCGAGGCGACTCGAGGAGGGGGCGTCCCGCAGCGTCAGTAGGTTGGCGGAGTAGGTGTAGCGCGAGCCCGAGGAGGCGAGCACCTCCTCAGGGCTCGTGAGGATCACCGGGACGTTGCGCAGCGGCCGCTCGGGGTCTCGTCCCGCGACCACGGCACCGTCGATGAGGCCCGAACGCAGGGCCCAGGCCAGCGTCGCCGTGACGAGCCCGCCGTCCTGGCCCGAGCTGCCGGTCGAGCGCAGCGCAACCCGCTCGAGCTCGACGCCGGTCGCCTCGCCGACCTCGCGCGCCCGACCGAAGCGACCGGTCTCCACCAGCGCGGGGTCGGCGCGGAAGCGGGCGCACACCCGGGTGCACGCGTCGCAGCCCGCCTCGCCGAAACGACAGCCGTCGGGCCCCGACGGCTCGTCGGTCTGGTAGGGGCGGGTGCGGGCGGGCGAGTAGGCGAGGATCTTGCGTGGGCAGGCCACCACGCAGGCCCCGCAGCCGGCGCAGAGGTCCGTGCCAGCGACCTCGCGGAACAGGTCGCCCCAGTGCGGCTTCGCCACGGGCGGCGCATGGATCGTAGCGGTGCCGGCGTCGAGCATCGGCCGGCCCCGCTACGCGAGCGCCTTCACGGTCGCCACCGCGCGATGCCGGTGGCGACCGAGGAGCGCCGCGCCGAGCGCGAGCACGTACTGGACCTGGTCTCCCTCAGGAACGTGCACGTCACCCCCGAGCTTCTCCACGAGCAGCGCCGCCATCGTCTCAAAGCGCAGGATCCCACCGATAAGGGTGAACTCCGGCTCCATCTTCACCCGCTTCATCAGCTGCACCGAGCGCGTCACGAGCGAGGCGATCGCCCCCTGCATGATGTCGGCCGGCGCCACGCCCTGGGAGAGGTGGTTGATCACCTCGGCCTCGGCGAACACCGCGCAGACCCCGGAGATCGGGACCTCCTCGTGCGAGGTCGCCGCCAGAGGGCCGATCTCCTCGAGGCCGAAGCCCATGTAGCCGGCGGTCTTCTCGAGGAAGGCCCCGGTCCCCGCCGCGCACTTGTCGTTCAGGCGGAAGGACTTGACCTGTCCCTGTCCGTCGATGCGGCTCACCTTCATCGTCTGGCCGCCCACGTCGAGCACCGTGCGGGTGCCCGGGTAGAGGAAGCGCGTGCCCCACGCCGCCGCCGTCAGATCGGTCACGTTCAGCTGGCGGGTGCCGACCTGGAAGCGCCCGTAGCCGGTCGTGGTCACATAGGCGATGTCACTCGGCTCGAGCGCCGCGGCCGTCGTCGCGTCATCGAGCGCCCCCTCGGCCGCCTCGGCGAGCTTGAAGCCGGTGCGTCGCAGCGAGCGGCCCACGGGGTCGCCCTCCTCGGTGAGGATCACCGCCTTGGTGTAGGTCGATCCGACGTCGATGCCGGCGAAGTAGGTCATGACGCGCGCCCCCCTGAGAGCGATGCCGGCGCCTGCCGGCTACGGATGCGGTCCATGGCGAACAGCGCCGCGCCGAGCGCCCCCATGAAGTGGGACTCCTCGCTGTAGTTGACCGGGAACCCGAGCAGGTCCGAGATGACCTTGACCATCCCCGCGTTGCGGGCGACGCCACCGGTGAAGGTCACCTCCTGCTCGATGCCCACTCTGCGCAGCAGCAGCATCGCCCGCGAACCGACGGACTGGTGGACGCCGAGGAGGATGTCCTCGGTCTTCTTGCCCTTCCCGAGCCACGACAAGATCTCCGACTCGGCGAACACCGTGCAGGTCGTCGAGATCCTCACGGGCCTGTCCGAGCGCAACGCGATCGGGCCGAGGTCGTCGAGGGGGATGTCGAGGGCGGTCGCCGCCGCGCCGAGGAAGCGCCCCGTGCCCGCCGCGCACTTGTCGTTCATCGCAAAGTCGAGCACCTCGCCGTTGCCACTGACCTTGTTCCCGCTGACCTTGATCGCCTTGGTGTCCTGGCCGCCCATGTCGAGCACGGTGCGCGTCCCCGGGAACATCTGCACGGCGCCACGGGCGTGGCACGAGATCTCGGTCGTCTGCGCGTCGCCGAACGTCACCTTGTAGCGGCCGTAGCCGGTGCCGACGATGAAGGCGACGCCCTCGTTCTCCTCGTTGATGCCGGCCTCGGCCAGCGCGAGCTCGTAGGAGTGCTCGGCGGCGAAGGTCACGTTCGAGCCGGTGTCGATCAGCGCCCGACCGACGATCGACTGGTCGTCGTCGATGATCACCGCCTTCGTCTGGGTGGAACCCACATCCACACCCGCTGCATAGGCCATGTCCAACCCCTCTCGAGCATCCTCGGGCTCTTCGATGTCTCTTGGCGTCCCCGAGCACACCGCTGCGCCGGGGTCCTGGATGCGTGTGGCGCGACCGCTCTAGCCGGCCGCCGCGAGCAGCTTGCGCGTCTCGAGGCCCTCGAAGAAGGCGTCGACACGGTTCTTCAGCCCCGCCTCGGACACCACGCGGGGATCCATGTGATCCGAGTCGATCAGCAAGGTGCCCACATTGGCCTGTTCCATGACGGCCCGGCGGCTGTCGGCCAGGCCGGCCGAGACCGTCCGGCAGGACTTGATCGAGTGGTAGACAATCCCGTCGATGCCGTAGGGCTCCGCCATGTCCGCGAGCAGCCGGTCGGTGTGGAACATCGCGTCCATCGCAGCCCGGACGCTCACGAGCACGCCCTCGGCGAGGCTCTCGAGCGGGTGGTCGAGGTCGTACTCGAAGCCGGAGTTCCAGCCCCCCGAAGCGAACCAGGTGTAGCTCGACCCCGCGAAGACGCCGCCGCGCTCGGTGAACATCTCGCTGAAGCGCCGGTAGATCGGGTAGCAGGGGACGCCGACGAACGCGAGGCGGTGCCGCTCGTCGAAGTTGGTGCCGATGCCGTTGGCTGCCTTGTACTCGAGCTCCTCGACGAGCTGCTCGAAGTAGCGTGCGCCCTCCGGTCGACCGCGGAAGCCGTTGACCACACCGAGGTAGACGGTGCCGTCGGTGACCGCGTTGTAGACCGCCGGCCTGCTCTTGTTGAGCTCGAGGACCCGGAGCCAGTCGCGCGTCATCGCGTTCGCGTACGACATCGCCTGGCGCAGCCGGTCGAGGTCGAGATGCTTGCCGCTGACCTGCTCGCACAGCGAGATCAGCTCGTCGATCTGGCCGGCGACATAGGTCAGGTCGTTCTGGTAGTCGACATGCCCACGCCCCGTCACGCGCCCGGCGGCGCGAGTCCCGGGCACGTCGAGGGTGAAGATCGGGATCCGGTACATCCGCTCCCAGATCTCCGCCCACTTGATGTAGGTGTTGCAGGCACCGGTGAACACGGCGATGTCCGGACGCGGGATGCGGCCCATCGGGTGCTCGCCGCCGCGGAGCTGCATTCCGACGTCGGCCTTGACGTAGCCGCAGACGTCCGAGGCGTACCCGTAGTCCTCCGCCTGGGCGATGTAGGACTCCGAGACGTGGCGAACCGCCGTCTGCAGGCCGTTGATCTCGGGCAGGACCAGGTTGAAGTCGAAGGACTGGAGCAGCTCGGCGAGGCTGCCCATCACGAAGACGTAGGCGGCCTTCTCGCCCCGTTCCGGGGCGCTCGTCAGGCGCGCGTACCACTCGCGAAAGAGGCGGTTGCCCTCGTGATTGCCCCGTCCGACGAGGGGGTCGTGCGTGGCGCCCGCGGGGGCGAGCCCGCCGGGTCCAGCGCTCGTGTCAATGGTCATCGCGGGTCTCCGTTCAGGCAAAGAGGACGTTCTCGATGAAGGTCTCGAGCTGGATCTGGAGGCTGTCGAAGCTCGTCATGTTCTCCTCGAACTCGTTGACGAAGTAAGGAATCCCCTCCTCGTCGAGCGCTTTGACGTAGGCGACCTGCTCGTCCAGCCCGGGCTCGCACATCTTGGCGGCGCTGATGATCGCCGCCCCGGCGCCCGACTCCCGGATCCGCTGCACGAGCATCTGCTCCTTGGGCTTGCGCAGGTCGTGCTGCACGGGGCTGTAGTTCGAGTGCTCGAGGTAGGCGTGCGCGAGGCTCTCGAGCGGGTCGCCGTCGAGCGGGACGTCCTCGCTGATCCAGCGCAGCCCGATGAGCAGGTCGTCGTCGACGACGTAGGACGACTGCGCGATCGTGGTCAGCAGGTCGAGCGGCGGTTGCTCGCAGAAGCCCCCCTCGAACACCAGTCGCATCCGGTCCTGGGGCTGGACCGCTCGCCGCTCGAGCATCGGGAGGACGGCGGCCAGCAGCTCGTTGTGCTCCTCGCGGGGGATCCTGCCGCCGAGCGCCATGAGGACGTAGGCCTCGTCGATCGCGAGCAGCCACGGCGTCTCGCGCTTGATCGAGTACAGCTGCCGCAGCAGGCGGCGGTTCTCGTTGAAGATGGCGGTCGCGTCCCGCAGGTCCTCGTCGGTCACCTCCCGGCCCGCGATCGCCTCGACACCCCGCTTCAGCCGGTCGTACTCGCCCCTCAGGTAGGTCCGAGCGTGGATCGAGTTCGCGTTCTGCGGCAGGTAGAGGATCTCGCAGGGGTAGGAGACGTTGCGTCCCCACACCGCCGCGAGGTTGCGCGCGGTGTCGCAGATCGGGTGTGAGACGAACATCTCGAGCTCGAGGCGGCCCGACAGCGCCAGCTCGAGCGAGGTCTTCACGATCGAGCACAGGTAGGCGCCGAAGTGGGCGTCGCCCTGGCGCGCCTCGATCGGCGCGCCGTGGATCTTCACGGGGAGCAGGCCGGCTGCGGCCACGATCTCCTCGGGGCAGTAGACCTCGAAGTGCCCGACCACCTTGCCGCCCGCCTGGCGCCAGCGCTTCACCGTCGGGTACTCCGCGTCCTCGACGAGATCTCTGCAGTAGCGCAGCAGGTCCTCCAACGAGAGACGCTGCCAGTCCTCCAGCACCCGAATGGTCATCGGAATCTCACGCTCCAGTCGTCGGCCCGCACACCACGCCCGACCGGGGTGGCTGCACCGCCTCGGCCTTGATTCTACCAACCGTCCGGTCGACCTAATTAAAGATACTCCGCCGCTTCCCGTTCTGCAACCCTCTTTTCGGCCCGATCGCGCCCGGCAGGCGACCTGCGCCAGCTGCCCGCCCCGCCGGGTGCAAGCAGGATTCCGCGCTGGCGCGATGAGTTGACCGCGGGACCGCTCCAGCGTCTCGCGCAGCGGCGGCCGCGGCTCGCGCGCTTGTCCAGATGAGGTACGCGAGCCACGTGTGCATCCGCCATCCACCCATGCGAGCTCACTCGACCAGGCCAGGCTCTCTCGAGCGGGGAGCGCAGCCCGTTGCGACGAGGCGAGCACACGCTCGGCCGCCACGCTCGCGCAACGGGTCACCGCGCTCATCACGGACCGCAACCGGCGAGCGGCACCGCTGCGGCGGACCGACGGCGGTCTCCCGCTGCAGGTCGCGTCCGTCACGATGACGTCCCCGCGAGGGAACTAGCCGAGTGCCCGGCCCCCGCCGCTCGGCACGGCACGGGCCTCCCGTCCGGCGTGCTCGAGGCGCTCGAGCCCCTGGCGCACCGCCCGGGCGATGCCCTCGCCGTCGAGTCCGAGGCTCGCCAAGATGGCGTCGGGCTTGCCGTGGGGGAGGTAGGCGGTCGGGACCCCGAGGCTCGTGACG
>DATKQY010000025.1:0-16253 GCA_035532475.1 Acidimicrobiales bacterium | reverse complement strand
CTCGCGCGTCGCCGAGCGCCGCAGTCAGGTCATCGAGCGCGGGCGATCGCAGCTGTGATCGTCGGGCCGATCGACGCCGGCCGCCGGCGCCCCATCTGACGGGTCAGTTGGAGCCCTCCCGGAAGATGATGCCGCGCCCTTTGCACATCGGGCAGGTGTCCGACAGCGTCTCGACGAGGCCCTCACCCACCCGCTTCCGGGTCATCTCGACGAGGCCGAGCTCGGAGATGTCGAAGATCTGCGTCGGCGTCTTGTCACGGGCGAGAGCCGAGCGGAAGGCGGCCGTCACGCCCTGGCGGTTGGCCTTCACCTCCATGTCGATGAAGTCGATCACGATGATCCCCCCGATGTCACGCAGGCGCAGCTGACGGGCGATTTCCTCCGCCGCCTCGAGGTTGTTCTTGAAGACGGTCTCTTCGAGACTTGAGGATCCGACGTTCTTGCCGGTGTTGACGTCGATCACCGTCAGGGCCTCGGTGCGCTCGATGATCAGCGACCCGCCCGACGGCAGCCAGACCTTCCGGTCGAGCGCCTTGTGCAGCTGCTCGTGGACGTGGTGGCGCTCGAAGAGGGGAAGGCTCTCGGCCTCGGGGTCGTAGTACTCGACGCGGTCGGCGAGGGCCGGGTCGATGTCGGCGACGTAGGCGCGCACCAGCTCGTACAGCTCGCGGTCGTCGATGATCACGCCGCGGTGCTCCTCGGTGAACTCCTCGCGGATGACGCGAAGCGCCAGGTGCGGCTCGGAGTAGAGCAGCGCGGGAGCGGGCAGGCGGCGGGCCTTCGCCTCGATCTCGTCCCACTTGGCGAGGAGCTGCTCGACGTCTCGTCGGAGCTCGTCCGCGCTCACGCCTTCGGCCGCGGTGCGGACGATGAGGCCGTGGCCCTCCGGACGGATGTCGTCGAGGACCTTGCGCAGCCGCTTTCGCTCGGGATCGTCGAGGCGCTTGGAGATCCCGCTGGCGCTCGAGTTCGGGACGAGCACGACGAAGCGCCCGGGGAGGGACACCTCCTCGGTGAGACGCGCGCCCTTCAGCCCGATCGGGTTCTTCGTCACCTGGCAGACGATGGTCTGGCCTGGCCGCAGCAGGTGCTCGATGCGCGTGGCACCCGCCTCGCGCTCGATCGAGTCGTCGCGGTCGGACTGGACGTCGCCCCAGTACAGCACGGCGTTCTTCGGTGTCCCGATGTCGACGAACGCCGCCTCCATCCCCGGGAGCACGTTCTTTACGCGGCCGCGGTAGATGTTGCCGTCGATCTGGTTCGCATCGTCCTGGGCCCGCGCGACGTGGTGCTCGATCAACGATCGCCCTTCCAGCACGGCGATCTGCGTCGCCTCGGGCTGGACGTGCACGCACATCAGGTACCGGCCGACCGGTCGGCCCTTGCGCTCGCGGCCGCGACGGCGGCGACCGGCGGCGAGCGCAGCGGCCTCCTCGATCTCCTGGGCCGTCTCGCCGGTGGCGGCGGAGGTCGCCGGCCGCGACCGGGTGCGGGGCGCCGCGGTGCCCGCGCCGGCGCGGCTGCGGGTGCGCTTCGCCGGCGCTGCCGCATCCGCCGGAGCGTCCCCTTCGCTCGCCGGGGCACGCCTCCTCGCGCCTGCCGGCGCGGCACCGTCGCTGGCGGCGGGCGCCGTGGCGTCGCCGATGACGGACGCGGCGCCGTCGGTTCCCTCGCCGTTGGGCGCGCCGGTCGGGCGCGCACCGCCACGCCCACGGCCGCCGCGTCGGCGGCGGCGCGGCTTCGGCGCGCCGTTGGCGGACGCCGCGTCGGGCTCGGCAGCGGTGGCGGTGCGGGCCGCGCGTCCGGCGGTCTGACGCGGCGGCGGCGGTGCGGGCCGGGTGTCGCCGATCTTCGGCTTGGGGGGCTCCGGCGGCGCGCTCGCCGACGCCGGAGCAGGCGATGGTGAGGGCGGCGGTGCCGCGGCCTGGTCAGCAGGCCGGGTGACACCTGGCGCGTTCGCCGCGGTAGCCGCGGCTGCGGCGTTGCCGTTCGACGACGCCCCGGCGGGCGCGCTGGGCTGGCCAGAGGAGATCTGGCCGCTCATCGGGTCGGACATCGGATGGGTCCCTTCTCGGACGCGCGTCGCATTGACGCGCGGAGGGCACCGGGGCACCGGCGCGCAGTGGTGGGCGCGCTGCGGACCGTCGGGGCGGGGTGCCGGCGTACACAGGGTGGAGGCCGGCGGCAGGCTGGCGGGATATCGCCGTCCCGCCCGGCGCCGACTCGGGGAATCGCGTCATGCCACCACGCCTCGTGGCGGACACAACACTGCAGGTGATGGGGGCAGGGCCGCGCGAGCTTCGCCCGCGGAACAGCCTCAACGTGATCATCCTGGCTAGAGTGTACCCGCCCGGCCCACCAGGCTTTTGAATGTTGCAGTCCCGTGACGGAACGCCGCCGGTCACCGACGGCGGCGGAGTCCTCGGATCACTTCGCCGGCGTCCCGGGAGCCGGCGCCGCGCCGGGAAGACGCAGCGGCGGGAGGCCGTGGGCCTTCAGGTAGGCGAGCACCTGGGCGGCGACCGGCGCCGCGGCGCTGGCACCGTAGCCGGCCTCCCCGACCTCGACGGCGACGGCGTACTCGGGGCCGGTGCTCTTCGGGCCGCCGAACGCCGCGAACCACGCGTCGGGGACGGAGTTGTTGCTGGTCGTCGAGGCGGTGCCGGTCTTTCCTCCGACGATCCAGCTCGAGAAGTTGTACCCCTGGAACGCGCCGGTGGCGGTGCCGATCGAGCTCGTGACCGCTCCCTCGAAACCCTGCAGGATGGCCTGGTAATCGGTCTGCGAGGCGAAGTGCACGTGGCTCATCACCTTCGGCCGGATGCGCTCGACGACGTTGCCGTTCGGCCCGACGAGGGCCGCCGCCAGCTCGGGCGCGTAGCGGGTGCCCCCGTTCGCGAAGGTGGCGTAGGCGTCGGCGAGCTGGAGGGGGGTCACCTCCGTGTAGCCCTGGCCGAAGGCCAGCTCGACGTTGTCGCCGAGGTAGTAGGTGTTCGGGTAGACCGCAGGCGCCGCGGCGTGGAGGATCTTGCGCAGCAAGGGGCTGTCGACCTGGCCGGGGTTGACCTCGGAGCTCGGCAGGTCGACGCCGGGCTCCTGGCCGAGGCCGTAGGCGGCGGCGGTGTCCTGGATCGGGGTCTGGCCGTAGGGGTAGTGCTTCGCGTCCGACGCCCAGGCGTTCCAGAACCTCGCCCCGAGGTTGTAGAAGAAGATGTCGCTCGAGGCGGCGAGCGCCGAGGTGACGTTGACCACGCCGAGCGACTCGCCACCGGCGTCGTGCAGCACCTGGCCGCCGGGGAGCACGTAGCTGCCCCTGTCGTCGTAGGTGTAGCTCGGGGTGATCAGGTTGTCGTTCAGGGCGGCGGTGGCGGTGGCGAGCTTGAAGGTCGAGCCGGGGGGCTGGGGGTTCGCCACGGCGTAGTTGTCGAGCGGGTGCCCGGCCTCGTTCACGAGCCCCGCGTACGCCGAGGAGGAGATGCCGCCGACCCACAAGTTGGCGTTGTAGCCGGGGTAGGAGGCGATCGCGAGCACCGCGCCGGTGTGCACGTCGAGCACGACCGCCGCCGCCCACGGGGCCGGCTGCGCGCCGCCGGGCACTGAGCCGGAGCGCAGCGCCTGGACGTGGTTGGCCAGCGCGCTCGACAGCATCTGCTCGAGTGGCAGGTCGAGGTTGAGCTGGACGGTGTCACCCTGCACGGGCTGGGTCGTCGCCAGCTGCTTCACGATATTGCCGTTGGGGTCGACCTCGAGCGTCTCGGTCCCGGGCTTGCCCCGAAGCGGCAGCTCGTAATACGACTCGAGGCCGCTCTGGCCGACCGAGTCGGTCACCTGGTAGCCGTGGTTCAGGTAGTACTTGAGCTCGGACTGCTGCAGGGGGCCGATGTAGCCGAGGATCTGCGCGGCGAGACTGCCCTGGGGGTAGGAACGCTGGTAGGCGAGCGCCGGAGTGACGCCCGGATACTCCTTCGGGTGCCCGAGCAGCTCGAGGATCGTCGAGGCGGGCACGGTCGAACCGGCAACCGGGGCGATCGGGACGGGGGCGAACGGCCCGAGCTGGGGGTCGGCGAACTGGCTCGTGATGTGCTTCGTGCTCACGCCGAGCAGGACGGCCAGGCGCTGCTGGAGCGCGGGGTTGTTCGCCTCGCTGCGGTCGAGTGTGACCACCCACTGCGGGACGTCGGTGGCGAGCACCTGACCCATGCCGCCGCGAGCGATGATCTCGCCGCGCGGCGACGTCGTCTGGATGGTGCGCGTGGTGGTGATCAGCTCCTGGCTCACGGCGCTGTGCACGTGGATGACCTGGATCGACCAGAGCCGGACCAGCAGCACGGCGAACAGCCCGGCGACCACGACGGCCGTGACGGAGAGCCGCATCCCCACGCGGGGGCGCCCGGACTGGCGTGCCCCGCTCGTGCGGCGCTCCGACTCGACGGCGGCGAGCGGCGAGGAGACGCTCTTCGCCATCACCCGGCGCAGGCGGTCGAGACTGCCCTCGTCGGACTCGCCGGGAAGGTCGAGGCGGCCGGGGAACCGCCTGCGGCGACCGACCCTGCGCGGCTTCATGCCGTCGCGCTCCCCCCGCTCGGCACGGGGTAACCAGCCCGGGCCCGCCCGCCGCTGAAGACCCAGCGCAGGCAGGCGAGCGCGATCGGGGCGAGGACAAGACTCCCGACCATCACGACGAGCACCGCGTTCGCGGTGTCGTGGCCGAGCATGCCCGACTGGCCGGCGAGGGCACCGAGGACCGCGTAGAGCAGCGTCCCGGCGGCGCCGGTGACGACGCAGGCCGCGACCTGCGCGCTCCCGAGCTCCCGCCCGGCGGGTATCGACCGCAGGAGGCCGACCGCGTACCCGACGATCACGAAGGTGAGCGAGGAGAGCCCGAAGGGGGTGTCGACGAACAGGTCGGCGACGAGACCCACGGTGAAACCCACCATCGCGCCGCTCTGCGGTCCGCCGGCCAGCCCGGCGGCGGCGGCGAGCAGCACCATCAGGTCGGGGTGAGCGCCGAGAACGACGAGCTGGTCGAGCACCGACACCTGCGCCACGACGCCGACGACCACGACGATCGCCAGCCGGGCCCAGCCCAGCCCGCTCACCGCTCCGTCCCCGGGTCGCCGGCGGCGCCCGGCGTCACACGCTCAGCGGTTAGGCGGACGGGAGCCACAGGAGCACACCCACGTACTGCAACGAGTCCAGGTTGGCGAGCGGGGTGACCGTCGCGGTCTTCGAGAAGCCACCTGGCGAGCTGTGCACGCTGCTCACCGTACCGACAGGGAGCCCCGCGGGGTACGCGCCGGCGCCCGCCGCGACGGTGCCCGCCGTGTAGACCGTCTCCTTCGCGTTGGGAGAGCCCGACACGAGCTGGAGGTTGAGCCGCTCCCCTAGTCCCCGCCCCGTGACGACGCCGAAGCCGGACGCGTTGGCGCCGAGACGGATGTCGACGCTCGAGCGCGTGTCGGTGATGAGCTGCACGGTGGCGGTGGAGCGCCCTGCCGAGGTGACGGTGCCGACGAGGCCGTTCGAGCCGACGACCGGCTCGCCGACTGCCACGCCCGACGAGGTTCCCCGGTCGAGCTCGAAGGTGTCGCGGAAGTTCGACGTCGGCGCCGACAGCACCTCGGCGTCGACCATCTTGATGTTGCTGACGAAGGTGACCTTGTCGAGCGCGGCGATCTGGCGCAGCTGCTGCTGCTCGGCGGCGTACTCGGACATCTTCCGGCGCAGCTCCCCGATCGAGGTCTGGAGCTGCTGGTTCTGCGCCTGCACCGAGCCGTAGCGGGCCGCACCGGCGAAGAGGTCGCCGACCGGGTGCAGCGCCGCGGCGATGCCGCGCTGGAGGGGCGCCAGCACGTCACGGGCCCCGTTGCGGATGTGGCCGATCCCGTGGCTCACCTCGCCGCGGTAGTCGAGCGTGAGGACCGTGACCGATGCGAGCACGAGCATGAGCAGCGTGACCCGCTGGCTGGTCCGGCGCGTGGCAGCCACGTGCCGCTCCCTGCGCCGGTCAGCGGCTCGAGGAGGAGACCAGCACCTGGCGCAGGGCCTCGAACTCCTCGAGGCACATCCCGCTGCCGAGCGCCACGCAGTTCAGGGGGTCTGGCGCGACCACGATCGGCATGTTCGTCTCCGCCTGGAGGCGCACGTCGAGTCCGTGGAGCAGCGCTCCGCCGCCGGTGAGGACGATCCCCTGGGTCATGATGTCGGCGGCGAGCTCCGGCGGCGTCTTGTCGAGGGTGACCTTGACCGCGTCGATGATCGCCGCGAGCGGTTCCTCGATGGCGCGCCGGATGTCCTTGGTGGACGTCACGATCGTCTTCGGCAGGCCGCTCACCAGGTCGCGCCCCCGGATCTCGGCGTGGAGCTCCTCCTCGAGCTCGCAGGCGGAGCCGAGCGCCATCTTGATCTCCTCGGCCGTACGGTCGCCGAGCGCCAGGCTGTACTCCTTCTTGACGAAGCTGATGATCGCCTCGTCGAGCTCGTCCCCGCCGATCCTGATCGACTGGCTGGTGACGATGCCACCGAGCGAGATGACCGCGACCTCGGTCGTCCCGCCACCGATGTCGACGACCATGTTGCCGGTCGGCTCGTGGATCGGCAGCCCGGCGCCGATCGCCGCAGCCATCGGCTCCTCGATGATGTAGGCCTTGCGCGCCCCGGCGTACTCCGCCGCCTCCTGGACGGCGCGCTTTTCGACGCCGGTGATCCCCGAGGGCACGCAGATCACCATGCGCGGCTTCGAGAAGCGGCGGGGGTGGACTCGGCGGATGAAGTAGCGCAGCATCATCTCGCAGATCTCGAAGTCGGCGATGACCCCGTCCTTCAACGGGCGGATCGCCTGGATGTTGCTCGGCGTGCGCCCGATCATCCGCTTCGCCTCGGAGCCGACCGCGAGCGGGTGACCGTCCTTCACATTGATCGCCACGACGGAGGGCTCGTTCAGCACGATGCCCTTCCCGCGGACGTAGACAAGCGTGTTGGCGGTACCAAGGTCGACCGCCATGTCGCGGCCGGCGAATCCCCAGGTGTTGTCGCGCATCGTTGCAGCTCCAGGCTCGCAGACCGGACTGCGAAAGGTTACGGGAAACAGGGGGGGGGCCACAAGGCGCCCCCGCCCTCCCCCGCCGGGGGTATGGGGCGCAAGACCTTCAGGTCAGCGCCACGCACGCCCCGCCCCGGCAGCGGGGTCGCGCGGCAAAAGTCAGTCTAGTGAAGGAAAGAAGAGTGCGATCTCGCGCGCCGCGGACTCCGGACCGTCCGAGCCGTGGACGAGGTTCTCCCCGGTCTCGGTGGCGAGATCGCCCCGGATGGTGCCCGGCGGAGCCTCTGCGGGATTCGTCGGCCCCATGAGCGTGCGGACGATCTTCCATGTGTCCTGCGGCCCCTCGACGACCGCCACGAAGGCGGGTGAGCGGGTGATGAACGCGACGAGGTCCCCGAAGAACGGGCGGGCGCTGTGCTCCGCGTAGTGCTCCTCGGCGAGCAGCTTGTCGACGAGGCGAAGCTCACCGGCGACGAGACGGAGGCCCTTGCGCTCGAGCCGGCCGAGGATCTCCCCGACGAGACCGCGCTCGACGGCGTCGGGCTTGCAGATGACGAGGGTTCTGTTCATGGCCGGATGGAGGCTAGCCGAGCGGCGACCTTCGCAGCAGCGTCCTCGCGGCGCCGACGAGGTACAGCGATCCGGTGACCAGCACGATGTCGTCCCTCCCGGCGGCGCCGAGCGCGAGTCCGAGGGCGGCTTCGACGCTCTCCGAGCGGGTCACCTCGACGCCGCACCCGCTGGCGGCGGCGGCCACCTCCTCGGCAGGCAGCGCTCGCGGCGAGGGCGGCGCGCAGGCGACGACGTGCGCCAGCCGTTCGCGACCGAGCGCGTCGAGCAGCTCTGCCGGATCCCTTCCGCGTAGGCAGCCCAGCACGACGACGACGCGGGCGGCGGCGAAGTCCTCCTCGAGCGCAGCGGCGAGCGCGTGCGCGCCCGCTGCGTTGTGCGCGCCGTCGAGCACGACGAGCGGGCGACGACCGACGACCTCGAGACGGCCCGGAGCGGTGGTGCGGGCGAACGCCGCGGCGACGACGCCCTCGTCGAGCGGCGCGGCGAAGAACGCCTCCGCGGCAGCGAGCGCCGCCGCCGCGTTGTCGCCCTGGTGCGCGCCGTGGAGGGGGACGTAGACGTCGTCGTAGGAGGCACCCGGCGTCCGCAGGTCGAGCAGCCGTCCGCCGTGCGCGACCCGGTTGGCGACGCAGTCGAAGTCGACCCCTCGCCGCCAGACGGCCGCGGCGCCCACGCGGCGGGCCTCCTCGGCGACGATCCCGACGACCGACTCGTCGTCCTCGCCGAGTACCACGATCGCGCCGGGCTTCACGATCCCCGCCTTCTCCCGGGCGATCGCCTCCACCGACGGTCCGAGGATCTCGACGTGATCGAGCGAGACGTTCGTCAGCACCGCGACGACACCGTCTGCGACGTTGGTCGCGTCGTAGAGACCGCCGATCCCCACCTCGACGACCGCGGCATCGACGGCCACATCGGCAAAGTGCCGGTAGGCGGCGGCGGTCACGAGCTCGAACCAGGTCGGGGCCATGGTCAGGCCGCCGGGCCGGCGGAGCAGGAACTCCTCCAGGTCCTGGAGCGGTCCGAGCAGGTTCGCGAGCGCGCCATCGGTGATCGGGACGCCGTCCAGCGCGATCCGCTCGTTCACCGTCTCGAGGTGCGGGCTCGTGTAAGTGCCGACCGTCAGCCCCTGGCCCATCAAGAGCTGCGCGGTGAGCCGCGAGGTCGAGCCCTTGCCGTTCGTGCCAGTGACATGGACGACGGGATAGCTCGCCTGCGGGTCGTCCATCGCGGCGACGAGGGTGGCGATCCGCTCCAGCGTCGGTTCGGCGGCCCGCCCCGCGATGCCGCGCTCGATCGCCTCCAGATTGACGTGGCGGTCCAGCCAGGCGAGGGCGTCCCCGAGCGACTGCCCCCCCTGGGTCACACGGTCGTCGCCGGCCTTGCGGTCGCCGCCCTCGTCAGGAAGCGGCACGGCGCGGACGGTCGGACTTCTCGCCCGTGCCGCGTGGAAGGAGGGTCGGGGCGACCCGCTCGAGCACGACGTTCTGGTCGACGACGCATCGACCGACGTCGCTCCGGCTCGGCAGGTCGTACATCACTTCGAGCAGGACCTCCTCGAGGATGGCCCGCAGCCCCCGGGCGCCGGTGCCGCGCAGCAGCGCCTGGTCGGCGACCGATTCCAGCGCGTCATCGGTGATCTCGAGCTCGACCCGGTCGAGCTCGAACACGCGCTTGTACTGCTTCACGAGCGCGTTCTTCGGCTCGACCAGGATACGGACGAGCGCCTCGCGGTCCAGGTTCGATACGGCGCCGATCACCGGAAGGCGGCCCACGAACTCGGGGATGAGGCCGAACTTCAACAAGTCCTCCGGGAGCACCTGGAGGAAGAGCTCACTCTCGTCGTGGCGCTTCGAGCGTCGGACGTCGGCTCGGAATCCGATCCCGCTGCGGCCGGTGCGGGCCTCGATGATCCGATCGAGCCCGGCGAAGGCGCCACCGCAGATGAACAGGATGTTGGTGGTGTCGATCTGGATGAATTCCTGGTGGGGGTGCTTGCGCCCACCCTGGGGTGGCACGGAGGCCGTCGTGCCCTCGAGGATCTTGAGGAGCGCCTGCTGCACGCCTTCGCCCGAGACGTCCCGGGTGATCGACGGGTTCTCGCTCTTTCGGGCGATCTTGTCGATCTCGTCGATGTAGATGATCCCCGTCTCCGCCTTCTTCACGTCGTAGTCGGCGGCCTGGATCAGCTTCAGGAGGATGTTCTCGACGTCTTCGCCGACATAGCCGGCCTCGGTGAGGGCCGTCGCGTCGGCGATGGCGAACGGGACGTTGAGCATCCGCGCGAGGGTCTGGGCGAGCAGCGTCTTGCCGCAGCCCGTCGGACCGAGCAGGAGGATGTTCGACTTCGCGAGCTCGACGTCCTGCTCGGTCGGCGATCCGGCCTGGATCCGCTTGTAGTGGTTGTACACCGCCACGGAGAGGATCTTCTTGGCCTGGTCCTGACCGATGACGTAGTCGTTCAGGAACTCGAAGATCTCGCGGGGCTTCGGCAGATCCTCGAAGCGCACCTCGGAGGTCTCGGAGAGCTCCTCCTCGATGATGTCGTTGCACAGCTCGATGCACTCGTCACAGATGTAGACACCTGGGCCCGCGATGAGCTTCTTGACCTGTTTCTGGGACTTCCCGCAAAAGCTGCACTTGACGAGCTCGCCACCCTCGCCGAACTTGGCCACGTCCCCTCCCTCGCCGCCGTCGCTCAGGCTGCGCCCACCGCGGCCACCGCGTTGGCGACCTCACGGCTGGTGATCACCTCGTCGATGATGCCGTACTCCCGGGCTTCTTCCGCACTCATGATGAAATCTCTGTCGGTGTCGCGCTGGATCTTCTCGATCGACTGGCCGGTGTCCCGCGCGAGCATCTCGTTCAGCATGTCGCGCATCCGCAGGATCTCACGGGCCTGCAGCTCGATGTCGGTGGCCTGACCGGCCGCGCCGCCGTAAGGCTGGTGGAGCAGGACTCGCGCACGCGGCAGCGCGAAGCGCTTGCCCTTCGTGCCCGCGGCGAGCAGCACCGCGGCTGCCGACGCGGCCTGGCCGAAACAGAAGGTCGACTTGTCCGGCTGGACGAAGTTCATCGTGTCGTAGATCGCGAACAGCGCGGTGATGTCGCCGCCAGGTGAGTTGATGTAGAGGTTGATGTCCTTCTCCTGGTCCTCGGATTCGAGAAAGAGCATCTGGGCGCACACGAGGTTGGCGATCGTGTCGTCGATCGGCGTGCCGATGAAGATGATCCGCTCTCGCAGCAGCCGGGAGAAGAGGTCGTACGCGCGCTCACCACGACTGGACTGCTCGATGACGGTGGGGACGAGATAGCCGTAGGCGCTCATGCTCAACCTTCCTCGGCGAGCGTAGTCGCGCCGGCCGCGACCGACTCGGTGTTGTCTGCCTCGGCGTCGTCGCCGGCGAGAAGCACCGATCTATCCATCGCGTTCCCTTCCTCGTCGACGACGTCCACGTGCTCGATGAGCCAAGCGAGCGCCTTCGAGTTCTTCAGCTGCGAGCGTAGCCCAGCGACACGCCCGTCCCGTTCGAGCGCGGCGCGCAGCTGCGCCGGGGTGGTCCGGCCCTGCTCGGCGAGGCGCACGAGCTCGTCGTCGAGATCTGACTCGTCGACCTCGATCTCCTCGGCCTTGGCGAGCGCCCGGAGCGCGAGGTCGGCTTTGACCTGGTTCGTGGCCTCAGCCTGGATGTCCTGCATGAACGCGTCCGGCTCCTGGCCCGTGGCTCGCAGGTAGTCGTCCAGGCCGACCTGCTGGCGCGCCAGACGGTGGGCGAAGTCGTGGAGCAGGCGCTCGGCCTCCGTGGCGACCAGGCTCGCCGGCACCTCGTCGGCGACGAGGCCGACGAGGGCCTCCACGGCACGCTCGCGCAGCGCCGAGCTGGCCTGGAGGCGCTTGACCTCGGAGATCCGACCGGCGAGGTCGCTGCGCAGCTCCTCGAAGGTGTCGAATTCGGAGGCGTCCGAGGCGAAGTCGTCGTCCGGCTCCGGAAGGATCTTCTCCCGCACCTGCTTGACCAGCACCTTCAGGTGGGCAGCGCCGCCGGGCGCATCGTCGGCGACGAGCTCGAAGATCTCGCCAACCTTCGCGCCGAAGAGCCGCTCGTCGATGCCCTGGACGATCCCTCCCGATCCCGCCTGGTACACCAGGTCGTCCGCAGTCAGCCCCTCGGCGGGCTCGCCGTCTCGCGTGCCGTGCATGTCGAGGGTGACGATGTCGCCGTCGCGAATCGGGCGGTCCACCTCGTTCAGGGTGGCGAACTGGTCCCGGAGCCGGTCGACCTGCGCGGCGATGTCCTCGTCGGTGGCTTCCGGGCCCGGCACGGTGACGACGAGGCCCTCGTATCCGGCGACGGACACCTCCGGACGTACCTCGACGACGGCATCGAAGCTGACCGGACCGGCCTCCTCGCCGGACGTCACGTCGATCTCCGGGTTCGTGATGACGTCGAGCTCGGCCTCTTCGACCGCCTCGGTGTAGTAGCGGGGCAGCGCGTCGCGCAGCACCTCGTCGCGGATCGCCTTCGGCCCGAGGCGTGCCTCGAGCAGTCGGCGGGGCACCTTCCCCGGCCGGAAGCCGGGGACGCGAACCTCGCGCACCAGCCGGCGGAGGGTCTCGTCCTCGGCTCGGCGCACGTCCTCCTCGTCGACCTCGACGGTGAGCTTGACCTTGTTCCCCTCGAGGGGTTCGACGGAGGTTCGCATACGAAGCGAGGAGTCTACTGGTCACCCGCGGCGACCCCGGACGGGCGGCTCGGGTGGTCCCAGGGGCCCCGGCGCATGCAGGTCCCTGGCACCTCCCCTAGCATCGTGACGTCGAGGGTCCCGCGGACGGGAACCCCGGCAGCCGCATCGCCCCCCGGGGCGAGCGGCGTACGCCGATGGCGCGCCGGGGCCTCGTGCCCCGCCGCATCCGCCACGGGGAGTAGCGCAGCTTGGTTAGCGCGCCTGCTTTGGGAGCAGGAGGCCGCGGGTTCGAATCCCGCCTCCCCGACGGCGAGGTCTTCACGTTTGGACCTCCCACATCTTCACGTTTGGGTGTGACATTGAGCGAACGGCCCCCTCGGGGGCCGTTCGTCGCGTCTCTGGCTGTCTCGAGGCGCGTCGCGACCCCAGGAGATCACGATGCGCAGGGGCCGTGGCGCGACTACGGCGGCGCGTTCGCTCCGGCGAGGTCGGCGAGCGTGCGGCGTCGCCGGCGTCGCGGCCGCGCCACGCGCGGCTCGCTTTGGCGGGCCTTCTCGGCCTGGTGCGCCTCGAAGGCATCGATGAGGCCGAAGTTGACGACGACACACGCGCAGGCGAGGAACAGCCCGAGGGGCGTGACGCCCATCAGCTTGCACCAGCCGCGGACGTCGATGTCGATCCCGGCTGGGTCCTTCAACCTCGAGTTGGCACGCTCGACGGCGCTTCGACGCGCGTAGGAGCGGCGGTGCGCGCCAGAGGGGTAGTCGTGGCGCTGGGCGGTCTTCGCGTTGACGGCCGGCGGGACGGTGAGGCTTTTCTGCGTGCAGCAGGTGGGCGGATGCTCCGGCGGTGTGAGCACGCTCGGGCGCTCGTGCGAGAGCGCCATCGAGGCCGGGCGGAGGGGGCAGCGAACCTTTCCCATTACCGCCGGGCAGGCCACACGGTGGTAGCCGTCGGCGTCGTCTGCAGCGATCCGCCCGAGCTTGTAGCGCGAGAGCTCGGCGGCCTTCTCATCATGGGCGGCGACCTCTGCTTGGCTCGCCCCGCGCGAAAGTGGCCCCAGCTCGAAGAGCGCCTTCGAGGTGGCGGGGCAGTAGAGGTTCCCGTTGTGGCAGATGGCCCCGGCGAAGGTCCCTCTCGGGCCCCGGTCGTTCGGGTGCAGGTCGATGACGAGGCTGACCCCGCTGCGGCGCAGCGGCACGGCGAAGTGCTCGGGCACCTTGTAGGCGTAGCCGGAGTCCGCGAGGAGATCGTGGACGACGACACCTGAGGCCGCTGCGTTCGTGACGACGGCGACGAACGCGGGCACGGGGTCATGGCGGCACGAGGAGACCTGGACGCGCCGGACGAGCTCGGGGACGCTGTGTCCGTGCTCGTCGGTGACCATCGTCATCGCCGAGGCGTAGTAGCCGAAGAACAGCTCGTCGCGTTGTCCGGGCCCGTCGCCCCTTCGATGCCCCCATGAGGCCTCGGGATCGGCGCAGGGACCGTCCGGCTCGCTCGGGGGACAGGAGAAGCTCGCGACGTCGGTCCAGTCGATCGCGTAGCTCGACGAGGCGTCCCTGAAGCGCTCGGGGATGCTCGCCTCGACGAGGGCGTCGCAGAGCTGCTGGAGATCCTTCGACGGCGCGCCGTCGGGGCAGTCCTTGCCGAGCGCGCGGACGAGCAGGCCGGCGGTGTACTCGATCTGGCGGTAGGTGAGGGCGTGCGGTCCGCGCCGCCACGAGGCGAGCACCCCGAGGCGGACCTGGTCCCTCTCGTCGAGGCGGAAGAGGGCCGCGTGCACGGCGGTCAGGTGCGCGCTCTGGTGGCCGTCTGTGAGGCAGGTGAGCATGCCGACGACGAGCGTGCGGGCCGAGCACTGGCGCGGCCGCACGCCGGTCGGAAGGCGCGCTTCGAGCGCACAGAGCGCCGAGGAGACCTCGGGCCGATCGAGCGCCGCCTCGATGCGCGCGAGGTCGGTCATGGCGCTCGCCGGGCGCGAAGCAGCGCGACCGCGTCCTTTTCGCTCGGGCGCTCGAGGTGCGAGACGAGATCCCCGAGGCGCTGGGAGCAGGTGATGCCGGCCGCGTCCATGAAGGCCGAAAGCCCGATCTGCTCGGCCATCTGGGCGAGGTAGGTCGAGCGCAGCCGCGCCGTCGAGAGGCGCTCGAGGTCGATCCCGCCCGACAGGCAGGAGATGAGCGGGTTCGTCACGTTGTGGCTGTCCGGGTTGGCACCCGAGACGAGGTAGGAGGTGCCGAACACCGAAGCAGTCCTGAGTAGGCGGTCGTGGTAGTGGGCGAGCACCGGCACGGCGCGGGGCCGGCCCCCAGCGACCAGGACGAGCACCCCGCCCGAACGGCAGACGACGTCGTTCCCGCGCACGTGGCGCAGCTCGGCGCCGATCAGCCCAGCTCCCGCGCCGAGGCAGATCAGCGCGCTCGCCCGGTGCTGGCGCAGCGTCGTCGGCTGGGCGTCCGCGAGGGCGAGGTAGGAAGCGATCTCGGCCGGCGGGTAGGGGGCCTTGGCGCGCTCTCGGGGAAGGGCCACCGG
The DNA here is from genome assembly GCA_035532475.1 of Acidimicrobiales bacterium. Taxonomy (GTDB): domain Bacteria; phylum Actinomycetota; class Acidimicrobiia; order Acidimicrobiales; family Bog-793; genus DATKQY01. The sequence continues at coordinate 1,417 of DATKQY010000025.1, read as the reverse complement.
CGCCGGGTCGGCGAGGATGCGACGGGCGAGGAAGCGGAGGTTGGTGCGAAGGGTGCGCCTCGTGGCCTCGCCAACTCGAGCAGAGATGACGAAACGCTCGATCACCGACGCGCACAGGCACACGCCCGCGTCGAGCTCGAGGCCGATCGATGCACAGAACGCCCCGAGACGGCTGGCGGCGAACAAGAGCGCTCTCGCCCGAGCCGGGCGCTGCGGCTCGGACCTCGCCACGGCGCGGCGGGCAAAGCCCGCCACCTCGGCCGGGATCCCGGGCGGGCGCCAGGCGTCGATGACCTCGGCCACCTCGTCGAGCAGCACGCCGTAGGTATACTGGGTGCTATCCGCGAAGTGGTGGATCTCTCGTGGGAAGGTGAAGCGTGTCGATCAGCGCGGAGCAGGCGGCCGAGCACGCGCGCCTCGTCGGCGAGCTGGCGAGGATCGGTTTCGTCCTCCCCGGGAGCCTGACCGAGCGCCTCCAGCGTTGCACCCACGCCGGCTGCCACTGCCACGACGACCCACCGGTGCTGCATGGACCGTACTTCCAGTGGAGCAGAAAGATCGCCGCCAAGACCGTCAGCAAGACCCTCAGCACCGACCAGGTCGAGGAGTATCGGCCGTGGCTCGACAACGACAAGCGCCTGCACGCCATCGTGCGAGAGCTTGAAGCCCTCGCGCTGTCGGTTCTCGAATCCGACCCCCGGACCCCACGGCGAGGTTGAGCTGAGCCCGAATCCTGTGGAAAAGGCGCGGACGGCGGGTGCTTAACCCGCGGGTGGGCCGCCGATCACGCCGCAAAGGGGCAGCTCAGCCCCGAACGTGAAGACCTCACTCGGGAGGTCCTCACGTTTGGACCTCCCCCATCTTCACGTTTGGCTGTATCAGTCGCTCGTCGGGCTGCTCGGTGACGCCGGTCGCCCGGTAGAGCGCTCGCTTGCTGTGGATGGGCGCGAGGGGCTGGCCGGTGCCGACGTCACCTTCGAGTCCGGTCGCGACTACGGCGGTGCGTGCGCCGTCGCCCCGACGAGGTCCGCGATGGCCCGCCGCCGACGGCGCCTCGTCCGTGGAGCTTTGCCGGCAGCCTTGCGCCGCTCGTCCTCTCGGGCGGGACCTCGCGTTTGGTGGCCCGGAGGCGCAGCGCGTCGAGGCAGACCCGGGCCACCACGGTGGTCAGCCAGCCGCCGAGGTTGTCCACGGCGTCGGCGTCGGCGCGGCTGAGCCGCAGCCACGCCTCTTGCACGGCGTCGTCGGCCTCGTGGCTCGACCCGAGCATCCGCAGCGCCACCGCCCGGAGGTGCTCCCGGTGGGTCTCGAAGCGCTGGGCGAGCAGGTCACGGTCGCTCACGGTCACATCCTCTGGTTCGCTGTCGTCATACCCCTGACGAGACACCGCGGGTCGATGCGACCCACGACGCTAGGA
>DATKQY010000024.1:0-49512 GCA_035532475.1 Acidimicrobiales bacterium | reverse complement strand
GGAAGTCGTGCGGAGCGAGGGGTACGGCTGCAAGCGCGGCGTCGGTCACCTTGACGCCTTTCGGATACCAGGTCGGGTCGTAGCCAGCCTGGATGGTGAGCCCCGTGGCGGTCGTGGTCGACGAGATCAGCTCGATGATCGTGCGCAGGCAGGTGAGCGGCTTGCCGCGCCAGTTCATCGTGATGAAGCTGAACATGCGGTGCTCGATGCGGTTCCACTTCGAGGTGCCAGGCGGGTAGTGACACACGGTGATTGAAAGGCCGGTCTCTTCGGCGAGCTTGGCCAGCTCGACCTTGAAGGCCCGGACCCGGTAGCCGTTCGAACCACCGGCATCGGCGGTGATGAGCAGCCGGGAGGCGTTCGGGAAGCGGTCGCGGCCCATCTGGTTCCACCAGCGCCTGATCGACTCGACGGCGAACTCCGCGGTGTCGGCCACGTCACCGACGTTCACCCAGCCTTCGTTGTTCGCGAGGTCGTAGATCCCATACGGGATGGCCTTGGCGAACTCGCCGAGGGCGGGATCAGCGAAGTCGTGCACGTCGGTGCGAGTCGGTTCACCGGCTGGCTCCCACTCGGCCCCGCCGTTGGCGTAGTTGCCGATCAGCTCCTTTTTCTTGGTGTCGACGCTGATCACCGGCTGGTCGGTCTCGATGAACGACGACGCCTGCTCGTTCAGGTAGTTGAACTGGGCGTCACGGTCGGGGTGCTGGCGGCCCTCTGTCACCTTGGCGTCGGCCTGCAGGCTGTAGCCGAGCCGGTGCAGCAGACGAAGCACCGAACGAGGTGAAACGCTGAAGCCTTGAGCGACGAGCTCCTCGGCGAGGTTGGTCGAGGACTTGGACGTCCAGCGGAGCCTCGACATCGGGTTACCCCGCGTCTCGGGATTCACGAGCTCGTCGAGGGCCACGAGCAGACCGGGCTGGGCGTCAAGGAGCGACTTGTCGCCACCGCCGGGAGCGCGCAGACGTTTCGAAGGCTCGATCCCGGCTATCACCTCGCGCTCGGCCTTGATCACGGTGTTGCGGCTCATGCCCGATGCCTCGGCCACTGCCGACTTGCCGCCACGACCGAGCATCTCTGCGCTGGCACCGGCGACGACCCGACGTTGCATCTCGTTCAGGTGCGGCAGGACCACCTCGAAGAATCGCGCGAGCCCCTCGGCGGTGACCTCCACACAGCCAGGATACTACGCGCGTACTAATCAGGCGTGGACCCTTAGCGAACCGCCCCCGATCGCCGGGGACGCAGCACCTCTGAGTGAGAACCTAGGAGTTACCGTTTATGACCGACTCCAGTTCCGAGAGCATCCAGGAAGTCCCGATCCGCGACGAGTCGATCCGTCTCGGTCAACTTCTCAAGCTCGTCAACCTGGTCCAATCAGGATCAGATGCAAAGCACGCTCTGGCCTCGGGGGAGATACTGGTGAACGACGAAGTCGAAACGCGACGCGGACGAACCTTGCGGCCCGGCGACCGCGTGACGCATCGTGACGTCGTGGTACGGGTAAAGCACGACTCTGAGCTGAAGAACGCCCGGTAAGGTGCTATTTGCGGTGCAATGCTCTGCTCGTGTCCATCGAGGACTGGGCGGCGCGAATCGCCGCCAGTGGAGCGGTGCTACTCGTAGTCGCAGGGCCGGCGATGCCGCGACTGACGGCGGCCGTCCTATGCGTTGTGTCGCCTTCCGGGCCACCGGTACGGCAGCTGAGCACCATCGCTGGTAGGTCCATCCCACGAGTCATATCCTGCGGTCGCGAACAGCGAGTACCCGTTCGAACAGCTCTCAGTCAGCGGCATGGGTTCGCTCTACTACGTCGACCAGCAATACAAGTCAATCCACCGGCGGTCGGGGAGCGTCATGGAAAGCCGGGTGTGCGGCTAGGCGCTGCGGGGGACCCCTCACCCGCCCGACACAGAGATGTCGACCGTCACAGTCTCTCGGGCGTAAGCCACCGAACCTGCCTCGGGGGTCATCGAGACGATGTGCCCCGGCGCGACGCTGTTTGAATGCACGGGGACGGCGTAGACGGGGAAGCCGAGAGCCGAGAGCCTTGCGACTCCGGTCGGGGTATACGCTCCGACCACGTTCGACAGGACGGTGGACGAGGATGAGCACGGTGCTGAGCTCGTCGTCGAGCCGTCGGCGACGGTGATCGGGACGCACGGCATTGATGCAGGCGAGTTCGAGATGGGAACAAACCCGATGCTCGGGTACTCGTGGCCGATCAGCGTCTTGAGATTGCTGGCGTACACGGGAGCTACCCCACCGGGCTCACGTTGACCGAAGCGCGCGCTCCTACCTCTTCCGGGCGAGAACAGGTAGCCCTTCGGGATGTATCCGACCACTACGGCCTTTCCGACATGAAGGGCAGCAGTCGCGACGTAGTCGGGAATCTTGCTCATATCGACCCGACCCGTGTTGAACGCCGATCTTGGCACGGTCCCTCTCGTCGGCGAAGGAGCTCCCATTCTGTTCCACCCTTGGGTCGCGAGCACGATCAACGTGCCCGCAAGAATCACGAGCGCACCGCTCGAGAGGAGGAGTGCGCGATGGCGTCGACGCGGACCGCGGGGGCGCTCGCGGAGGCCAGAGGCCGCAAGTCCCACTGCGGCGCGCAGGAAACTCGTCTCTCCACTTGCGAGGAGGTCGTCGGTGAGGTCTGCCACCTCGTCGGCGTAACGCTCGCGCCAAGACCGCGGGTAGAGGACCAGCAGCAGCCGGAGGAGGCGTCGACGCTTCACGGTGCCGCTCCGGCGATTCGGGCGAGCCCGAACTTGGCGAGGCGCTCCGATTCCGAGAGGCGCTCTCGTAGCACCTCGAGGCCGCCCGCGGTGATCCGATAGGGGTGACGACGCTCCTCGGCGGGAAGCGGCTCGACGAGCCCGGACTCTTCGAGCTTGGCGAGCGCGCCGTACAGCGTTCCTGGACCCAGCTTCACCCGAGCGAAGGACCCCCCGACTATCCCCGACGCCGGGGAAGGGACGGTTCTCTCGGACTATATCGTCTAGTATACTAGACACTCATGACCGGTCGGGAGGTCCTGCGGGTGGTCCAGCGGCTTGGCTGTCGTCAGATCCGGCAACGAGGATCCCACGTCATCGTTCGTTAGATCCGGCAACGAGGATCCCACGTCATCCTTCGTTGTCCTGGTGGCTGTCAGACGGTCGTGCCCGTTCACCGCGGTGAGGATCTTCCAGCCGGAACTCGCAGGGCGATCGAGCGATCCTTGGAGCCCTGCCTCGGAAAGGGATGGTTGCCGTGACGCGAGCGAAGAACTTCGTCGCTGTATTCGAACATGACGCAGAAGACAACGTGTGGCTCGTCCATATCAAGGATCTTGAGAACTGTCATACCTACGGCCGCACAATTCGCCAAGCGGACGCGCGCATTCGAGAGGCGCTTGCCGCGTGGCTTGATCGCTCACCTGAGGAGCTCGTCATCACGTCAGAGCTGCCGCGCGACGTCGCGCTCCTCGCAAGCAGGGTGTCCCAGGCGCGCCATGACGCCGAACGCGCTGGATCCAAGGCACAGCAAGCGACGATCGAGGCGGCAAGACGCCTTGCCGAGATGGGCCTCAGCCGCCGCGACGCGGCCGATCTCCTCGGAATCTCGCACCAACGAGTTCAGCAGTTGCTGTCGAGTTGACGCACGCCCGCAGTCCATCGGAGAGCGGGATTACGGGTGCCCCAGAACAGGATCGCGGTCCCATCACGAGCGCGCGTTGGAGGTGCACTTCATCATCATCCCAGCTCATCGGCGATATCTGTCGGGCGCTCGGAACCCACGCCAGCGCCACGTCCGCAATCTCCCCGGGGACTTGGCATGCCCGGAACCGACACTCCGAGGGCGGCTCAGCTGCAGACCGGTGCTGTCGGAGTTGACCGGATCGTCGAACGTGAGCACCGCGGCTTCGTCAAGGCCTCGGAGCCGGCTCCACCGACGGGCGAGCCGGGTCCGACGGTCATTGCATGAGTCAGCCCAAGAGGTCTCGACGATCGGTGCGATGCGCCGTTCGCCGCCGACCATGACCGGCGCCCGTATGACGCGATCTCGGTCTCGGCCAGCGCGCGTTCGGGGACGTGCCCGGCGGAGCCCTACTCAGTCGTCGCTCACCGTTCGTCAGAAGGTGAAGGAATGGCGCTGCAACTACTTGCTGCAAGGGGCAGGAGAGCTGGACGGCATCCGATCCGTTGTTCCCCGGTGGCGCCGCTCCCAACCGGAGCTATGTGATCAACGGCCCTAGTGACGTTGATGCCCCAGCCGTGAAGCTGCTTTGGTGAGCGTGGACGCTCGGGCCCCGTTCGGGGAGTTGGACTTGGCTGCAGCCGCCGGCCTCCCCCCCGAGGAGGTGCTCTCGCGCCTGGCAAGTGGCACGGACGGCCTCTCGTCCGGCGACGCGGCAGAACGGTTACGGGAGTTCGGGCCGAACGCGCTCGGCACGCATCGCGTGCGTGCCACTGCCGTCCTGTTCCGCCAGATCCGGAACCCGATCCTGATCCTCCTGCTCGGCGCCGCGCTGGTGTCGGGGCTGACCGGTGGCGGGACGAATGCACTGATCATCGCGGTGATCGTCGCCCTCAGCGTCGGACTGGGCTTCTGCAACGAGTACCGAGCCGAAGTGGCGATGGCCTCACTCCGCGCCAAGATCCGGCAGGAGGCCGAGGTCCGGAGGGACGGACGGGAGAGCCGGGTCCCGGTGACGAACCTGGTGCCCGGCGACGTGGTGTCACTCCGGATCGGCGCGCTCATTCCAGCCGACCTCCGCTTGCTGAAGGTCGACGAACTGGAGTGCGACGAAGGCGTGATGACCGGCGAGTCGATGCCGGTGGCGAAGTCGGTCGCCCCGGTCACCGGCCAGCGGCCACAGGACCAGCCGGGATGCGCCTTCATGGGGACGATCGTCCACCAGGGATCGGCCCTCGGCGTTGTGGTTCGGACCGGGGCCCGCACCGCCTTCGGCCAGATTGCTGCGGGACTGGCCGAGAGACAGAGCCAGACCGCCTTCGAGGTGGGCCTGTCGCGCTTCTCGCGCTTCTTGTTCGCCGTGGCGGCCGTGCTGACGGCGTTCATCTTCATCGTCAACGTGGCGCTGTCACGGCCCCTCATCGACGCCTTGCTCTTCTCGCTTGCCATCGCCGTGGGTATCGCGCCCGAGATGATGCCGGCGATCGTGACGGTGAGCCTCTCCGCCGGCTCGAAAGCCCTCGCGGCGAAGAAGGTACTGGTGAAGCGGCTGGTCGCCATCGAGGACCTGGGAAACATCCAGATCCTTTTCACCGACAAGACGGGCACCATCACCGAGGGGGTGATCACCTTCGAGCGGTCACTCGACGCCAGCGGGCAGGAGAGCGATCGTCCGCTCGTGCTCGGGCTTGTGTGCAACGAGGCGGCGGTCACCGTCGGGGGACCGGTCGGCGGGAACGCGTTGGACCAGGCCCTGTGGTCGGCTCCCGGGGCGGCCGCGGGCGAGGGCATCGCCAACAGGGCTGCCGCTTACCAGAGGCTCGGCGTCCTTCCCTTTGACCACGAGCGACAGTTGGCCTCGGTGTTGGTAAACGACCCTGATGGCCAGCCGCTCTTGATCACCAAGGGCGCCCCTGAGGTGGTACTGGACCGGTGTCTGAACGTCCTCGGCGACGCTCGATCGGCGCTGGAGGCGTTGTTCTCCGAAGGGGCCCGAGTGGTTGCCATTGCCACCCGCTCGGCCGAGGGCGTGGAGGCGCTCACCGCCGAGGACGAGCACGGGTTGGCGTTGGAGGGCTTCCTCACGTTCGCCGACCGACCAAAGCCCGACGCTGGCACCTCCATCGCCCAGCTCGAACGGCTCGGGGTGGTGGTCAAGATCATCACGGGGGACAACGGCTTGGTCGCAGCCAAGGTGTGCTCGGAGATCGGGGTCGACTGCGCGGGGGTCCTGAGCGGCGCCGAGGTCGAGTCGCTCGACGACGAGCACCTCGAAGCGGCGATCCTGACCACAACGGTGTTCGCCAGGATCAGCCCCGATCAGAAGTCGCGAATCATCAAGGTGGCGCGGGGCACCGGAAAAGACGTGGCGTTCCTGGGAGACGGGGTCAACGACGCGGTGGCGTTGCACCACGCCGATGTCGGAATCTCGGTGGAATCCGGAACCGACGTGGCCAAGGAAGCCGCCGACGTGGTGCTGCTCGACAAGGACCTCGGCGTGCTGGCGGAAGGTGTCATGGAGGGGCGCCGCATCTTCGCCAACACCATGAAGTACGTCCTGATGGCCACGTCCTCAAATTTCGGGAACATGTTCAGTGCGGCCGGCGCCTCTGCGTTTCTGTCGTTCCTGCCGATGCTGCCGTCGCAGATCCTCCTCAACAATCTCTTGTACAACTCTGGACAGCTGGTCATCCCGACCGACCGGGTCGACCCCGAGGCGCTGGCCCGACCGGCGGCGTGGGACATGAAGTTCATCCGGCACTTCATGTCAGTTTTCGGCCCCGTCAGCTCGATCTTCGACTTCCTCACCTTCTGGGTGATGCTCTCCCTGCTCCACGCCGGTCACACCGAGTTCAGGACCGGTTGGTTCGTCGAGTCGATCGCTACTCAAACCCTCGTCGTCTACGTGATCCGGACCCGGCGGATCCCGTTCTTCAAGAGCCGGCCCAGCCTGGCGATGCTGTCGGTGCCGACAGGGGCGGCCCTGGTCGGTGCGATCCTGCCGTACACGGGGCTTGCAAACCTCCTTGGTTTCAGGCCACTGCCGATGACCTTCTTCCTACTGCTGTTCGGGATGGTCGTCGTCTACCTGGTGCTGGTCGAGCTGGCCAAGACCCGCTTCTACCGCATCCCCCACGCCCGGAGTCCGCGGCCTGCCTTGAGCGCCGCCGAACAGCTAGAGCGGCGCGTCCGGCGCCGCGCATACCGCTTCATCCGCCACACGGCCCACAGGTCGACGACAGCGCGTCGAGCCGACATCGCGGCCTCAGGTATCGGTGCCGTCGAGGAGCCTCCAAGACTCACCGAGACCCGCGAACGTCCCTAGCACTGGGCTTCACCCGGTGCCCTTGACCCGGGGTAGCCCGTAGCGATGCCGGATCGCCTGCGGTTGGAGCGGCTCAGCGGGGATTCCGCGCTCTGGAGCACCGCCGACTGCGATACTCCTCGCGTGCCCCGCAAGCTGCGACAGACCGAGCGAGTGGCATTCAGCGTCGACGAGCCCACGCAGGTCGTTGGGTGGATGACACGCTTGGCCGGCGCCGGAGACGGATGGATCAACCTGATACCCAAGATCGCCGACGATGACGAGAAGCCGACCTCGCTCGGGTTCTTCACGATGTTCGGTGGCGGCGGTTCCGGCGTCACGATGTGCACCTGGGTGCCCGGGAGCCCAGATCAACGAGGTCACAACCAGCCGAGCCTCGGCATCACGCACGTCACCGGCCATCGCGCCGCCGGCGAGCTGCAGGCGCTCGGCGTCCCAATTCCGAAGACCTGGCTCGTCGAACAGGACCACCCCCGTCGAGGTCTCGTCTTACGCGTTCCTCCCGACGAGCCCCACGAGCAGGTGCTCGCGTGGGCACTGCGGGCAGTCGGTGCGCTAAGTGTTCCTCGTCCCATCAGAGGATGGCGGGCCGAGATCCACCTCCCCGCTACGTCGTGAACCGATCTCCGCACCATCGCCGACTTCCCCAACCGTCGCCTTGAGGTCGGGCCTCCCTGAAGGTTTCGCGTCCGAGAGCCGCCCGGCGTTCTTCGGAGGCCGACGTCCTCGCAGACTGGCACTTGTTGGCGCCCTCTCGCGACGGCCGCGGATAACCCAGAACGCCAAAGACACGGGTGATCCGTCCTGCATCCCCATGCATCTCACATAGCCTTGAACCGTGGGACCTGGCGCGGACGACGAACTCGACGTCGAAGAGCTCGTACGCGCCGAGCGGGAGCGTGTGGCGCTTCAGGTCGCCGAGCTCGAAGAGGAGCTCGGCGACCTCTTCGAGAGCGTCTCGACGAACCCGCCCGACGACGAGCACGACGCCGAAGGATCGACGATCGGGTTCGAGCGCGCACGCGTGATCGCGTTGCTCGACCACGCGCTCGGCCGCCTGTCGGAGCTCGACGCGGCGCTCCGGTCGCCGAACGCCAGCGGGCGGCGCGCCTGTGAGATGTGCGGGCAGCCCATCCCTCCCGAGCGGATCGGCGCGCTTCCCGAGACCCGCCACTGCGCGGCCTGCTCGACCCGGTCGGGTCAGCAGCGCGCCCGGGTGCCGCGGCCTCCCTGACGCGTCGCGATCCAGCGGGATTGGCGCCCGCAGAGCTCGTCTCGGCGAATCGCCGACCGCCGATGCTGCCCACCCGAAAGGCCCTCCCTGAGCAGGGCGAGCGGCCAGGGTCGTCGTCGCGCACGACCTCTGCACCAGACGCTCACGGCGGGCGGGACGGCGCCGCCAAGGCTGCGTCGTGATCGCGCCATCTGGTCGAGCTGAGCCGCCCAGCCCGGCAGCGCCGGGCTGCAGGCGCTCAGCGCTCGGTGGACTTCAGGCCGAGCAGCTCCCGGGCGACGACGCGGCCTTCCTCGAGGGTCACCACCGCGTCGACGTGGGAGCGCACGGCGTCGTCGTGCGCCACGGCCAGCACCGCGCGCCGGGCCGCCGCGTCGAACAGCTCAGACAGCACCGTTACGGCGGTGGTGGGGTCGAGGTGCGCGGTCGGCTCGTCGAGGAGCAGCACGTCGGGGTCGGCGAGCAGCGCCCGGGCGAGCGCCAGACGCTGACGCTCGCCGGCGCTCAGGGGTCGGCCACCGACGCCGATCCTCGTCGCGAGACCTTCAGGGAGCGCCTCGAACCAGTCGCCGAGACCGACCCGGCGCAGCACCGCGACGAGGCGGTCCGGCTCGGCGTCCCGATCGGCGAGCGCCAGATTCGCCTCGAGCGAGTCGGCGAAGACGTGCGGATCCTCCGGGACCCAGCCGATCCGCGCGGCCAGGGTGCTGCGTCCGAGCGAGGCGACGTCCCGCCCGCCGAGGACGGCGCGCCCGGGGTCACAGGCCACGAAGTGCAACAGCGCATGGACGGCGGTCGTCTTCCCGGCCCCGCTCGGACCGACGAGCGCGACGCGTCGCGTGGGGGGGACCGCGAGGTCGACCTGGCGGAGCAGCACGGTCCCGTCCCGAGCGCGTACCCAGGCGGACTCGAGCGCCACGCCGGCCGGACGGGGGGGTGGCGGAGAGGGCACCACGGGCTCGAGCGTCGGCGGATCGAGGGCGGCGAGCGCTCCGAGTCGCGCCGACGCCGCCCGACCCGCCTGCCCACCGGCGAGGGCGTCGGGCAGCGCGCCGCAGGCCTCGAGCACCGCCATGGTGTCGAACACCACCACGGCCAGAGCCACACCGCTCAGCCGGTGCGCGCCGTGCTCGGATAGGCCGGTCGCCGCGACGGCCACGAGCGTCGCGGCCCCCGCGCAGACCGCGATGGCGCGCCCGAGGCCGCTCACGAGCGAACGGCGCAGGGCGACCGAGCGCGAGCGGAGCGCGAGCCCGGCGAGGCGCTCCGCGACCAGATCGGCGCGGCCGTACGCGGCGAGCTCTGGGGCGCTCGCGGCCGCCTCGATGACGGCGTCGGCCACCCCGGCACGAACGGCCGCCTCGCGCCTCGTCGCCCGGGCGTCGAGTCGCGACACCGCGAGCGCGAGAACGGTCGCCGCGCCGACCCCGGAGACGAGGACCACCGCCACACGTCGGTCGATCAGCACCGCAAGGCCAACACCGAGCGACCCGCTCGCGACGAGGTCGACCGAGGCGGTGAGGCGCCGGGCCGTGGCGGTCGCGACCGCCTCCGTGTCGGCCACGAAGGCGCTCAGCACGGTCCCGGTGCTGGCGCGCCCGAGGCCGCCCGGCACGAGCGGCTCGAGGACGTCGTAGAGGTGCAGCCTCATCTGTCCGAGGCGCGAGAGCGCCACGTCGTGCACCGCGAGGCGCTCGCCGTAGCGGGCGAGCCCACGCCCCAGGGCGAACGCCTGCACGGCGCCGATGGCGACGCTGAGCGAGAGCACGGGCGGTCGCAGCGACGCCCTCGTGATCAGCCAGCCCGAGGTGGCGAGCAGGCCGACAGCGGCGGCGGACGCCAGGACCCCGCACCCGTACGCCACGAGGAGCCTGCGCCTGATCGCCGGCCGGATCGGGACGCATTCGAGGCTCACGTCGCGACCGCCGCGGAGGTGCCAGCGATGTCCGCGGCCCGACTCGGCGTCAGCTCGACCACGGTCCGCCCCTGCAGGGAGAGCACGCGGTCGGCCAGCGCCAGCACGGCAGGCCGATGCGTCACGACGACGACGCTCGCGCCGCGGAATGCTCGGCCGAGCGCCTCGACCGCCACGCGTTCGGCCTCGGCGTCGAGGTGAGCCGTCGGCTCGTCGAGCAGGTAGAGCGTCGCCGGACGGAGCAGGATCCGCGCGAGCGCCACCCGCTGGCGCTGGCCGGCGCTCAGGGCCCTCCCACCGTCGCCGAGCCGGGTGGCCAGTCCCTCGTCCAGCGCATCGACGAGCGGACCGGCTCCGAGCGCGTCCAACGCGGCCAGCAATGCCGCGTCGTCGGCGTCGGGAGCCGCAAGCCGAAGGTTCTCCGCCAAGCTCGCCGGCAGGAGGGTCGGTCGCTCGGGGAGATAGGCGGTCTGGGCCCGCCACGCCTCGGGCTCGAGCGAAGTGAGCGGGCCGCCCCCGACGAGCACGTCGCCGCTGGCGGGCAGCACGAAGCCCGCCAACAGCTGCAGCAGCGTCGACTTCCCGCTGCCGCTCGCGCCGATGACAGCGACGCGCTCGCCGGGGGCGATCTCCAGCTCGACCCCTGTCAGCAGCGGCACGGGCGATCCGGCGAAGCCGATCTCGACCCCGCGGAACCTGAGCGGTACCCGCGCGGGATCGGGGACGGGGGTGCGCTCGTCGGTCCCTCCGGTCTTCCCGCCGGCATCGTGCACGTCGCCGCCGAGGAGCTCGAAGGCCTTCGTCGCTGCAGCCAGGCCTTCGGCGCTCTCGTGGAACTCGGCACTGGCGCGCCGGAGCGGCAGGAACACCTCGGGGGCGACGATGAGCACGGCGAGCGCCGGCGCCAGGCGAATCGAGCCCGTGACGAGGCGCAGGCCGAGCGGCACCGCGACCAGCGCGGTCGACACCGAGGCGAGCGTGTCGAGGACGAGCGCCGAGAGGAACGCGACGCGTAACGCGGCGACGCTCGAACGCCGCAGCGCCTCGCTCGCCTCGGCGAGCGCCGCCCGCTGGTCGCCCGAACGCCCGAACGCCCGCAGCACCGGCAGACCGGCGAACAGGTCGACGAGCCGCTCGCCGAGCGCACTCACCTCGCCCCATCGCCGCCGGGCGAGTGTTTCGGAGCTCCGGCCGACGAACGCGCCGAAGAGGGGGAACAGCCCGAGCACGACGAGCAGGACGAGCGCGGAGATCCAGTCGATCAGTCCGACGGCGACGACGAGCGCGAGCGGCGCCGCGGCGCCGAGGACCAGGTCGGGCAGGCAGCGCGCGACGTAGACATCGAGGGCGTCGAGCCCCCGACCGGCCAGCGTCGCGATCTCTCCGCTGCTGCGCGGCGCCCGGCCGCGACCGATGACGACGCGAAGGACAAGCGCCGCCCGCAGGTGCGCCTTGACCCGTTCTGCCCCGGCGCGTCCGAGGATCTCGCTCGCGAACGTGCAGGCTGCACGGCCGAGAGCGGCCGCCGCGAATCCGACAAGCAGCCCCCCGCGGTCGGCGGCCGGCGGTCCCTCCGGGAAGGCGCTGGCGATGAGACGCGCCAGCATCACCGCCTGGACGACCACCGTGGCGGTCGAGACGAGCCCGAGCGCGACCCCGCCGGCGACGCCCAGCCGGGCACCTCCGACCCCGGCGAGCAGCCGTCGGGCGGCGAGGCCGGGGCGCTGCGGCTTCACCACGGCGGGTCCGGCGCCGCCGCGGAGCACGGGAGCGCTCGCGCTCACCTCGGCCGCTCGAACGGACCCGCGGCCGGCGAAGTCGGCGTCGCGCCCCCGGACTCGCGAAGCACGTCGGCGGGGCCGACCGGCGGACGGACCAGACGTGCCCGGAAGACCCAGTACGTCCAGCCCTGGTAGGCGAGGACCAGCGGAGTGAAGATCCCGGCGACGACCGTCATCACCACCAGGGTCAGGTGACCCGCCGACGCTTCGCCGATGGTCAAGGTGTGCGATTCCACCGACGAAGACGCCAGCACGGCGGGGAACATCCGGGCGAAGACTGCGGCCATCGTGGCGAGGATCGCCAGGCCGGTCGCGAGGAACGCGAAACCCTGCCGCCCACGCCCGAGCAGGAGCACGTGGGCGGCCAGCGCGAGGAGCGCGACGAGCGCGAAGACGAGGGGGACGGCGCCCGGCAGGGCACCCGGAACGGCCGGCCGGCCCGCCGCCGCGACCCAGGCGAACGTGCCGGCGGCCGCAGCCATGGCCACCGGCGCCAGCAGGCGCGCCGCCCGTTCGGCGCGCTCAGAGAGCTCGCCGGTCGTCTTCAACGAGAGGAACGTCGCGCCGTGGGAGGCGAAGACGACCAGGCTCGTCACACCGCCGAGGAGGGCGATCGGATGGAGGAGCCCGAGCAGCCCACCGGTGTATCGGCCATCCGGCCCGAGCGGGAGCCCGTGCACGAGATCGGTGAAGGCGACCCCCCAGACGATGGCCGGCACGAGGCTGCCGAGGAAGTTCGCCCAGTCCCATGTCGAGCGCCAGGCCGGCCTCGGGTCCTTGTCGCGGAACTCGAACGAGACGCCTCGCGCGATCAGTGCCAGCAATATGAGGAAGAGCGCGAGGTAAAAGCCACTGAAGAGGCGCGCGTACCAGAGCGGGAAGGCTGCGAACGTGGCACCTCCGGCGACGAGGAGCCAGACCTCGTTGCCGTCCCAGGTCGGGCCGACGGCGTTCAGGCAGAGCCGGCGGTCGAGCTCGTCACGGACGAGGAACGGCGTCACGACGGCGACGCCGAAGTCGAAGCCCTCGAGGAAGAGGTAGCCGGCCCACAGCACGCCGATCAGCGCGAACCAGGCGGTGTTGAGATTGGCGAAGGGCTCCATCGGGCGTCCTCCCAGGCAGCATGTCGGAGCGTTAGTAGACGAGACCGGGGGCGACGATCGTCTCGCCGGCCTCGTCGTCGAGATCCCTGCGGGCGGCCCGGAACATGAGCACCGCATCGATGACGCCGAGCACCGAGTACAGGGCGACGAATCCGATCAGCGTGGTGAGAACGTCTGCTGTGGACGTGCTCGACACGCCCTGCACGGTGCGCATCAATCCGTAGACGAGCCACGGCTGGCGTCCCATCTCGGTGAAGATCCAGCCCGAGGTGTTGGCGAGGAACGGCAGGGCGATGCCGGCGAGCGCCGCCCGCCCGAACCAGGCGGACGCGTCGAGGCGCTTGCGTCGTGCGAGCACGACGCCCCACCCCGACAACAGGATCAACACGATGCCCGCCCCCACCATCAGGCGGAACGACCAGTACGTCACCCACAGGACGGGGACGTAGCTCCCCTTGCCGTACTTCGCCACCTCTGCCGCCTGGACCTGGTTGACACCTTGCACCTGCCCGTTCCAGCTCAGGTCGGCGATCATCGAGAGCACGTGGGGGACGCGGATCTGGAACACCGGCGAACCGTTGAGGTTGCCGATCGTGAGGATCGAGAAGCTCGCGCCGTCGGTGGTGTTGTAGAGCGCTTCCGCCGCGGCCATCTTCATGGGCTGCTGGGACTCCATCAGGCGGGACTGCAGGTCGCCGGCGACGCTCGTGACGAGGACGCTGACGAGGGTGAAGGCGGCGGCGAAGGCCGCCGCGCGCACGAACGCCGCCCGGTGCTCGCCACGGCGCACGTGCCACAGGGCGATGCCGAGCACGAGCGCACCCGCGGTGACGAGGGCGGCGGTGACCGTGTGGATGAACGAGGCCCACAGCGTCGAGTTGCCGAGCACCGCCCAGAAGTCGGTCAGCACCGCCTTGTTGTGCTCCACCTTGTAGCCGACCGGATGCTGCATCCAGGAGTTCGCCGCGAGGATGAAGAACGCCGAGAGGACGGTGCCGACGCTCGTCACCCAGATGGTCGCGAGGTGAAGACGGGGGGACAGCCGGTCGCGACCGAACACCCACAGCCCGACGAACGTCGACTCCAAGAAGAACGCCAGCAGCCCCTCGATGGCGAGCGGCGCACCGAAGATGTTGCCGACGAACACCGAGTAGGACGACCAGTTCATGCCGAACTGGAACTCGAGGACGATCCCGGTCACGACACCGACGGCGAGGTTGATGAGGAAGAGGCGGCCGAAGAAGCGGGACAGCCGCATCCACTGCTCGTCCTTGCGGCGGTACGCGAGCGTCTGCATCGTGGCGACGACGACGCTGAGGCCGATCGTCACCGGGACGAAGAAGAAGTGGAAGATCGTGGTCAACGCGAACTGCCATCGGGCGAGGAGCAGCGGCAGCGTCATCTCGCCTTCACCCCGGGAGGCGGCGGGTCACGGCGGCGCATGGTCTCCTCCCTCGGTCGGGCCAAGCTCGATCCGCCGACCATCGGCCGGCCGACTCGGCCATCGTCGGGCGTCGACGGGGACCCGCGGTAGTGACCAACGGCACATTCGCCGCGGCCGGACGGGGGCGCCCCGAAGCAGCACAGGCGAACGCGGCGACGCGGACGCCCGGCGACGGGCGACGGGCGAGGAGGACGCCTCCGACACTTCCTGGACTTGTCCGGTGCCGCCACCGGTGTGGCCCGCGGTCGCGGGGCCGCCACTTGGAACGCGCTCGACCCCTTCCGGCGCGCACCGCTCCCGAAGCGCCTCCCGCTCGTCAGGAGGCCGGGCAGGTGGTGCTGGGCCACCCCCGGCCTCCTCGCTCAACTTCGCGGCGGCCCGCTCCGAGGATCTGTGTGACCAGCCCGGACGTCGGTCCGGGCCGGCCCACCTCGAGCCTGCTCGGTCACGCCCCGACGACACCTGCTGTGCGGTGACGTACCCGCGCTGGACCAACTGGTTGGTGCTGGTGAAGCCGGACGCGGCGAAACCGGAGAACGTGCTGTGGTACTGGTTGAAGTCCTCCGGCCCCGTCGCACCCTCGTAGTTGATCTTCTTGCCAGCCTCGACCAAGACGACGCAGCCGGCGTAGGTGCAGCACTTCGTCCCCGGCGGGTTCGAGACCTTGATGACGTCCTTCCCCCACACCGACGGGTCCGTCGAGTGCGCCGCGGTCATCGCCAGCGCCGCGATGACCACGGAGTCGTACCTGTTGTATGACGAGCTCAGGATCTGGCGCGTGTGCCACACCGCCGCGTAGTCGGAGAGATAGCGCCGGTACGCGAGGCCGCCGGGAGATCCTCCGGACACGGTCGGGACACGGTGGACACGGTGTACAGATGCCGGCTCGACGCCGGCTGGCCCATCGCCTGCCCGTAGCCGGGAGAACCGAGGACGTCCTCGCCGACCCGGGGGACGTTCAGACGGCCAAGCTCGCGAGCCGCTGTGAACAGCGTCGTCGCGGTCTGCTGGTCGAAGGCACAGAGGACGGCAGCCATTCCCACCCCCCATCGACGCCGTCGAGGTCCTCCTCGCGTCCAGCGAGGGGGCCGTTCGGCAACCGACGTCGCGCCGGGCCTCGGCATCAGCCGCGCCACCGCGCAGCGCTACCTCACGAAGCTCGAGACGATGAGCCGGGCGACGATTGCCCCCCGCTACGCAGCCGCCGGACGACCGGAGCACCGCCACCGCTGGACGCCGAGCCGCTGACGACACGATCGTCGGCTCACCCACCCCGGCCGACCACCCGCTCCCGCTAGCCGGAGCGTACGGCCTACGCTCCGCCCCATGCACGAGGTTGTCCGTGAACGCCCCCACCGAGGGCCTGCCCCGGGCGCCGCGGCGCTCGCTCGCCGCCTGAGCCCGCGAGCGCGCGACCTGCCCGCAGCCGTCGGCGGATCCAGCGGCAGCAGACGCGCGTCGGTGCTGCTGGCCGCCGTCGTGGCGGTGTCCCTCGGCGCGCTCGCGGCGAGCTCGGCGGCCGCCGCCGCAGCCCAGTGGACCCGCTCCACGCGGCCCACCAGACCCGCGGCCGGAGCGCCGCGGCACGGTTCGCGGGCGCTCCGGCCCCTTCCGTCACCTGTCCAGCTGCGCCCCTTCTTCGCGCCCCTCGTCGCCGGGGAAGGGAGCTGGAGGGCGACGGGCCGCCTAGTCGCGGGCAAGCCTGCGGTGTACGAGACCACGCTGCGGGAGCCGGGGAGCCCAGGGGTCGAGGCCGGGGTCGCCTGGATGGACACGAGGCTGCTCCGTGCGAAGCTCTACTCGGGGAGCATCAGCCCCGGCGGGCTGAGCTGGAAGTACACCGCGCCGATCGAGCCCGCTGCTGCCCGGACGGTCGTCGCCGCCTTCAACGGTGGCTTCAAGATGCAGGATGCGAACGGCGGATACTTCAGCGAGGGGAAGATCGCGGCGCCGCTGCGGGCGGGGGCCGCCTCGCTCGTCATCTACCGGAGCGGCAAGGCCACGGTCGGCATGTGGGGTCGCGACGTCCGCATGACCCCTGCGGTGGTGGCGGTCCGCCAGAACCTCAACCTCCTGGTCGACCACGGCGCACCGGTCCCCGGGCTCAGCCCGTACGACACCTCCGCCTGGGGGTCCACGCTCGGAGGCACGCCGAACGTCTGGCGCTCGGGACTCGGCGTCACCGCCGATGGAGCCCTCGTCTACGTCTCGGGCCCGGCCCTCAACGTCGTGCAGCTTGCCGAGCTGCTCCAACGTGCCGGTGCCGTGCGGGCGATGGAGCTCGACATCAACCCCTTCTGGACGGTCTTCGCCGCGTACTCCGCTCCGACGGGCGTGCAGGCCTCGGCCGCCAACGGCGCAGACCTGCTACCGGGGATGACCGGAGGCCCGAGCCGCTTCTTCGATCCGGCCTGGGCACGTGACTTCGTCACCATGTCCGCGACGACACCCGGCTGAGACCGCCGCCCTGGGCCGGCGACGCGCCGGACGCGCGGCGCGAGAGTGGTTGGCGCGCCACACCGGCGGTGGCGGGCCGCGGCTTCGCCTACTATCTCAGGGCACGCTGCGGAGCGGAGATCGGCGAGCCGGTCACCGTCTGGAGCAATCCCGAGCGTCCCGAAAGGACGTGGGCGCGCAGGGACCTGTGGTGCAGCTCGGAGTGCACGCCGGCCTGTCAAGCCGGAGGTCGCGGGTTCAAATCCCGTCAGGTCCGCCACACGGCCAAGTCGGCCACTTCCACGAGCGCCGGTGGTGGTGCAGACTTGGTGGGCCGGCGAGAGCCGGCATGGTCGGGTAGCTCAGTTGGCAGAGCGCGCGCCTGAAAAGCGCGAGGTCACCGGATCGACGCCGGTCCCGACCACCGAATAGGTCCTAGTCAGAGCCCTGCGCGGCCGAGCATGCAACCGTCGGACCCGTCGTCGTGCCACAAGCGTGCCACAACAAGACGGGGCACCACGGTCCTAGCGGTCAGCGACGGTCGTCCGCGGCAACAAGGGTCCCCCCTCTCCCTTGCCACTGTCCGTGGCGCGGAACGAGCTCCAGGGTCGACTGGCGATGCAGGTGAAAGGCGTCGGCAACGATGAGGACGTTCGGGAAGGCGAGGCGGACGATGTAGCGGTAGGGGGCGTGGCAGTCCATCGTCACGACGGTGACCTGAGCCCGCTCCGCGGCGCTGTAGAGGCCGGCGAAGGCCCACACGACCGCGCCGTCTCGTCCCGGTCCGACGTCGATGACGACACCACGGCCCGGATCGGAGAACACCGTCGCGTAGACGAAGTTCCTCTTCAGGCTCGCCTCGTCGATCGCGAGATCGCGCCCGAGGCGTCCCCGCCGGCGCTCGTTGGCCGCCTTGTGCTTCTTGCCGACAGCGAGGCGCAGGTAGTGCTCGGGGACGCCGAGGTCCCGGGCCACGGACCTCGTCGCCCGGCCGCGCACGAGGTCGGCGAAGAAGCCGAGTGCCCGCTCGCTCGCCCCACCACGGCCGATCCCCTCGAAGCGCTCGTCGAAGCTTCGCTGCGTGCAATCCTCCCACTCACACACGAAGCGCCGCACGCAGACCGACAGCGTGACGACAACGGTGCGCACGACGTCGATCACATCCCGCCAGCCGGTCCCGTTCGTGCGCACCGACGGGCGGTCGCAGCCCGGGCAGAGCGCGACCGCGTGGCGCCCGGCGACGTGGACGATCGGTCGGGGTCCCTCGTCGTCGATCGTCCTGAACGTAACCATGTCGGCGCGGCGGAGGGACAGGTTGATACGGTCGGCCACGGTCCTCGGCTCCTTCGTTCGATTCCTGGAAGAACCGAAGCTTGGGAGCCGGGGACCACCTCGCGGTGGATCCCCTCCCTGTTCAGGACCTACCTGTTGTCAACCCTCGTTCGCGAGGAGCCGCAATTGCCTGGCTCCAACGGTGACAAGAATCCCCGACGAGGGTGGCGGGCCATGCTCCTGCCGGCGCTCGAGCGTCGCTCGGAGATGTCGAGCTCCCCGCGGTCATCGTCCCCATGCGGGCGCTACTGGTCGAGGGCGACGCTTGGACGTCCCACGCCGCCGCCGGGAGCCGCCGCAGCGTGAGCGGCATCGGACGTCGCCGGCGTCACCGCCGCACGGTTGGGGAGCTGGCGGCAGGGCTCGCCGTCGATAGAGAATGTGACGACGGCCTCTGGCCGCGCCTCGGCAGAATCCCGCACGCTGGCACCGGTCGGTGGGCGGAGGCTCGCATGAAGGGTTCGCTGCAGATCGCGAGGATCGCGGGCGTACCCATCCGCCTGCACTGGTCGCTCCTGGTGCTCGTCGTGCTCGCGATCGGACCAGGGGCGACTGCCTCGACGCTGCTCACCTCTGTGGCGTGGTTCGCCGCCATCTTCGGGTCGGTGCTCGTCCATGAGCTCGGCCACAGTCTCCTCGCCCGCCATCGTGGCCTCAACGTGCGGGACATCGTTCTGCTGCCATTCGGCGGCATCTCGGAGATCGGAAGAATCTCGGAGTCGCCCCGCGGCGAGATGGCGATCGCGCTCGTCGGCCCGTTGACGAGCCTCGCCATCGCCGCGGTGCTCGCGGGGATCGCTGCACCGCTGGGAATCGCCCTCTGGCCGCCGACCCTCTTCGGTCGAGCTTGGCTCGCACGCCTCATGTGGGCCAACGTCCTGCTCGGAGGCTTCAACCTTCTCCCCGGCCTGCCTCTCGACGGTGGGCGTGCGCTGCGTGGGTACCTGGCGATGTCTCGAGACCGCGTGGATGCGACGACGATCGCCGCCCGGGTTGCCAAGGCGCTCGCGTACGCGATGATCGTCACCGGGGTGCTGTTCGATCTCTGGCTCGCCGTGATCGGGCTCATCCTCGTGCTCGGAGCAAGTGCAGAGGAAAGCAGTGTCAGGCTTGCCGCCGAGCTGCACGGCGTCACGGTGCGCGACGTGATGATCGGCGAGCCGACCGGATTGCGGGCGGGCGAGCCGCTCGGGAGCGTGGCGCCGTTCCTCCGCGCCTACCCGAATCGCGCCTTTCCGGTCATGGACGGAACACGAGCGATCGGCATCGTCGCCGCGAGCGACCTCGAGCGGGCACACGGTGGTGAAGGCGACCTCGGAGACGTCGCCGACAGGACGGCCGAGCGCCTCGACGTCGACGACGATCTCTATCCGGATGCGCTCGACGCCCTGGTGACCGCTCGCCGCGACGCGCTCTTGGTCGAGGCCGAGGGGGCGACCGTCGGTGTGCTGTACCGGTCGGACGTCGAGGCCGTTCTCCAAAGGGTCGCCGTCGCGCGCCGCGGCGCCTCGCGTCCCGGGGACGCACGATCATCCCGGCATCCCTGACCGGATCCGAAGGTGCCGGCCGCCGCGACGATCACCGAGCTGCCCGCTCGCTGGCGATCGTGGGCGCTCGGTGACCGGCGCCGTCAGGACCGAGGCACGGGGTTCGCGCCGCCGATCCCCCGCCGCGGGCTCATCGTGACCGTCGCGACGACGCCTGCCGCGAACATCGCGATCCCGGAAGCGACGAGCGCGATCTCCAGCCCGGCTCGGAACGCCCCGTAGGCGGCCAGGATCACCCGCTCCTCGATGGAGCCGCCCCCCTTGACGCCGCTCGGGACCGTACCGGTCTCGACCGCGTTGATGACGATCGAGATGAAGTTCGGCGGGATCTTCAGCGCCCGCAGACGGTGGGTCAAATCGGAGGTGAGGTGCGCGTTCACGAGCGCTCCGAGCACGGCGACGCCGAAGACCGACCCGAGCTCACGGCTCGTGTTGGTCATCGAGGCGGCCATCCCGGACCGCTCCGGCGGCACCGCGCCAAGGGCCACGGAGGTGACCGGGACGACGGTGGTGCCGAACCCGAAGCCAGCCAGCGCGAGTGTCCCGGCCAACCACGCGGACGGCGTCGACGAAGTGAGCAGGACGTCCGAAAGGAGCACTCCCGTCCCGGCGAGCACGCATCCTTCGGCCATCGGCAAACGAGGTCCGGTCTGCGCGACGCGCCGTCCGGCGAGTCCCGCGGCGACGATCATCGCCACCGCCATCGGGAGGAACTCGACGGCGATCCGATACGGCGAGTACCCGACGACGGCGGCCAGGTAGAGGGCGGTGAAGAAGAAGATCGAGAAGATGCCGAAGAACACGACAAAGCCCACGATGATGGCCCCAGAGAACGGTGGCGACCGAAAGAACGCGAGCTCGAGCATCGGCGCGCGGCTCGCGCGCTCGACGCGCACGAAGCCGACCATCGCGACGACGCCCAGCGCAAAGAGTCCCACCACAAGAGGAGCCCGGTAGCCGTTGGTCTCGCCGAGGATCACGGCGAACGCGAGCGCGCCGAGCCCGATCGCGCCGACGATGAAGCCCGGCACATCGAGGCGAGCGTTCTGGGGATCGGCGCTCTCGGGAACGGTTGCCCTTGTCGCCGCGGCGATGACGACCGTAGCGGCCACATTGAACCAGAAGATGGCCCGCCAGCTGCCGATGCCGACCAACGCGCCACCGATGACGGGCCCGAGCGCGAGCGCGAGTCCTGAGACCGCAGTCCAGGTGCCGAGCGCCCGGGCCCGGTCCTCGGGAGCGGGATACAGATGGCGGATCACCGAGAGCGTCCCGGGCTCGGAGGCGGCCGCTCCGACCCCCATGACGACCCGAGCGCCGATCAGCTCCTGCGGGTTCGTCGCGAGCGCTCCGAGCAGCGATCCGGCGGCGAAGATCGCCAGCCCCACGAGCATGACTCGCCGGCGCCCGAAGCGGTCGGACAACGATCCCGCCATCAGCATCAGGCTCGCGAACGTCAGTGCGTAGCCGTTGACCACCCATTGGAGATCGGTGACCCCGGCGTGCATGCGTGCCTGAACATCGGCGAGCGCCACGCTCACGATGGTCGTGTCGAGGAAGGTGAGGAACAGGACCGCGCACAGCGAAGCGAGCGCCAAGCGGTGCTGGAGCTCGCGCGAACGGCCCGTCATCGGTATTCCGCTCGCCCGGCGGATGGCGTCCAGTCAATCCGCTCGCGCACGGACCGCTCACTCCGCCCCATCCCACACCGCCCGCCGTCTCCGCTCCGGATGACCAACTCATACGTCGCGGCCGACCACGTCACCAGGGTCAGATGGCACTTGCACTAGCGAGGCGGCGGTCTCCCGTGGCCGAGAGCGACGCACTCGCCCGACCCCGGGCAGGTCGTCACCCGCCGGTGGTCGAGTGCCAGCCGCACGAGGGCCGACTCGAGGTCGCGCTCGTCACACCCACTACGCCGCGCGATCCGGACGATGCTGGCGAGCGCGTCGCCCTCGCCTCCGGTGAGGAGCCCGAGGTGGCGCGCCCCCTCGATGGCCCGCTGGTCGAGCGGCAACCCGGCACCGGGCCACACGCCGCGCAGCTCCCGGAGGTACAACCCGATCGTGACGGGTCCCCAGCCGGGCAGGTCGTCGAGGGCCGCGACGAGGGCGGCGGGCCCAAGGAAGCGGCGGCCGATCTCGCCGACGTCGCCCCCGTAGCGATCGGCCACCTCGCGGGCGAGCGTCTGCAGACGCGTGGCCGTCCGGAAGTCGTAGCGCGCGTACCCGCCGGCGTCGAGCAGCGCGACGAGCACGTTCCAGTCGAGCGAACCGGCATCGACGATCCGGTTGATCCCGGCCGCGGCCAGCTGGCCGAACGTCCGAGCGGCGACTCGTGCGGAGATGCGCGTCCCGAACAGGGTCGACGCGACGAACCACCGCTCCACCTCGGGGTCACCCGCGTCCACGTCGATGCCGAGTTCGCTCGAGTACCGGCCGCCGAAACGGCGAACGACCGCGTCGGCGAGGTCCTGGCCTGCTCCTCGGCGGCTCATCCGAGGGCGACCCGGTGCGCCGAGCAGCTCGACGTCCCGTACCGCCGCGGTGCGGGGGACAAGCGAGCACCACGTCGACGGTCGCGAGCGTCGGCGCACGGCCGCTCGGTGATCGAGGAAAACGGGGCGTTGGTCACTTCCACCGCCTGCCGGTTCAGCGGAGACTGAGGTAACGATCCCACAACCCAGCTCCCCGAATCCACGCGATCCCCCTGCTCCGGCCCGTGACGAGGCGGTCCGGGTGCCCATTGGGCCGGTCCGCCTGGCCGGTCATGTCCTTGTGCCCGCCGATGCGTCCGGGGTGGTGGTCTTCGCCCACGGCAGCGGCAGCAGCCGACACAGCCCCCGTAACCGCCACGTGGCCTCGGTGCTCGGGCGCGCAGGGCTCGGCACGCTGCTCTTCGACCTGTTGAGCCCCGAGGAGGAGCTCGACCGTGCAAACGTGTTCGACATCGAGCTGCTGGCCGACCGCCTCGTCGGTGTCACTGCTTGGCTGCGCTCCCCGGCTGGGATCAGCGGTCTGCCCATTGGCTACTTCGGCGCGAGCACCGGAGCCGCGGCAGCGCTGTGGGCGGCGGCTGAGCCGGACGCTGACGTCGCAGCCGTCGTCTCCCGCGGTGGTCGTCCCGACCTGGCCGAGCCCCGGCTCGCGGCGGTCACGGCTCCCACCTTGTTGATCGTGGGCGGCCGTGACACTGTCGTGGTGGACCTCAACCGCCGAGCTCAGGCTCGCTTGACCTGTGAGAACCGCCTGGCCGTTGTCCCCGGGGCCACCCACCTCTTCGAGGAACCCGGCACGCTGGACGCTGCTGCCGGACTGGCGCGCGACTGGTTCATCGAACACTTTGGGCCCGCGCCGGCGCTCCAGCACCAGCCGTGACTCCGTCGTGGGCGGGACGCCACGGTCGCTCCTCCCCTGGCGGCGGCGCATCCCCCCGCAGCACCGCGACAGGCAGCCGCCTGCTCGGCGGCGGCGGGATGCTCCGCACGAGGCTCGATGCCATGCTCGGCGGGTAGTTGCCGTTGCGCCCCGAGGAGGCGCTCGCCGGCTCGATCCTGCTCGAAGCGCTCCGCCCCTTCGTGACCTTCGCCTCTGCCCGAGCGGCTCGGGGTGGCCGGAGACTCGCGAGATGAGACACGAGACCGCTCGGCGTTGATCGCGCCGTGGACGAGCTCATCTGCGTCGACCACCTGCAGAAGAGGTACGGCTCGACCACCGCCGTCGACGACGTGAGCTTTCGAGTCGCGGAGGGCGAGGTCGTCGGACTTCTCGGCCGCAACGGTGCCGGCAAGACGACCACCATCGAGATCCTCGAAGGCTTCCGTACGCCGAGCGCTGGAATGGTGCGAGTCCTCGGTCGTGATCCGGCGCGAGGCGGCAGGCGTCTCAAGAACCGCGTCGGCATCGTCCTGCAGTCGGCGGGCATCGACGCCACGCTGAGCGTGAAGGAGGTCGTCGGCCTCTACGCGAGCTTCTACCGTCCGCGTCGCCGGGTCGACGACGTGCTCGACGAGGTGAACCTCGAGGCAAGCGCGCGCGTCAGGGTTGCCCAGCTCTCGGGTGGGCAGCGGCGGCGGCTCGACCTGGCCCTCGCGCTCGCCGGCAGCCCGAAGGTGCTGTTCCTGGACGAACCGACCACCGGCCTGGACCCCGCCGCCCGGCATCGGACCTGGGACGTGATCAATCGCCTGCGCGAGCGGGGCGTCGCGATCTTGATGACGTCGCACTACCTCGACGAGGTGCAGCACCTGGCGGACCGTGTCGTGGTCCTCCACCTCGGGCGTGTCGTCGCTGACGGACCCCCCGAGCACCTCCGCAGCGAGATGCGCCCGATGACCGTCATCTCGTTCCGGCTGTCTGTCCGCCTCGAGCTGCCGGACGGTCCGTGGGAGTGCGGGACGAACGACCTCCCGGCGACGACGCTCTTCACCGACCAGCCGACCGAGGCGATCCGGATCCTCGCGTCCTGGGCGAGCAGCCAAGGGCTCGAGCTCGAGGAGCTGGAGATGCATCCCCCCTCCCTCGAGGACGCCTACCTCGAGCTGACCACCGACTGACGATGGACGCGTCACCGGCAGTCGCCCGAGGGCGCTCAAGCTCCCTGGAGGATCGAGCGCGACCCGGTCTCCTGCTCTTCGCCGGGCAGGTCCGCTACCAGCTCCTGCTGCTCATTCGAAGTCCCGTGGCGTCGTTCATCACCCTCGTCGTCCCCCTCATGCTCCTCGTCGCACTCGACCTCGTCACTCCCGAGATGACGCTCCGGTCGCTTAGGGGAACCCGGGTCACACAGTTCCTCACGCCCGCGATGGCGTCGTTCGCCGTGCTGAACTGCGGGTTCGTCAACACCGTCATCGGCACGACGCTTGCCAGGGAACAGGGGATCTTGAAGCGCCTCCGCGGCACGCCGCTGCCCGCCTGGACGTATCTCGCTGGCCGCCTCGGCGCCGCGGTCGTGCTCACCGCGTGCTCGGTCACGGCCGTGCTCGGAGCGGGGGTCGTCCTCTTCCACGCGCACCTCGCGCTGAGCTCGCTGTCGCCCCTCGTCGGCTCGATCGCGGCCGGGCTCGTCGTGTCGTTCGCGCTGGGCGTTGCGACCGCGGGACTCGTCAAGTCATCGGAGGCCGCGCTGCCGATCGCCTACGGCCTGCTCCTACCGGTGGCGTTCATCTCCGGCGTCTTCTTTCCCGCGCCGAACGAGGCCCACTGGCTCCGGACGTTCGCCGCAGCTCTGCCGGTCCAGCCGTTCGCCAGCGCGATGGAGGGCGCCTTCGCCACGCCACCGCGGGCCGCGACGCTGCACCAGCTCGCCGTGCTCGCCCTCTGGAGCCTCGGGGCGGTCACCCTCGGAGCGATCGGCTTCTCCTGGCAACCACGAGAGCCCCGCCGTTCGCGTGGTGCCCACGGCCGCTCCCGTCGCCGTGGGCCGAGAACGGCCCAGCCGGCGGTGACACCGGCAGCAAAAGCTGACGGGTAGCGAGTCCGCGACGATCGGGGGCTGCGGCTCGTCACCGAGCCTCGTTGACACAGCGGGGCAGACGCCGTCGACGATCACGCGCTCGGCGAGCGCACGGTCGCATCTCCGCGTCAGCGGGCGAGGAGTGCCCTACCGCCCGCTGACCGGCGCGCCACGATGGGCCGGAAGGCTCTACCGCCCCCGCCAGAGCCGCTCGATGATGGCAGTGGGCGTGTCCGGCGGGACAACGATCTGGGCACCCAAGGTGGACGAGTTGGGAACGGACGTGCTGAGCAGGGTGACGGTCCGGGCGCTCGCTTCGTATCGTGGCGACCCGGTGGTGACGAGCTTCTACCTCGACGTCGACGGCAGGCGGTTCCCGCGCCCGTCAGACCTCGAGCCGAAGGTGGAACACCTCTTCCGGGTCGCGCGGCACGAGGCGGTTGGGCTTGGATCAGCCGCCAGCGGTGCGGTAGGCGCCGATCTGGAGCGCATCCGTGTGTGGCTGTCGCACGGCGTGGACCGGGAGCGCATACGAGGGGTCGCTGTGTTCTGCTGCGATGCGAAGGGCCTCTTCACGACGATCGCGCTGTCACAGCCATTCGCCGACGCCGTCAGCGTGGACGAGCGTCCGCACGTCGCCCAGCTCGTGCAGGCGCTCGGTGCGTCGACGCCATCGCTCGTCGTGCTCGTCGATCGCGAGGGTTCCCGGTTGCTCCGCTGCGACGCCGGGGTGGTCGACGAGTCTGCGGGGCCGACGGACGAGCTCGCCCGCCAGGTGGACACCGATGTCGAGCTCGGGAGCTTCGCGCGCCAGCACGAGGAGGCGGCGCGTCGACACCTGCGGCGCGTCGCCGACGCGGTGGCGAGCGAGCTGCGGTCCTGGCGCGCCGAGTACGTCGTCCTCGGCGGTCCTGCTGCGACCGAGCTGGAGCACCTCCTCCCCGCCGATGCGGCGCGCCGGTGCGTCGGCGTCATCCCCGTGGCGATGGCTGCCCCGAAGGACGAGGCGGCGGCCATGGCGCAAGGCCTCGTCGCGGGCGCGGAGCGCCGTCGCCAGTGCTCGCTCGTCGAGGATCTGATCGTGCGGAGCGGAACCGACGCGACGATCGGCCTCGCCGCGACGCTCGACGCGCTCGCCGCCCGCAGCGTCGGGACCCTGGTCGTCGACCGGAGCCTCAAAGCCACGGGAGTCCGCTGCGCGGCCTGCGGCCTCCTCGCACTCGAAGGCGAGGTCTGTTCGCGCTGCGGCGAGCGCACGACCGGCGTCGCCGATCTCGTGGAGGCGGCGCTTGCCGACGCGCTCGCGGCGGACGCGGACGTCGAGAGCGTCGACTCGCCCGACCTCGTGGCGCGAGGTGGCATCGGGTCGATCGAGCGGTACTGACATGGTGCCGTGGGGCCCTCGGAGGACCGAACGGAGCAGGTGGTTGCGATGCCCGACGGAGTGATCCAATGGTTCGACGCAACGGCGGGCGAGGGCGTCGTCGTACGGAACGGCCGGAGGTTCCGCGCGTTCGCAGCCGACGTCGAGCCCGTCGCGCGCCGCCCCGGCGTTCGAGTGCACTTCGACATCCGAAGGGAGCAGGGCCTCGAACGTGCCGTCGAGGTGCGACTCCGCTCAGGAACGAGGGCGGGCGGCCACCAGCGCCGGTTCGGCACGCTCCAGGGCGCCAGGCACCCAGACGCCAAGGGAGCGCCTCCGCTCGCCCGGAGCCGTGCCGACCTCGACCGTGTCCTCGGTCTCCATCCGCTGGAGATCGCACGTGCATGGGCGGATGCGGTCGGCCGGGGTGAGCTCGACGTGGCGCTGTCCCTCTACTCGCCCGCGGCCGTCGTCCACCTCCCGGATGCGGACCTCACGGGAAGAGGCCGCCTGGGAAGCTGGCTGGTGGACAGTCCGCCGTTCGGCAGCGGCCGGCGCGCCGACGTCCGGGGGAGCGCCGGCGAGATCGAGCTGTCATGGGCGGCGCGTGACCTCGCCGGCGGCCGGGCGGTAGGTGTTCGGTGCCGCGTGGAGCACGGGTGGATCGCGGAGCAATGGCTTCTCGAGACGCCGGCGCAACCGGTGACGTCAGCAGTCGAGCCTCGGCCGGACGCGCTCCGCATCGAATGGCTCGTCTCCGGCGACGTCGATTCCCAGGCCGTCAGCTACGCGTACGAACGGCTCGCCGAGGTGGCCGAGCTGGTCGATGAGCCGATCCTCCACGCGCGGGTGAGCCTCGCCAGCTCGGCTGATCCGGCCCGGACGAGACCTGCGCTCGCCCGGGCCACCTTGGACGTGAACGGCGATCCCGTACGCGCGCACGTCGCTGCCGGCTCGATGCCCGAGGCGATCGACCTGCTCCAGCGCCGCCTACGGGACCGCATCGAGCACCGGGCCGAACATCGCCGGGCGCGTCGGACACTGAACGGCCTGGCCGAATCCGGCGAGTGGCGCCACGGCGATCTCCCCACCGAGCGCCCGGAGCACTTCGACCGTCCGGCCGACGAGCGCCAGCTCGTCCGCCTAAAGACCCTCTTCACCGAGGAGCTCACGGCTGACGAGGCCATCTTCGACATGGACCAGCTCGACTACGACTTCTACCTCTTCCGGGACCTCGCGAGCGGTGCCGACAGCGTCGTCGAGCGGGTCGACGGCTCCTATCTGCTCACACGGCTCGATCCGGGCGCTGCCGAGCTCGGTCCGACGATGTACCCCGTGGCCCTCTCACCCCGCTCGACGCCGATCCTCGGCGTCGACGAGGCGATCGAGCGGCTGAACCTGACGGGCGATCCCTTCGTGTTCTTCCGCAACATCGCGACGGGGCGGGGCAACGTCTGCTATCGGCGCTACGACGGCCACTACGGGCTCATCGCCCCCGATTGACCGCCAGTCGCGCTCGAGACGAACCGGCGCCGTCTGCGTTCGGGCTCCGTCCTCACATCAGCAGGCGAACCCCGAAGTACCCGACGTCGCCGTCCTCGCGCTCCCATCCCCCGACGATGAGCGCCGCGCAGCTTGCCTCGCCGTCGCGGGCGATGGCGTCGTCGATCGCATCGCGATGATGGCTCGCGTCGGCCTTCGAGAGGTAGCCGACGATCCTCCCCGCGATGGTGACGGCGATCGCCCGCGGATCGGTGGGGTTGTCCGGCTCGGGGGCGAGGAGCGCCACCGCCTCCATCCGGACACCGCCGTAGCGACGACGGCCTCCGGTGAGCTCGAGAAGTGCGTCCTGGTAGCCGGACTCACCCGCCACGTCGATGTACGAGCTCCCCGGGAGCGTGATCTGCCCGGCGGCTGATGACCCGTCGGCTCGCGCTGGGGGGAGCGCGCCCGGCGCACCGGTCGTCCCTCCCCGGGTACCGACGAGCCGGCGCAGTCTCCCGCTCCCCCCGCCGCGACCACAACCGAAGCAGTAGAAGCGGCACCCCTCCGCGTCGACGTGGAGCGAGGGACGGTGATCATCGTGGAACGGGCACAGGTAGTTGCGGTCTCCGTGCGTCAGCTCGACGCCGACTCGGGCCCACAGCTCCGCGAACTCGCGGCGCTCGCCCGCGGTTCTCAGCGACGAGTCAGGCGCAGCCCGTGGCGCCCGCCTCGCAGGTCCGCCGGCGCCGACTGCCATCTCGAGAAGCCACGACGGGAGGTCGGCGAGGACGGCCTCGAACGGCGCGCACCCGGCCTCCCACACGTATCGACGTCCCGACGCGTGGATGCTCGGCGGGCAGGTGACGAGCCCACCTTCGCCCTTGACGTCGAGCCCGGGTGCGATCGCGCGGCTCGGGACCGACGTGCCCGGTCGCCGGAAGTAGAGGTGCTGGCCGCCTCCGCCGGTGAGCGACTCCAACGTGTGGGGCAGGGCTCCGTGGAGCGTCGTGAGCTCGGCGAGCACCTCGTCGCCGCGATGGCGTGGGTCGACGTCAAGGACCACGATCCCGGACACCGCTCCGGTGACGATCCCGACGTTCGCCCCCGGCCACCGCCGCCACCAGCTCGCCACCTCTTCCCTCGTCGCAGCCTCGTGCATGAGCCGGTCCCACGCGATACGGGGATGCTTCCCCGGCGCCGCGCACGAGGGGTCGCCGCACGAGCAGCGCCCGGCGATCGGGGTGTGCAGGGGGACCACCGACCAGCCCCGGTCACAGGCCGCGAGCGCGGACCTCCGTTCCCTCTGGCGCGCCGAGCGCTCCCCGGCTTCCCGGCAGATGCCGTCGACCACCGAGCGCAAGGCGTCATAATGCGACCCCTTCCAGTAGATGCGCCGGCACTCGCGGCACCGCCGGAACTCGTCATAGTCGTCGCGCGTCCTCGGAGGCAGCTGATCGACCACCTCCGACTTGGCCACCGGATCGAGCCGGCCGTTGCATTCGAGGCACCTCCCGAACGGCTCGATCGACTCGACAAGA
Source organism: Acidimicrobiales bacterium (assembly GCA_035532475.1). Lineage (GTDB taxonomy): Bacteria > Actinomycetota > Acidimicrobiia > Acidimicrobiales > Bog-793 > DATKQY01. The sequence goes on along the minus strand of DATKQY010000024.1, from coordinate 19,871 downwards.
TCGAAGCGGCGCAGCACCTCCAAGAGTTGACGGCGCCGCTCGCTCTCCCGCACCAAGTAGCCGCGCGTCACCGCTCTGCGCTGCAGCAGACCGCGGTCCCTCGTGAGCAGGACCCGCCCCTCGCTCGTCGCGAGAACGACGAGATCCTCGTCGTTCGCGTCCCGCTCCCACGCCGCGTCGAACCCCAGGAGCCGCAGATAGCGGGCCAGGCGGCCGAGATGGACGTCGAGAAGGAACCGCATCGACGGCCCGGCCCCTCGGACCTCGGCGGTGTCCGGCGCGCTCAGCGACAGTGTCCCGAGCTGACCGAGCGCATCGCCGCCGAGTGGCTCGTCCCGGACGCGGAGCCGCACGCACCCGGCGCGAGCGGTCACACCTCGCGCACCGCCGGATAGTGCTCCACGGATGCGTCCGGACCCGGGAAGAACAAGCCCTCATGCCCGTCCGACTCCCAGCGGACCAGGTACGGCGGTTCTCCGTTCGCGCCTTTGACAGCGAGAATGACCGCATGCTGCTCGGGCTCTCCGACCCGATGCCCCGCGACGACGAGCTTGTCCCCAATCGAGGCTCTCATCACCGCTCCTTTCCCCGACTTCAGGGTGGGCGCGACGCGGCGACGACAGTAGGGTCCGAGGTCACCTTCGCCGGGCTCGGCGCAGCGCTGCACCGGACCAGTCCCGGCGAACCGGGCAGAGCCGCCCCGCGAGACGCCCGACGACGTTCTCGTCGGCAGCTTCGTGGTCGGGGCGCCGCTTCCTCCCGTCGCTAGCGCGGCGCTCCGTAGACCCGGACGATCCCCTCGTCCTGCCACGCGGCGTTGAACGACTCCCACATCACGCCGTTGACGTCCGTGCTCTCGGCCCTCGCGACGACCTCGTCGTCCTCGAATCCGAGATGCCGCAGACGCTCGCTGGCGCCGACGTCGCTGTTGACGGACAGATTCACCTCGGCGGTACGCCAGAGTGCGTACCTCCCGGCGACGACCGCGACCGGGTCCGCACCGAGACGCTCGGTGTAGCCCCGGATCGTGGCCTCGAGGTCGTCGACGGCGAGGGCGACATGAACACGGCGCATCGGAGACCGCTTCTCCCCGGGCATCGAGACCGCGTGACGTCACTGCAGCTCGGTGGCCGGCTGTCATCGGAACCAGCGTGCGTCGGTTCCGCGACATTTGCATAGTGATTTGCCTGATCGACTTGGTGAGTTTGGTGAATGGCACGTCCGGACTGGCTGAGGACGTTCGTCGCCGTCTACCGGTCCGGATCCGTCACCGACGGCGCTCGGCTGCGCACCCTCTCGCAGCCCGCAGCAAGCCAGCAGCTCGCGAGCCTGGAACGGGCTATCGGCAGCCCCTTGTTCGTCCGCACGGCCGAAGACATGGTCGTCACGGAGCGGGGTCGGGCGCTCTACGCAGAGGTCGCCTCGGCACTCGACCAGCTCGAGGCCGTCTTCGCAGGGCTCGACGCGCGGCGAGTCGAGGACGCCCGGGCGGCGCTGTGGCTCGGGTCGTCTGCGGAGTTCTTCTCCGCAGAGGTCCTCCCCCTGGTCGCCGCCACGGATCTGGCCCTCGTGGCCGCCTTCGGTGACGACGACCAGACCATCGAGCGTCTCGAGCGCGGAGAGCTCGACGTCGGGATCACGAGCGCCACACCGCGAAGGCGCTCGCTCGCGGCGGTGCCGATCGGCAAGAAGCGGTTCGTCCTCGTGGCATCGACCGACCTGGCCCCACGCCGCGCGTTCGGATCGCTACCTGACCCCGGTGCGTGGCTCTCGGAGCGAGCCTGGGTCGCCTACAGCCTCGAGCTTCCCGTCACGCGCCGCTTCTGGCAGACACACCTCGGGCGGCCCTTCTCGGCCAGGCTCCGACTCGTCGCCCCCGACCTGCGCGCGGTGGTCGGCGCGGTCGACCGAGGCATCGGGTGGACCTCCTGCCCTCCTTCGTCTGTACCGAGCTGCTCCGGACGGGGCGCATCGCGGAGGTGCACCCGGTGTCTGATCTCGTGGCGCCCGAGCCGTGGTATCTGTGCTTCCGGCAGGGCGAGGCCACTCGCCCCGCCCTATCGCAGCTCCTCGAGAGCTTCACGGCACCGCCGCGCCGGTAGCAGCGGCCCGGACGCGCCCCAGCCTGGTGGCGACGCCGACCGCTGCGATCCGAGGTGGGGGCTGGCCCTGTCCCCGCGCCGGGACGCGGACCGCACGTCAGGGCCGACCGCTTCAGTGCTCCCCACTCGGCGGTGGGCAGGCGCCGAGCGGCCTGCCGATCTCCCAGTGCTGGGTCCTCGATGCGGAGACGCCAGCCATGTGCTTCGCCCGCCGGGTAGACCTCCGTGGCGCAGGCCGCGACGGTCCACCGTCGACCGGTCCTTCCGGGACTGGCGCCGGCTCGCCCGGCCATTCCCTCATCAATGCTCGCAGACCCGACCAACGCTCGTGCACGGCCGGAGCCGGGGACCTGCTCACGCAGCGCAGCCGGCGAATCCGCCGGGAGGGCGTCGTGGCGGGGTCGGTCCGTCAGCGCGCGGCGGTGACGAGCAGCGTGCCGACGAGCGCGAGCCATGCTGCGAAGGCGGCGTAGAGCAGCCGCTCGGCTGCGCCGAAGTAGCCGCCGAGCGCCCTCCCGCCGCCCGCGAGCACCGTCAGCACCACCGCGACGAGCAGCAGCCAGCCGAGGACCGTGAACCCGCGCTGGTCCGCCGGCCACTGCGACGTCCTGGCGAGGATCCCGGCGAGCCGGAGCCCCGCCGCGACGATCGCGGCGAACGTCACGACGGCGAGCGCCAGATGCGTTCTGCCCGTCCTCGTCCGCTGGCCGCCGGGGACGTCCATCGGATACCAGCTGATGACGAGCCGCGCCGCGGCGAAGATGCCGAGCAGGGCGACGACCGAGCCGGTGCCGTGCAGCGCCGTGGCGAGGCCGACCGCGGCCCCCGCGCCCGCGACGGCAAAGCTGATCGTCTGCACCCGGTAGCCGGTCCGGTAACGGTTGATGCCGTACTGGCTCACCGCGTTGCGCAGCGGCGACAGACCGGTCGGGAGCACGTGGAGCACGGCGAGGCTCGCTCCGGCACAACCGACGCCGGCGAGCGTCACGGCCCCGGCGACGTGCACCTCCGCGACGTTCACGTCGTCAGCTTGGCAGACGAGCCCGCTTCCGAGGAGGGCCCGGCCGGGGAGCGGCGGGATGCGAGGCTCGTCAGCGCCCGGCGACGCCGAGTTCCGCCGCGTCCGGTTCGCCGAGGCGGGCCCCGTCGCTCGCGGGCCGCGTCGCGAACGTGGACATCCGCTCCGACACGCCGCCCGCGACCGTCGGCGTCGGCAGCCCTCGTCCTGGTCCGCCCTGAACCGGCCCGGCGGACGTGGTCATCGGGGGAGCTCGAGGCCCGCCCAGGCGAAGTGAGCGGCGTACAGGGCCGCCACGCCATCTGGTCGGTCGTCACCGGGCAGGTCGTCCCGAACGGCGATCCCGCGCCTCGTGAACGACCAGGCGAGCATGCGGTAGCTCGGCCGGAACGCGGCGAGCTCCGCGTCGTCGATCACGAGCGGCACGCCGGGAACGGTGGGGGTGAGCGTGTCGCGCTCGTAGACGCAGTCGAGGCTCAGGATCTTCCACGGACCCTGCCGCCGTTCGGTGCGGTACAGGAACCGGACGCTTCCCGCGAGATCGAGCTCGACTCCTCCGACCAAGGCTCGGGAGGCGAGCACCGCCCCCATCGTCACGACGGCTCGATCGGTCCCAGCGTGGACGACGGGTGGCGCGAGCCGGTGCTTCGTCGCGTCCGCGATCGGCCCGCTCGAGAGCTCCTTCGACGCCGCCACGAACTCCTTGCCGCTGCCGTGGAACCACGAGACGCTGACGACACTGTCGGGATGGAAGTAGTCGGCCTCACCCTCCCACCAGCCACGGTCGCGTGCTTCACGTTCCGCCAGCACCAGCTGGGCGTTGGCGACGACGGCGCTCTCGCGATCGGCCGGGGTCATCGCCTCGCCCCGAGCGCGGCGCGGCGGTCGGCGACCGCGGGCGACCCGCGGCCGGGCGCGAGGGAGACCGACCCGATCGACATGCCCGCAGAGTACCTGCGCGGGGGCCGGGCACGCGCTCCGACGCGGCCCTCCCTCGGCCGCGGCGAGTGATCGGGCGCCTGTAGCGTGGCGAGATGACCGAACGCACGGCCGACTGGGACGGAGCCCGCTACGACCAGCTGTCGGATCCCCAGGCTCGCTGGGGTCGCGCCGTCCTCGACCGGCTCGAGCTGCGCGGCGACGAGACCGTGCTGGACGCCGGTTGCGGTAGCGGTCGGGTGACCGAGGAGCTCCTCGCCCGACTGCCGCGGGGCCGTGTCGTCGCGCTCGACGCGTCGGAGTCGATGCTCGATCAGGCACGGGCCCGCCTCCGGGCGGCAGGCGCCCGGGTTCGCTTCGTCCGGGCCGACCTGGTCGAGCTCGGCCCCGACCATCTGGCCGGCGACGCTCCCGTCGACGCGGTGTTCTCGACGGCCACCTTCCACTGGGTGACGGATCACGACCGCCTCTTCGAGAACCTCTGGCGTGTGCTGCGTCCCGGTGGTCAGCTCGTGGCGCAGTGCGGCGGCGAAGGCAACATCGACAGCGTGATCCGGGCGGTGAGATCGCTCGGCGTCGAGCGCGCGGGAACGTGGGAGTACGCGTCGGCGGAGGAGACCCAGCGGCGCTTGGAGCTGGCCGGCTTCGTCGACATCCGGACGTGGTCCCACCCGGAGCCCACGCCCTTCCCGACGGACGCGTCGCTTGCCGACTTCCTCGAGGCCGTGTGCCTGCGCGAGCACCTGGCAACCCTGCCTCCCGAGCGCCGCCACGGGTTCGCGGAGCAGGTGGCGTCGGCCATGCCCGAGCCGCTGATCGACTATGTACGGCTCAACATCGTCGCCCGACGCGGGGAGTCGCCGGCCGTCAAGGGTTGAGCCGGGGCGCGGGACCTGCGACCGGCTCGGCGAGGCGTCCGCTGCTGATCACCGATCCATGTCGGGGAGGCTCGTCGGAAGCACGCGCCGCATCAAGGACGCCGCCGCAGCGATGGCGAGGGAGCGGTCGTGGGTCAGCGCGTAGTCGAACCGCCTCGACGCCTCGGGCCCACGGTCGCCGAGGTCGCGGGCGACGAGTGCTGCGGCATAGTGCGCGCCGACCACCGCGATCGACCACTCGTCGACGAGGGGATCGTCTGGGACGAGGTCAGCGCCGCGCACCCCTGGCGCCGGTTCGGTACCGAGCCCGACGCCGAGCGCCGCGACGAGCGAGCATCGGGAGGCGAGGGCCTGGTATCGGCGGGCGGAAGACCTCGTGAAGTGCCCGGCGTCCTGGAACGCGGCGAGCACGATCCCCGGGCTCGACAGCCGTGCCGCCTGGGTCTCGAGGTGCTTCGACATCTCGACCATCAGCCCTTTGGCGGAGCGACGGACGGGCAACTCGGCGACGACCGTCTCGAACGGCGTGGCCCCGCCCACCTGCAGCTGCCCGCTGTGGGCATGACCGCGCAGCCCGGCGCCGTCGGTCACCGGCGGGAGGGCGGACGGCCGTCCGAAGAAGAATCCCTGTCCGAGCCGCGCGCCGAGCGCCCGTGCCCGGGCGAGATGCGCCTCGGTCTCGACGCCCTCGGCGAGCACCGAGGCGCCGAACCGCTCGGCGTGCGCCGCCACCGCCGTCATCGTCTCGGCCATCGCGGCATCTGGCGGACCCTGCACGAGGCGAATATCAAGCTTGACGACGTCGGGCGCGACGAACGGCAGCAGGGCGAGCGAGCGCGGGTCTGCCCCCACGTCGTCGAGCGCGATGCCCCACCCCCGCTGTCTCGCCGCCGCGACGGCGTCGAGGATGTCCGCCGGCCGGGCCGTGAGCGAGCGCTCGGTGATCTCGAGGACGATCCGGAGCCTGCCCGCCGCCCGACGCTCGACCTCGGCGTAGCGCTCGGGCGGCGGCAGCCCGAGCGTCTGGGGCTCGACGTTCACGAACAGGCCGGTCTCCTCGTGAAGGCCCGCGTCGAGCGCGCCCTCGAGCGCGACGATGCGGCAGGCCCAGTCGAGCTCGGTGATCCTGCCCTGGCAGCGGGCGGCGTCGAACAGCACAGCCGGGGACTCGAAGACGGAGCCGGCGGGACCCCGGACGAGCGCCTCGTACGCCACGGCCTGCATCGAGTCGAGGTCGACGATCGGCTGGAAGACGCTGCGCAACGCGCCCGAAGCGATCACCTCGTCGAGGGAACCGGGAGGGCTGTCGGAATAGTCTGCGCGTCCGCGCCAGAGCTCGGTACCGATCGACACGGAGACCCAACGTCGGAGACAGGGGCGGACTTGAGCGCTCCACCACCGCAGGCCGACCGCCACGCCGAGCAGCCCGATGCGCAGGCGCGCGACCACGGTGAGCGCCGCTGACCCCGCGCAACCCCAGGCTGGCGCAGCTGCGCGTGACGATTCCGTGTCACCCGGCACCCCGACCGCACCCGGCCGGGACGGGACGGTACAGTGAGCGTTCACCTAGTTCACGCGAAGCCATCCGGCGCGCGACAGCTGCCGCCCGGTTCCAGGACTTGTGAGCGCTCCGCCACGATCGGCGCCACGCCAGGGCTGCGGCCGCGAAGGACGCCCGAGGAGGGGTATGCCCAAGAAGCTCGCCGCGGCCGCCGCGTGCCTGTCGGCGGTGTCGCTCGTCGCGGTCGGTCTGCTCAGCGGCTTCCCGCTGGCAGGCCGGGCGTCGGCATCGGGTATCTGGCGACCGGCGCACACGGTCGTCGTGATCATGGAGACCTACGGGTACGACCAGATCATCGGCAGCTCGCAGGCCCCGTACATCAACTCGTTGGCGAACGCCAACGCCCTGCTGACCAACTACCACTCCATCGGCCATCCCTCGGAGCCCAACTACCTCGAGCTGTTCTCCGGCTCGACGCAGGGCGACACGACCGACGACTGCCCGCTGAACTACAGCGCGGCCAACCTCTACACCGAGCTCGCCGCGGCGAAGCTGTCCTTCGCGGCGTACTCGGAGGGTGCGCCCGGCGTGGGCTACAGGGGCTGCGCGACGGGCGGGTACGTCCGCCGACACGATCCCTGGGCCGACTTCACCAACGTCCCCGGCTCGGTGAACCTGCCCTTCAGCAGCTTCCCGGCCAACTACAGCCAGCTCCCGACGGTCTCCTACGTCATCCCGAACCTCGTGGACGACATGCACGACGCCAGCCCGCCCCAGGGCGACGCCTGGCTGCGAGCCCACATCGACCCCTACGTACGGTGGGCGAAGCAGAACAACAGCTTGCTGATCCTCGTCTGGGACGAGGCCGACGACAACGCGAACAACAACCAGGTCGCCGCCGTCCTGGCCGGCTCGAACGTCGTCGCCGGCAAGTACGCCACCGGCTACACCCATGCCTCGTTGCTGCGGACGATCGAGGACGCGTACGGGCTAGCTCCGCTCGGTAACACGGCGTCGGCCGCGCCGATCGCCGTGTTCAGCGGTGGATCCACGAGCGTGGGGGCGACGCCCACCACCGCGGCGAGGAAGCCGGTGACGAGGAAGCCGGTGACGAGGAAGCCGGTGAAGAAGCGACCAGCCCGAAGGCCGGTTCGGGGCACCTCGCGGCCCAGCACGGCCTCGTTCAACTTCGAGAACGGCACCACCCAGGGCTGGCGCGTCGACTACGGGCCCGTGGCGATCGCCAACACCGCGTCGATCGCCTACAGCGGCACCCGCTCCCTCGCGATCAGGCTCACCGGGGCCGGAAACCCCGGTATCGCCTCGCCGCACCTCCCGGGCGTCGGCGCCGGGTCCCGGGTGACCTACCACGTCTACGAACCGGCGAGCATGTCGCTGGCGGTGCAGCCCTACGCGGAGGACGGAGCCTGGAAGGCCCGCCTTTCAACGACGGTCGCCTTGAGACGCGGCGGCTGGACCACCATCACCTGGACGGTGCCCGCCCTGAGCGGAGGCCTGCGCTACATCGGCCTCGAGGTCGAGAACGGGCCGGGCCAACGGGGAACGCTCGCCCTCGACGACGTCAGCGCCTAGGCGCACCCGGCCCGGCGCCGGCCGAAGGCTCCGCGTCACCGTCACGACCCCCGCCTAGTCTGGGCCGGTGAACCAGCGCCGGCGCGGCACGACCACGTCCCGCTTCGGCGTCGGCCGTCGGGAGAACCACGACTCGGCCGAGTTCTACCGGCGCTTCAAGGCGCCGGTGATATCCGACGCCGACGACGTGGCGCATCCGAGCGAGCGCCCGATCGTCGACGCCATGGTCCACGGTGACATCCGCCAGCACCCCGAGGCGCTCGCGCCGAGCTCCGTCGCGCTCGTCGTCACCTCCCCGCCCTACTACTCGGGCAAGGAGTACGAGACCGCGATCGGACAGGGACATGTCCCCGCCAGCTACGAGGCGTACCTCGGCATGCTCCACGGAGTGTTCGCGCAGTGCGTCGACGCTCTCGAGGCGGGGGGGCGGATCGCGGTGAACGTCGCCAACCTCGGCCGCAAGCCCTACCGCTCCTTGTCGCGTGACGTGATCGACGTCTTCGAGGACCTCGGGCTGCTGCTGCGCGGCGAGGTCGTCTGGCAAAAGGCGAGGGGTGCCGCGGGCAACTGCGCCTGGGGCACGTACCAAAAGCCCGGCGACCCGGTGCTGCGCGACCTCACCGAGCGGGTGATCGTCGCGTCGAAGGGTCGCTTCGACCGGGCCCTCGATCCTCGCGCCCGCCTCCAGGGCGGCTACCCGTCGGAGGCGTCGATCTACCGCGACGAGTTCCTGGAGGCGACCACCGACCTTTGGGAGATGGCGCCGGAGAGCGCCAACCGGGTCAACCACCCCGCCCCGTTCCCCGTCGAGCTCCCCCAACGCCTGATCGAGCTGTACACCTACCGTGACGACCTGGTCGTCGATCCCTTCATGGGTTCGGGGTCGACGGCGATCGCGGCGCTGCGCACGGACCGGCGGTTCGTCGGCTTCGACACGGACCTGGGCTACGTCGCGGCCGCCACCGCCCGGGTCGAGGCGGAGCGGGAGCGACTGGCCAAGCTCGCCGTGCGCAGGCCCGCGCTGCCCGCGGTCCCGGCCCCCGTCGACCCGGCGGAGGACTTCCAGGAACGGAGCGTTCGAGAGGGCCGCCGGGCCCGGGAACTGGCGAAGTGGGCGCTCGAGGCCGGCGGGGACGACGGAGCCGGCTTCACGGTCACCGCGGAGAACAAGCGCCTGGAAGCAGGCGTCGAGGTCGACTTCGTGGCGGTCGACCGCGCCGGGCGCCGATGGCTGTTCGACGTCTACGGCGCCTTCACCACCACCCCGGCAGGGCTGCGCCGCTCCGAGACCCTGTGGAAGGCGCTCGGGAAGGCCGCGGTGCTCCAGCACGTGGGCAACAAAGCGCGCTACGTGCTGCTGACGACCGGCCGGCCGGCACGCAACAGTGCCGGCGGCCGGGCGCTCGACGCGGTGACCGGGCCTGACCCGCGCAAGAAGCCGGTGTTCGACGTCGTCGACCTGCGCGCGCCGGAGGATCTCGCCCGGCTGCGCTCCTACGGCCGAGGTCGCGCCGCGCCCCGATGAGCGTCTACGACCCGGCCCTGCCCCACGCGCGGCCCCGGGTGGCGTACGCCCTCGACCCCGAGCGGCACGCCCTGGAGCTCCCCCTCCCCCCGATCTTCCAGAACCCGGGGCCCGATGCCCAATGACCTCACGACAGTCACCGAGCTCGGGACGGCGCTCGGGACCCTGGCGTACCCGGGGGTGGCCGAAGCGCTGGCGGCACGTCCGGCGGCGCTACGCATCGACGCGCCGACCTGGGACCGGCTGAACGGGCTCCACGGGTCCGGGCGATTTGCCGCTGCCTTCTCGGTCGCGTTCGCCAACGGCCGGGCGTTCTTGGAGGCGGCCGACGGGCTGCGCGGACGGACCCCGCGCATCATCGAGTGGACCGGCGGCCGCAGGCCGCCGGGTGACGAGGTGGCGCCGATCGATCTGCGGATCGACCACGTCTACCTGGTCAGCTGCAAGTACCGCTCGGAGAACATCTCGAGCCCGTCACCCGCCCGACTGTTCGAGGGCCTGCTCGCGACGAGCGGTTCATGGGAACGTGGCGACTGGTACGAGAGCACGGCGCCGGAGGCCTACCAGGCGCTCTACGAAGCGTGCCGGAGGGCGTCGGGGCTCCCGATGCTCCCGGGGCGGGCGACCGAGCTCAACACGGAGGACCGCCGGGCGCTCCGGGAAGCCCTGCCCGGGCGACGGTATCCTGACTCGGCGCGCGCCGAGTACCGGGAGCTGTGCCGGGTCGTGAGCGAGCGATCGGCCGAGCGCTGGCGCGACCGGCTCGTCGCGGCCGACCGTGAGCGGATGCTCTGGCGCTTGCTGCGGATCGGCAACGCGCCGTACTTCCTCCTCGGAGTGAACGGGATCGACCGCATGACGCTGCGGGTCGGCACCCCTTGGGACTGGCGGCAGGCGTACGGCCTCCGGTCCCTCACGGTCGGCGCCGCCACGACCGGTCAGCCCCAGGTGAACTGGGAGGCGACCGTCCTCGACCGCTCGAGCCGCACGGAGCAGCCGGTCCAGGGTCACGTCGAGATCCGTTGGAGCCACGGCAAGTTCTCCCAGCCTCCCGAGGCGAAGGTCTACGTCGACACGCCACCCGACCGCGTCCCCGGCTACCACCCGCTACGCCCCGACGGACCCGGCCAGGGTCGGCTCTGGCCGTGCTGACGCCCCGGGCCGCTGCCCGGAGCTGCCGTGCACCGCCCGCGGGCGTCGCAATAGACCACCAGCCGGGCTCGCGCGTCGCGCCCTCGAGGCGGTCCGGGCCGCAGCCGTCGAGGAGGGCCCGACTCACCCGCCGCCGCAGCGAGCGTGCGCAACGACGGGCGACCCGAGAGGATCGGTCTGCGCTCAGCACCGGCGACCGGACAGGAGGACGGCCAACTGCCCGATCCGTCCCCTTCGCTCGCGGCGTGAAGCCGCCTGCAGCCGGCGAGCCGCCGGCTCCCGCCGGGGTGGGACCGGGTCAGGCTGCCCGGGCGACCCGCCTCGCCTCGTCGAAGCTCTCGGCGATCGAGTCCAGGACCGACCATGCGAGGCGGAAGTAGCGGCGCGGGCCGATCGGGAAGCGCGGCAGGCGCGCCGCCGGCCGGAGCCCCAGCTCGACGAGCCCCTCCGAGAAGGGCAGGATGTCGAGCTCCACCGGGAACTTCGTGGCGAACACCCCCGGGATCGTGAGGACGGCGCCGTAGGTGCGGTAGGGGTCTCCGTTGGGAAAGTAGTCGAGCGACTCGCCGACCTCGACCTGGACGCCCTCGGTGGTCTCGAAGCGTTCGGGGATGCGAAGCGATGCGGCGTCGTCGCTGCCGATCTCGACACGACGAGACACGTACCAGTTCACCTCTGTCGTCGGTTCGATCTCCATCATCGGCACTGTATCTCTCCCCGTCAGTCGTCAGCTCTGCGTCACCTGCAGCAACAGCTGCATCGCTTCTACTGTTCCCGACGTGGATTTATCTGTCAAACAGCGATAGGCGATACCGACTATCGCTTAGACCGATGGTTGGGGCGCTGCACTCCGGCGCCCGGGGGGACGCGGAGGAGGGACGCCGCCGGCTCGTCAGTTCGGGCAGGGGTCGGCGATCGGGGCGGGGTACTCGCCCGTCAGGCAGGCCGAGCAGAAGCCGGCATCAGGGGCGCCGATCGCCGACTTGAGACCTTCGAGCGACAGGTACGCCACCGAGTCGGCGCCGAGGTGGCCGGCGATCTCGTCGACCTCCATCCGCGCCGCCAGCAGCTCCTCGCGCACCGGGGTGTCGATCCCGTAGAAGCACGGCCAGCGGAACGGGGGTGACGAGACCCGGAGGTGGATCTCCGCGGCCCCGGCCTCGCGCAGCAACTTCACCATCTGGCGCGTCGTCGTGCCGCGGACAATCGAGTCGTCGACGACGACGAGGCGCCGCCCGGCGATGCTCTCGCGCAGGGGGTTCAGCTTGCGCCGGACGCCGTCGATGCGGTCCTGCTGGGTCGGGGCGATGAAGGTGCGGCCGATGTAGCGGTTCTTCACGAGGCCGTGGCCGAAGGTGACCCCGCTCCGGGCGGCGAAGCCCTCCGCGGCCGGCACGCCGGAGTCCGGCACCCCGATGACGAGGTCGGCGTCGGCCGGCGCCTCCTCGGCGAGCTGCTCGCCCATCCTCCGGCGCGCCGCGTGGACCTCCCGGTCGTACAGGCGGGTGTCGGGTCGGGCGAAGTAGACGAATTCGAAGATGCACAGCCGGGGATCGATCCGCTCCTTGTCGAAGGGAAAGAGGGAGCGCGGGCCCGCGGCGTCGATGACGACCATCTCGCCGGGCTCGAGCTCGCGCACGAAGCTCGCCCCCACGACATCGAGCGCCGGGCTCTCCGACGCGATCACCCAGCCGCCAGGGCCGCCCTCGACGGCGGGCGGCAGAAGGCCGAGGCAGAGGGGGCGGAAGCCGTTCGGATCGCGGACCGCGACGAGGCGCGTCATGTCGATCACGCCGAGGGAGAACGCTCCTTCGAGACGCGGCAGCACCGCGCACAGCCCCTGTTCAAAATCGGCATCGGCCTCCGTACCCTCGGGCGGGAACTCGCGGGCCAGCAGCTCGGCGACGAGCTCGCTGTCCGAGGTGAGGATGCCCGGCAGCATCCCGGCCTCGGCCTCGAGCTTCGAGACGTTGGTGAGGTTGCCGTTGTGGCCGAGCGCGAAGCCGGCCCGGCCGTCGCCACGGTAGACGGGCTGGGCGTTGGCCCAGTTGCTCGGACCGCTGGTGGAGTAGCGCACGTGCCCGAGTCCGAGGTCGCCCTGGAGCGACGAGAGGGTGCGGGCGTCGAAGACGGAGGTGACGAGACCGAGATCGCGCACGACGGTGATCGTCTCCCCGTCACTCACCGCCATCCCGGCGGCTTCCTGGCCGCGGTGCTGGAGGGCGAACAGCCCGTCGAAGAGGAGCTTCGCGACGTCGATCCCGGGCGCGTAGACACCGAAGACGCCGCACGCCTCTCTCACCTGACCTATTCTGCCATCAGCGAACGACGATCCGGCCGTCGCGGGAGAACTCCCTGGTCGGAGCCACCGGCCGCGGCCCGGACATGGGGAGGTCCGCGGTTACCCTGGCCGGCGTGATCGACCTCCACACCCACTCGACGTTCTCGGACGGCTCCGAGAGTCCCGAGCGCGTCGTCGAGCTCGCCGCCGCGGCTGGCCTCAGCACCCTGGCACTGACCGATCACGACGAGCTCAGAGGGCTCGCGCGGGCAGCCACGCGCGCCGACGAGCTCGGCGTCAGGCTCGTCCCCGGTTGCGAGGTCTCCTGCTCGTTCTCGCCGGGCTCGATGCACGTCCTGTGCTACTTCGTCGAACCCGGCCCGGGACCGCTCCAAGAGGAGCTCGCGCGGCTGCGGGCCGACCGGGAGGCACGCAACCGCACCATGGCGGAACGTCTGGCCCGCCTCGGGCTGCCGATCTCCTACGACGAGGTCCTGCAGGAGGCCGGTGGCAAGGGCGTCGGCCGGCCGCACTTCGCCGGGGTGCTCGTGCGAAAGGGCGCCGCCTCCTCGATCCAGGACGCCTTCGACCGCTACCTCGCCAAGGGAGCCCCCGGCTACGTGAGCAAGGCCCGGATCGACGTGCACGACGTGATCGAGCGGGCGGCCGGCTCGGGCTCCCTCGCCGTCGTCGCCCATCCGCTCTCGCTCGGCCTCGAAGACGACGAGCTCGACCGGACCCTCGCCGGGCTCGCCGAGGCGGGACTCGCCGGCCTGGAGTGCCACTACGGCCGCTACGACACGCCGACGCGCACCCGCTTGGTGGAGCTGGCGCGCCGGCACGGGCTCGTGGCGACCGGTGGCTCCGACTTCCACGGGAGCTACAAGCCCGACCTCAGCGTCGGGATTGGCACGGGTGATCTCGCGGTGCCCGACGAGGTCGTGGACGAGCTGGAGGCCCGGCGGCCACGGCCCTGATGAGCACCGGCGGCCGCCCCCGGCGCGTCGGAGCGCCCTGTTCAGTCCTCCAGCGGCGTCAGCACCAGGTCACCCGGCGGCTGCTCGGGCACCTTCCAGACGAGGTAGCCGTGGTCGTAGACGTCGTGGAGCCGGTTGACCGAGGCCGTCATCGCGTCGAACACCTCGTCGAAGCGCTCCCAGTCCTCGGCCTCGATGGTGGCCCGGAGCCGGCCGAGGTCCTCCTCGATGAAACGCGCCATGTCCTCGGCGTACTTCGGGCGCACGACGACGGACTGCTTCAACAACTTGGTGCCCTCCGAGAGCTGGTAGCGAGCGAGCCTGCGGTTGCGCGCCTTGGCGGCGTGGTAGCACTTCCAGAACCGCTCGCCGATCTCGAGCATGAACCGTGCCAGGCTCGGCTGGAGCATCGCCAGGTCCTCCAGCGTGAGCTCGGCCTTGCCGTTGCTCACGACGTGGGTGTGGTCGGCAGGCTCGCCCATCACGCTCCTTCTCGCTCGGCCGGCGCGGTCGTCCGGCTCCGGGACACGCCCGCCGGATCCCCCCGGCGTGGCCGGGATCCCGGCGATCGTAGCGGGCCGCGTCGCGCGCCCCGGCGGTCGCCGGAGCGCGCGACGCCGGCGGCCTCGGTCCGGTCGGCCGCCCCGGCGAGGCAGCGTCCGGTGCCCGTTGGCACCGCAGCGAACAGGTCCGGCTCGCTCGAAAACTCCGCCGTCAGCGGGAGACGTCAAAGTCGGCGCCGGTCGACGGTGGCGGCTCGATGCCCCAGCGCCGCATGCCGTCCTCCATCCGCTCCACCACCGTGCGGAGCACCTTCACCCGCGCGTACGGCTTGTTCTCCGCGGCGATGATGTCCCAGCGCGCCTGGCGGTGGTCGGTGCGCTCGAACATCTCCTCGACCGCGACCTCGTAGGCGGGGCGCTTCTCGCGGTTGCGCCAGTCCTCGTCGGTCAGCTTCCAGCGCCGCAGCGGGTCGGCCTGGCGCGACAGGAACCGCCGCTCCTGCTCCTCGGCCGAGATGTGGAGCCAGAACTTCACGAGGCTGACGCCCTCCTCCACGAGGCTGCGCTCGAACGCCACGATCTCGTCGTAGGCGCGCCGCCACTCGGCCTCGGTGGCGAACCCTTCGACCCGCTCGACGAGCACCCTCCCGTACCACGAGCGGTCGAAGACGGCCATCCCGCCCCAGCCGGGGACGTTCCCGGCGAAGCGGAGGAGGAAGTGATGCCGCCGCTCGTCGTTTGACGGCGCGGCGTACTCGCCGACGCGCACGTGGCGGGGGTCGAGACGCGAGACGAGCCGCTTGATCGAACCCCCCTTGCCGGCCGCGTCCCAGCCCTCGAACACGATGCACAGGGGTGGCCCGAACCGGCCGCCGTCCACCAGGCCCCCGCAGACGAGGCGCAGGTGGAGCAGGCGCCGCTGGAGCGCGGCGATCCGCTCCTCGGACTCGGCCTTGGAGAGGCGCTTCGAGAGGTCGACGGCATCGAGACGGCCCACGGGCCTCCATTGAACTCGACCGCGGGCCTCGCCCGACGCGACGATGGGCCGATGGCGGGGGCGGTGCGCTGGGACGCCAGCGAGTACGGCGCGAACACGGGACACCACCGCGCCTTCGACGACCACGTGCTCGGGCCCCTCCGCTTCGAGCCGGGCTGGCACGTGCTCGACGTCGGCTGCGGCGTCGGCGACCTCACGGCCCGCATCGCCGGGCTGGTGCCGCAGGGTTGGGCCCTCGGCGTCGACGCCGCACCCCCGCTCGTCGCAGCCGCCGCGGCCAACCACGGCGAGATCTCGAACCTCGCCTTCGCCGAGTGGCGGGCCGAGCGCCTCGGCGAGCTCGGCGACCGCTCGCTGCGGGACGGCCGGCGCATCGGACCACCCTTCGACCTGGTGGTCTCCACGGCCGCGCTCCACTGGGTCCCAGCGCACGACCACCCCGCCGTCTACACGGGGATCCGCGAGGTGCTGCGGCCCGGAGGGGTGCTGCGCGCGGAGTTCGGCGGGACGGGGCAGATCGCTTCGGTGAGGGAGGTCCTCGACGAGGAGTCGGGTCGGCTCGGCGGCGCCGTGAGCCCCTGGTGCTTCCCTGATCCGAACACGGTGCGCGCCCAGGTCCTCATGGCCGGGCTCTCGCTGGCGGACGGCTTCGTCCGGCTCGTCCGGCAGCGACGGTCGATCCCGGACGCCGGCGCCTTCGTCGGCTGGCTCACCAGCCAGGTGCTCATCGCCTACGCGCCGGGCCTCGACGCCGCGGCTGCCGAGCGGTTCCGGGAGCGTTCGATCGCGCGCCTGCTGGTGGAGGCGCGCCGCGCCGACGGCTCCTACGACCAGGAGTACGTCCGCGTGGACGTCCTCGCGAGGCGCGCCGGCTGAACGGAACGCGACCGGCGGAACCCGGGGGGCCGCCCGGGCGTCAGTACTCCGACGGCAACACGCGGCGGCACGCGGCCGCCCGAACGCGGAGGTCGACGACCATGGGACCTGCGGGACGCGGCGGCGGGGGCGGGGGCCTCGCGATGGGTCGCCGGCTCCTCGCGCCGGCGACCCTCGCCGGCGCCGCGACCCTCGTGGCGGCGGCCTACGCCCCGGTGGGCACGCGCCCGCGCGTCGCGGCCGCTGCGAGCGTGAGCAGCGGCTCTGCCGGAGCGTGGCCAGACGGGCGGGGGTCCGCCCGCTCCGTCGTCCGAGCCCTGTGCGCCTCGTCCTCGCGCCCGGACCGGCTCCGCGCCCGCCGGTCCCTGCTGCCGGCGGCGGCGCCGCCGGGTTCCGTGCCCGCCGGCACCGTGACGGTGACGGTCACCCGGGCCGCGCTGGTGGGCAGCCTCGCCCGGGAGCTGTGCCACCTGCCGACCTCACTGGCAGGAGCGACGGCGTGCCCGATGTTCGTCGGTCCGGACTACACCTTGTGGTTCTCGGTCCGGCGGCTGACGTTCCCGCCGGTCACGGCCGAGACGGGCGGCTGCGAGCCAGTGACCGGGCTCGGCCCGACCCGCTGGGCGATCCGCAGTCCGCTGCTGTGGCGGCTGGCCGCCGAGGTGTTCCGCGTCGCCCGCGTGCACCCGCAGCCGCTCGACGAGGTGGCGCTCAGCGCGGCCACGCCCTCCGGCCGGGCCCTGCCGGTCGCCCCGCCCACCGCCGCCGGCCGCCGGTGACGTCGGCACTCGCACCGTGGTCGGTCCACCTCGCCCCCGTCGGCGAGGATGTGCGCGTGGTGGACGCCCGCCTGGAGGAGCTGGTGCGACACCACCACCTCCGTCTGGTGCGGCTCGCGTACGTGCTCTGCGGCGACGCCGCCGAGGCGGAGGACCTCGTCGCCGAGGCCTACGCGCGCTGTTGGCCGAAGCTCGCCCGCGGGGGCGTCGACGAGCCCCTGGCGTACCTGCGGCGGGCCGTCGTGAACGGGGCGAGGAGCTGGGGCCGGCACCGCTTCGTCATCCGTCGCGAGGAGCTGCGCCGGCGCGTCGCGCCCGACAGCGAACGCGAGGCCCACCGCGTCGAGGACCGCGGCGCGCTCGCCGCGGCGCTGGCATCGCTGCCCGGCGCGCAGCGCGCGGTCGTCGCGCTGCGCTTCCTCGAGGACCTCTCGGAGGTGGAGACGGCCGCGGTGCTCGGCGTGCCGGTCGGCACGGTGAAGTCGCGAGCCGCGCGGGCGCTCGAGACCCTGCGCGGTGCCGTAGGAGAGCGCTTCGATGCCTGAGCAGCCCGGGCTGGAGCGGGAGCTCGCGCAGGCGCTCCACCGTCACGTCGACACGCTGGCGGGCTCACCCGACCTGCCACGCCGGATCACCGAGCGCGCGCTCGCCCGCAGCCGCCGGCGCCGGCGCATCGCCTGGAGCGCCATCCCCGCCGCGCTCGGCGCCGGCGGTGTCGCGCTCGGGCTCGGGCTGTCGCTCGGCTCGGCGGTCCCGCTCGCACAGCGGCCCCGCAACGCGACGTACGGCGCGAACGCGAAGTCCGCAGCTCCACCCCACGCCGGCGCCGGCGCGGCCCCGACGAGGACCACGGCCGGCGCGGCGGCGACCGCCGGCGGTGCCTGCGCCGAGCGCAGCGGAGCGGCGACCGCCGCCCGGGCCGCCGTCGTCGTGATCGCCCGGGCGCTCCCCGGGCCGACGGTGGAGCTCGGCGGGCTGCACGTCCTCGCCTCGCCGGCACGCTTCGCCGTCGTCCGCTACGTGAAGGGCCACGGGCCGCCGGTCGTCGAGGTCGAGACAGCGGTCCGCCGGGTGTCGGGTCCGGCACGGCTGAGCCCGGGCGGGATCCGGCCCGTGGCCGGTCAGACGTGGGAGATCGTCGCACCGAAGGGCGCCTCGCCACTCGCCACCTCCGTCTGCGACGGGTCGCGCACGGTGACCTCCGGGGTGGCCTCGCAGCCCTGAGGCACGCTCCCGTCGCCGGGCGGGCGGGTCCCCCCGCCGCCTCCTGTGGCCGTTACCGTCCCTCGACGGCGCGGGTGTCGGCGGCCCGGGGTTCCGAGCGGGACCGCCCGGTGAGCGCCGGCCACGGCGCCACCACGGCGGCGGCCGCGAGACCGAGCGCCGCGGCGGTGAGGAAGCCGACCCGCGCGCCGGACGCGGCGACGACCGCTCCACCGAGCGCGGCGCCGGACGCTGCACCGGCGGTGAACGCCCCGGTCAGCCAGCCGAAGACCTCCGTCGCCGAGCCAGGTGGGCTCGCCTCGCCAAGACGCCCGTAGAGGCGCCCGATGCAGGGTGCGAGCGCCGCGCCGGCGAGCACGAGCAGCGCTCCGAGCTCCAGGCGGCCCTGCGCCGCTGCCGGCAGCAGGAACCCGATCCCGACCGCGGCGGCGAGCGGCCAGAGCGCCCAGCGGTGCGCCAGGGTCCCGAAGGACGCGCCCCCAACCAGCGAGCCGGCGCTCCAGATCGCGAGGAGGAGCCCGCTCGACGCCGAGGCGCGCTGGCCGCTCACGAAGGCGACGACGGACACCTCGACGACGGCGCACCCGGCGACGACGAGCAGACCGTTCAGCAGGAGCGGGCCCAGCTCGGGGTGCCCCACCACGCGCGTGCGACGCCGTGCCGTCGACGCCGCGCGCCGGTCGACGACCGCGACGGCGGCGAACGCCAACGTCCCGGTGGTGCCGAGCGCACCGGTGACGACGAGCGCGACGCCCGGACCCGCCAGCGCGGCGACCAGGGCGACCAGGGCGGGGCCGAGGATGAAGACGAGCTCCTGCAACGTCGCCTCAGCCGAGTACATCACAGCACGGTCCTCCTCACCGAGGAGCTCGCCCCACAGCGCCCGTGCCGACGCGGGGAGCGGCGGCGTGCAGCTCCCCGCCACGAGGCCGAGCAGGATCAGCAGCAGCTCCCCGTCCGCCGGGGCGGCCGCGACCGCGACGGTGGCCGCTCCGGCGGCGACGGCGGTCACGGTCAGCACCGTCCGGCGGCCGAGCCTCCCCGCCGCGCGCCCGAGCACCGGCCCGGACACGGCGACGCCGGCGACGTAGGCGCCCGAGACGAGGCCGGCGCGTGCGTACGACCCGCCCGCGTCGGTGACCCGCAGGATCAGGGCGAGGCTCATCATCCCGGCGGGGAGCCGGCCGACGAGCGAGGAGGCGAGGAGCCAGGCGACGTGCGGGTGGCGAAGCACCGCGTAGTACTTGCGCGCCGACACGCCGGCGAGCCTACGGCCCGCCCGGCGCCACCCCCGGCCGCCCGACGCCACGCCTTGCGGCCCGGCTCCTGGGGGCACACGTGCGCCCCGTCGCACCGCGCGCGCCCCGAGGCCCGGGCCGCAAGGCGCCTGTTGCCTCACGTCAAATCCTCCGGGAACGCGGAGTCGTTGCCTCACCTAAAAGCTCCGGACGATCGGTCTTGGTGAAGGCGCGGTTGACCGCCCGCTGCGGCGCGGCCGTCTTCGCGAGCGCGAGCTGCTCGAGCTG
>DATKQY010000023.1:0-36360 GCA_035532475.1 Acidimicrobiales bacterium | reverse complement strand
GCGGTGCGCACGGCGGTGATCAACAAGCGGGCCGGGGGGACCGGCCTGATCGTCGGCCGCAAGGCCTTTCAGCGGCCGATGGACGAGGGCGCGGCCCTGATCCACGCCGTCCAGGACGTCTTCCTCGACCCGGCGGTCACTGTCGCCTGAGGCCGGCAGCCCGGTCACCCGGGTGCCCGTCGTTGTCGGGGTGGGAGCCGGGGCAACTATGCTCGACGGGGAGCCGGAGAACCAGGCTCGGCGAAGGGCCGAACGCGACGGTCCCGCTCGCCAGGCAAGGCCTCGGGGGCGAACGACGTGGCATCGGAGTCCGTGTCCCCGGATGGCCGCGAGCACGAGACGAGGAAGCCCGTGACGACCGGGATCGAACCGAAATCCGAGCAGCTCGATCGGGTGGTGATCCGGTTCGCCGGGGACTCCGGGGACGGGATGCAGCTGACGGGCGACCGGTTCACGGCGTCGAGCGCGCTGTTCGGCAACGACCTGTCGACGTTCCCGGACTTTCCGGCCGAGATTCGTGCGCCGGCCGGGACGCTCGCCGGCGTCTCGGCGTTTCAGGTGCACATCTCCGACCACGACATCCTGACGCCGGGCGACGCCCCCAACGTGCTGATCGCGATGAACCCGGCCGCCCTCCGGGCCAATGTCGACTCCCTGCCCACCGGCGCCATCCTGATCGTCAACAGCGACGCCTTCGAGGAACGCAACCTGACCAAGGCCGGCTACGAGCAGAACCCGCTGAGCGACGGGTCGTTGAGCGCGTACAGCGTGTACGAGGTGCCCATGACCACCATCACCCAGCAGGTGTGCAAGGAGGCGGGGGTCAAGCCGAGGGACGCCGAGCGCTCCAAGAACTTCTTCGCCCTGGGCCTGGTGAGCTGGCTCTAC
The DNA here is from genome assembly GCA_035532475.1 of Acidimicrobiales bacterium. GTDB lineage: Bacteria > Actinomycetota > Acidimicrobiia > Acidimicrobiales > Bog-793 > DATKQY01. The sequence goes on along the minus strand of DATKQY010000023.1, from coordinate 35,472 downwards.
ACCCGCCCGGTCGATCTCACGATCGAGTGGATCGCCAAGCGGTTCGCCGACCGGCCACAGGTGGCCGAGGCCAACACCCGGGCCTTTCGCGCCGGCTACGACTTCGGCGAGACCGCGGAGCTCTTCGAGTCGACCTACGAGGTCCGCCCCGCGACGTTCGAGAAGGGCGAGTATGTCCAGGTCACAGGGAATTCGGCCCTGGCGTGGGGACTGATCGCCGGCGCCCGGCAGGCCGGCCTCCCGCTGTTCCTGGGGAGCTACCCCATCACCCCGGCGTCCGACATCCTCCACGAGCTCTCGCGTCGCAAGGAGTTCGGTGTCCGGACCTTTCAGGCCGAGGACGAGATCGCCGGCGTCGGCGCGGCGCTCGGGGCGGCATTCGGCGGCTCGCTCGGCGTCACGACCACGAGCGGGCCCGGGCTCGACCTCAAGTCCGAGACGATCGGTCTCGCCATCTCCCTGGAGCTGCCGCTGCTCGTCATCGACGTCCAGCGCGGCGGCCCGTCCACGGGCCTGCCGACGAAGACGGAGCAGTCGGACCTGCTCCACGCGATGTTCGGCCGGCACGGCGAGGCGCCGCTGCCGATCGTCGCGGCGAGGACCCCCTCGCACTGCTTCGAGGCGGCGATGGAGGCCGTCAGGATCGCGGTGCGCTACCGGACGCCGGTGATCCTGTTGAGCGACGGCTACCTCGCGAACGGCTCCGAGCCGTGGCTGCTCCCCGACACCGAAACCCTGCCGACGATCGACCCCGCCTTCGCCGCCGAGGCCAACCACGTCGACGCCGAGGGCAACGCCCTGTTCTGGCCGTACCTGCGGGACCCGGAGTTGCTGGCGCGCCCGTGGGCGGTCCCCGGCACCCCTGGTCTCGAGCACCGCGTCGGAGGCCTCGAGAAGGCCGACGGCACCGGCAACGTGTCGTACGACCCGGCGAACCACGAGCAGATGGTGCGCCTGCGTGCCGCGAAGATCGCCGGCATCGCAAAGGACATCGCGCCCGTCGAGGTCGACGACCCCGACGGCGCGAGGGTCCTCGTGCTCGGCTGGGGCTCGACGTACGGCGCGATCACCGCCGCGGTGCGCCGGGTGCGCGCCGCGGGGCTGCGGGTCGCCCAGGCCCACCTCGTGCACCTGAACCCGTTCCCGGCGAACCTCGGCGAGGTGCTGAGCCGCTACGACCGTGTCCTCGTGCCCGAGGCCAACCTCGGCCAGCTCGCCAAGCTCGTGCGTGCCGACTTCCTGGTCGACGCGGTCACCCTCTCGAAAGTCCAGGGGACGCCCTTCAAGGTGGCCGAGATCGAGCAGGCCATCGCCGATCTGATCGGCCTCGACGAGGAGGTCGCACCCATCGTCGCCTCCGGTGAGGAGGAGCTCGCATGACCGACGTCACAACGCCGGCGACCACCCGCAAGGACTGGGCGAGCGACCAGGAGGTCCGCTGGTGCCCGGGCTGCGGGGACTACTCGATCCTCGCCGCGGTCCAGTTCCTCCTGCCCGAGCTCGGCGTGAAGCGCGAGAACACCGTCTTCATCTCCGGCATCGGCTGCGCGGCCCGCTTCCCGTACTACATGAACACCTACGGCATGCACTCGATCCACGGGCGCGCCCCGGCGATCGCCTCGGGGCTGGCCCTCAGCCGGCCAGACCTCGACGTCTGGGTGGTGACCGGTGACGGCGACGCCCTGTCGATCGGCGGCAACCACCTGATCCACGCGCTGCGCCGGAACGTGAACCTCACGATCCTGCTGTTCAACAACCAGATCTACGGCCTGACGAAGGGGCAGTTCTCGCCGACCTCAGAGGCCGGGAAGGTGACGAAGTCGACCCCGTTCGGCTCGCTCGACCATCCCTTCAACCCGCTGTCGCTGGCGCTCGGGGCCGAGGCGACGTTCGTCGCCCGCACCCACGACATGGACCGCAAGCACATGATGGAGACCTTCCGCCGCGCCCACGCGCACCGCGGTGCGGCGTTCGTCGAGATCTACCAGAACTGCAACGTGTTCAACGACGGCGCCTTCGAGCAGATCACCGGGCGGGACCAGCGGGCCGACATGCTGATCCAGCTCGACCACGGCCGGCCGATCCGCTTCGGCAAGGACGCCGAGAAGGGCGTCGTGCTCGACCCCGACGGGACGTTGCGCGTCGTCGAGGTGGCCGCGGTGGGGGAGGACGCGATCCTGCGCCACGACGAACACCGCGAGGACCCGGGTCTGGCGTTCATGCTCTCCCGGCTGGCGAGCGGGCCCCACGAGCCCACCCCGGTCGGCGTGTTCCGAGCCGTCGATCGACCCGACTACGGCAGCCTCGTCGACGCCCAGGTCGCCGAGGTGCGCGAGCGCAAGGGCGGCGGCGATCTCGGGGAGCTGCTGCGCTCGGGGACGACCTGGACGGTCGCTTGAGGTCTGCCGCGCGCCCCTCGCGCCGGCCGTGCCTTCCACCGCCTCCCCGGGGCGGCGCGTGGTGGGACGGTGTGGTGCGCTCAGCCGGCGATGGTGCGGAAGACCATCCCGGTGCGCGGCTTTGGGTGGAAGAAGGTGGTCTTTGGCGGCATGCGCCGGCCGCTCGACGCGGTCTCGGCGATCTGCTGGACCGTGGCCGGCCGGAGGAGGAACGCTGCCTGGGCGCTGCCGCGCTCGACGGCGCGGGCCGCCAGGCCGGCGCCGTGCTGGTAGGTGACCTCGTGCGCCGGCAGTCCCGCCAGCGCCGCATCGAGACGGCTCGAGTCGAGGTCCGCCTCGGCGGCGTCGTCGAGCTCGGGGCGGGGGACGAGCAGATAGTTGCCCGCCGGCGACACCAGTCCGAGCGCACCGACCTCGGCCATCGCGGCGACGAGCGCCGTCGTGTCCGCCGGGCCCTCCTGCACCTCGACCAGACCGCTTAGCGCGCCGACGAAGTCGAAGCCCTCGGGCAGGCCCGACACCAGCCGGTGGATCGGCCGGATGGAGAGCTCGTCCTCGCTGAGCTCGACGATGAGGGCCATCACGAGGTCGTAGTCGCCCGGCTGGTCGCCGTTCGCCCCGCGCCGCTCCGCGCGGTAGAAGGTCGCCGTCTCGTAGCGGTGGTGACCGTCGGCGATGACGACCGGGGTCGTGGCGACCAGGCCGGTGATCGTGGCGATCGCCCCGGTGTCAACCACCGGCCAGAGCTCGTGGACGATCCCCTCGTCGTCGGTCGCGCTCATCGGCGCGGCGGCGTCACCGATCGCCCGGATGCAGGCCTTCGCGAGGCCGTCGGCGAGCGACAGCGCCCAGATCGGCGAGAGGTTGGCCCGGCAGGCGCGCAGCAGGTCAAGGCGGTCGCCCTTCGGCCTCGGCATGGTGCGCTCGTGCGGCAGCACCTCCGAGCCGCCGGCGGTGTCGAGGCCGAGCGCGCCGATCACGCCGGTCGAGGAGAGCTCCCTGCCGTCCTCGGCCCTGAAGCGCATGCGGTAGACGTAGAGCGAGGGCACGTCGTCACGGCGCAGGGCGCCCTCGCGCTCCCACCGCTCGAGCAGCGCCGCGGCGTGCGCGTAGCGGCTCTGGTCGTGCGGGGTGTCGTCCGTCGGCAGCTCGATGTGGATGGCGTTGTACGGGCTGCGCGCTGCCAGCTTCTCCCGGTACTGCTCGTCGACGACGTCGTAGGGAGGGGCGACGACGTCGGAGAGCGGCGCGGCGTCGTCGTCGTAGCGCAGGCCGGGGAAGGCCTCAAAGCGGGGCATCTCTCCTGCGTAGCACATCGCAGCGTCGCCCTGTCCCGGCTGCAGCGCCGACGGCCGCGGGCCCTCGGCCTGCTGCGTCCGCCCGCGGGCGCGCCGCCGCGCCGTCGCGCCATCCCGCCATCCCGCCATCCCGCGCGGCGGAGATGCGAGGATGGACCCGTGGCGCCTCCTTGCTGGCTCGTCGACCTCGACGGCGTCGTCTGGCTCGGCGATCAGCCCATCGCGGGGGCGGACCGTGCCGTCGCGGCCCTACGGGCGCGCGGGGCGCGAGTCGCCTTCTTCACCAACAACTCGTTCCCGGCGCACGCGCGCCACCTCGACAAGCTGCGGCGCTTCGGCATCGAGGTCCCGCCGGAGGATCTCCTCAGCTCGGCCCAGGCCGCGGCCGCGCTCGTCGACGCCGGCGAACGGGCGCTCGTGCTCGGAGGGGCGGGCGTCGTCGAGGCGCTCGAGGCGCGCAAGGTGGAGGTGCACAGCGCCGGCACCCCCGACGACTCGCACCACGCCTTCGACGCCGTCGTGGTCGGCATCGACCCCGGGCTCGACTATCGCCGCCTGGCGCGTGCCGTCACCGCCGTCCTCGGCGGTGCCCGCCTGATCGGCACGAACGAGGACGCGACGTTCCCCTCCCCCTCCGGTCCGCTCCCGGGCGCCGGCTCGGTGCTCGCCGCGGTGGCCTACGCGGCCGGCGTCGAGCCGGTCGTCGCGGGCAAGCCGCACGACCCGGCGGTGGCGCTCGTCGTGGAACGGCTCGGCGCCGTCGAGACCGTGGTGGGGGACCGTCCCTCCACCGACGGGGCGCTGGCCCGGCGCCTCGACGCGCGCTTCGCGTTGGTGCTGAGCGGCGTGACCCCGGCGGGCCACGGCGCGCTGGACCCCGAGCCGGACCTCGAGGCAGAGGACTTCGCCGCGCTCGTCTCGCGGGCTTGAGCGGCGGATCCCGACCGGGCCGACCGGGCCGCAGCGCTGCACTCGCGCCGGTGCCGTGCCCGGCCGAAGGGCCTCGCGGGGACGCCCAGGGGAAAGGCCGGTACGCTGGTCGGGTGCCCATACCGGGTGGTGAAGGACTGAAGGACACACTTCGGCGCTACATCGAGGCAGGGGCTTCCCTGTCGGGGATGAGGCGCGCCGAGGTGGAGGAGCTCGTGCGCCAGCTCCTCGGCGACAGCGACGAGCGGCGTTCCAAGGCGGAGGACCTGCTCGAGGAGGTCTTGGTCCGCTCGCGGCGCGGCGCCGAGATCATCAGCGCGTTCGTTCGCGCCGAGATCCGCAAGGAGCTCGAGGCGCGTGCCGCCCGCTCGCGCGAGGAGCTCGCCGACCTGTTCGAGCGCATGGCCGGCCTCGTCGGGGAGCACCTCGCCGCCGGCCGCTGGCCGGACTGGGCGCGGGGCTGGCGGGAAGCGGGCGGGGACGGCGCAGCGGCGGAGCCGGCCGAGGGATCGCCGGCGAGCGATGGGCACGCCGCGAAGGCGGTCGGCAAGAAGGCGGGCGCGAAGAAGGCCGGCGCGAAGAAGGCCGGCGCGAAGAAGGCGGGCGCCAAGAAGGTCGGCGCGGCTGGTGCGCCGGCGAAGAAGGCCGCGAAGAAGGCCGCCAAGCGGGCGGGTGGAGCCGGTGTCGCGGCGAAGAAGGCGCCGTCGGCGAGCTCTGCCACGAGGTCCGCGGCGAAAAAGGCCGCCAAGAAGGCCTCGGGCTGACCACGTCCCTCGGTCCGAGGCGCCGGCCGAGACCGGTGCTCGGCGCCGGCGAGATGTGCGGCGGCCCGAGCCCCGGCGGAGGCGAGCCCTGGCGCACGGCGTCCCGGGCGTGCGCCCCTGAGGCGGGTCCGGCTGGTCGTCCCGGCGAGAGGACGCGGGCATTGCCCGGCGCGCAGCCGGCCGCGAGGATGGCGGGGTGGGAGCGAGCGTGAACGGACGTGTGGCCCTGATCGTGCATCCCACGAGGGCGGCCGCGAAGGAGCTCGCCGAGGCGGCCAGAGCCTGGTGGGAGGCCCACGACTACGAGGTCGTCGAGGTGACGACCGTCGACGGCTCGGTCGTGCCCGAGATCGCCAACGGCGACGTCGCGTTCGCGGTCAGCCTCGGCGGCGACGGGACGATGCTGCGGACCGTCCAGCTCACGGTGGGGCGGGGCGTCCCCGTGCTCGGCGTAAACCTCGGCAACCTCGGCTACTTGACCCAGGTGGAGCCGGCTTCGATGGAAGGTGCCTTCGAGCGCCTGCTTGCCGGCGACTACGAGGTCGAAGAGCGCATGACCCTCGACATCTCCCTGCGTAGCGGCGCCGCCCGCACGCCCCGTGCGCTCCTCGCGCTGAACGAGGCGGCGCTCGAGAAGACCGGCCCGGGTCACACGATCCGCGTCGGCGTCTCGATCGACGACCGACCCTTCCTCACCTACGCCGTCGACGGCATCCTCGTCGCCTCGCCGACCGGTTCGACCGCGTACAACTTCTCCGCACGTGGCCCGATCCTCTCGCCGCACCTGCGCGCGATGGTCTTGACGCCCGTCTCGCCGCACATGCTCTTCGACCGCTCCCTCGTGCTCGAGCCCGACGAGAGCATCGGGCTGCGACTCCTCGACGACCGTCCGGCGGCGCTCGTCGTGGACGGCTCGACGGTCGCGATGCTCGAGGCGGGCGACACCGTCGACGTCGCTGCGGGGCCGAGGCCGGCACGCATCGTGTGCTTCGGCCGGCGCGACTTCCACGCCGTGCTGCGGGCGAAGTTCGGCCTCACCGACCGGTAGGGCGTGTGCTGACCGAGCTGCGCGTCCGCGAGCTGGGGGTCATCGCCGACGTCGACATCGTCCTCGGGCCTGGGCTGACCGCGCTCACGGGGGAGACCGGCGCCGGAAAGACGCTCATCGTCGAGGCGCTCGAGCTGCTGCTCGGCGGCCGTGCCGACCCGACGCTCGTGCGCTCCGGCGCGGACGAGGCGCTCGTCGAGGGGCGCTTCCTCGTGCGCGGGGGCACCGCCACCGAGGACGGCGCCGCCGGCGACGACGACCCCGACGACGACGCTGACGACGACCCCGACGACGACGGTGGGGCGGACGAGGTCGTGCTCGGGCGCGCCGTCCCTCGCAACGGGCGGTCGAGGGCCTTCGTGGACGGCCGCATGGCGCCGCTCGCGCTGTTGGAGGAGGCCGGACGCGACCTCGTCGACCTGTACGGCCAGCACGCCCACCAGTCCTTGCTGCGTCCCTCGGCCCAGCGTGCCGCGCTGGACCGCTTCGCCGGCGTCGATCTCGCGCCGGTGATCGGGCTGCGGCGGCGTATCGCCGAGCTCGACCGCCGCATCGCTGAGCTCGGGGGCGACGGGCGCACACGCGCGCGCGAGCTGGACCTGCTCCGCTTCGAGCTCGGCGAGATCGAGGCCGCCGGGATCGCCTCTGACGACGAGGACGAGCGGCTGGCGGCCGAGGAGGAGATCCTCGCCGGAGCGGCGGCGCTGCGCGAGGCGGTCGGCGTCGCTCACGGCCGTCTCGAGGGCGATCGGGCCCCCGGGGCGGTCGACCTCGTCGGCGAGGCGGTCGAGGCGTTGGCGCACCACCCGGCCCTCGCTGCCCACGAGGCCCGCCTGCGCTCCGTGGCGGCCGAGCTCGACGACGCCGCCACCGAGCTGCGGCTGGCGGCGGAGCGCTTCGAGGAGGACCCGGAGCGTCTCGTCGCCGTGCGCGCTCGCCGCCAGCTGCTGCGGGGCCTGGTCCGCAAGCACGGCGAGGTCCTCGCCGACGTCGTGGCCTTCGCCGCCGCCTCCCGGGACCGGATCGCCGAGCTGGAGTCGGGCGACGAGGCGCGCGCGGCGGCTGAGACCGAGCGCGAGGTGCTCGCGGCCGAGCTGGCCGCCGCTGAGGAGGCGGTCGGCGACCGGCGACGGGCGGCCGCCCCCGCGCTCGCCCGCGAGGTGGAGACCCACCTGCACGAGCTGGCGCTCGCCGGCGCGCGCATCGAGGTCAACCTGCCCGCGGCGGGGATCGCCGACGAGGTCGAGCTGCTCCTCGGCGCGAACGCGGGCGAGCCCGCCCTGGCGCTCGCGAAGGTGGCGTCCGGCGGCGAGCTGGCCCGGTCGATGCTGGCGCTGCGCCTCGTGCTGACGAGCGCGCCGCCCACCCTCGTCTTCGACGAGGTGGACGCGGGCATCGGCGGGGAGGCGGCGCTCGCGCTCGGCCGCGCGCTCGCCGCGCTCGCCGAGGAGCACCAGGTCCTCGTCGTGACCCATCTGCCCCAGGTCGCCGCGCTCGCGACCCGCCAGTACGTCGTCACCAAGCGCGAGGAGGCCGGCCGGACCGTCGCCGAGGTCGTGCGGGTCGAGGGCGAGGCGCGCGTGGCCGAGCTCTCCCGGATGCTCGGCGGGCGGCGCGACAGCGAGGCGGCCCGCCGACACGCCGCCGAGCTGCTCGAGCACGGCGCGTCGCGCTGAGCCCCGGCGACCGCCGGCGAGCGCGGGCGCCTCGGATGCCACCTCCTACGCAGGCAGGACGCGTGCTCGGCGCACGGTCCGCCAGATCGGCGGAGCTGACCTGTAGGTTGGTGAGGGCCGATCAGCGGAGGAACCGTGGCGAAGTTCGTGTTCGTGACCGGAGGCGTGTCTAGCTCGTTGGGCAAGGGGTTGACCGCCTCCTCACTCGGGCGACTGCTGAAGTCGCGCGGGCTTCGCGTGACGATGTGCAAGCTCGACCCGTACATCAACTTCGACCCCGGGACGATGAACCCGTTCGAGCACGGCGAGGTCTTCGTCACCTACGACGGCGGCGAGACCGATCTCGACCTCGGGCACTACGAGCGCTTCATCGACGAGGACCTTCCGCGCGCCTCCAACGCCACGACGGGCCAGATCTACTCCTCGGTGATCCAAAAGGAGCGCCGGGGCGACTACCTCGGCAAGACCGTGCAGGTGATCCCCCACATCACCGACGAGATCAAGGACCGGGTCCGGCGGCTCGCGACCGACGACGTCGACGTCGTCATCACCGAGGTCGGCGGGACCGTCGGCGACATCGAGATCGTGCCGTTCCTCGAGGCGATCCGGCAGTTCCGCCGGGACGTCGGGCGCGACAACGTCTGCTACGTCCACCTGACGCTCGTGCCGTATCTCGGACCGTCGGGCGAGCAGAAGACCAAGCCGACGCAGCACTCGGTGACCGAGCTGCGCAGCCGGGGCATCCAGCCTGACGTCATCGTCTGCCGCAGCGACCAGCCGATCTCCGACGCACTGAAGCGGAAGATCTCGCTGCTCTGCGACGTGCCGATCGAGGCGGTGGTCTCGGCCGTCGACGCCTCGAGCATCTATGAGATCCCGATCCTCCTCCACGAGGAGGGGCTCGACGGCACCGTCTGCCAGATCCTGCGCCTCGACGGTCCGGGACGCGAGGTCGACCTTTCGACCTGGGAGCGCGTCCTCGAACGGGTGACCAACGCCACCGAGACGGTGCGGATCGGGGTGGTCGGCAAGTACGTCAACCTCCCCGACGCCTACCTCTCGGTCGTGGAGGCGCTGCGCCACGCCGGCTTCCACCACGGCGCCAAGGTGGAGATCGAGTGGATCCAGGCCGAAGACGTCGTCGAGTCCTCCCAGGCGAGCTGGCTCGGCGGCCTCGACGGGATCGTCGTGCCGGGAGGCTTCGGCGAGCGCGGGGTCGAGGGCAAGATCGCGGCCGTCCACTACGCCCGCACCCATGACATCCCGACGCTCGGGCTCTGCCTCGGCCTGCAGGTGATGGTCGTCGAGTACGCCCGCTCCGTGGCGGGCCTGAAGGACGCGAACTCGCGCGAGTTCGACCCCGGCACGCCGTACCCGGTGATCGACCTGATGGACGAGCAGCACGACGTGGTCGACCTCGGCGGCACGATGCGCCTCGGCGTCTACGTGGCGTGCCTGACCCCCGGCTCGCAGGTGGCCGAGATCTACGGCGAGACGACGGTCACCGAGCGCCACCGGCACCGCTACGAGGTCAACCCGCGCTTTCGCCAGCGCCTCGAGGAGGCCGGGCTGGTCTGCTCCGGCACCTCGCCGGACGGGCGTCTCGTCGAGTACATCGAGCTGCCGACGCACCGGTACTGGGTCGGCACCCAGGCGCACCCGGAGTTCAAGAGCCGTCCCGACCGGCCGCACCCGCTCTTTCGCGAGCTCGTCGCGGCGGCGATCGAGCGCGCCCGGGCGCGCAACCCGCACCTGTTCGAGCTCGGGCTGGACGAAGCGTCGTGAGCGCGAGCTCACGGCCTCGCGCGATCGCGCCCGATGCCCAGTCCTGAGGGGGAGTTCCGCCGGATCGGCGAGCGCGAGCGACTTCCGGGGCACTTCATCCGCCTCGTGACCGGCACGTTCGTCGACCCGGACGGCTTCACCTTCGAGCGCGAGATCGTCCGCCATCTCGGCGCCGTCTGTGTCGTCGCGATGGAAGACGACGGGGGCCACATCCTCTGCGTCCGCCAGTACCGGCCGCCCCTCGACTCGAGGATCCTCGAGCTTCCGGCCGGCAAGATGGACGTCCCGGGCGAGGACGCCGAGCTGTGCGCCCGCCGCGAGCTCGTGGAGGAGGTCGGGCGGGAGGCCGGGACGTTCACGGAGCTCGGCCGCTTCTACAACTCACCCGGCTTCACCGACGAGCTCACGGTGTGCTTCCTCGCCGAGGGCCTCGTGCCGGTCGCGCGCGCCGCCCACGGGATCGAGGAGCAGCACATGACGGTCGAGCGCGTGGCGTTGCGCGAGTTCTGGGACCTCGTCGGCTCGGGGGAGATCATCGACGCGAAGACGATCATCGGCGTCAGCCTGGCCGAGCGCTTGCTGGCCTCCCGCCGGGCGTCGGGCTAACGGGCCCGCTCGTGCCCAACGACGCCGGCCGCCCGGCGCGCTGAGGACCGGGGGCCGGGACGCCGACACCCCCGCTCAGCCGGGACGCCGAGGAGTTCCTCTCGTACCTCGCCGTCGAGAAGGGCCGCGCCGCGAACTCGCTGCACGCGTACCGGCGCGACCTCGCCGCCTACGAGGAGTTCCTCCGCGCCCGGCGCCTCGAGGCGGGCGAGGTGAGCCCGGCGGTCGTGGAGGACTACCTCGCGTTCCTCCGCGCGAGGGGCCTCGCCGCCTCCTCGCGCGCCCGTGCCCTCGTCGCCGTGCGGGGCTTCCACGCCTTCTGCCACGACGAGCGCGCCGCCCCGTCGGACCCGACCGAGGACGTCGAGGCACCCCGCGTGCCCCAGGGCGTGCCGAAGGCGCTCAGCGAGGCCGAGGTGGAGGCGCTGCTCAAGGCGGTCGCCGGCGACGACCCCCGGGCGGTGAGGGACCGGGCGATCCTGGAGGTGCTCTACGCGACGGGGCTGCGCATCTCCGAGCTCGTCGGCCTCTCCCTCGGCGACGTCGACCTGCCGGGCGCCCTCGTGCGGGCGTTCGGCAAAGGCTCGAAGGAGCGTCTCGTGCCGGTCGGGCGCCACGCCCTCGCCGCGCTCGGGGCGTGGCTCGGGCCCGGGGGGCGCCCCGCGGTGCTCGCCGGCCGCAGCCTCAGGCGCAGCGACGCCGAGGCGCTCTTCGTGTCGACACGGGGCAGGCGGATGTCGCGCCAGGCCGCCTGGACGGTCGTCCACGAGGCCGCCGTGCGGGCGGGGCTCGCCGGGAAGGTGACGCCGCACGTCCTGCGCCACAGCTTCGCCACCCACCTGCTCGACCACGGGGCCGACATCCGGGTCGTCCAGGAGCTGCTCGGCCACGCCTCGATCACCACGACCCAGGTGTACACGAAGGTCTCCCAGGAGCACCTGCGCCGCTCGTACCTGGCCGCCCACCCGCGCGCGCGAGGCCCGGGAGAGCGGCGGAGCGCCGCGGGGCCGGGGAGAAAGTAGTCTGATTGTCGTGGCAAGCGATGCACCACCTGTCGACTACCGGGCCCTCCTCGAGGAGGAGCGCGAATCCCTTGGCGCGAAGCTCGAAGAGCTCGGCTTCGGCCAGGTCGGTGGCAACGGGCTCAACTACGATCCGAACTTCGCCGACTCGAGCCAAGTGACCGCCGAGCGTGGCGAGGCGGAGACGCTCGCGGGCGAGCTGCGCAGCGCGCTCGGCGACGTCGAGCGGGCCCTCGAGAAGATCGCGAAGGGCACCTACGGCACCTGCGAGCGGTGCGGCAGACCGATCGCGCCGGCGCGCCTCGAGGCCAAGCCTGCGGTGAAGACCTGCATCGAGTGCGCTTCCGCCCAGCGTTGACCTGCTGACGTGGCCCCAGGTCGCGGGCCGCTGGGCACGCGCTTCCACCAGTACGGGCCGTGGATCGTCGGCGGGGCCGCGATCGTCGCGGCGATCGCCTACGAGGCGGCGAAGCACCACGTGCTCCACCGCGAGGAGGCGATCTTCTTCCTGGCGATCGTGCCGTCGATCATCCTCCACGAGATCTCCCACGGTCTCGTCGCGCACTGGTGTGGCGACGACACGGCCAAGGACGCCGGCCGGCTCTCGCTGAACCCGATCCGCCACATCAGCGTCTTCGGCACGATCCTCCTGCCGATCCTGCTCATCCTCACGACGGGCTACGCCTTCGGCTGGGCGAAGCCGGTGCCGATCTCGATCAACCGGCTGCGCCATCCGCGCAACCAGGCGGTGCTGGTCGGCCTGGCGGGCCCGGTGGTGAACATCATCATCGCCCTGGTGGCCGGTTTCGCCTTCCGCTTCGCCACCCACGGCGGCTTCGTGCCACCGGGGGGAATCGATGCCTGGCCGCTCGGCGACGAGATCCTGTTCCTGATCGGCTACGCCAACGTCATCATCGCCGTGTTCAACCTGATCCCGATCCCGCCGCTCGACGGCTCGGCCGTCGTCGAGCGTCTCATCCCGACCTCGGCGCTGCCGAGCTACTACCGCCTGCGCTCGGCGGCGATGATCCTCGTGCTGCTGCTCGTCTTCGCCGCGCCGGGGGCCCTCAACAGCCTGTTCTCGCACGCCCTCACGTACTGGGAGGACATCATCCTCTAGGTGCGGCGGCGAGCGCCATCGAGGCGCGGAGCTGCCGTGCCCAGCGCCACCCTGTCCGCCCGACCGTCCGCCGTCGGCGGGCTCGAGCGGCAGACCGCGGCCTCAGCGGCGCTGGCGCTGCCGTGGCGGGGGGCGCCCGCGCACCTGGCGCTTCAGGACCTTGCGCCCCCGTGAGCGGTACTGGTACTGCGCGCGCTGCTGCTCGCGGCGCCGGCGCCGTGCCCGCGCCTTGCCGCCGAGGATCGGCACGACGTACGCGAGGCCCATGAGCGCGGCGGCGACGAGTCCGTAGAGCACGGAGGCGAGCGGTGGATCCGAGGTGGTCGAGATCGAGTAGTCCGCGGGGACGGCGAGGAGGTGGCGGTACTGCGCCGTCGCCACGCTGAGCAGCTGGCGCGCTGAGCCGGTCGTCGTCGCTAGGAACTCGATCGTGAGCGCCCGCCCAACCGCGAACACCGCGATCCGAAGCTGCCCCGCCGGAGCGCTCTTCGACGTCGACCGGACGTATGTGGCCGCTGTCGACCCGGGGATGGCCGCCAACGCGTACTGCGAGCGGAACGCGTACGACTCGCTCTGGTAGGTCGTGGCGGCCAGGTACGTCGCACGCGCCTCGCCCGCCGCGTGGCGCGCGTCGGCCGGCGTGGCGACCAGCATGACCGACAGCGAGAGTGCGTCCTGGGGCACCGTCGCCCCGCCCCAGCTGACCGTGTACCCACCCGTCGCGTCCGGCGCGTGCGCAGCGGAGCTGCGGACCGCGCCGAGCGCGCTCCTCGCGGCCACCTGCACGCTCGCGCCGGAGGGCGTGGCCTTGAAACCGCCGATCCCCGGCTCAGCGACGACGAGCGCCGCGAGGCGGGCGCCTTCGAGGTGGGTGATCGGGATGAAGAGGAAGTAGCCGGCGGTGGCGAGGACGGCGACGAGGACCGGGCGCAACCAGGCGGCGCGCACGACCCGACCGACGCCCCGGCTGACGCTCACGGCCCCGTGTGTAGCGGACGCCCGACCCCGGCGCCAGGTGTTCACGACGCCTGGCAGCGACCTGTGGAGCGGCGCCGACCGGCGCGGCGCCCGTCCGCGCGGGTGGCGGGCGCCACGGCGGCGACGTCCCACGTCAGAGAGGTTGCATTCGCATTACGATTCAGTTACATTGCAGGAAGCATCCATGTGGGGTGACCGCGAAGCGGAGGGGCCCGGGAGGTCGCCACGCCCTGGCAGAGCTCGCCAGCCGCCGGTCGCACCACTTGGGGGGGGGACGGCTGTGGGGGGCCCAGGTGATCGCCCGGGGCGGGCCCCCCGCACCCGCCCGGTGACGGGGCGCGAGGAACCAGCGAGAGACACGGGTCGGCGAGATGTCCGAACATCGGCATTGGGATCCCCACATCGGCATGGAGGTCGTGCGATACGACCCGGTCGACGGCGCGTGCGGCCGCTGCGGGGCGGTGCTCGACGGCTCGGGGCGATGCCCCGACGTCACCTGTCCCTACCACGAGCTGGCCGGCGGTCGCGCCTACCTCGCCGGGTGATTCCCGCGTCCGCCGGGCCGGGCGCGCCGCCCCGCTGAGCAACGCCCGGGCGTGGTCACCAGCGTGAACCGTGGACGGCCGACCACGCCATCCGCTGGCGGTGCCGGCGGTGACGCTCAGGGGTTCGCGGCGGGGTCGGCGAGCAGCGGGTCGGGCAGCGCCCCGGGTTCGGGCGACCCGGCCGCACGGCGGCCGAGGCGGCGTGCTGCTGCCAGGCCAATCACGGCGGCGAGGAAGCAGGACAGCGCCCCGACGCCGAGGCCGACCCGGGCGCCCGCCTCGGCGGTGACCCAGCCGATCGTCGGGCCGCCGATCGGCGTCGAGCCCAAGAACGCGACCGACCACAGCGCCATGACCCGCCCGCGCATCTGGGGCTCGGTCACGAGCTGCAGCGTCGAGTTGCCCATCGCGAGGAACGACACGCTGGCGAAGCCGACCAGGGCCAGGGCGACGAACTCCACGCCGAGCACGGGAGCGGCGGCGGCGAGGGAGATCACCACACCGAAGACGAGCGCGGCCCCCACCATGGCGCGCATCCCGGTCCTGCCTCGCGCCGCCGTGACGAGGCCACCGAAGACGGCCCCGATCCCCATCGCGGCCGTCATCACACCGTAGGTCTCGGCGCCGCCGTGGAAGACCCGCTGCGCGGCGACGGGCAAGGTGACCTGGAACTCGTAGGCGAGCATCCCGACCAGCCCCATCATCACCAGGGGCACCGCCAGCTCGGGCGTGCGGGCGACGTAGCGCAGGCCGTCGCGCAGCTGGCCGCGGCCGCGCGCCGCGGGCTCGCTCGGGTGCAGCGCGGAGCGGTCCATCGACACGAGCGACGTGACCACGGCGATGAAGCTGGCGGCGTTGACGACGAAGCACCAGCCGTCCCCGACCGTGGCGATCAGCACGCCGGCGACCGCCGGGCCCACCGCGCGCGCCGCGTTCGTCAGGGTCGAGTTGAGGCTGACCGCGTTGCGCAGATCGTCGCGTCCCACCATCTCGAGCACGAACGCCTGGCGGGCGGGGTTCTCGAAGCAGTTGTTGAGCCCGAGGACGACCGCCAGGACGCAGACGTCGACGAAGGTCACGAGGTGGGTCAGCGTCAGCACCCCGAGCACGGCGGCCTGCACCCCCATGAGGGACTGCAGGGCGACCATCAGGCGGCGTTTGTCGATGCGGTCGGCGATCACGCCGCCGTAGGGGCCGAGCACCAGCATGGGCAGCGTCTGCAGCGCGACGACGAGGCCGAGGTCGGTCGCGGAGTGGGTCAGGGTGAGCACCAGCCAGGCCTGGGCGGTCGTCTGCATCCACGTCCCGATGAGCGAGATCGTCTGGCCCGTGAAGTAGCGGCGGTAGTTCCGGTTCGACAGCGAGGAGAAGGTGCGCCGGGCGGTGGCGTGGACGTTCAGCACCCGGAGGTTCACCGTGGCGCCGGCCTCAACGCGTCGGCGAGCGACTCGAGCACCGGCAGCGCCGCTGCCAGGGCGCGCCGCTCCTGCGCGGACAGCCCCGAGAGGGCCGCAACGAGCGCGCCGGTGCGTTCGGTCCGGATCTCCTCGTACAGGTCGCGACCGGCCTCGGTCGCCGCGAGGTGCACCACACGACCGTCTCGGGCGTCCGGTGTGCGCGCGACGAGACCTGCGCCCTCGAGCTTTCTTGCGATGCGCGAGAGCATCGTCGGGTTCAGCCCCTCCGCTTCGGCGAGCGCCGAGAGGCGCAGCGGCCCGCGCCGCACGATCGTCCCCAGGACCTCGTGCTGGCTCGGGGAGAGCTCGGCGCCGGTGCGCGTCAGGCGGAGTCGGCGCCCCAGCTGACCGAGGACGGTGCGCAGGCGCCCCGCGACGTCGAGGGTGTCGGCCTCGACGGGTCCGACGGGACCGGTGGGCGTCGTCATCGCGCGATGCTACCGACTAGATGCTTGCCGGCATGCATCTGGTTGTACCGGAGACGCGGCGGCGCGTGACGCCTCCCGGTCGGCTCAGGCCCTCCTCGCTAGCCTTCACCTCCGGCGATGTCCAAGCTCACGCTCGACCTGCACGAGATCTTCAACAAGGGCGAGGAGATCGATCGCGCCCTGCGGCGCGTCATCGATGAGGCCGTGCGGATCAAGGCGTCGTCGATCGAGATCATCCCCGGGAAGGGCTCCGGTCAGCTGAAAAAGCGCGTGCTGCGCTACCTGGACCGGCCCGAGGTGAAGCCGCTCTACCACCGCGTCGAGAAGGACTCGAAGAACTTCGGGCGGATCTTCGTCCACTTCCGCTGGAAGTAGGCGATCCCTCGCCGGGCTCGGCCCGCCGGCGTGCTCGTGGCGGCCCGGGTCAGTCCGCCCGAGCTGTCTGGAGGGCCGGCTCCTCGAGCGTGATCGCGAACAGGTCGGTCGGGATCGCGTAGATGCCGAGCTCGAACGCCCGCTCGCTCGGCTCGACGCTCGCCGGCGCCGCAGTGGTGCGCGGCCGCCCGGCCACGGGGAGCGTCCAGATCTGCCAGAGCACGAGGAGCATCAGCAGCACCGAGGCGAAGCCGAAGGGGTTCCTCGCGTACATGAGCCAGTAGCCGAGGTAGCGCGGGGCCGCCACCACGCCGCCGATGATGCTCGCGACGGGAGGATGCCACGGGTCGTCGGTGGCGTTCGCATCGCCTTTCGTCGTGATGGTGCCGTTCTTGTCGATCGCGAGGAGCCGGTGCGTCACGATGCCGCCGTTCACGTGGAACGAGACGACCTGTCCGACGTGGAAGTGGTGCTCGCGCACGATGACGAGGCTTCGCGTCGGGATGGTGGGCGTCATCGAGCCGGTGTGGACGACGTACACCTTGTAGGGCAGCTGACCGGTGAGGAGGAGCAGCGCGCCGACGAGCAGGAGCGCGGGCAGCGCCGCGACGAGCACGGTCTTCAGCACCCTCGACATCTTCGCTCCTCTCGGTCGAGGCACCGCCCGATGACGAGCCGCAGCACCTGGCGGGTCGCCCCGCCAGGTGCTGCGGTGGTGCGAGCGACCAAGCGGCGCGCCCGCGTGCACGGCACAGCGATCAACGGCGCCGCGCTACGGCGTCTGGCCCACCTGGGTGGCGACGATCTCGTAGGGCAGGCCGGCGCCGCTGCCGTCGCTGCCGTTGACCGTCGTCTGACCGTCGGTGTTGGTGGGCGGGTCGTACTTGCCGGCCGGGACGGGGTACGTGTTCCACACGGCACCGCCACCGGTCAGGTTGGCGCTGTTGCCGAGCTTGCCTGCGTAGTTGAACGTGAACGCCACGTTGCCGGTGCCGCCCGGCGCAACGTTCGAGGCGACCTTGTACTCGTTGAGCAGCGGCCAGCAGCCGGACGGCGAGAACGCGCCGCAGGTCGCCGATCGGTCGTTCAGGTTGGCGGAGTCGAACAGATGGGTTCCGTCGGCCACGAGGTGCACCTCGCCGTAGGTGCCGAGGTTGTTCAGCGCGCTGAGCGCCGTCGCGTTGTTGAAGACGATCCAGACGTCCTCGTTGTTCGCGCCCGTGTTCTGGAAGCCGATCGTGGCGGTCTGGGGATCGCCGGGCAGCATGTTGGCGAACTGGAAGTCCAAGTTGCTCGTGCTCCCCGAGTTGTCGTTGCCGCCGCTCGGCGTCACCTTGATGGTGCCGATCGTCCCGGTGAGCGTGCCCGAGTGCGTATCGCTGAAGTAGGCCCCCGTCGCACCGCTCGCGACGGCCGCCATGCCGCCCGCGGCCACCAGGGATCCCACCAGCAACGCAACCTTCGTCTTTACCCCCATAAGTTCCCGTCTCCTCCGCGCTGAGCTGCCCTATATTGCTGGTTGGAGTGTGGCAGCAGTCGGTCGGCAATTGCTCCACCAATAAGGCGATGGCATCTACTGCAAATGAAGAAGATGCCAATCGATCAGCTGGTACCGAAGCCGCCGACGCAATGGGCCCGTTCGCCCGCCGGGCGCCCCGTTCCGCAGGCGACGGTGTCGCCGTTCGTGGGGCGGGCGCATTGGACCTGTCCGGCTCGGCGGACACGCACGCATATGTGACCGGCGCAGCGGAGCCACCCGAGTCCCCGACGGCGGTCGGCGGACGCCTTGCATGCCCCGCATTGATCGGTCACGGCGGGCGCATTGAGGTTGAGTCCACCAATCTACCATCGGCTGTTGTCCGGTCGTGGACATCCGAACGAAAGGTCGTTGCTCGATAGCAGTGGTCGGCCGACTTAGGAGATGCGGCGCGAGGCCACGCCCGGCCCGAGCGGCTTGACGTCGCGGGTGCGCGCTCCGGCGCCGGGTGCCGTCGGGCAGGTGCGGGCCTGCGGTGGGCGGCCGTTCCCCGTTGCTGGCAGGTCCGGTGCGGGCCGCGGCGTGGAGCGGGATTGCGCTGCGAGGCCGGTCGCGACCCGGATGGTCGCGGTCCCAGTCGCCGGCTCGGCGACGAGGCGGGCCTACGTCCCCGGGGCGAGCAGCCCCATCGCCGCGCGGGCCCGATCGAGCACGGGCGCGGCGACGGAGCGTGCCTTGTGCGCCCCTTTCTCGAGGGCCGCGGCGACGGCGCCGGGGTCCTCAGCGAGCTCGAGCGCCCGCTCGCGGACCGGGCGGAGCTCCTCGATGAGGGCCTCGGCGACGGCCTGCTTCAACGCGCCGTAGCTGTCGTAGCGGCCCGCGATCTCCCCGGGGGCGGTGCCGGTCGCCGCGGCCATCATCTCGATCAGGTTCGACACCCCCGGCCGGTGCTCGGGCTCGTAGCGGACGTCGGTTCCGGCGTCGGTCACGGCGCGGCGGACCTTTCGCCCGATCTCCTCGGGGGTGTCGGTGATCGAGATCGTCCCGAGCGGTGTTCCGGTCGACTTGGACATCTTCTTGTCGGGCCGCTGCAGGTCCATGACGCGCGCCCCGACCTTTGGGATGTCGGCCTCCGGCACGACGAAGGTCTGGCCGTAGCGGCCGTTGAAGCGGATCGCGAGGTCGCGGGTGAGCTCCAGGTGCTGGCGCTGGTCGTCGCCGACGGGGACCCGGTCGGCCTGGTAGAGGAGGATGTCCGCCGCCATGAGCACCGGGTAGGTGAACAGGCCGGCGCGCACCGACTCCTGGCCGCCGCCCTTCTCCTTGAACTGGGTCATGCGGCGCAGCTCGCCGTAGGTCGCGGTGCACTCGAGCAGCCAGGTGAGCCCCGTGTGCTCGGGCACGTGGCCCTGGACGAAGATCGTGCAGACGTCGGGATCGAGCCCGGCGGCGAGCAGGCCGATCGCCGTGTCGAGGGTGCGCGAGCGGAGGTCCTCGGGGGAGATGTCGAGGGTGAGGGCGTGCAGGTCGACGATGCAGTAGAACGCGTCGTGCTCGCGCTGGCTCGCGACCCACTGGCGGACCGCGCCGAGGTAGTTGCCCACGTGCAGGGCGCCCGAGGGTTGGACCCCGGAGAAGATGCGTGCCATCGGTCCAGGTTATCTGCGGCGCCCCGCCCGGCCCGGAGACCGTCCACCAGTGACGGGGGAGGGGCGGTTAGCCTGCAGCACATGGCCTACGAGGTCCACCTCGACGTCTATGACGGTCCCTTCGACCTGCTTCTGCAGCTGATCACGGCGCAGCAGGTGGACGTCTACGAGGTCTGCCTCGCCGACATCGTCGACGGCTTCCTCGCCGAACTGGCCAGGCTCGAGGCCCTCGACCTCGAGCTCGCCACCAGCTTCTTGCTGATCGCGGCCACCCTGGTCGAGCTGAAGTGCCGCCGGCTGCTGCCGGGCCGCGACGACGTCGACCTCGACGAGGAGCTCTCCCTGTTCGAGGCGAGGGACTACCTGCTCGCCCGCCTCGTCGAGTGCAAGACCTTCTCCTCGGCGGCGGCGGCCTTTGCCGCGCTCGAGCAGG
This sequence comes from Acidimicrobiales bacterium, assembly GCA_035532475.1. Lineage (GTDB taxonomy): Bacteria > Actinomycetota > Acidimicrobiia > Acidimicrobiales > Bog-793 > DATKQY01. The sequence continues at coordinate 15,482 of DATKQY010000023.1, read as the reverse complement.
CCGCGTCGCGCTCGGTCGCCCGGCGGACCGGTCCCGACGAGCGCTTCGCCGACGTCGCCCCGGACCTGCTGGCCGGCGTGACACCCGAGCGCATCCGCGAGGCCGCGCTGCGCGGGCTCACCCACCGGCCCGCGCCGGTGCTCGAGGCGTCGCACGTCATCGACGACGAGGTGAGCGTCGCGGCGACTCTCGAGGACCTCCGGGGGGTCCTGCCGGACCGGCGGCGCACCACATTTCGCGAGCTGACCGCCCGCGCCGCGACGCGGGCGCACCTCGTCGCCTGCTTCCTCGCGGTGCTCGAGCTCTACAAGTGCGAGCTGGTCGACCTCCAACAGGCGACGACCTTCGGCGAGCTCGTCATCGTCTGGACCGGCGACGACTCCGCCGGCCCTGCGGCGGGGGACGGTCCGATCGTGGTCGACGAGTACGACGTCGAGCGGGTCGTGTGAGCGGCGTCCCGCCGGGGTGGCGGGCGGAGACGGCCGCCATCGAGGCCGTCCTCACCGTCGCCACCGACCCGGTCCCGCCGGGGCTGCTGGCCGAGCTGCTCGAGGTGCCGGTCGAGCGGGTCGAGGAGCTCTGCGCGTCTCTCGCCGCCTCCTATGAGAGCGAGGAGCATGGCTTCGAGCTGGCCCGGGTCGCGGGCGGCTTCCGCTTCCAGAGCCATCCCGCCTACAGCGGCTACGTCGAGCGCTTCATCCTCGACGACGCGCCGCACCGGCTCTCGCCCGCGGCGCTCGAGACGCTCGCGATCGTCGCCTACAAGCAGCCGATCTCCCGCGCGCAGATGGCGGCGATCCGCGGCGTGAACGTCGACGGGGTCGTGCGCGTCCTCACCCAGCGCGGCTACGTCGAGCCCGTCGGGCGTGACGACGGCCCCGGCCAGGCGATCCTGTTCGGCACCACCGCGCTCTTCCTGGAGCGGCTCGGACTCGACCGAGTCGAGGACCTCCCGCCGCTGCAGGAGTTCGTGCCCGACGCCGCCACGGTCGAGCGGCTCGAGCACGCGCTGCGTGCCGGCCCGGAGGAGTGACGGCGCCCGAGCCGGGCGGCGAGCGGCTGCAAAAGGTGCTGGCACGGGCCGGCTTCGGCTCGCGTCGGACCTGTGAGGAGCTGATCGCGGAGGGGCGCGTCACGGTCAACGCCGGCCGCGCCGAGCTCGGTCGGCGCGTCGACCTCGAACACGACAAGGTGGCCGTCGACGGCGCCCCGGTCGGCATCCTCCCCGGGCTCGTCTACTACCTGCTCAACAAGCCGGCGGGGGTCATCACGACGGCGAGCGACCCCGGCGGGAGACCGACCGTCCTCGGGCTCGTCCCCGACGAGCCCCGCGTCTTCGCGGTGGGGCGCCTCGACGTCCCGACCGAGGGGCTGCTCGTGCTCACGAACGACGGCGAGCTCGCGCAGCTCCTCGCCCACCCGAGCCACGGCGTGGAGAAGGAGTACCTCGCCGAGGTCGAGGGCGACCCGTCGCCCGCGGCGATCCGGCGCCTGCGCGAGGGGGTCCCGATCGAAGAGGGCGTCGTCACCGCCCCGGCCAAGGTGGCCCGGCCCGCCGCCGGCGTGCTGCGCATCGTCGTCCACGAGGGCCGCTACCGGCAGGTGCGCCGCATGTGCGAGGCCATCGGCCACCCCGTCGTCCGGCTCGTCCGCACCCGGATCGGTCCGATCGCCGACCGCCGCCTCGCGCCCGGAGCATGGCGGGAGCTCACCGTCGAGGAGGTACGAGCCCTGTCGAGCGCCGCGGTCGCGCGACCGTCGCGCCGCGCGCGCCACGGCCGGTAGGCTGCCCGCCGATGACTGCCGTGCTGAGGGCCATCCGCGGCGCGACGACCGTCGACGAGGACACCGAAAAGCAGGTCTTCGAGCGCACCCAGGCACTCATCCACGAGCTGCTGGAGCGCAACGGCGTCGCCAACGAGGACCTCGTGAGCATCCTGTTCACCACCACCGACGACGTGGTGTCGGCCTTCCCGGCCACCGCAGCGCGCGAGCTCGGTCTCGACGACGTGCCCCTGCTCGGCGCCCGCGAGGTCACGGTGCCGGGCTCGCTGCCGCTGTGCATCCGCGCCATGGTCCACTGCTACACCACGCGGAGCCGTGCGGAGATCCGCCACGTCTACCTCGAGGGCGCGCGTGTGCTCCGCAACGACCTCGCCGAGTGAGCGCGCCCCGGTGCGTCGCGTGAGCCGGCGGTCCAGGCGGTGAGCGCCCGAGGCCCGGGCGGCCGTGCCGAGGTGGTCGGCCTCGGCCTGATCGGCAGCTCGCTCGGGCTGGCGCTGCGCGCCGGCGGCTGGCACGTGAGCGGGTCCGACCTCGACCCGGCGCGCGCCGCCCGGGCGCTCGAGCTCGGCATCGTCGACGCGCTCGGTGAGGACCGCGAGGCGACGATCGCCTTCGTCGCGACGCCCGTCGCCGCCATCGCCGACGTCGCCCGGGCGCTCCTCGACCGGGACCCGGCCTCGGGCCTCGTCGTCACCGACGTGGGCGGCGTGAAGGGCCCGGTCGTCGCCGCGGTCGGCCACCCGCGCTTCGTGGGCGGCCACCCGATGGCCGGCTCGGAGCAGGAGGGGCCCGACGGCGCCGACGCCGACCTGTTCACGGGGGCGACGTGGGTGCTCACGCCGACCGAGCAGACCGACCCCGAGGCGTTCAGCGCGGTCCGCTTCCTCGTGTCGAGCTTCGGCGCGGACGCGGTCGCGCTCCCGCCCGAGCGCCACGACGCGCTCGTGGCGATCGTCAGCCACGTCCCCCACCTCACCGCGGCGAACCTGATGGCGCTCGCCGCCGACGCCTCCGAGGAGCACGCCGCGCTGCTGCGACTCGCCGCCGGCGGGTTCCGCGACATGACCCGCATCGCCGCAGGCGACCCCGGCATCTGGCCGGACATCTTCCGGGACAACGCCTCGGCCGTCCTCGCCGTGCTGGACGAGCTGCGGGCACGGCTCGACGAGGCCCGGCGCATCGTCGCGGAGGGCGACCGGGCGAGCCTGGTGGCGCTGCTGGAGCACGCCAAGTCGGCGCGCCGCAACCTGCCGCCGCGTGTGCCACGACCCGAGCAGGTCGTCGAGTGCCGCATCCCCGTGCCGGACCGGCCCGGCGTGCTCGCCGAGGTCACCACGCTCCTCGGCGAGCTCGGCGTCAACGTCCGGGACCTCGAGATCGCCCACTCCGCCGAGGGTGAGCGCGGCGTCCTCGTGCTCGCCGTCGACGCCGACGTCGCCGAGAAGGCCCGGGCCGCGCTGGTGGAGCGCGGCTATCGCGTCGCACTGCAGAAGCTGGCATGAGCGGGCCCGGCGCCGCCACTGCCCGCTCGCGATCGGCCCCGCCGGCGGGCGACGCCGCCACGGTGCGTCTGAGCGGCGGCAGGCCGCTGCACGGGAGGCGGCGGGTGCCGGGGGACAAGTCGATCTCGCACCGGGCGCTGATCCTCGGCGCGCTGGCCGAGGGGGAGTCCCGCCTGCGCGGGCTGTCCGACGGCGACGACGTCGCCCGGACCCGCACCGCGCTCCAGGCGCTCGGGGCCGAGATCGACGGCGAGGTCGTGCGCGGCGGGCGCGCCCGCTTTCGCGAGCCGGAGCGGCCGATCGACGTCGGCAACTCCGGTACCGGGCTGCGCCTGCTGACCGGGCTCGTCGCGGCGTTCCCGTTCCTCACGGTGCTGATCGGCGACCAGTCGATCCACCGCCGGCCGATGGACCGGGTCGCCGAGCCGCTCCGGGCGATGGGGGCATCGATCGACGGACGCGACGGCGGCCGGCTCGCGCCGATCGTGGTGCGCGGCGGTGGGCTGGTCGGCGTCGACTGGTCCCCGGCGCTCCCGAGCGCCCAGGTGAAGGGGGCCATCCTGCTCGCGGCGCTCGGCGCGGACGGCGAGACGGTCGTGCGCGAGCGGGTCGCGACCCGCCGGCACACCGAGGAGCTGCTGGCGCTCGCCGGCGCCCCGGTCCGAGCCGAGCAGAGCCCGCAGGGCTACGCGGTGCACCTCGGGGCGGCCGAGCTGTCGCCGTTCGAGCTCGACGTGCCGGGCGACCCCTCCCAGGCGGCCTTCCTCGTCGTCGCGGCGTGCATCGTGCCTGGCAGCGAGGTCACGGTCGAGGACGTCTACGTCGGCCCGGGCCGCGCCGGCTTCCTCGGGGTCCTCGAGCGGATGGGCGCGGACCTGTCGGTCGAGCGCCTGGATGCCACCACCGCCGACGTCACGGCCCGCTACGGTCCGCTCAGGGCGACGGTGGTGGAGGGGGCGGAGATCCCGGACTGCATCGACGAGATCCCGGTGCTCGCGATCGCCGCCGCCGCGGCCGAGGGCACGACGGAGTTCCGTGACGCCGCGGAGCTTCGCGTGAAGGAGAGCGACCGGATCGCCACGACCTCGGCCGGCCTCCAAGCCCTCGGTGTCGCGGTCGACACCTCGCCAGCCGGTCTCGCCGTGCACGGGTCAGCGCCGGGGGCCTGGCGCGGCGGACGCGTCGCGTCGCACGGCGACCACCGCATCGCGATGGCCTTCGCCGTCGCCGCGCTCGCCGGAGGCGGCGAGCTCCTCGTCGACGGCTTCGACGCCGTCGCGACGAGCTGGCCGGGCTTCCTCGCCGACCTCGAGGCGCTGCGGTGAGCGCAAGGAGGGCCGCATCGCCCCGCCGGCTCGACGGAACGCGGCGTGCGAGGCTCGGCGTGCTCGACGAGCGGGCAGGAGCGTGTCGATGACGACCGTCGCGATCGACGGTCCCGGTGGTGCGGGGAAGTCGACGGTGGCCGGGATCCTGGCGGAGCGGCTCGGGCTCGAGCGCCTCGACACCGGCGCGATGTACCGCGCCCTCACGCTGCTCGCGTTGCGCCACGGGACCGACCCGGCCGACGGCGCGGGCCTCGCGGGCCTCGCCCGGGAGATGGAGCTGTCGCTCGGTGATCGGGTCGTGCTGGACGGCGAGGACGTCACCGCCGAGATCCGCGCCGGGGAGGTGAACGAGGTCGTCTCGCTCGTGGCCGCACACCCCGAGGTGCGCGCCGAGCTCGTCGAGCGCCAGCGCGCCTGGGTCGTTGCGCACGGCGGGGGCGTCGTCGAGGGCCGCGACATCGGAAGCGTCGTGCTGCCGGGTGCCGAGCTGAAGGTGTTCCTCACCGCGAGCCCGGAGGAGCGCGCGGCGCGACGCGCCGCCGAGACGGTCTCCGGGGGCGGTGCGCCGCCCGCCGACGTGGCGAGCGTCGGCCAGCAGATCGCGGCGCGCGACCTGCTCGACTCGAGCCGGTCGGTCTCGCCGCTTGCTGTCGCGAACGGCGCGGTCGTGATCGACTCGACAGGGCGCACGGTCGACGAGGTCGTGGAGGAGGTGCTGAAGCACCTGTGAGCGAGGACGAGCGGCAACCGGAGCGCCCGCCCGTGCCGGCGGGCGGCGGCGCGGCGCCCGCGGCGCCGGTCCGTCGCGCGAGCGCCCGTGAGCTTCGCTTCTACGCGTTCTGCCGCGCCATCGCCGTCGGCGTGAGCCGCCTCTACTTCCCGGGCCGCGTCGTCGGCGCGCAGCACATCCCCGCCAGCGGGGCGTTCATCCTGGCTCCGATCCACCGTTCGTACGTCGACTGGCTCATCGTCGCCCGCGTGACGAAGCGGCGCCTCCGCTACATCGTAAAGGCCGAGGTGTGGAAGGTGAAGGCGGTCGGCCGACTGCTCGAGATGCTGGGCGCGTTCCCCGTGCAGCGGGGCGCCGCCGACCGCGAGGCCTTCAACCGGGCGCTGCAGGTGCTCGAGGCCGGTGAGCCGCTCGTGCTGTTCCCCGAGGGCGGCCGCGGCCTCGGACCGGTCGTCGGCGACCTGCGGGAGGGGGCCGCCTACCTCGCCCTGCGGGCGGGCGCCCCGATCGTGCCCGTCGGCGTCGGCGGCGCCGAGCAGGCGATGCGGAAGGGCTCGATCTTCCCGCGGCCACGCCGTATCGCCCTCGTGGTCGGCGAGCCGATCCTGCCCGGCCCCGGCGCCCAGGATGGCGGCAAGCGACCCGGGCGGGTGGCCCGCTCAGCGACGCACGCGCTGTCCGAGCGGCTGCGCGAGGAGCTGCAGGCCGTGTTCGACGTGGCCGACGGGCGCCCCCCGGCGCGGGTGTCGCCGCCCCCGCTAGGGTCTCGCCCCGGCGAGGCGATGCCCGCCGGAAACGTGGCGGAGCGGGACGAGGTGCCCACCGAGATCACCGGCGATCCCGGGGCCGGTGGCGCCGCCCCGGGAGCTGCACCGGGGGCGGAGGGCGTGAACGGCGGGGGGCGGTCGGACACCTGACGCGGGTGGTCCCGGGCGCGGCGGGCCCGACGGCGTCCGGGTGGTCACGAGACAGGGCAGGAACAGCAAGAAGGGCGGCCGCGGTGCGCGTGGTGGTGACAGGAGGATCGGGGTTCATCGGCGGCCATCTCGTCGCCCGGCTGCGCGGGCGCGGCCATTCGGTGTCGGTGGTCGACCTGAAACCCTTCCCGGACCCCGACGTCGACCAGGTCGTCGGCGACCTGCGCGACGCCTCGGTCGTCGAGCGGGCCGTGGCGGAGGGGACCGACGCCGTCGTCCACCTCGCCGCGATCACCTCGGTGCTGCAGTCGGTGAAGGATCCCCACGGCGTGTTCTTGACCAACGTGCAGGCGACCGAGCTCCTCCTCGAGCGGTGCCGGGCGCTCGGGGTCGGCCGCTTCGTCTTCGCCTCGACGAACGCGGTGGTCGGAAACGTCGGCGCGTCACGCATCGACGAGTCCTCGCCGCTGCGCCCGCTCACCCCCTACGGGGCCACGAAGGCCGCCGCCGAGCTGCTCTTCTCCGCCTACTCGGCGAGCTACGCCATGACGACGGTGGCGCTGCGCTTCACGAACATCTACGGCGCCGGCATGCAGGTGAAGGACAGCGTCGTCGCCCGGCTCATGCGCGCCGCGCTGACCGGCGGCGGGATCCAGGTCTACGGCGACGGCGAGCAGCTGCGCGACTACCTCTACGTCACCGACGCCGCGGCGGCGCTGGAGCTCGGCCTCAGCCTCCCCGGCTCGACGGTTCTCACGACCGGGCTCGGCGAGTCGGTCTCGATGAACGAGCTGCACCGGATCGCCTGCGAGGTCACCGGGGTCGCGATCGGCAAGGAGCACGTCGCCGCCAAGCCCGGGGAGATGCCCGCCGTGATCGTCGACACGACACGCGCCCGGGCCGCCGGCTTCACCGCGCAGTACGGGGTCCGCGACGGCATCGCCGCGACCTGGGCGGACTTCCAGAGGTCCCCGCAGTGAGCTCGCTGCCCGCTTGAACGGCCGGCGGCGCGCCGGGCGCGCCGTCACTCAGAGGCGTTTGTGCATCGTCGTCGAGACCGCTGCGTAGCCGAGGGAGTCGTAGAGGCGCCGAGCGAGGGTGTTCTTCGCGAAAACGTTCAGCCCGAGCTCGCGTCCGCCGCGTCCGCGCACGACGTCCTCGGCGAGGAGCATCGCGGCACGGCCGAGACCCTGGCCGCGGCGGTGCTCGTCGACCTCGACGTCGTAGACCCACCACACCTCGCCGGTCTCGTCGCGCGGTGCCAGCCAGAGCGCCCCGGCCACCTCGCCGTCGACCACCAGCTCGGCGAAGACGTGCCCGGGGATCGGCGTGCCGGCACGGGTGAGCTCGGCGAGCTGGCGGCTCGCGACCGCCTCGGCGACGGCCCGGGTCTCGCCGGACTCGACGCGTGCCTCCACGTAGCGGGGGGTGAGGGCGGCCAGGTACGCCGGGACCTCGGACGGTTCGAGCGGCCGAAGCGTCACCGCCATGGCCCGATGCTAGGACGCCCCGTGCCGTCCGACGGCGCTGTGGCCCTCGGCGGTCAGCGGCCCCGTCGGAGCTGGGCCTCGCGCCACCACGTGTGGACGACGACGCGGCTGTAGCGGTAGCCGTAGGCGAGGTTGCCGCCCTTCTTCGACCTGCCCGAGGCGCGCCTTCGCATGGTGACGGGCCGCTCGGTGTAGCGGGCGCCGCGCATGATCGCCCCGATGAGCAGCTCGGAGGCCTGGTACTGCGGCTCGTCGAGGGCGAGACCCTCGCTCAGCTCGGCGCGAAAGGCGCGGATCGGGTTGGCGGTGTCGGTCACCTTCGTGCCGGTGAGGAGGGTGATGAGGACGCTGAAGACGAGGATCCCGATGTTGCGCACGGTGCCTGTCGAGTGCGTCGTGCCGAGCCGGCGCGAGCCGTTGGCGAAATCCGCCTCACCGCTCGCGACCGGGGCGAGGACGCGCTCGAGGTCGTTCGGATCGGTCTGGCCGTCGGCGTCGGCCGTGACGACGTAGCAGGCGCCGTGCTCGCGGGCGATCCGGTAGCCGAGGCGCAGCGCCGCCCCCTGGCCGCGGTTGACCGGCGCCACGACCGCGAAGTGCCCCGCGTCACGCACGATGGCGGCGGTGCCGTCCTCCTCGCCGTCGACGACCACGAGGACCGAGGTCTCGAGGTCGCAGAGCTGCTTCGGGATCGACGAGACCACGTCGCCGATGTTGTCGCGCTCTTTGTAGGCGGCGATGACGACGGCCACTGGGGCGAGTCGCACCTCGCCGTGGGCGGCGCGCATCTCCTCCAGGGCGACCTCGTCGACGAGGGCGTTCAGGGCGCGCTGGCGCTGTTCATCGCGGGCGCTCATCGGGAGGCGGCACCGGGGCGGCGTGGGAGGAGGACGGGGCGGATGGCGGCGGTCCTGTCGACGTCGGGGATCAGGAGGCGAGCGCGCCCGGGTCCGCGGCGAGCATGCGGGCGGCCGCGACGCTGCGGTCGTCGGCGCCCGCCTTCGCGCCGGTCGGGGGTGCGCCGAGCGCCACGGCCGCGGCCGTCTCGACGGCACCGAGCAGCTCCCGCAGGTCTCGAGGCGGGGGGAAGTACTCGTCCTCCTCGACGGTGAAGACCGGCTCGATGCCAGTGGCGGGGGAGAGGCGGGCGACGACCTCGTCGACGAGCCACTCCGGCGCCGAGGCGCCGGCGGTCACGCCGACGACGCCGGCGAGGTCGCCGGGCAGCTCGTCGGCGGAGTTGACCCGCAGGACCCGGCTGCAGCCGGCGGCGGCCACGTGGGTGAGCGACACCGTGTTGGAGGAGTTCGCCGAGCCGATCACGACGACGGCGTCGCAGCGCCCCGCGATCGCCTTCAGCGCGGCCTGGCGGTTCGTGGTCGCATAGCAGAGGTCCGACCTCCCCGGCATCCACAGCTCGGGGAAGCGCTCCTTCGCCCGCTCGGCGATCCCGCTCCACTCGTCGTGGGGGAGCGTCGTCTGGGCGAGCAAGGCGACCGGCGTGCCGAACTCCTCGAGCGCTTCGACGTCGGCCTCGCTCTCGACGAGGCGCACCGCTCCCGGCGCGACGGCCATCGTGCCGATCGCCTCCTCGTGGCCGGCGTGGCCGACGTAGACGACCGTGTAGCCCTTGTTGGCGCGGACCTTCAGCTCGTGGTGGACCTTCGTCACGAGCGGGCAGACCGCGTTGACGACCGCCCGTCCGTGCTCGCCGGCGGCCTCCTCGACCTCGGGCGCGGAGCCGTGGGCCGAGAGCATCAGCGGGGCGCCGGGCGGAACCTCCGCGACGTCGTCGACGAAGACGACCCCCTGCCGGCGGAACTCCTCCACCACCAGGCGGTTGTGCACGATCTCGTGGTAGCAGTAGACCGGCGGCTCGAAGATGCGCACCATCCAGGCGAGCGCCTTGATGGCCATCTCGACGCCGGCGCAGAAGCCCCGCGGCTCGGCCAGCAGGACACGGTCGACCTTCACGGGCCCGAGGTTAGCCGGGGTAGTCTGGGTGCATGCCGTTCCCGCAGGTGGTTGCGGTCGCGACCTCCTCGCCGGCGGAGCTGGCCGGTGTCGTGGTCGGCGACGAGATCCGTTCCATGAACGGCCGCGTCCCCCGTGACGTCATCGAGTACCGCTTCCTCGCCGACGAGGCGCTCGTCGAGCTCGAGGTCGGGCGCGGCGGTCTGACGCTCAGCCTCGTGGCCGACAAGGGCGAGGGGGAGCCGCTCGGCATCGAGGTCTCCTCGGCGGTGTTCGACCGCGTGCGCACCTGCGACAACCACTGCGAGTTCTGCTTCATCTACCAGCTGCCGAAGGGGATGCGCCGCAGCCTTTACGTGAAGGACGACGACTACCGCCTCTCGTTCCTCTACGGCAACTTCACGACGCTCACGCGCTTCACCGAGCTCGACCTCGAGCGGGTCGTCACCGAGCGGCTCTCGCCGCTCTACGTCTCGATCCACGCGACCGACCCCGGGCTGCGCTCGCGCATGCTGCGCAACCGGCGGGGCGCGACCAGCCTGCGCTGGCTTCGTCAGCTGCTCGACCGGGGGATCGAGGTCCACGGCCAGATCGTCGTCTGCCCGGGCGTCAACGACGGGGCGGCCCTGCACGAGACCTTCGCCGGCATCTTGGAGCGCTTCCCCGAGCTCGCCTCGGCCGCGGCGGTGCCCCTCGGCGTGAGCCGGTTCTCGAAGGAGGCGGCGATGCGGCCGCACGACCGCGCCGAAGCGGAGGCGGTCGTCGACGCGGTCGAGGACTGGCAGGAGCGGTTCTTGCGGGGCACCGGCCGCCGTCTCGTCCACGCCGCCGACGAGTACTACCTGCTCGCCGGGAGGGCCTTCCCGGCGGCGGCGGTGTACGAGGACTACCCCCAGGTGGAGAACGGCGTCGGCATGGCGCGATCGTTCGAGACCGCCTTCCTCGGCCGGCGGCGGCACGCCGGCACGGCCCACGCGCGCGGCGGCTTCTTCCAGTCCGTCGACGGCGCCCCCGCCGCCGGCTACCGGGCGGTGCGCGACCCATCGGCCGGGCCGCCCTCGGCGGAGCCGGTGCGCCTGCGGGGCCGGCGCCGGGTCGACGAGGCGGCCCGAGCGCTGACGATCCTGACCGGCGAGTACGGCGCCCGGGTGCTCCGGCCGCTGCTCGACGGTGCCGGCCACGCCGACGTGGAGATCGTGGCGGTCCCGAACCGCTTCTTCGGAGGCAACATCGGCGTCGCGGGCCTGCTCAGCGGGGCGGACCTCGCCCGGACCCTCGCCGGGCTTCCCGACGACCGCCGCTACCTCCTCCCCGACGTCTGCCTCTCCGAGGGTCGCTTCCTCGACGGCACGACGGTCGCCGAGCTGCCCCGCGGCGTCGAGGTGGTGCCGTCGGACGGGGCGGCCCTTCGGCGCGCGCTCGCCGACGTGCCCCGGCGCGGGCGGGCCGGCACCGACGCTTTCGCCACCGAGCCGGCGGCCGCGGCCCGATGAGCGCGACGAGGCTCACGCGCCCGGCCGAGCACGGGGGGAGCGCAGGTGACGGCGCGAGCGCACGCGAGCCCGTCGTCGTCATCGCCGGGAGGCCGAACGTCGGCAAGTCGACGCTCGTCAACCGCATCGTCGGCCGGCGGGTCGCGATCGTGGAGGAGAAGCCCGGGGTGACCCGCGACCGTCTCGAGCTGCGGGCGGACTGGCGGGGCCGCTCCTTCGTGATCATCGACACCGGCGGGGTGCTCGAGCGTGGCGACGCCCTCGACAAGAAGGTGACGGCCCAGGCGCTGCGCGCCGTGGCGAGTGCCGACGTCGTGCTCTTCGTGCTCGACGCGACGACCGGGCTCACCGCTGAGGACGAGGCGGTGGCCTCGATGCTGCGCCGTCGGAGCGACAAGGTCCTCGTCGTCGCCAACAAGGTGGACTCGCTGCGCCAGGAGGCCGGAGCGTGGGAGCTCGCCCGCCTCGGCTTTGGGGACCCGGTGCTCGTCTCGGCGCTCCACGGCCGCAGCGTCGGCGACCTGCTCGACCTCGTCGTGGAGCGCCTGGCATCGGCCGGCCCCTCCCCCGACGAGGAGGGCGGGGTGCTCGCTGAGGGCGAGGGTGCGCCGGGACGAGCGGCGGCGGAGGAGCTGGTCGGCGGGATCCACGTCGGCGAGGGGACCGAGCTCGCGGGGGTGGCCATCGTCGGGCGGCCGAACGTGGGCAAGTCCACCCTGTTCAACCGCCTGGTCGGCGACGAGCGCAGCGTGGTCCACGACGTCGCGGGGACGACGCGCGACGCCATCGACACGCTGGTCGAGACCGACGAGGGCCTGCTCCGCTTCATCGACACCGCCGGCCTGCGCCGGAAGTCGCGGATCGAGGAGGGGAGCGAGTACTACTCGCTCGTCCGCTCGCTGTCCGCCATCGACCGTGCCGACGTCGCCCTGCTCGTGATCGACGCCGCGGAAGGCGTGACCCACCAGGAGCAGCGGCTCGCCGAACGCGTCGACGCCGCGGGCAGCCCGATCGTGATCGTCCTCAACAAGTGGGACCTGCTCGACACCGAGCACCGCCTTTCGGTCGCGCGCGACGTGGAGGACCGGCTCGGCTTCCTCGACTACGCGCCGATCCTGCGCATCTCGGCCACGTCGGGCTCCGGCGTCCACCGCTTGCTCCCGGCGGTGCGCGCCGCGATCGACGCGTACCACCGGAGGATCCCGACCGGGCAGCTGAACGAGGCGATGAAGGCGATCCAGTCCGCCCACCCGGCTCCGGGCGCCCGGATCCTCTACGCGGTCCAGGGTGCGGTCGACCCGCCGACGATCACCGTCTTCGCCACGAGCCGGCTCCAGCCCGGCTACCTGCGCTACGTGGAGCGGGGGCTGCGTGAGCGTTTCGGGCTCGGACCGACGCCCCTCAAGCTGCGGGTGCGCCTGCGGGGGAAGTCGTGAGCGACGAGATGCGCCGGCCGTCGCCGTCGCCGCAGGCGGCCTCGGTCGGTCCCGGGCCGGTGGGGACGTGCGCCCGGGGAGTCCGTGGATGAAGAATCACACCGTGGCGTGGTGCGCGTCCTGCAACCAGAAGGTGGCGGACACCGAGGTGGAGCTCGACGGCGACGGCCGTTCCTGCTGCCCGAGCTGTGGCCGGCCGCTCCCCTCCGCCGGCAGCTCGCCGGACGCGGCGTCGACGACGGTGACCCGCGCGGGCGCCGTCGCTGCCGGGCAGGGTGCGACGTCCGCGGTGGACGAGGACGAGGAGCGGATCAAGGCGCCCTGGCACTTCAAGGTCCTCGTCGTCGGGACGGCCGGCTACCTCGTGTACCGGCTGGTCTGGGTCATCTTCTGGCTCACCGGCCACGCCTGGCACGGCTGAGACCGCCCGGCCTGCGCCGGGGGGACCCGGGTGAGACCGTCGGGTTCAGTGGGCGGCTGCCGCACAGGCACAGCCCGCCCCGCAGCCGCCGGCCGGGGCCGGGGCAGTCGAGCGGGCGGGCGTCGTGAAGACCGAGAGGCGCCGACGGGCGCCCTCGTGGCCCTCGGGGCACGACGCCGGCGCAGACGAGAGCTCTGCCGGCCGGCGCAGCTCGAACGTCGTCGTGCACTCGGGGCAGCGGTACTCGTAGATCGGCACGGGTCCCTCCTCCTCGCTTCTCGCCAGGCGGACGATACCCCCGTGGCGACACGCGGCCGCGACCGGTGGGGGCGGCCCCGTTGTGGCGCCCGCGCCACGCGGCCCGCGCCTCTACTGGTACGTCATCGTGAAGCCGGCGCCGTTGAACGTCGAGGGGACCGCGAGCGCTGCGCCACCCTGCACCATCTCGAAGGCGTTCGTCGGGCCGAGCGCCGGCACCGTCTGGTTGGCGGCGACGCCCGAGAAGCTGACCGTGGCGAAGTCGGCGAGGGGGAACAGCGAGCCGGAGGCGGCGCTCGAGGGGTCCTCGTTGATCCACTCAGCGGAGGTGCCCGGTCCGCTGTAGGCGCTCGGCTGGGTGAAGGTCTCTTGCCAGCCCGCCGTCTGGTCGGTCAAGGTGAACTGCCACTCGCCCGGCGAGACCTGCCAGATGTGCGCGGCGACCACGTCGCCGGCGGTCACCGTGTTGAAGTCGTACTCGGGGTCGGGGAGCTGCTCGACCCACGCGACGTTGCTCTGGACGCCGCCGGCGCACATCGACCGGGTTCCTGTCTGGAAGAGGTCGGAGTTCGTGAGCCCGTCGACGCCCACCCATTCGGAGACCTGGCCGTCCGGTGTGGCGGTGCAGTCGAGGCTCGGCACGGTCCAGGTGCCCTGGACGTCGGTGGTGCCGCCGGGGGCGGACGCGAGCGCGTAGCCGGACCAGTTCGACGACTGGTTGGCGGGGGTCGACGGCGGCGGCACCGGCGGTGTCGGCACCGGCGTCGCGCTCGTGGTGGAGCTCGTCGTGGCGGGGAGGACGTTCGGGCCGACGACGACGACCCAGGCGCGCCTGCGGTGGACGGGCCCGGAGCGCACGAGCACCCGGACGGTGAAGCGCTTGACGTACGCCGAACGGTTGGCCCGCACGATGCCGACATGTGCGAAGAGCGGGCCGCCGCAGCGGTAGGTGCCGTGGAAGATCACCCCGCGACCCGAGGACAGGCGACAGGTGCTGCCACCTGGGATGTTCCGCAGCCGCACGGTGAAGCGGCCACCGGTGCTCGGGAAGCTGGCGCCGTCGCCCGAGGTCGTGAGCACGTGGCTGACACGGCGACTGGCGACATGGGACCCGAGGGTCTCGGTGGTGGAGGGGCCGAGGTTGGCGCGAGCGTGCGCGGCCGACAGCTCGCTGCTGTTCAGCGGGACCGCGCCATGCGTGGTCGCTGCGGCGCCGGCCGCGCCCGCACCGGTCAGCAGCAGGCACGTTGCCGCTGCGGCGACGCTTCGCTCTAGGCGGCGGATGGTCCTTCTGTCGAGCACGGTGTTCTCCCCGTCGTGGGATTCCCGGGGAGCCGTCGACTGGGCGGCCCTGCTGCCTGAGAACCCCGTTGGTGACTTGTCAGCGCAATTCGGCGACGCCCGATTCGGGGTTCGGAAATCGGTGCCGGAGTTGTCTAGCTAGTGCCTGATCGTGCGTCCCCGGGTGGCATCACGCCGCCACGAGATGACGGCTGTCCGGTCGAACGGGAAGGTACCCCGTGTCGGCCGGAAACCGCTCGGCTGCCTTGGATCGTACGATGCACGACCCGGTTGCACATCCACCACCGGCACTAGAAAGCCCGGCAATTTGCTGTATCCAGGCCCCAGAGCCCACGATCCGTGGCTGCGTCAGCACGCTGGGGAAGGTGCCCGTTCTCTCGGTGCCACCGCGCGGAGGGTCCTGACCGTGAGACGGCGGCCAGCGACCGGCCGCCTCGGTGTTCCGGGCGGGCCGGGTTGGTGACCGCAACCGCCGCGCCGTGCTGCGGCCGCGCTCTTGCTGGCGTCTCGCTCGCAGACGGATCCGATGCGCCCGTCACGAGCCGCCGACGCGATCCGCTCCAAGCGGTAGGTGCCAGAGGACGGGCGATGCCGACCGTCGTGTTTCGTGGGCCGAGGTCGACATCGTGCTAGTGCCGCGTCAGCGAACCTTCGCCCCTGATCGGGGGTCCACCACCGCTCGACATGAACAAGGACAAGATGTACGGCCACATCAAGAAGACGAAGAATCGAACCGAGTTCCTCGCCTTCTGCCGCTACCTGCGCAGCCTCTACCCGCCCGAGGTGCGCATCGCCATCGTCATGGACAACTTCAGCCCGCACCTGTCGACGAAGAGGGACTCGCGC
>DATKQY010000022.1:0-13555 GCA_035532475.1 Acidimicrobiales bacterium | reverse complement strand
GGCGTACGTCGCCGGTGAGTACTACCTGCCTCCCGTCCACCTCCATACGGGGCTCAACCGGATCCAGCTGTCGGCCGTGCCGGAGACGGGAACGGCGGGCTCAGAGGACCCGCTCGTCCAGATCTACGGGTTCTTCCTCAGCCATACGCGCTGACGAGCGCTTGCAGGCCGCCGTCGTCGCCCCGACGGATCGAGGTCCCGTGAGGGCCTAATTCGGCGGCCATCACCCGACGCCATTCAGGCGGCGTCGCGGCTTCTGGCATGCCGTCGCCCGACCTGCAGTGCTCCGGCGTCTCGCGTCAGATCAGGTCAGCGGCGGGGACCGACGTTCGAGCCTCGCGTTCGCGCCGCGGGACGCGCGCGGTCATCGTTCGCGCGGCCTCGGCATCACGGATCGCGAGCGCCGGCCAGATCCCGACGGCACAGATGGCAGCTGCCACGAGGAAGGTGATCCGGTAGGCCGCGAGATTGGCCGTTACGTGGCCGTCGACGTGGTGTGTCGCCCCGACGAGGACGATCGCCGTCGTGAGCACCGCGACGCCGATCGCCCCGCCGAGCTGGCGGACGGCGTTGAACATCGTCGAGGCGCGGCCGGTCTCCGCGGGCGAGATGGTCGCGAAGGACGCGGCCTGGGTGGGAACGAACATCTGGGCGATCGTGAATCCCAGGGCGAAGAGGAGGCCCCGGGCGTACCAGAGGCTCGAATGCGCACCGAGCAGCGACAGCAGGCCGATCGCCGTCGCCGCCCCGGCGAGCCCGATCGTGATGTGACGGCGCGGTCCGAGGATCGGGTAGACGACCCTGCTCGCCAGCTGCGCACCGAGCATGACGCCGATCGCCTCGGGGAACGTGCTCAGTCCCGAAGCGAGCGGGCTCAGCCCTCGTCCGTCCTGGAAGTAGAGCGAGACGACGTACAACGTGCCGAGGAACGCGCTCATCGTCAAGACCATCACCCCGCTGCACGAGCGGAAGAGCCGGTTGACGAGCAACCGGAGCGCCACGATGGGCTCGGCGGTGTGCAGCTCCACGATGACCATCGCGGCGAGCAGCGCCGTACCCGCGGCGATGGTGCCGAGCACCGCCGGCGTTGCCCAGCCGAGGTCGGGCCCTTCCGAGACGCCGTACATGAGCAGGCCGAGGCCGACGCCCGAGAGGAGGAAGCCGGCGAGGTCGAAGCGGCCGGGTTGCCGCTCGACGCCGTGGCGGAGGAACACGGCGCCGAAGGCGAACGCCGCGACGCCGATCGGCACGTTGACGTAGAAGACCCACCGCCACGACAGCTCGGTGACGAGCAGGCCACCGAGCACCGGGCCGAGGGCCGGGGCGAGGGTGGTCGGGACCGTGAGGATGGACGCGGCCCGGACGCGCTCCTCGGGTGGGAAGGCCCGATAGAGCATCGCCATCCCGACAGGGACGAGCATGCCCCCGCCGACTCCTTGGAGGATCCGGAAGGCGTCGAGCTCGCCGAGGCTCGACGCCACGCCGCAGAGGGCGGACGCGCCGGTGAAGACGGCGATGGCGGCGAGCAGGACGCGCTTGCCGCCGAAGCGGTCGCCGAGCCAGCCCGAGGCGGGGATGAACACGGCCAGGCTGACGAGGAAGGCGACGGAGATGCTGTCGACGGCGGTCGGGCTCACGGCGAAGTCCCGACCGATGGTCGGCAGCGCCACATTGACGATCGTGATGTCCATGATGCTCATGAACATCGCCGCGACGAACACGATGCTCACGGAGACTTTCTGGCTCAGTCGTTCCTGCACGCTCGCCCTTCCGCGGTCGTCATACGCAGAGGTACCAGATGGTGAGTATCCTCACTATATCAGCGGGCCGACCTCGGACCCGGGGGGGAGGTGGCGAGGGCATGAGACCCGACACGGGGAGCGACGTGGTCGACGCCATCCTCCACGCAGCACACCGGGTGCGCACCGCCGCCGACGCCAACCTGCGCGAGGGCGGCCTCTCGCTCTCGGGCTACAAGCTGCTGCGGGCGCTCGCGGCGAGCGACCGTTCGATGCGCGAGATCAGCGAGGTCCTGCACGTCTCGCCGCGAACCGTCACCGACATCATCGACGGCCTCGAGGCGCGCGAGCTCGTCTCCCGCCGCCCGCATCCCTCGGACCGACGGGTGACGATGCTCCACCTGACCGAGGACGGCGCGCGCCGTCTGGCCGAGGCGCGACGAGGTGCCGAGCAGGCGAGGGACGCAGCGATCAGCGGCCTCGACCGGGACGAGCAGCGGGCGCTCCGCCTGCTGCTCGACCGAGTCGGGTCCCCGCCGCCCTCGGGTGAGCCGTGCCACGAGGCGCCCGGGGCAGGCCGAGCCGTGAAGGCCTCCGCCCCGATGAGGCGCTGATACCGGGCGCTTCCTGCGGGGTGTCCGGCGTCGAGGCGGCCGCTCGAGTGTCGGCCCGGGGGTCAGCCGGGGCCGGTGTCGATACGCACGGCCCTCGAGGGGCCCTCGGTAGGGGCGCCGAGAGCGGTGCCTTTGGGGGCTGTCCCCATGGGTCTGCCGTCGAGCAGGTTGGTGGCCCGCCGGCTGGCGATCGTCGTGACCGAGGCGACGGCCCGTTCGTCGAGGTGGAGGCCGTCGAGGTCGACGAGCGTCTCGCGGAGGCGTTCGGCAAGGTCGTCGACGAGGGAGCGTGCGGTCGCCTCCGGGAGGCCGAGCGCTTGGCCCTCCTCGACGAGTGCTTGGCGATCGACCTTGAACAAGGACACCTGCCGACCGACTCCGGCTGCCATCTTCCCGTCCAGTTGGCTGTAGGCCATGGTGCAGAGCGAGTCGTAGAGCGGAGCGAGGCTGACCTTGCCATCGTCGAGCATGACCGACACGTTCTTGCCGTGGCCGTCCTCGTCGCCGACCACGGTCCGGAACGTGAGGTGGCGGAGCAACCCAGCGAGATCAGCCTCGGGCTCGACCGACCACGTGCGCAGGACCCGGGCGATGCGCTGCGACGGACGGCCGAGGTGGTACTTGTCGACTGGGCGGATGCCGAGCGCCTGGCAGAGATCCTCTTGGTGGTGGCGGCTCACCATCCTCGGGCCGACCACCGTACGGTCGTACCGCTCGGCGACGTACACCCGGTGCGGGCCGACCTGCTCGACCCACGAAGCGGACCCGGTGAGCCCGACCGAGCGGGCCATCCACATGACGGCCGCCTCGTTGTCGGCGCTAAGCGGCCAGGAGCGGGTCGGCTTGAGGATGTGGGTGGACGCGGCCCCGTCAGCGGGCTCGTACCAGTGGCCGTCGAAGCGGGCCAGGACCAGCTTTGGCTGGGCTCCCGCCAGGGACATGCGTCGTTCCTCGCCGGGATTGGCCCCGAGCGGGTTGGTCGGCAGATCGGCGACCAGCCGCGCCAAGCCGGTTGCGTCCACCGGGTCGTACCGTCCGGGTCTGGGTGACCAGCCCGAGCCCGTGGGAGCGGCGGCGACCGCTCCGGCGCACTCCCGCCCGAACTCAGCGAGCAGCAGCACCGAGTCCGACGGGTCCTGTGGCACCCCGCCTGGCGTCAGTCGCACGCCGCGGACCTGGGCGGCCATCGCTTGGAGCGCCGCAGCTTCGGGCAGGAGCCCTTCGAGGAACGCCCGGGTGTGATCGGTCCGGCACGGCCCCGGCGTCGGGAGCGAGCAGGACAGGAGGGGTATCTCGGGGCCGTGGCGTGCGGTGGTCTCGGCGGTGTACTCGACGGAGAACTTTCGGCGACGCTCCCTGACGTTGGCCACCAGCTGGTCGCCCAACCACATGTCGAGCTCCATCAGCGCCGCTCCCTCACCACGAACTCGAGGCCGAGCGCTGCGAGCGTGTCGAAGATGGCCCTTACCGCCCTCGTCTCGTGCCCGGCCTCGATCTGCCCGAGGAAGTAACGATCAGTGAGCGCGCGCGCAGCCAGGTCGCTCTGCGTCCAGCCCCGCTCCTGACGGCCGCGCCGGATGGTCCGGCCGAGAGCCTCGGCGTTGCGGACCGGAGTCTCCTCGAATGTGCTCATAATCCAACATTAGCGCCTCTTGAGCAGGATGATGGAATAATCTCACATCTGGCCTGGTGGTCGATGATGTGAGCATCAGGTCACATCAGGTCTCCGACCGGTCTGTCGTTCCGGGTCTGGCTCTCCTCCGCGACCGACCTGGTGACCACCTCCGGGCGGCTCCCCTTGGGGAGACGGGTGAGACCGAAGAAGCCCGATCGTTCCGTTCGACGGCGTTGCGTAGTACGGCAAGTCGTTCCCGCAGCTCAGCCGGGTTGGAGATCGCCTTCTCCAAGCGTGATCCCGCGGCGGAGGATGACCCTCCACTGGCAGATGACAGCCAGCGTCGTTCGACCTGAGCGAAGTGTCGCAGCGCCGGGCATTTCCGATCGCCATGCGCGTGCGTAGAGGAGCAACCCCGCATCCGCGGGGAGGTCGTGCCGTCGGCCTCCCACGTGCGGCGGCTCGACGAATGCAGCGCCGTGCCCTTCAACGAGAGGAACGGGACCGCCTCCCGGGCTGAAGGACCCATGGTGGCCGTGGCCGGAGCGGAGGTCCCTCGCCCTGATCCCCTGAGGCGTCTCCGCGCTGCGGTGGGCAGGTAACTTGCGTGACGTTCGACCCTGGTGACCGGCGTCGCGGGACCGGCAGGCTGGGTCCGGGAGGTGCCGCCGTGGTAGATCGGATCCTGGTGGGCGTCGACGGTTCCGAAGGGTCCCGCCGGGCGCTTCGTTGGGCAATGGGGGAGGCGGTGGCGCGCCGGACGCTGCTCCAGCCCGTCACGGTGTGGCAGAGCCCCTACGACCTCGGCGAGATGCTCTACCTCCCGGTGGACGAGGAGGCGATCGCCACAGACGCGAAGCTTCGCCTCGACGGGGCCATCGCCGAGGCGGCCGGCACGGATCCCGCCCCCGACGTCGATCCGCTCGTCCTCCACGGAGACCCTGCGCAGGTGCTTTGTGAGAGCTCGGCCGACGCCGCCCTGCTGGTCGTGGGGTCGCGGGGCCGGAGCGGCCTCGCGGGAGTGATGCTCGGATCGGTGAGCACCAAGTGCGCCCATCACAGCCGTTGCCCGCTGGTGATCGTCCCGCACGGCGACCGAGAGGACGAGAACCGGGCCCTCGGCCAGGTCACGCGGATCCTCGTGGGCGTCGACGGCTCGGAGGGGTCGCGCCGGGCGCTGCGCTGGGCGATCGAGGAGGCCGCGGCACGCGGCGCGTCCGTCGCGGCCGTCGCCGTGTGGCAGGACCCCTATCGCGGCGACATGACCTTTGAGTACGAGATCCCGTACCTCCGTCGCGACAGGCGTGCGACCCTGGAGCACGTGGACGGGAAGCTGGCTGAGGCAGTCGCCGAGGTGGTCGGCCACGATCCTGTGGTCGAGGTCGATCCGCTCGTCGTCGAGGGCGATCCCGCGGAGACGCTCTGCGAGCGGTCGGCCGGCGCAGACCTGCTCGTCGTCGGGTCGCGCGGCCACGGGGGATTTGCCCGGCTGATGCTCGGATCCGTGAGCAGCGCCTGTGCTCACCGCAGCCGCTGCCCGATCGCGATCGTCCCAGCCGATGGCCGCGAGCACCAAGCCCGGACCGACCGCTGACGGCCAGTCGTGCCCGAGACCGGTAGTCCCCGTGTGGGCGACCTAGCGGGCGGCTCGCGAAACGGTGGTGGCCTGAGCGAGGCCGAGGCGGCGCGGCGTCTCGCCGACTACGGCCCGAACGCGCTGGCGGAGGAGCGCCCGCACCTGTGGCGCGCCCTCGCCACCAAGCTGACCGGGCCGGTCCCGTTCCTGCTCGAGGCGGCCGTCGTGCTCGAGCTCGCGGCGAACAAGGTGGTCGAGGCGGTGATCGTCGCCGCCCTGATCGTCTTCAACGGGCTGCTCAGCTTCGTCCAGGAAGGCCGAGCCCACGACGCGCTCGCGTTGCTCCGCAGCCGGCTCGCGGTCCAGGCACGAGTGCTGAGGGACGGGCGCTGGCAGCTCAGCGACGCCGAGCGGCTCGTGCCGGGCGACATCGTCCACGTGCGGGTGGGTGACATCGTCCCGGCCGACGTGGCCGCCTCCGACGGCCAGGCCTCGGTCGACCAGTCGGTCCTCACCGGCGAGTCCGCCGACGTGGAAGTCGACCCAGGCGGGACCCTCTACGCGGGGTCGACCATGCGGCGCGGCGAGGTGACCGGCGAGGTCACCGCCACGGGCTCTCGCACGTACTTTGGGCGCACCGCCGAGCTGGTACGCGGCGCCGAGCCGGCCAGCCACCTCGAAGAGACGATCTTCAAGGTCGTCTGGGCGCTGCTCGTGATGGACGGGGCGCTCGTCGTGGCGATCCTCGCCTACGGGCTCGTCACCCACCTCGCGGTGAGCGAGCTCTTGCCGTTCGTGCTCATCCTGGTCGTCGCCACCGTCCCGGTCGCCCTTCCCGCGACCTTCACCCTCGCCACGTCGCTCGGTGCCCTCGAGCTCGCCCGATCTGGGGTGCTCGTCACCCACCTCGCGGCCGTCGAGGAGGCCGCCGCCATGGACCTGCTCTGCACCGACAAGACGGGCACGATCACTGAGAACCGGCTTTCGGTCACCGCCGTCCTCACCTACGGCGGGCGGAGTGAGATCGAGGTGCTGTCCCTCGCAGCGGCGGCCTCCGACGAGGCGACGCAGGACCCGATCGACCTGGCGATCCTTCGTGCCGCGACGGCTGCGGGGGCCCCGACGGCCGCCGAGCGCTCGGCGTTCGTGCCCTTCGATCCGTCGACCAAGCGCTCCGAGGCCCGGGTCGAGGCTGGCGGCACGGAGATGCGGGTGGTGAAGGGCGCGCCCGCGGTGCTGGCCACGCTTGCCGTCGGGCCGGCCAGCGCCGCAGCCGACATCGAGGCCCTGGCCGTCACCGGCGCCCGGGTGCTGGCGGTGGCCGCGGGTGGCGCGACGACACTGGAGCTGGTCGGGCTCGTCGCCCTGGGCGACCCGTTGCGCCCCGACGCTGGCGCGCTGATCGAGCACCTCGGGCGTCTCGGCGTCCGGGTGGTCATGGTGACCGGGGACGCCACCCCGACCGCCCTCGCCGTCGCTCGCCAGGTGGGTATCGGCGAGCGGCTCGGTTCGGTGGGGGATCTGCGTGCCCGGAAGGGCGGCGACGTCGACTTCGACGTGGTCGCGGGCGTGCTTCCCGAGGACAAGCTCGCGCTCGTCGAACGGGCCCAGCGATCGGGACATGTGGTCGGGATGACCGGTGACGGGGTGAACGACGCCCCGGCCCTCAAACGCGCCGAGGTCGGTATCGCCGTCTCGTCCGCCACCGACGTCGCCAAGGACGCGGCAAGCCTCGTGCTCACCGGCGCCGGCCTCGCCAACATCGTCACCGCGGTGGAGACCGGCCGGCGTGTCTATCAGCGGATGCTCACCTACACCTTGAACAAGGTCGCCAAGACCTTCCAGGTGTCGCTGTTCTTGGGGCTCGGTCTGCTCGTCACCGGCAGCTTCGTCACCACGCCGCGCCTCGTCCTGCTGCTGCTCTTCGCCAACGACTTCGTCACCATGTCGATCGCCGCCGACCGGGTCGGCTTCTCGGCGCGCCCGGACCGCTGGCAGGTGCCGGCCCTCTCCCTCGCCGCCCTCGGTGTCGCCCTGCCCTGGCTGGCCTTTTCCTTTGCCACCTTCTACGTCGGCCGCCACGTGCTCGGCCTTGGACTGGCGCCCACCCAGACGCTCGTCTTCGTCATGCTGGTCGCCACCGGCCAAGCCACCGTGTACCTGATGCGCGAGCGCCGGCACCTCTGGGCGTCCCGCCCGAGCACCTGGATGCTTGTGGCAACAGGGCTGGACATCGTGATCGTCGCGGTCCTCGCCCGACAGGGGATCCTGATGGCGCCCATCGGGCTCGCCGACATCGGCGTCCTCCTCGGCGCGGTCCTCGGCGCAACGCTCATCCTGGACGTTCTCAAGGCCCCCCTCCTCGGCAGGATCCGTACCGAAACCCGCGGAGGTCGGCCTTCCGACAAGGCGAGTCCGCGACAGCCGCAGGCCAGAACCGCGGCGTGACGCCGGCGTCTTGCGATCCCCGAGCTCGGCCAGCGCGGACCTCGAGGCGCAGCCGTCCCCCGGCCAGGCGGGCTCCGTCCTGACCAGGTGGTACGCAGGGCATCAGGCCGTCCTCTCGTGCTCGTCCTGTCCCCGTCGTCGTTGTCGGGCGCTCCCGGGCACCGAGACCGTTGGACGAGGGTGCGGATCGCCGACAGGCCGGCCACCCGACGCGACCGATCGCCCGCATCAGGGCCGGCCGCAGGCGATTTGTGCACTTAATCCCCGGGGACTTCCCGACGTTAGCGGTGGTGCATGGGACGGGGGACCACGATCTCGAACGCGGCGGTAGGGGAAGCCCCGGACGAAGCGCGGGCGGTGATGCTCCGCCGGAGCGGGGTCCTCGAGGCCACCAGCGACCCCGACCTCGAGCGGTGGATCGTGGCGCTGCAGCGCGACACGGCCGCGGCCGTCTCGGCGTTCTCGATGCTCGACGGGGCGAGCGTCTTCGTGAAGTGCGTGGCCACCGGCGACGGCACCGTCGGGGGAGGAGCCACGCTCGAGGATCCGGTATCGCTCGAGGACTACCTGCTCGGTCTCGTCGCGCCCGCCGGCGGCGCCCGGCGCGGCGCGGCGTACGCCGAGGTGCCCGTCACCGTCGACGGGCAGCTGCTCGGTCTCCTCAGCATCGGCGACCGCGGTCCGCGCGACTGGTCCGAGGTCGAGCTGCGCACGCTCGCCGACAGCGCCGCGGCCGTGTCGACCGAGGTGGCGCTGCGCCTCGCGCGAGGCGAGGTCGGGCGCGTGCGCCAGCTCGTCGAGTCGCACAACAAGGTGCACGACCTGATCGCTCGCGCTGAGCCCCTGCACGACGTGCTCCTCACGGTGGTGGAGAGCATCGAGCGCCACGACCCCTCGATCATCGCCTGCGTGGTCCTGCTCGATCCCGCGACGAGCACGCTGCACCCGGGCGCAGGGCCTTCCCTGCCGGCCGCCTACCTGGCAGCCATCGACGGGGCGGTGATCGGCCCGAACGTGGGCACCTGCGGCTCGGCCGCGTGGTCCGGCCAGCTGACGATCACCGCCGACATCGGCGAGGACCCGAGGTGGGCCCCGATCCGCGAGCTGGCGCAGCGGGCGGGGCTCGGCCACTGCTGGTCGATGCCGGTCAAGGCGCCCGGAGGAGAGGTGCTCGGGACCCTCGCCTTCTACGGGCCGCGCCCGCGCCGCCCCCTGCCCGAGCACCTGGCGCTGCTGCAGGACTGGTCGCGCGTCGTCGGTATCGCGATCGAGCGCCACCGGGCACTCGAGCGGTTGATCCACGACGCCCGCCACGACGGGCTCACCGGCCTGCCGAACCGGACGGCGATCCTCGAGGCGCTCGACGAGGCCATCCCGCGCGCCCGGCCCGACTCGCAGGTCGCGGTGCTGTTCGTCGACCTCGACGGCTTGAAGAAGCTGAACGACACGCTCGGCCACGACCGTGCGGACGAGATGCTCCGCGAGGTCGGCGAGCGACTCTCGGCCGCCGTGTCGGCGGACGACCTCGTCGGCCGCTTCGGCGGTGACGAGTTCGTGGTGATCTCCGAGGGGGTCGATGAGGTGGAGGCGGGACGGATCGGGCTCAGCCTGCTCGAGGCGATCTCCAAGCCCCTCCCGTGCATCGACTCGGCCGTCATCACCGGCAGCATCGGCGTCACGCTCGTGCGCAGCGACGCCGTCGAGGCCCGAGAGGTGCTGCGCGAGGCGGACAGCGCCATGTACGCGGCGAAGCGCTCAGGCCGGGACCGCTGCGTGTTCTTCGAAGGCGGCCAGCGCGTGCGCACCGGCCGGCGCCTGCGGCTCGCCCGTGCGCTGCGCGGCGCCGAGAAGCGCGGCGAGCTCCGGCTCGTGTTCCAGCCCGTCGTGGCGCTCCCCGCACTGGAGATCGTCGGCGTCGAGGCGCTGCTGCGCTGGTCCAACCCGGGCCTCGGCGAGGTCTCGCCGACGGAGTTCGTCCCGGTCGGCGAGGACACCGGCGCGATCGTGCCGGTCGGGGCGTGGGCGCTGCGGGAGAGCTGCGAGACGATGGCGGGGCTGGCGAAGGAGCTCGGCTGCCGGCTCGAGCTCGAGGTCAACGTCTCGTCCCGCCAGCTCGCCAACCCGGGATTCGCCTTGTCGGTCCGCCAGACGCTCGCCCACGCGGAGTTCCCCGCGGACCTGCTCAGCCTCGACATCACCGAGACGGCCCTCGCGCGACCGAACGCGGTCACGGCACGCACCCTTCGCGAGCTCCACTCGCTCGGCGTGCAGATCGTGCTCGACGGCTTCGGTACCGGGTTCTCCTCGCTCGCCTGGCTGAAACAGCATCCGCTCGGCGCGATCAAGGTCGACCGGAGCTTCGTCAACGGCCTGTCCGGCGACGGTCGCGACCGGGCGATCGTTGCGGCGGTGATCGGCATGGCAGCTGCCATGGGCTGCGCCGTCACCGCGGTCGGCGTGGAGACCGAGGAGCAGCTGGCGGTGCTTCGATCGCTCGGGTGCGAGCGCGCGCAGGGCTTCCTGCTCGGACGGCCCGTTCCCGCGGACGCGCTGGGCGCGCTCGTGCGACGCGGCACCGGCGTCGCCCGTGTCGGGCGGCCCCCGCAGCGTCACGCCTCCTGAGCTGTCGCAGAGACCGACAGCGCCTGCCGAGGCCTCGGACGCCGGGCGGGTTCCCGCACCCGAGCCGCGCGGTGACGCCGGGAGCGTTCGGGCTCGGGCCGGAGCTCCGGGCCCGGGTATAGGGCCAGCACGCACTGGCGGGCGCCGAGGCGGCGCCGCGCGGTGTCGTCCGGATCGCACGGGAACGAGGTCCCCGACGGTGAGCACCGGCGAGGTGGCGGGGATGCCCGGCGCCCCGGGCGCGCCGCGTCGGCGATGACGCGCCGACGAAGGGCTCGCGGAGCGGAGGTCCTTCGCACGAGCCCGCGCACGCCTCATCAGGCGAGCCGTCCGGGGACCTCCGGCGGCACCGCCCGCGCGTAGACTCCCTCCGCGATGTCCGAGCGAGCCCACTGCGCGTCAAAGCCGCGCCCGCGAGTTCGGGGCGGGTCGTTCGGGGCCGGCCGGGCGTGATCGTCGACGTCCCGGTCGGGGACGCCACCGCTCCGGCACACCTGGCGAACGGCAGGCGCGAGTCCGTGCAGCGCGTGCGGACCCGGATCGCGCTCGTCGTGACGTACGTGCTGTCGTCGCTGCTCTATCTTTGGACCCTCTTGTCCACCGGGGCGACCTTCAACTTCGGCGCCCCGCAGCGCGACGACTACAACCTGCTCGCCGACGGCTTCCTGAAGGGGCACCTGAGCCTCGCCCTCGCGCCGCCGCCGGGGCTGCTCAAGCTGCGCAATCCGTACGACCCGGCGCTCAACAACCCCTACCAGCAGGGCGCCTATCACGACCTCGTCTTCTACCACGGCCATTTCTTTCTGACGTGGGGCCCGACTCCCGTGGTCACCCTTTTGATGCCGTGGCGCATCCTGCACGTCGGCGCCATGCCCTCGGACTTCGCCCTGTTCCTCTACTGCCTCGTCGGCCTCGCGTGCTCGTTCTTGCTGCTCGCGTTCCTCGTCAACTCCTACCTGCCGAAGGTGCGAACCTGGCAGGTGACGCTCGGCGCGGCCGCGCTCGCCGCCGGCAACCTCGCTCCGTTCCTGCTGCGCAGCCCCCTCGTCTACGAGGTGAACATCTCGGCCTCGCTGTGCTTCGCGATGGCGGGCCTCTACCTCCTGGCGTCGGGCGGGCTCGCCGGCCGCTACCGGCCGTGGAGGCTCGCGGCGGGCAGCCTGTGCCTCGGCCTCTCGGCGGGCGCCCACGAGGACGAGGCGCTCCTCGGGATCTTTCTCCTCGTCATGGCCGCGCGCGCCTGGCGGCGTTCGACGGGGGAGCGCTGGCGGAGCCGCCTCGGGCCGGCCGTGCCGCTCGTCGCGCCCTTCGCCGGGGTGATGGTGCTGCTGCTCGCCTACAACGCGGCGCGCTTCGGCTCGCCCACCCAGTTCGGGGCGCGCTACCAGCTGGCCGGCTTCAATCCGCTGAAGACCGCGTACTACCAGTTCGGTTATCTGGCGCCGAGCCTCTACTACTACCTCGTCGCGCCGGTGCGCTGGACGCTCGGCTTCCCCTATTTCGTGCTCCCGCCGCCGCCCGCGTACCCCGGAGCGGTGCCCGCCAGCTACACGCCCGAGGTGATCGGCGGCATCGCCACGACCACCCCGATCGTGCTCGCCCTCCTCGGCCTGCCGAGCGTCGTGCGCCGCAAGCGCATCCCGACGGAGCT
Organism: Acidimicrobiales bacterium; assembly: GCA_035532475.1. Taxonomy (GTDB): domain Bacteria; phylum Actinomycetota; class Acidimicrobiia; order Acidimicrobiales; family Bog-793; genus DATKQY01. The sequence continues at coordinate 1,290 of DATKQY010000022.1, read as the reverse complement.
CGCGGGAGCCGTCGTGGTGGCGGTGGCGACCGCGCTGTTGATCGTGGCGTCGATTGCCTTTGGCATCCCGGGCGGCTCGATGCGCTACGAGGCGGACTTCGCCCCGCTGCTGATCTTCGCCGCGCTCATGGTCTGGTTCAGCGCCTCGGCCGCGCGGCGGAGGTGGCTTCGCCGTTCGACCAAGGTGCTCGGGACGATCGCCATCGTCTACGGCGTGCTGGTCGGCGTCGCCATCTCCTTCGTCGGGTACTACAACGAGTACCCGAAGGCATACACGGATCTCGAGACCTCCCAGCCGAGGGTCTACTGGGCCCTCGCTCGGCTGACGAGCCCATTTCCGACCTTGGTGACAATGCTGCTCGGCCACCCGGTGCTCAGCTACATCCAGAGTCCCCAAGGGGTCGCGATCAACGCCAACTACACGAGCCTCGGCACGGGGAACGGCAAGGACCTCTTCTTCTACCTGAGCCCGGATCCGACGAACGTGCAAGTGATGTCACCTTCGAGCGGTACCTGGTACCTCCACGGCGGCTTCGGCGACGGGCCAGCCCTCGCCAAGGGCCAGAAGCTGCGGATCGAGGAGACCTACGACGGCAAGACCTACGCCTCGGCGTACGTCGCCGGTGAGTACTACCTTCCTCCCGTCCACCTTCATACGGGGCTCAACCGGATCCAGCTGTCGGCCGTGCCGGAGACGGGAACGGCGGGCTCAGAGGACCCGCTCGTCCAGATCTACGGGTTCTTCCTCAGCCATACGCGTTGACGACCGCTTGCAGGCCGCCGTCGTCGCCCCGGCGGATCGAGGTGCCGTGAGGGCCCCAATTCGGCGGCCGGGACCGGCGGCCCCGCTGCGTGCCCCGAGCTCGGTGGCAACAGCCAGGGAGCTCGGTCAGCTCGATCGTGAGACGAGGTGCGCGGAGCGAAGACGCGAGCAGTGCCCGAGCGCCGTCCACCACCACCACCACCACCACCACCACCACCACCGCCACCACCGCCACCACCGCCACCACCCCCACCGCCAGGCGGGCGCCGGATCATCTCGGTCCCGGGCGCGGCGCGTGCGTGAGCGATGTGCCCGATCCCGGCGATCACCCGACGCCATTCAGGCGGCGTCGCGGCTTCTGGCATGCCGTCGCCCGACCCCGCAGTGCTCCGGCGTCTCGCGTCAGATCAGGTCAGCAACGCAGAGCACCTTCGGTCCTCGCCGGGGTGGGCGAAGATTGGGTGACGCGCTCGGCCGCCACTGCCGTGAGCGCCCATCTGCTTGAGCGGCCAGACTGTGGCGTCCGC